>CAZVJU010000052.1:0-1589 GCA_964627195.1 uncultured Gammaproteobacteria bacterium | reverse complement strand
CAAAATTATCACCCACTCCCAAGCGTGGAAGGGAAGTTTTGCCTGGCCAACTATGTGAAAGAAATCTAATTTAAAAAATTCCACCAGGTTGAAGTGAAACCCATAAACCTGAAAATATTCAACAAGGTGGTCCAAGTCTATAAAATAGACCACCGCATAAAAAATCAGAATACTTCTCCAGGACTTTGTTTTCTCCCAAAGAAGGAAGGCAAAAGGCACTGCCACCAAGCCATGAGATAATTCACTAATAAAAAGACCGTTTTGAAAAGTGAGGTTAAATATTTCTTGGGCAGCTTGAAGCATGTTTATTTATCGTAGTAATGCAAAATCTCGAGCCTGTAGAACACTGCCAATGTGTCCCAGAGCATTTTGAACAAAGAATTTTTTCCAACCCACTGGATGCGGCTAGTTCTTTTATCAAATTTGACTTCAATTGGTCCTTCATAAATTCTATTAAAACCAAAATGCTTTGCTACCACCAGCATTTCAATATCCATTGCATAGCGCTTGACCAATAATTTTGGGAGAATTTTGTCGATCACTCTTCTTTTAAAAATCTTAATACCGCTTTGGGTATCTGTTAGCTCAATCCCAAAAAGGATTTTAACAAACCAATGGTAGCCGATACTTAAAATACGCCTCAGAAAAGGATAGTTAACTTGGGAAACGGGGTGGCGCTTTGAGCCAACAATAACATCAGCATTATACCAATCCATGTGGGCCATCAGCATCATAATCCCTTTCGGGCTGATGTCCATTCCGGCATCCAAAAATGAAATAAATTCCCCACGTGCTCGCTCCATACCATAGCGCACAGCAAAACCCTTCCCTTTATTTCCATCATAAGCTAAAACTCTAATCTTTGATGACTTTGCCTTTTGAGCTTCTCTTTCTGTATCGTCAAGCCTACCGTCAACCACACAAATAATTTCATAGTCATAACCAACCGGCAAACCGTCACGAAGAGTTTGGTCAATCGTTTCCAGATCTCTTCGAATCGTTTTCTCGTGCTTATAAGCCGGAACAATTACAGTTAAAAGTTTAGTTTTTGACATATAGCTTAGGAATCTGTGTGTAGATCATATACAAAGATAATCCCACAAAAAGAACGAGCATACTCACCAAGGAAACTGTGATTATGTCCATAATTTCCGAATGCCAGATGTTAATACCAACAACCTGAACCACAGCTATTGCAAGCGGCAAGTAAACAATTTTAGTACGCTCGATGGAAAGTAAAAAATTCACAAGAATATAATTGGCAGTATAAACTCCGATAAATAAACCCATCCAAACGAGACTTGGAGCGGCAGTTAAGTAGTCCTTCCCATATAGCGTGCCAATTGCCAAGGAAGGAAATAGCCAATAAAAAGATACCGCCAAAATCGAAATTAACACGGTTAAAATGAAAGACACAAAAAAAATTCCCTTGTAGGCTTCGCCACGGCTTTTTTTGCCTATGATAATTGGGAACATTGCCGCAGTAATTGGTTGAGCGGCAAAATAAATAACCTTACCCAAAGTCGACAAAGCCGCATAAATTCCAGCTTCGAAGGCGGGTAAAAAATGTTTTGCCAGTAAAACGTCAA
>CAZVJU010000051.1:0-1589 GCA_964627195.1 uncultured Gammaproteobacteria bacterium | reverse complement strand
CAAAATTATCACCCACTCCCAAGCGTGGAAGGGAAGTTTTGCCTGGCCAACTATGCGAAAGAAATCTAATTTGAAAAATTCTACAAAATCAAAGTGAAATCCGTAAACTTGAAAATATTCGACTAGGTGGTCCAAGTCTATAAAATAGACCACCGCATAAAAAATCAGAATAATTCTCCAAGACTTTGTTTTCTCCCAAAGAAAAAAAGCAAAAGGCACCGCCACCAAGCCATGGGACAATTCACTGATAAAAAGACCATTTTGAAAAGTAAGGCTAAATATTTCTTGGGCAGCTTGAAACATATTTATTTATCGTAGTAATGCAAAATCTCGAGTCTGTAGAACACTGCTAATGTATCCCAGAGCATCTTGAACAAAGAATTTTTTCCAACCCACTGGATGCGGCTAGTCCTTTTATCAAATTTGACTTCGATTGGTCCTTCATAAATTCTATTAAAACCAAAATGCTTTGCTACCACCAGCATTTCAATATCCATTGCATAGCGCTTGACCAATAATTTTGGGAGAATTTTGTCGATCACTCTTCTTTTAAAAATCTTAATACCGCTTTGGGTATCTGTTAGCTCAATCCCAAAAAGGATTTTAACAAACCAATGGTAGCCGATACTTAAAATACGCCTCAGAAAAGGATAGTTAACTTGGGAAACGGGGTGGCGTTTTGAGCCAACAATAACATCAGCATTATACCAATCCATATGAGCCATCAGCATCATAATCCCCTTCGGGCTGATATCCATTCCGGCATCCAAAAATGAAATAAACTCCCCACGTGCTCGCTCCATACCATAGCGCACAGCAAAACCTTTCCCTTTATTTCCATCATAAGCTAAAACTTTAATTTTTGATGACCTTGCTTTCAGAGCTTCTCTTTCTGTGTTGTCAAATCTACCATCAACCACACAAATAATTTCATAATCATAACCAATCGGCAAACCGTCACGAAGAGTTTGATCAATCGCTTCCAGATCTCTTCGAATCGTTTTCTCGTGCTTATAAGCCGGGACAATTACAGATAAAAGTTTAGTTTTTGACATATAGTTTAGGAATCTGTGTGTAGATCATATACAAAGATAATCCCACAAAAAGAATCAACATGCTCACCAAAGAAACTGTGATTATGTCCATAATTCCTGAATGCCAGATATTGATGCCAACAACCTGGATCACGGCTATCGCAAGCGGCAAGTAAACAATTTTAGTACGCTCGATGGAAAGTAAAAAATTCACAAGAATATAATTGGCGGTATAAACTCCGATAAATAAACCCATCCAAACGAGACTTGGAGCAGCGGTCAAGTAGTCCTTCCCATAGAGTATGCCAATTGCCAAAGAAGGAAACAACCAATAAAGGGACACTGCCAAAATCGAAATTAACACGGTTAAAAGGAAAGACACAAAAAAAATTCCCCTGTAGGCTTCGCCACGGCTTTTTTTGCCTATGACAATTGGGAACATTGCCGCAGTAATTGGTTGAGCGGCAAAGTAAATAACCTTACCCAAAGTCGACAAAGCTGCATAAATTCCAGCTTCGAAGGCGGGTAAAAAATGTTTTGCCAGTAAAACGTCAA
>CAZVJU010000050.1:0-1773 GCA_964627195.1 uncultured Gammaproteobacteria bacterium | reverse complement strand
GATAGTCCGAAAGTAACTTCAAGGTTCGTGGTTCGAGTCCACGCGGGGGAGCCAAGTGGCACTTAATATACCTAAATATGGACAACAAAGATATTATTATTGACGAGATTCGAAGAGTGGTTAATTTACTTGGACGAGAAGATATTACCAGAAACGAATTCTTGGAGAATACACAAATTGTTTCCGTTCAAGATTTAGAAAGCACTTTTGGTGGTTGGTCTGATGCCTTTTTGGCTGCTGGGTTTAAACCAGCCAAATGGCACTCTATTTCAAACGAGGA
Source organism: uncultured Gammaproteobacteria bacterium (assembly GCA_964627195.1). Taxonomy (GTDB): domain Bacteria; phylum Patescibacteriota; class Microgenomatia; order UBA8517; family UBA8517; genus CAZVJU01. The sequence continues at coordinate 1,493 of CAZVJU010000050.1, read as the reverse complement.
TTTATTGAAAGAATATTCCAGACTACTTAAATTGTTAGGACATTACCCCCTTGGAGTTAGTGGATATAAAGAAATTAGCGATAATTCAAAATATCGAGGAGGAGTATACAAAAAACGATTTCCTGGAGGACTCAAACAATTTGCGATAGAGTATTTAAAATGGGTAAAAACTAATTCAAAGGAAAAAGTTGATGTTGTCGTTAAACCAGAGACTCTGAAGATTGAAGTGGAAGATAATATAGTAGTTGCTGATGCAATATCTACAGAAACTCTATCTGTTGACAAATCTCAATTAAAAAGTAGATTCTACTATGGGAATGCAGCAGAATATCTTGTAGTCGCAGAGTTGCTATTTAGAGGGTATAATGCGCAAAAACTACCAGTTGATGAAGGACTCGATGTTTTTGCAGTTAAAAATAAGGAGTTGTATTTACTTCAAGTTAAGCATTCTGATTATGAGAAACCATCAGAGTCACGACCTATTCAGATTACTAATTCCTCTCTAGAAAGAAATAAGGGTTTAAATGTTTTTTACATATTGGTATTGTCAAGAAAACAGCCATCTCAAAGAGACTTTTTAATACTTCCTTATTCAAAGATAGATGAACTAATAAAAATCGGCGCTATAAAACAAGAAAATAAAGCCCAGCATATTAGTTTCAAAGTCTTACATAAAAACCCCAACGATGCTTTTATTGGAGAATATAAAGAGAAATGCGACGTATCTCGATACTTAAATGCTTGGGATGTGCTTTTGTAAGTTTTCTATTTCTTCTCTGATTTGGGATACCAACCTAAAATTCTTCGTCTTCGCTCAGGATAATAATCTTCAAATGTCTTGATAATATGTGATAAACTCATGGTTATATTAGTGTTACGATTCTCGAGCAAGATAGGATGCTGAGCTTATAAATGTTCAGTTTGTCCCGTAATACCAAGCTGCGATTTCCAACTTTCCCCAACTTTAGGTTTATTTTGTGCTAAAATGAGTTTGCTCAAACAAGTAAATATGAAAATAATCTTTTGCGAATTTCTCGACAGTCAAAACAAAGACGGCACTATTACCATCAAACCGCTGGGAAAAGCAAAAAATAGCGTTTCTAAACCAACACTACACGGCTGGAAGGATGTTGTCACCGATATTGTTATTGATAAAACATATACTAAAGGTTTAGACGGCATTGAAGATTATTCACATGTCATAGTTGTCTACTGGATGGATAAGGAAAAAGAATGTCACCTGAAACATCATCCGCAAGGGAGAAAAGATATTCCATTTGTTGGGATTTTTGCCTGCCGTTGTCCACAAAGACCAAACAGAATTGCCATATCAACCGTAAAACTTATCTCCCGAGAAGGAAATTACCTCAAAGTCAAAGGGCTTGATATCGTTAATGGCACGCCGATTATCGATATTAAACCTTATGCTCCTTACTATGACGAGGTCAAAAATGCTCGCGTCCCAGATTGGGTTAGCAAGCTTATTTTTTAAC
>CAZVJU010000049.1:0-1799 GCA_964627195.1 uncultured Gammaproteobacteria bacterium | reverse complement strand
GTCAAAGAAGACGGCGGAGTGGTAGTGCTTTCCGTGCCAAATGCTTTTGTCAAAGAGTGGCTCCTGACTAAGTACCACAACACCATCCTTAAAAGCTTGAGGGGTCTCGAGAACTCCATCCATACTATCGAGTATGTGGTCAGCAAAGAGGGATCTCGCAAGAGAGAGGAGAAGCCGAGTCAAGAGCTCCATACCAAAGAACTCCCTCTGCCGGAGACGGCCGTAAACAAGGACGATAATTTAAACCCGCGCTATACTTTCGAAACTTTTGTCATCGGCCCCTTCAACGAACTGGCTCATGCCGCTGCTCAAGCCGTGATTAAAAAACCCGGCATCATGTACAACCCGCTTTTCATACACGGGTCTACCGGTCATGGCAAAACTCACTTGATTCAAGCGATTGGCAATCACATCAAGGCGACCAGCCCCGGCAAGAAAATTTATTACATGACTTCCGAGCAATTTGGACAAGATTGTATGAACGCGCTCCAAAATCAAAAAATGACCGTTTTTAAGGAGAAATACCGCAAGTATGACGTTTTAATTGTCGACGATATTCAATTCTTCTCAGATAAACAGAAATTCCAGGAAGAACTGTTTCATCTGTTCAACACTCTCTACGACAATAATAGGCAAATCATTTTTTCTTCCGACAAACATCCTTATTTTATTACTGGCCTTGAGGAGAGGCTCAAATCTAGACTCTCCGCCGGTATGACAGTCGACATCCCAGCGCCCGATAAAGAATCAAGAATTGCTATTATTTCGGCAAAAGCGCGACGACAAAACATTGCCCTGTCGCCAGAAATCATAGATTATCTTGCCCATACTATAAACGGTAATATTAGAGATCTTGAAGGAGCGGTTAATACTTTACTTTGCCACGCCCAACTCAAAAACAGAGAGATATCAATGATTGATGTCAGAAACTACATAAAGAACAACGTCAAACCCAAGAAAACTATCGCCGTTAAGGACGTTGTGAGAATTGTCTCTGACTTTTATAACATCAAAGAAGACAGTATTTACGAAAAAACGAGACATAAAGAAGTGATACGGCCGCGGCAAATCGTTATGTATATCCTACGTGAGGACTTCAATATATCTTACCCATCAATTGGCCAAAAATTAGGCGGGAGAGACCATACCACGGTTATTTATTCGTGTGAAAAAATCAAGACTGATATTAAAGTGGATCAATCGTTACTGGAAGAGGTCGGCCAGATTAGAAATTTACTGACGGTGTAGTAGTATGGGGAAAAATAACAGAAACAATGTTAGTAAGATGTTTAAACAAGAACTAAAAAGTACCGCTGCCATGATTTCATCTAAATGTTTTATGACTTATCCTCAAATTAACCACAAACAAAAAACCAGAATATCTTTTATTAAAAGCTTTAAACAGACTATACACATATCCACACCCCTAATAGTATTAATAAATTTTTATATATGAAAATAGAATGTATTAAAGACCAACTAGAGGAAGTACTAAACAAAGCCAATAAAATAGCTGGTAAGAATATTAATCTGCCGGTGTTAGCTGGTCTTTATTTAGATGCACGCCAAAATTCTCTTACAATAAGAGCCACTAATTTAGATATTGGTATCTCTATTACTTTACCAGTTAAAGTTATTGAAGCGGGGATCGTGGTAGTTCCTGCTCATATAATTTCTTCATTCATTTCATCTTTATCGAAAGACAGAAATATTACTATCAATACTAAAGGTCAGGTATTAGAGGTAAAAACTTCAAGTACTAAAACCAGTATTAAGACTCTCCCAAGCGAAGACTTCCC
>CAZVJU010000048.1:0-2256 GCA_964627195.1 uncultured Gammaproteobacteria bacterium | reverse complement strand
GCCTTTACGGGGTGGATATAGACCCCGGAGCCGTTGAGATAGCCAAACTTCGTTTGCGGCTTTCTTTAATCGTTGATGAGCAGGATATCAAGCAAATAAAACCCTTGCCAAACCTTGACTATAAAATTATGCAGGGCAACAGCTTACTCGAAGAATACGAAGGGGTAAAACTAAACCTTGATGGGTACGATCAGCCTCAACAAATCAAGTTTGACGAAGTAAAAACGGCCACGGAAATATTATCAGAGAAATTGACAGACTTGAGAAAAAAGTTTTTTAAAACGGCGCAGAAGTCCGAAAAAGACACACTTAAAGAAGAAATCGAAGAATTAACTTGGCAACTGATAGAGGCTAGTCTTAGAGAACAAGGTAAACTTTCGCTGTTGCCGGAAATTGTGCGTTTCAAGAAAGCAAATATCAAACCGTTTTTCCTTTGGAAACTTAACTTCAGCGATGTATTCGAAAATAACAAGGGATTTGAAGTGATTATTGCCAACCCGCCATATATGAAGGAAAGAGAAAACAAACAAGTATTTGAGATCGTCAATAATTCTGGGTTTGGTAAAAAATATCATCAGGGCAAAATGGATTATTGGTACTATTTTTTGCATAAGGCTATTGATTTAGTAAAAACTGATGGCGTGATTTGCTACATTACTTCGAGATATTGGATAAATAGTCTTGGAGCTAAAAAGCTTATTGAGAGAATCAGGGGTGAATTATCTTTTGTCAACTTTGTTGATATTGGTAAACTCAAAGTTTTTGACAATGTTGCCGGACAACACATGATAGCTTTGTACCTCAAAAATAAAGCAGTTAAGGAATTTATATATAAAAAACTTGAGAATGATTTAAGCGACTTGAACAAAAATATAGAAACTAACAATTTACATATCAGAACTCTTAGTAACGAGGAGGTATTCAAGGATAGCCAAATTTCTCTTAGCAAAGACCCGTTAAATTATGTAGGCACAGTTACGCTGGGAGGAATTGCCAATGTTATTCAGGGTGTCGTTCAGAATCCAGACAAGGTTTCTCGTAAGACGGCAAGTAAATACGGATTAACTGCTGGCGAAGGTGTTTTTGTATTAGGTCGTAATGAGTTGGAAAAGTTAAAAATCAATAAAGGGGAAAAGAAGTTTGTCCGGGATTTTTTTGACGAGAATGATATTCAAAAGTATAGTATTTCCCCCAAAAAAGCGAAGTTCTTGTTATACATAACCAAGACAAACTGTACAGATATTTTTCAGTACCCCAATATAGCCGCTCACCTAAAAAAGTATAAGAAAATAATGGATATTAGGAGAGAGACAAAAAAGGGATTAAACCTTTGGTTCCATCTACATTGGCCAAGAGAAGAAAAATATTTTGAGTGTTCTAAAATCGTTATTCCAGCCATGTTTGACAGAGTTAAGGCCGGTTATCAAGAGGAAAGCGGTTACTTTGGGCTTTCTACAAATATCATTACTCAAAAGAATCCAGATTATGATTTGAGGTTTCTTGTTGCAATACTAAATTCCAGCCTTGCGAATTATTGGTTTCATAAACATGGCAAAGCGAGAGGTGTGGGTGTTGATATAGGAGTAAACAAACTTAAAGAGATTCCTATCAAAAAGACTTCTATCTCTCAACAAAAGCCATTTATTGGTCTTGTGAATAAGATTATCATTCTTAAAAAATCAGCTTTGCAGGAAGATAATAAACACGTCCAAGATTACGAGGAACAATTAGACCAGTTCGTTTATAAACTCTACGGCCTAACATCTAAGGAGGTTGCAACTGTAGAAAATATTAATACTCATGGGTAACCCGATATCGAAAAATCTGAAAAAAGGTACAATCGGGGAGTTATTCGTTCAATTGAGACTTCTTGAGTTTGGTGTCCAATCAGCCCCGCCAATTAAAGATAGTGGAAATGACTTAATCGCTATTAGGGGCGAAACCACTAAGTTTATTCAGGTTAAAACAGAGCACCGTTTAAGAAATCTTCCAGTCGTTTATCACTTGGTTGCAATAGTCGACTTAAAGTACGACAAGAATGGCATCTATCTTGATAAATCTGCAATTTGGATAGTAAAGAAGGGTGAGCAGTTAAGAGAAAAACGCAGACTGGACCAAAAGTTAGTTAATGAGATTTGGAACTAGATTCGTTTTTCAATTTTACTCCATAATCAAACAGCCCGCGATCGCCCTTACAGTGAGTTGTCAGCCAGTATGTTGGATAATTATCCGTAACATATTTTAAAAATTCCTTGG
>CAZVJU010000047.1:0-2399 GCA_964627195.1 uncultured Gammaproteobacteria bacterium | reverse complement strand
AAGATGAAAAGAAAACTCAGGAGACTTGTTTTAATATAGAAAGTTTTATGCTGAGCATGCCGGTCTGCCACCGTCCAATCGTTATAGTCCTTGGTTTGGGGAACATCGGTCTCGAACCGTTTTGGCTTATAACTTTTGCTTATATTCCTACTGAGGCCTTCCACCGTGAGTTGAATGTAGAAAGCATGCTCTGTCTTATATCTCCACCCAAAAGAACAATGAAGCTTTCTTTTTCCCCAATATGATTTAGGCTATTACCACTTAACCAAAAATGATTGTCGTTTATAATATAACGATCATGCAAAACACTATTTTTATATACTCTGACTTCGACTTTGTATCCTTCTTTGTTTATGTCTCGTAATTGGCGTTCAAATACCCCTTGTGGCTTATTAATTACATTTGAGGTAAGTATTCTGATCGATGCCCCTTTTAAAAAGTTTTTATAGATAATGTCTAAAGTATTTAAATCTACGTAAGGATCGCAGATTAACAATTCATTATATTTTATTCCAATTATTTCCTTTAAAGTAAAATTTTTAGCCACGAATGGTTTACCTGCATCAATAAAAATAATTTTATTAATATTTGTCAGTGCGTCTTTCCCTTTCTGCATTAGTTTGAACCCCTGCCTGTTTTTGTTACAAGCGTTCTTATCTTTTTTAAGTGCATATTCTACTGCTTGACGGGAAGTATTAATTCCAACACGTTCTATTAAAAATTTTGCAATTTCAGCTGAAGAAAATCTATCTTGTTTATGGGTAGTCAATTGGTCTATTGCCCAATACGCTTTAAAGCTAAGGTTTTCCAGCGCATGCACATCAACTGCACGCGTATTATTAGAGGTCATTTTGAGGATTTAAAATCGTTCTCAACAAAACTTTCGCCTGAATTTGTAATGTACCAGGCCTTTTTGTTATCTTTTTTCGCCGACGCCTCGGCCATATGCCCATTTTTGATATTCATGTTAACTTTGTCATTTATATTGATCGGTTTTCTTTCTTTTGCTTTTTCATATCCTGTCTTGAGATCGTCTGAGTTGAATGTGGTAAAGCCATCAAACTTTTCGAAATAATAACCTATTGCAAGAGTTTTCTTTACGTCATCGGTGGCTTTTTTTGCTATTAAAAACTCTCGTATGGCTAATTTTTTAGCCTTGGTAGGTTCTAGCGAACCGCTTGGCTTTGTTTTACCTATGACGTCTTCAATATCAGCGACTCGTTTTTCAAGATCAAGTATTTGTTGCTGGATACTTTTGCGCATTTTTCCTTAGTCGACCTTTATAGCTTTTAATGCTTCTTCCAATAACTTGTCTCCGGCAACCATGATTCTGTAAGAATAGACACCGCCTTGACTTCTTGGGGAGCGATCAACGTACTTAGTACCCCTACCTAATGCCAGGCTAATATTCTCTCTTATAACATTCACTCTTATTTTTTCTTTTAAAAATTTTGTAACATCACTTGGTGTGAGAGATTCGATCCCTATCTCTTTAGCTATGGTCAATACGGCTAATGCCCTTTCCAAATACTTTCCCGGAGAAAGTAAAAGTTTAAGCCTAATTTCTCCTATTTGTTCTTGGCCAATCTGTAAAAGTTTCAATAACTCTTCCGAGTCACGCCGGGGAGTACCCATGCTTCTACTTCCAGTCCTTGTGCGTGGAGTTATTTTTACTTCATTTTCCGCTCGGTTCAAGCCCACATGAATTATTGCGTAGTTAGGAATTGAGTAACTGCCTTTTTTGCTGACAACAATTCTTTTTTTACGCAATATCATTAATTTTCCTCTTGCGGTGCTTCCTAGACCGCTGATTGATTCGATTGAGCTTGAAGAAATTTGGTCGGTTTCAGACAGACCCAAAGCTTTGGCTGCCTTTTGTGCCAAAATGATAGCGAGTATTTTGCTGAAACTATCCAAAAGAGAAAAGTCAGGCTCGGGCCGTATTTGTCCCTCATTAGATAAAATACAATACCCATCCAATAGTTCTGCTAGTTTCTTTCGGTCAAGCTCGTCAGTGTCCGCTTTTAATTTGGCTAGTGGATCATTAGTTAAGTCTGCCATTTTTGAGAGTATAAACAATTTGTCGGAATTAGTCAATACTGTGTTATACATACCATAAAACTAAATTAAATTTTGGGAACGAAATCAATGTTTGAATTTAATAAAAACAATATGCTAAGAACTTTGCCTTATAATTTTAAGGCCAAATAAAGCTTTATTGGGGAATGTGCAAACATACTGTTGTATTCATATCTTTAAATTTAGCCTTGAATGTACTCAGTTAAACAGTATTTGATTTCATCACGGCGTGAATGTCGAGGGTACGGTTACATGGCTGCACAGTCGTGCTGCGGGGCAGGGATTCGAACCCCGATACCATCCTCCAGAGGGATGTGTCC
>CAZVJU010000046.1:0-2765 GCA_964627195.1 uncultured Gammaproteobacteria bacterium | reverse complement strand
TGTAATCTTTATTGATATACGGGTACCCCGTTAAAACCAAATAGGTATCTCTGAAGTTAAGAGTAATTTCCCGTGTTTCTTGGCCCTCAAATTGATTATTTTTAGAAACCGTTGGCGTTGGGGTCTTCCCCCCAGAGGATTTATTCCCGGCAGAGCCTCTTTGACCATTCATAAACCAAAACGTTCCGAATATAAATAGCGCCAACAAAAGCAACAGAAGCCAAAGATATTTCTTGCCGAATTTCTTTTTATCTTCTCCCATATATCTGGCTCAGATGCTACGGCTATCTTTTCCAACTGTCAAGTACTTAATAAATCCTCTAAATCATTTTTTGGTCACTTCCAACATCCATCCAACATGTTTTCGTTTGCCAATCATCCACCTTTTCTCAAACACGCCGACCGGAATTGATCTTATTCCCCTGCCGTAACGTGTCTCCCGAAATTGAATCAAAGGGTCCATCAAAAAAAACTTTTCATCGCCATCGTTATTATCAAACCCAAAGACAATCGAGTAATGGCCGTGCTTAACGCTTTTGCCGACTCTCCAGGTGTTTACCTTTTCACGCAAAAACTCTGAACGATAGTCGTTGTCGGGGGCTTGATACTCCACCAGACAAAAATGCTTTCTCTGAAGTGCCCGTTTAATCGTATCGATATTTGCCTCTCCATGCTCCCTAACTCTTAATCCTTTGCTTCTGAGAACCTTAACAATCTTATCCGTATCAGACGTCCCATCCTTTGTTGTACCCAAATCATCGTAGATCTGATCATAGTCGGCCCTTTTACCGTAGGTCGAAATTAAGGCTAAAACTACACCTTCAGCACAGTCCTCACTTCCGCGGGTGTTTTCTACAGCAACGCGTTTTGGACCGATTATATCTTTTGGTGATATAAACAGTCTTCTCTCTTTCATGCGGATATATGCCATAATTTTGTCATTGTGCTTTGATTCGTCGACCCCGACCAGCCCCATCCTTTAGGAGTTGCCCGTTCACAATAAAAATATATCACAAAAAAGACAGTCCTGAGAGGGTTGTATCGAATGAAGCTCGAACCAAAAAGTTGCTGGAGCTGAAATGTTTAACTTTCAGCGAACACGGGTGATAATATCCCAAGAATTATCCTGTATCTATAAGGCTTTTTCAGATTTCAGGCTTGTAGCTCAAATTAGAGAAGAGATAGAAAAAGTTAACCAGATCGGGCTATTAGTATCCTCTATTGCTTGACAGAACTCCTTTTCTTTAACAGCTTTGAGGTAATGGCTACAACTATTGATGCTCCCACATATACAGCCAGTGTAAAACCAATCATTAGCAAAAAGGGGTACCAGTCTTGCATTTGCAAATAAGAAGTAAGTAAAAATACAGGTCTATATCTGGCTATTTCATATCCGCCAGTAGGAAGTTGCACCTGCTCCCTTAAAAGAGGGAGTGATATAACAACGAGGGTTAACAATACATTACCTATTCTTGGCTTTAAAAACTTCAAACTCATACAATTCATTCTACCACACCTGCTGGCAAACATTTTCTTCACAATTTTGGGTTTGTAGTTTAAACCAGAGTGAAATAGAAAAAGTAAAGCCAAGCCTAGTTTTTACTTGAATACCTAGCACTTTACTAAATGATATAATTTTTATATGTTTACTCCGAGAATACATAAATTTGTTCTTGCAACCTTTATTCTTGTTAGTGTTTATGTATTAATATTTCCTACGAAAGTCTCAGCTGGAGGCGGACCTCAATTTTATTGTAAAGAGATGGCTGTGAAACAAGGATGGCTAATTGATGTTGTTCGATCTGATGAAGAATTGTCTAAAGATGCGTGTGTAGTTAGAGATCCAACTTCTAATGAAAAGGAAGAAATTTTAGGTTTTTGTAAATCAGAGGCTAAAGGTGATGTTAGGAGTGATTGTTTAGACAAATGTCAAAAATATTACTCTACTACAAATGAATTTCGTATATGTGACAAGAACGAATCATTAAATAAAAAGGTGGCAATCTACACTAACAAAATAGGAGAATTTTTAAACTCTGGGAATTTATTGGCGACAGTTATTATTACGTCAATAACAATAGCACTATTTTATGGTGTGGTATCTATCCTCAAAAAATTTAAGGGTATCAAGCGGGAGAAAGACTAAAACAGATCAAAATACTAACCAAGGTCGCCAATACTTAGTATTATAATCAAAATATGAATAGTTTTATATCTTACTTAGATAAAATTGAATCTCTGATTAAAGAAAAGCGATACGATGAAGCATGGTCTATCGCCAACGAAGGCTTAATCAAAATCGAAGGTGAAGATAAATACATGATGTATTATCAAATGGCAAACATCATGGCCAGAGAAAAGAAATGGTTTGATGCATTAGAAAAAATGGGCTTAGTTATTTATTACTTAAAAGGCTTGGGTGGTATTAGCCATAAAAAATTCGTGTTGAGGTTATTAAAAAAGTTCAAGAAGGAAGCGTACCTTGAGGAATATCTTAACTTGGTAGAAAAAACTCATCCTAGAGATTTAGCTCAACCATTGAAAACTTTTCTAGGAATAAAAGAATAGAGTTTACTAATTAAATTAGTAAATTGCGAGCTTATCAACTATTAAACTTATTTTTTATAAACTTTTTTACTCCACAAGTTCTTGAAGAAAGGTAGTGTTAGTGTAGATAGTAAAAATCCTGTAGCTGGAACGATTGCGTTTAACCAAGGCCTATCTATATTTATAGTCATCATGTATAAGGCTATCGCAAGGCAAGA
>CAZVJU010000045.1:0-3188 GCA_964627195.1 uncultured Gammaproteobacteria bacterium | reverse complement strand
AATTTGGTTAAGTACCCGCCTGAAAAAGCACTCATGCTGGCCTTGATGGTTGCCTACATCCAACCGTTTGCGGATGGAAACAAACGTACGGCAAGAATGTTATCGAATGCTGTGCTTATGGCTTACGATTATCCCCCACTTTCGTACAGGAATGTTGACGTAAACGAGTATAGGAGCGCAATAATTGTTTTCTATGAAATAAATAATCTTTTTAACTTCAAGCGCATTTTTGTAAACCAGCTTGAATTTGCGGTGAACAACTACTTTCAGTAGATTGCCCCTTCTTAAAAGACTAGACTATTCGGTACTGTGGTGATTTCTAAAGAGAATTATTGGGTTTAATATAGAAAAAGGTTGGTTTTTGGCCACAAAAATGACCACTTGACACCTCTATTATACTTAACTATAATAGAAAATGACGTTTGTATAGAAGTTAAATGATATAGAGGCTATGAATAGTTTACAGGTTAATCAATATCTTCAGAATCAGCTTAGCCGTGCGCCATCCTTGCTGAAAACCTACACCCAGGACGAACAGGGCAACAAATATTTAGCCAGAAACATGTTTCTTCGGGTTGAGAAGTTAATCAATGACTTTATTAATGGCGAAAAAGAAGTGAGGATGGTCAGTATTCCAGGCCTTAGGGGTGTGGGAAAAACAACTCTGTTGGCTCAACTGTTCCTTAAATTTTATCCTCACTATCCAAAAGATATGCTTTATATCTCAGCTGATCAAGTCGTTAATGAATTGGGTGCTGACTTATACTCTGTTTTTGAGGAATATCAAAAAATTATGAGTGTTCCCTTTGAGAAACTTGATCATAACTTGTTTATTTTTATCGACGAGATTCACTTTGACAAAAAATGGACGGCGGTATTAAAGTCAATCTATGATCGCTCAAAAAGGATTTTTGTAGTTTGCACAGGGTCCTCGGCTTTATCACTCCAGTCAACTACTGATCTTGCCAGGAGGGTGGTTTTTGAAAAACTCTATCCGATGAACTTTACCGAGTATATGCTTTTAAAAACCAAGTACGAGTCCGTCAAGAATAAAACAGTCGGAATAAAATATCCCGTAAAAGGCTTGAAAGATGCGATCAAGAATGCTCTTTTTTATAGCGCAAGTGCTGACGAGTGTTTTTCTCGCCTTACGGAACTAAAGACCCAAATAAATAAATATTGGTTCTCCATAGACAGCTTGGAAATTGATAAATACTTAAGGTTTGGAACAATGCCTTATGCCCTGACCATAAAAGATGAGCAGAGAATATTTACTTTAATTAATCAACAAATAGACAGAGTTGTTGAAAGAGATCTACCTGACCTAGGCAAGTTCGATACGGCAACATTGGCTGCAATTAAAAACATTCTCTTGTTGGTTGCAGGAAGCGGTGAAGTAAGCGTCACCAGCCTATCCCAAACCCTAAAAGGTATCTCTTTGGTTACCCTTGTCAGTGTTCTGGAGACTTTAGAAAAAGCAGAGATGTTGATCAGGGTCTACCCTTACGGCTCAACCTATAAAAAAGTGCGTAAACCGTCAAAATATTATTTTATGACTCCCGCCGTTAGGCACACCCTTTTAACTTTAGTAGAAGGAGAAGGTGCGTTTACTAATCATAAAGGATGGTATCTTGAGGACATTGTTGCCTTGTTTTTGTACAGAGAGTTTAACCAAGAACTGGCTTCACCAACTTTTTATGACTCAGCTCGCGGAGGAGCAGATTTTATTCTGGCTTTTCCAAATAGGAAGATTCCTATTGAAATTGGACACGGTAGAAAGGAAATAGATCAGGCCTCATTAACCCTCGAAAAAATACAGGGCAGCTACGGACTGGTTATATGCAATTCTGACTTAGTTAAAGAAGGAAGAATAATTAAAATTCCTCTACAATATTTTTTATTGATATAGTTGTATCGACAAATAATAGACAATTTTGTACATTATTTATCAACTAAACACCAAAAAGTATAAACCTCGAACTTTCGGACATATTTTTATTAAAAAAATCTTAGCAGTCAACAATAGAAACTGCTAAAACAAATATTTTAAGTCGGTTAAAAGAAGGTTTGTTAAGTGATATAGTTGGATATAGAATTCACGCACATACTACAAGATATCTCCGCAAGAACATAATGATCTATATTATTTCCGCAGTTTACCGCAGTAAAATTATCAGGCATAGCGTTTTTGCGTAAAACGCGTGAATTTACTGATTATGGGGTATTGATTTGATGCACAATGATACACAAGAAATGATGAATCCCCATGCGGTAATTAAACTATACCCGCGTGAAACTTTTACCTTTTACCGTTTAACTTTTAACTGAAAACAGCCTCTTGACAGCCATTAAAATCCTTTTAATAATGGTGTAATCAGTATAATTAATATAATCTAGCCATGATAGAGAATTTTTTAAAATATTTAATCAGTTTAGGTTTATCTTCCAAATCCCTTAAGAATTACAAGTCCGATGTCAATCATTTCTCGGTTTGGCTAATCCAAAAGATCAGAGGTTTGGGGGCATCAATCGAATCTTTTCCGGAAACTATCCCCTTTCTTAAGCCCGAGACTGCCGATGAATACAAAAAATTCTTAATGAAAAATAATGTTCCGGTTAAAACCACTAACCGCAGGCTTTCCACTCTCAGACATCTGTCCCGTTTTCTTGTTTCCTCCGAAATCATTAACTTTGATTTTATGAAAGACAAAACCAATATTACTCAAGGCAAGAATAATGGGTTTGATATAGTTGATGACTTCGCTAAATTTTTAGAAAGTGAGAAAGTTTCTGAAAATACCAGTAAAAACTACCTTTCCGATATCCGTCAATTATTTCAATCTTTAAACTAAAATGGCTAATAAACTGTCCGAAATCTCCGCTAAACAAATCAGAGCCTATCTTGACCAGGTTCTAAAAACTGGTTCTCACGCCACTTATGAAAGAAAGTTGGCTTCATTGGGTAAGTTTTTTGCCTGGGCTAAAAAAGAAGCTCACTTGGCCACTAACCCGATTGAAGAGTATTTATCTCAAGAGACGACAAACACCCTCCAACCGGTCAAAAAACTATTTTATTCTTCCCTGCAAAGCAGGATTATCGCCAAATTTTCGGGAAAACCAAAGCTTCAGGATCTTTTTTACAAGGCTTTCTACACTAGACCTAATTGGTACCAAACATATCATTCGGT
>CAZVJU010000044.1:0-5786 GCA_964627195.1 uncultured Gammaproteobacteria bacterium | reverse complement strand
TAAAGGGTCGCAACCCGCATATCAAAAACATTTCTTGATAATCTGTCCACTTTGTCAAAACAAACGGCTACCGTTTCTTTTAGCCCGATGATGTAATCCAAAATACCGTCAAATTCTGCCCTATCATTTTTATAGGCACTCTCGTCAAAACTGAATTTCTTTATAATCTGATAACCTTTTCTTTCACAATAGCTTTCAAGACGGGCTACTTGGACGGGTAGGGAATTACCAGCCTCTTTTTGTTCCTCGGTTGATACTCTGGCTATTATTACGGCTTTCATATTAGTTCAAAATCATTTCCTCAACTTGTTTCTTGGCGTCTTCTAACAACTTAGACGCTTCATTTTGCAACTTCTCAGCTCCACTTACTCTATTGCTAAAATCTTGGGCTATGTTTTCTTGTATTTTAATGTCGGGCAATGGTATTGGTATAGTCTTGATGTATTCGTAGTCTAAGGCTGGTCGTGTCCCCCCTGTAATGCCTCTGATGGTGATTTGTTGCCCAAAAGATGAATTGAGAAAAGTTGCAATATAGATTGGACTGATTTTTACCCCATCTATACTATCTTTTAGTTGTATTCTTACCGAATGCTGGTTGATATTTCCAGTAAAGTTGTTTGGCACAACCGCAACGCTACCAATTCTTCCTGTTATTGTAAAAACTAAATCTTCTGCTCTAAGTTGTGAGCGTTTAAGTGTTGTGTAGTGCACGGTTTTTTTAATGTATTTAACATCATCAAGTGAAATACCTTTCTTGGTTATATTCTGAACACGCAAAAAGGGAACACCGTTTTTCTCATCCGTATAAAAATCACCTTCTACTTCTGGTGTAGCACCTCCAGACATGTCAACAATCAATTGACCTAAGCTAAGAATTTTGTGCTTAATCCTTACCAAGCTGTTAAATGCTTTTACAAAGTTTGGATTGTAGTAATATGGGTCTTGACGGTTACCCTCTAAGTCCTGTGAATTGACCGTGTATATTTTTTCTTCCTCTGGCTCAGTGTAGGTTATGCCAAGTTGTTGCCTCACATAGCCGTCAATTGAGTTAAGCAGTTCGTCGGCTTGTTTCAGTTTTTCTTCTCTGTCTTCTAAGGCAGATAGATATGTGTTGATGATTTTATGCTGTATTTCTTGTGACGGAATTGGGACAAGTAATGTTTTTATGTCTTCTGTTGTAATTTTAGTTTGAACTTGCCCGCTAGTTCTACGCTCCAACTGGATTTGTCCCAAGTTTGAGCTAAAGAAGAATTTAAGGTAATCGGGATTTACTTCTTTAAGATTTTTTATTGCTATTAAGTTTGCACTTATAACTGCACCGCTTAGGTCATCCCTGATTACCCCACATAAACCAAGCGTTCCTCTTTGGGAAATTACTAAATCGCCCTTATTTACTTTGTAATGTTTAAGAGAGCTTGCTAGCCTTTCGTTAATAAATGTTGCGTTGGTAGAGGATACCCCTTCAGTTTTATCAATGTTTTCAATTCTTATTAAGGGGACACCATCACTACTGTAATCATCTACTTTTACCGCAGATCCGAATGGCCCACAAATGACATCGCTAAAACTATCTACTCTTTTTGTTGGAGTTTTTAATCCTTTTAACCGAGTGATAGCTTCTAAGTATTTGGGCTTATAAAAATGTGGGTCTATTCTGCCCTCAAGGTCGTTTGTATAAACTTTTTGAGTAATCATTTTTATAGTCCTTTGTAATTGTTGGGGTTGTTAACGAACTTCTTATACTCACCTAGAATGCCCGCATTTTCTCTAACCACCTCTTTCCCCTCAGATGTTTTTTCTGTTTCATATAAATCATTTTTGGGGTCTTTTCTGCCCGTGGCGTCGTAGCCTATGTGGTCGGCAATTGCCATAAAGATAGGATAGTTGCCTAGTTTTTCGCTCTCGCTTTTGCGTCTAAGGAATACTAACGATGATTTGACCCCTGCCCCAAAGTGAGCAAAAGCAAATTGAGGAAGGGATACAATCGCTTCAATCTGGCATTTATCCATTATAAAGTCCCTTACGGCTTGCAGTGATGAGTTAGTCAGTATGCCGTCGGGCAAGACTATGGCAATCCTGCCCGTCTTCGGCTTAATAAAATTCACACATCGCTCAATAAACAGGATTTCTGTTTTCTGGTTTTTCTTGCCTTTGCCTAGTTCGTAGTGGTCAAGATAGTTTTTCTCGGTAGATTTGACGATTGCCCCAAAGGGAGGATTGGTTAGGATGATGTCAAACCTATCTTTGCCAAAGTCAATGCGTTCTTGAGTAGTTGCTATTTCATCAAAATCACTCAGGCTATCTGTGCTGATTATATTGGTATGCCCGTCATCGTGGATAATCATATTCATCTTGCACACTCTGGCTATCTGGTCGTTTATCTCAATGCCGTAGAGGTTGTTCATCGCAAAGCTGTGCCAGTAGTCCCACGCTTCTCGCTCATCATAGTTTTTCTCAGCGTAGTCCCTTACTTTATCTAGGGAATTAAGCAAGAAGCCCCCACTACCGCAGGCTGGGTCAAGCACTAGGTCGCCTCGTTGCGGGTTCATCATCTCAACACAAAATCTGATAATTTCTCTTGGAGTAAAAAATTGACCCATCTTGCCCTTGAAAAAGTCTTCCATAAACTTCTCAAAGGCAATACCTTTGGTATCAAGGTCAATCTTATTTATGGCAAGTTCCTGCAAGTGTTCTACGACGCTGTAAACCACTTTGGGGTCAAGTCTGATGTCTTCCTTAAAGACTTCGCTATCTTCCTGCTTGGCTTTGAGGTAAATAGAGTTGACCCGCTTAAACACCTCGTCAGCCGTTTCGTGTGTGCCGATTTGAAACTTATACGGCTCATCTCGTTTAGTTAGCTTTTCGTCCCTTAGTTTGCAGAACAAGAGCTTTGATACTTCGTCAAAGGCAGTAGTTGGGGCTAACTTACCGCCTTGCCAGACGGTATCGTGACTTTTGCCAAGAGCGGTTATCAGCTCGTCTTTTGAGACGGTTTTTAGTTCTTTGCCTTCCTCGCCTTTAATAAATCTGTATTTGGGTGTCCTCCCGTATTTGACGGGAATGTCGGCAATAACATTCTTTTCCCTTTCGCTTGGTTGGAAACCTGCTATGTCAAAGGCGGTTTTGGTCGTGCCCGCAACAACCGTTGCAAACTTAGCTCGCAAACTATTGGCGTTGCCAAAGGCTTGTTCTATGGCTTGCTTAAACTCGGCGTCAGTAACCCCATCTTTTTTACACTCAACAATAAGATAAGGGGTCTTGAGGTCGTCGTCTTCGTAAATGACAATATCGGCTCGGTCTTCTGGCGTCCGTCTTGGGACAGTTACCTCAATATCAATTTGGTTTTTGGGATATTGGTAGTCAAGGATAAGCTCAACAAAATATGAGGCTCTTACTGTTTCTTCTGGGTTTTTGAATGAGGTTGAGTATTCTCTTGAGCAATGGTAAGTAATACGGGCGTTATCATCGGTTAGGGTTATCAACCCGTCCTGTTTGCCTCGTTCAATGTTGCGTAAAAAGATTGAGTTTCTATCGTTATTGTTGGTCATTTTTTCCTTTCGTAACTGGTAATAAATCTGTCCAAGTCTTCTTTTTTGACCCGATATTGCTTGCCCGCCTTATAAGCTGTTAGTTTGCCCGATTGTATCCAACGGTAAACAGTTAAATAGGCTACTTTTAACAGCTTAGCTACTTCATCTATGGTGTAGTATTGCTCTTGATTATTATTTGCCATTATTTAATACCCTTTAGCTTCCCAACATTAGGGTTGCCCTTTAATAATTTTTTTCGCTCCTTTTCTAATTCTTTGATATGTTTTTCGGGCTTGAGTGCTTCAGGCATTGTCCCCCCAATCTCACGAATTGTTTGCCTTACTTTTTTCCCAACCTCAAAATGGGTATTGCTTGCTTTGTAATCACCTTTTATGTTTTCATTTCCAATCTTTTCATCTGTTTGGGTAATACGAAATAGATTAGCCGCAAGCTCTGTTGTTCCAGCCCTGTCTAATACATCGTCCTTACCTATCCTTTTTTGCTTCTGTATTTGGTCTTTTCTCATGCCATAGAGACCCAGGTATCCAGCATTATTAAAACGACCAAAATTACTTACTCCTGCTTGTTTTGCAGTAGCAAACAACTTTTTGTTGTGGTCTTTAATCTCTCCTCTTACAAAAAGTCTTTTTTCGTTCTCGGCTAACTGCTGGAATACCTCTTGTCTTCTTGTTTGAATTGCAAAATAGGTCTGGGCATTAGCAATCTCTTGTTTTGAGGAGTCGCCATTTTGAGCAATTAAATAGCAGGCGTATCGGGATAGTTTGTAATCTTTGCTTTCTCTTTCTGCCCCTGAACCTATTGACACCTTTTTGCCGATGTCGGCAAAATGGTTTGTTATAGTTTGACCGCTTTTATCACAAGCATTTTTTGCCTTTCTTATGACGACTTCATCAAAGTTTTTCCATTTTACATAACCCAACAGAGGCATTAGTTCCCTAGCTTCCCAGTATTCAATTCCGTTTTCGTCAATCTTTTTGATTTCCTCAAAATTTTTATGTGGTGATGATATTAATGATTGATTAGTCATATTTAACATTATTTATCATTTTGTCTTGAATTGCAAGTAGTTTTAATGGCTCAAATTCTGTTATCTGCTTTCTAACCAGAGAGAATACGCTAATTTCGTCAGTATAGTTTAACTTCTTCATTTTTTGATTTAGGCTATACCAGTAATAATTTCCGTGTCTTTCGGTCATCTTCCTATATTCTCTTACGCCAATTTCCTCTAGTAATGCCCTAAAAGCTGTCAATTCAAGAGCTTGAGTAGGTTTTAGTTTTGGGTTGGCTATCAAAAGCCCCTCAAAGAATTTTTTAGGACTATCATATTGATAAACGAGTAAGGGCGGATAGGCGTCCTCAATCTCACTAAGGTAGTGTAATAAGACCTTTTTGGCTGTATCTTGACTAAAGATATTTGTGAAGGCAGGCTCTACTTCTTTGCCAATTTTCTTGAGGATTTGGCTGATTTTTTGCCGTTTGTTTAGCCGTATCTCAACCCGCAACACCTCAAACGGTTTTCTTTGGGTCAGCATATCAAACAATTTAAGTTGTAAGGCGTTACCTTTTTCCTCAGCCCGTTTTTCGCTTATTTTGGCTTGCTCTAGGTCTTTGATTTTGTCGTAAAAAACTATCTCAAACGAGTTTGCCCGATACTTGAAACTGTGCCCCTC
Organism: uncultured Gammaproteobacteria bacterium; assembly: GCA_964627195.1. Lineage (GTDB taxonomy): Bacteria > Patescibacteriota > Microgenomatia > UBA8517 > UBA8517 > CAZVJU01. Next base: position 565 of record CAZVJU010000044.1, on the reverse strand, counting down.
GTTCCTAAAGTCTGTTCTGTTGGTGTCCAGTCGTTTATTGATATTGAGCTTGGTTAGTTGTGTAAGGTAGGTGTAGGGTGTCGTGTAGTCGGTCAGGGCTATATTTTTGGAGTAGTGAACAGATGAGACGGGAGCGTTTACAAGGTTTTTCTCAAAGAGGTAAACCCCCATTTCCTTTAAGACGGCTTTGAGTTTTTGAATGATGGCAGGAAAATCCTCGTCTGTCAGTTCGTCAAAGTTGTTGCCGTAGAGCAGTTTGGGGATTGAAAACTCAATTTTTAGCGGTATCTCAAAATTGCGGTCTCTGTTTATTCGCTTATAAACAGTTAGTCTGGGTTTATAAATTCCTTGTTTGAGTTCGCTGGGTATTGGGTTTTGCGTGCATTTTATATTTGCCCTACCCCCTAAGCGATAGTAACTTGTAGGGTCAAAAAGCCCCTTGGTTGATGGACTAAAATTGTCAGGTTCAAATATCGTATACATACCTGTTTTAAGAGTTAAAACTATTGTGTCTATCATATTTTTTCATTACATCTTCAAACTGCTTTACAACTTCGTTTTCTAT
>CAZVJU010000043.1:0-5812 GCA_964627195.1 uncultured Gammaproteobacteria bacterium | reverse complement strand
TAGCCGTCAACTTTAGTTTTACTCCGTGATGTATCTGCTCTGTAAAAGCGGTCAAAGATATGGGGGATATCTTTTTCGGCTATTCCGATCCCCTGATCTTCTACTTCAATTATCGCGTGTCTTTTACCCCCTCTCACACCCACTTTTACTTCGCTTTTTTCAGGACTATATTTAATTGCATTATTTATTAGAATTGAAATAAGTTCAACCAAGCTTTGCGGATTCCCTTTAACAATACGCTCAGACAAACTGTCTTTTAGTGTTATTTTCTTCTTATCCGCAAGCGGTGTGTTTTTTTCTACCGCCTGCCTTGCTGCTTCAGAAAGGTCAACCTTCTCCATCGGAAGGTCTCTCCCGCTTGCTTCCAAACGACTCAAGGCCAGAAGATAGTCGGTGAAATTTTTCATCCTATCCACTTCTATTAGATTACTTTTTAAAAGACCTTTTGCGTTAATCAATTTTAGTTTCTTGTCGCGTAGTGCCACTTCAACTTCGGTTTTCATGGAAGTTAAAGGAGTCCTTAACTCATGAGATGCATCTGCTACAAATCTTTTTTGGTCATCCATCATCACTTCAATTGGTTGAAGTGTCCTGCCTGCCAGGAAATAACCTGCAGTTCCTGCCAGAAATAAAATTCCTCCGTTTATGATTAACAGTTGCAAAGCAAAACGCCGCTTTGCGAGGTTTATAATTTCAATAAATTCCTCCGGAGGAATTTCGTCAGGATAAATTACAAAAGGTAAAATTCGAAAAAAACCATTATGCTCCTGTACAAGAACTCTTCTATCCGGGGGTACGAGAGAACCCCGAAGGGCCTGAACCTTAAAACCGCGGCCAATTTCTTTGGTAAAACCACGATAAACTATCACACTAAAAAACCCGCTTACTGCCATAATGATAAGTAGGTACCAAAGAGTTAATTTTAGGCGTGCGTGTTCAAACATAGTTTTGTTATAAGTAACAGGTAACATGTAACAAGTTAGAAGTCAAAATCAGTTAAATACTAATTCAAACAAACTTGTTACTTATCACTAATCTTGTACCCAAATCCCCTTACAGTATGAATAAGTGGTTTTGAACTAGGAAATGCGATATCAATTTTTTTCCTCAAATAGCCGATATAAACTTCAACTGTGTTAGGCAAAATATCAGCATCATAATCCCAAACGTGAGCAATTATTTGGTCTTTATCAATTATTTTTCCGGGATTTCTCATTAAATATTCCAGGAGTGCAAATTCCTTTCTGGAAAGATTAATCGGTTTACCCATTCTTTTTACTTGATAGGCAACCGTATCCAATTCCAAATCTCCGACTTTAAGTTTTGTCTGTAAATTATTCTTCGGACGCCTTGTGAGAGCGCGGATTCTGGCTAATAATTCCTCAAATGCAAACGGTTTTACAAGATAATCGTCAGCTCCTGAATTAAGACCACTTACTTTATCCTGGAGAGTTCCTTTTGCAGTTAATATTAGAATAGGCGTATAGATTTTTTCTTCGCGCAACCTTTTGCAGATAGTAACTCCGTCCATCCCGGGAAGCATCAAGTCCAGTATCAGACAATCATAGTCCTCTCCGCTTGCCATATCATAGCCGTCATTGCCGTCATAAACTGCATCAACTGCATACCCCTCTTGTTCCAAACCTTTTTTAATAGAATTGGCAATCTTGTATTCATCTTCAACAATAAGAACCCTCATAATATTTATCGGAACCTTGCATTTTTGCTTCGCAAAAATGTAAGAACCCATATACGCTCAAATTATACTCCAGAAGCTGAGAATTGCCTGAAGATTGGTGAAAGTTAAATATCCTTTCTTTGACTTTTAGGAATTTCTAAATCCATTATTTGAGATTTGTAATTTTTTGGGAAAATGATATTTTCTCCCGATAAATTATTCTTTCGCAAATAGTTATCGAAAAGATGCCAGTAGGTAGCCGTTATTCTTTCGGAATTTTCGAATCCTAATTCTTTAACTACACTGTTAATATCTTTGGGTTCACCCTCAAATTCAACGTAGATTCCAAAAGGGAGCTCATCAATAGAGATCATTACATTTTTATGTAAAAAGTTAGCCCTGTATTTTTCCATGACAAAATGTTTGGAAAATCCCAAAATGCTAAAAATCCGAGAAAGTACATTTATATCTTCAACTTTGGTCTCATATTCGTCTCTAAGTTTAAAGTCTTTGTTTTCTTCCTTTTTAACTTTTAAAGTAATGGCATTTCCAAGCCCCGAACATACTCTAAGAAAAATCCCCTTTTTCTGTAAATCCATATTTGGGGTATCCATTCTTATCGTCCTTTGAAAATCTTTCCCTTTAAAAACTGCTTTCTTTTCGATTAGCTCTGAAATAAAAGTATTAGGATTGTCAATTTTTATCTTAATTTCAGTCTCAATATTTGTATTTTTCTGATTGGTTTTAGTTTTCATTTCTCTACCTCCTCAATTTTGTACATATCGTCTTCTACTCTGACATACTGATAATTGGTCAAAAGAATAATTTTGTCATTTGTTGTATAAGCATGTTTTAATCGAAAACCGAAATATACATGCTCAAAATCCTTTTTACCCCAATGCGGAAAAATAATAAAATCAACTAAACCCAACCCCTTATAGCCTTTCAGATTTGGAGCTTTTCTTACATCTCCTTTTGAATAGATAGAATAAATATCGGGTCCTGCAATTTCCGAGCCCGCTGATATTCCAATATATATTTTTCCTTTTAAAACCAGATCTCTGATTACTTCCGCGCAATTACTCTTTTGAATTTTTTCAAGAAGATAAAATGGGTTGCCACCGGAAAAACAAATTACATCAACATCGTTTAAATCACTTTTTATTCGTTCGTCGGTTTTTCCGGTAATCGTATAGTCAAAAACTTTAAATCCAACTTGAACTAAAGCGTCTATGTCCTCTTTCTGCCACTGCTTATTTCCTGTTTCGAATTCTCCTGCGGTAGTAATAAAGGCGAGCTTCATACCTTTGTAATTTTCAATATACTTTACGATATCTTTAGCCACTCTTTTTAAGCTGGAAGTTAAAAATAATCTTTTCATTTTTATTCCCTTTTGAACACCTTCTTTAAACTCGGTAAAATCTTTGTAAACCTTCCCGTTTATACCCACACTTTTTGCAACCTCTACATTTTTGGGGTCGTCGTCCCAATAGTCAATCTCTTCCGGTTTGAGTTTAAGCTTTTTAATAACAGCCTTGAAAAAGTCTGGTTCTGATTTGGTGTAGCCTACAAAGCAAGAAAAAAAAGTATCATCAAAGTATCTTTTAATTCCTACTTTATTAAGAAGATAGTCGGCACGATATTTCTCATTATCTGAAACAAGATAACAGTTGACTCCTTTACTCTTAAGGCTTTTTACAACAGTTAAAATCTCGTCATCTAATTCCCTTTCGCCTTCAAACCAGTATTTCAAAAGGTCATCAACTGTACCATTCCAGCTCCGGCTATCCAATCTTCCTCTCAGAAGTTCTTTTAAGTCGGCCTTTCCAGCCGCAGTCTTTTTATAGTCATTTCTGAAAAAGTTAGTAATGCCATCATCATTTAAAGACCTACCAAAATTTTTCTTATACCGATTACTGAAATAGTCGTGCTTTTTTATTACAACCCCATCTGCATCAAGTAGCAAAGCTTTAATCATATTCATATTATATAATATCGTAATGTTTAATCACGCCCCTAAAGATTATAAATGTCCTATCTGTCTTGGCCTTAAAGGTGTGGAGAACGAGGACACGTTACTTAAACAAAAAGATGAGGTCTATAAAGACGATTTAGTAACTGCCTATATTAACTCCTTTTGGATTCCAACATGTGAAGGACACGTAATTGTTGTCCCCAACAAACACTTTGAAAATATCTATGACATGCCAGAGGAATATGGTCATAGGTTATTTGATATCGCCAAAAAAATTTCGATTGCATTAAAAAAAGCTTATAACTGCGACGGGATTACAACACGGCAAAATAATGGACCTGCGGCAGATCAGCACGCTTTCCATTTCCACTTCCACATTTTTCCGCGGTATGACGGAGACTCGTTTAACCTTAATTTGTCCAAAAAAAGTGTTTTATCAAGTCCGGCAGACAGAATTAAGTATGCTGAAAAATTGAAGAGATATTTATGATCGAGCAGGAATCGTGGGGAGTTTTGACAAAACAAAAGTTTGAGCATTCTCTAGTTTTGTTTACTAAACAGTTCGGAAGGCCAATTAGTTCCAAGCGATTGTCCTTTTCCTTCTGGGACCACAACAGAAATAACATTGATACAAGAATTAGAATTACAGACGGGCATGCCGAGATTATCCAAAAAATAGGCAAGTGGGAAGGAACGCATGAATGGTCTAGAAGCGAACAATGTGTTAGTTTACAACCCGATTTCGAAGAGGTATTCAATACCTACAAAATTTTACGGGTTCTTTTCCCAGGAGAAAACGTCTGCTACATTAGCCAATATGATAACTACATTTTCAGAAAGCCCGATTTTGAGCTTAAATTGACTCATCAAAGCGGCAAATCCGATAAATATAATTTTGAAGTAGAAGCAAATGGTAAAGATGTAGATTTAAGCAATGTACTCGACTATTTGGGATTATCAGAACTCGTAACGGTTACTAATGTGGAATTCTGGGACAAATGGAACGACGAGCTGAACCTTAAAGATACTGATCTAACCGAGGACCAAATTTTAGATCTTATTATAAAATATTTAACAGTTGTTTAACCCCTAAAATTGAAACTTTTTAAAATTCTTCTTCTTTCGGTCTATATTGAAGGGCCTCGGCTAGATGATGTGTGGAAATTTCTTTGTCACCAGACAAATCGGCAATAGTGTGTGCTACTTTTACTACCTTAAAATGAAAATTAGGAAAAAACCTAAAGTGGGCATTTACACTTTAATTTACCTATTCAATAATAAATATACAAAAGTCACCAAGTCATAAATTTTATAGTGGGAAAAAATTTTTTACTAATACTTTCTGCTTCTACTTTACTAACTGTCTTCAGCCTACTTACGTTAATTTCTCCCCAAAATAAACATATTTCCTCAAGCGTACAAAGCAGTAAAACTCTAGGTATAGAAAATTATCTGGCTCAAAGCGGATGTACCGAACCTTCGGGAGGTTGCGGAAGTAACTATTATTGGAATAGTACAAGTTGTAGCTGCCAGTCCAGCTGTCAGGAACCCTCCGGCGGGTGCGGATCGGGTTATTCCTGGAATAGTTCTAGCTGTTCTTGTCAATCAAGTTGTCAGGCTCCTTCAAGCGGGTGTGGAACAGACTATTATTGGAACTCCGGTTCTTGCTCCTGTCAGCCCAGCACATCTACGTGCTCTCCACCCTCTAGTGGTTGTGGAACTAATAATTATTGGGACTCCAACTCATGCTCTTGCCAATATTATGTCGCCCCCACCTCATCTTGTTCTCCACCCTCAACGGGGTGTGGAACCGATAAATATTGGGATAGTTATTCCTGCTCGTGTAAATCATACACAAGTGGTTCTTCCTGCAGCCCTCCCTCAAATGGCTGCGGGTCAGGATATTATTGGGATTCCACATACTGCTACTGTAAACCAGAAGGATCCACGTCCTGTTCTGCTCCATCCGCCGGTTGCGAATCAAATTATTATTGGGATTCCACGTCTTGCTCTTGTAAATCTTACACTTCTTCCTGTTATCCTCCATCAACGGGCTGTGGATCTGACAAATATTGGGATAGTTATTCTTGCTCGTGTAAATCATACACAAGTGGTTCTTCAACCTGTTACCCTCCTCAGGAAGGTTGCGCTTACAATTA
>CAZVJU010000042.1:0-7148 GCA_964627195.1 uncultured Gammaproteobacteria bacterium | reverse complement strand
AAACAAATTTTGAAGAATGGACAAACCGTTTCAAAGATATTCTGGATGTTCAGATCTACGGAACCAGAATGGAAGACGAAAGAAAAAATATCGTTTTCGTAAAGTTTTCAACGAGCAATTGGGTAAACGGAGAGAGACAAGAGCATTACTACGAAGGCACCTGGCAAACGGTTTTGGAGGATGGGGTGTATAAGATGTACAAAAGTATGATTAAGGAGGTTTCCGAACCAGACGTTAGTTGGTTTTACGAAATTTGAACTTCCTATGACCTCTGCACTGTGTTTAATGCACAATGAACTATAGAGCGGAAAAGTGGTAAAATAGGCCATTGACAACTGACTAGTCAGTCAGTAAGATTTATCCATGCAGGCTAAACCGAGTAAAAGACAGCTTCAGGCCCTAAAGGCCATTTATGATTCATTGCGTGACTCAGGCTATCCTCCAAGCTTGTCGGATCTAAGAGAAGTCTTAAACGTATCTTCTAACCAGGCCATTCTTGATCTTCTAAAAACTTTAGAGAACAAAAAGCTTATCAGAAAAGAGGAGGGGGTTACTAGGGGTATAAGAATTCTGGAAAAAGGTTTTTTTGTTTTGGGTCTTACTCCTATTTCACCATACGTTGGCGTTAGTGCTGCTGGTCCTTATACAGAGGCATTCGAGGATGTCCAATGGAAACCAGTGGGGCAAATAGAAGAACTAGATGACATCTTGATTAGGGTTAAGGGTGATTCGATGGTTGGGGCAGGAATTGAAAACGGAGATGTAGTTGTTGTCAGAAAGTCAAAAGAATTTAAAAACGGCGACATCGTTCTTGCAAGAAGCAACGACGGCACCACTATAAAGCGATTAGTTAGCAAAGAAGGACGAACATACTTGAAACCTGAAAACTCCAAACACAAAAATATCCCAATTTACCCCGACACTCGACTTATAGGTAAAGTGATACGTATAATTGGGAAGAGTTAATAGCATGGGTACAAATTTAACCTCTGATATCATAAACAAAATTTTCCGAAAACCTGATATGCAATATGGCTTGCCGGAATTTGACAAAATTAAGCCCTCCGAAATTCTTACTATCTCCGAAAAAGAGAAAGGCAAGTTTTATCTAACGTGTCTAAAAAGAAATATTGAGTTACTGGTTTGGAATGAAGAAAAGCAAATCGGAGAACCGGAAGAAATTGTTCGCCAACTATGGCTTTACAAACTAACAAAAATTTATAACTATCCTTTGGATAGAATTGCTGTAGAAAAAGAGATTAATTTTGGCCGTGAGGTTCGCGAAAAGGCTGCCGACATCGTTATCTATCAGGAAGACAAAGAAACTCCAAGAGTAGTAGTAGAGGTAAAAAGCCCGGAAGCAAAAGACGGCTTAGAACAAGTGAAGAGTTATCTTAATGCAGAAGGTGCACCAATAGGCATATTGTCAAATGGTATTGTAAAGGTAATTCTTTACCGTCCATATCCCCATCAATTTGAAAACACTCTTCGCGATATTCCAAGGATCGACCAAACAATAGAAGATGTCCAGGAAGCAAAACTAACTTTGGATCAACTTGAGAGGAGTTTTGACTTGGTGAAAATTATAAAAATTTTGGAGGAGTTGGTTCTGGCGAACGCAGGAGTCGATTCTTTTAATGAAATCTTTAAATTAATCTACGCAAAACTATATGACGAAAAATATGCAAGAGATAGGCAAGGGGAACTTCTCTTTAGACAATCTACGAATCCTCAAATAACTTACGATAACGTTGAGCGTCTTTTTGAAAAATCAGCACAAGAATGGTCGGGGATGTTTATTTCCGGTGAGAAAATTCAGCTTTCGCCATCTCATTTGTCTGTATGTGTTGGGCAGCTCGAGAAAGTAAAACTTCTAGATGCAGATTTGGGAATTATCGATAGAGCTTTTGAATACTTACTTCCCGATGTCGCCAAGGGCAAAAAGGGTCAATATTTTACCCCCCGTCATGTTATTGATATGGCTGTAAAAATACTAAATCCGAAAGAAGATGAGTATATTGTTGATCCAGCCTCCGGATCCGGGGGATTTTTGATTCACGCGATGCAATGGGTTTGGGATAACTACATGTCGGTTAGATCCCAAGAAACAAAGATCGAGTATGCAAGAAGCCATCTTTACGGAATTGATTTTGACGATAAACCCGTAAAAATATCACGTGCTTTAATGCTTATTGCCGGGGATGGAAGGTCTCACATTTTCAAACTCAACTCGTTAAATCCTCAAGAATGGAAAGGCGACGAGGCGGAAAAAGAAAAAGCTCGAGCAGAACTTAGAGAAAAAATCCACAAGTTTGGTGACTACGACAAAGACAGGGATAACCAAGAAAACTTTAAATATTTTGATTTTGATGTTTTACTTACTAATCCGCCTTTTGCAGGAGAAATTCATGAACGCCCGATCCTCAACGAGTATGAGCTAGCAAAAAACGAGAAAGGCAAACTTCGAAACAAGACTGAAAGGCATATTCTTTTTATCGAGCGAGCATTAAATCTCATTAAACCGGGCGGTAGGCTTGCAATAGTCTTGCCACAAGGAGTTTTAAATAATACCAATATGGCCTACATTAGAAGTTGGCTTTTCGATAAAGCTAGGATTTTAGCGGTTGTAGGTCTTCATGTTAATACTTTCAAGCCCCATACTGGTACAAAAACTTCAGTGCTTTTCTTGCAGAAGTGGGGTGAAGGAGAAAAACTACCCAAAGATTATCCAATATTTATGGCGGTTTCGAAGAAGAGTGGAAAGGATAACGGCGGAGATTACGTCTTTAAGAAAGATGAAAATGGAGAAGTTGCAGTTGATGCAAAAGGCAATTCCTTACTTGACCACGACCTAGACGAAATTGCAGATAAATTTATAGAGTTTGCAAAGAAGGAGGGATTTAATTTTTGGAGGTAAAATATGGAGTTTACAGATGAGCAACAAAGGGAAATCAAAAAAGCCTACTTCTTTCTAACAGAGTATCGAAAAACTCTTGAAATTTTTAGGAAAAAGGAGGAGGCGGTTGACTCACAGATTGTTCAGGAATACAAGGAGTTCATAGATAGTTTCAATATTATAATACCAGGTACCTTTGAACAATTTAACGAAAACGATTTCTTGCGAAGAGATTCTCCTTTTTTGATGGAACAGTCCTTCGATTATCAACCAAAGTACAAAATTGACAGTTTGTTGGTGAGAACTATAAAAGATGTAAGCGCCTTGAATGTTTTGATGGATGAGGATGTAAAACCACCTATGGTTTTACAGAAAGATTTCTCTTTTGTAGATAACCAAGAATTGAGACAGATTATTAGAAGAGATTATGGGTGGATAGGCCGATGTTTGGCTGTTGAAGCCTGGAAACCCCTTATTATTCTATGTGGTGGACTGATAGAAGCAATATTACTGGACAAATTAATTGCTAATAAAGACAGGGCGAAATCTTCTACCAAGGCCCATAAAGAAAAAGATTTGGTAAAGTGGAGTCTTGAACATCTGATTGATGTTTCTGTGGATTTGTCGATAATAAATCCAGGTGCTGAGAAATTAGGAGACGCAGTAAGAAACTACCGTAACCTGGTTCATCCTGGCAAAGAGCTGGAATCTGGATTACAAGTAAAGCCGGAGGAGGGACGAATCGCTTTCGAAATATTAAATATGATTATTAGAGACCTTGAAGCCTAAAAGTAGGTGTAGAAAGGGTTTAGTTTTTGGAGGTAGAAATGCCAAATAACAGGAAGCAAATAAGTACTAATAAAGAGCCAGAGGTTTATAAAGCTGTTCGAGCCGTTGGTACCATGCGGCCAAAGTTTGATCCAAAAGATGGAAAGTTATTCTCCGAGGAGTTAAATGTAGTCGGAACAGCTTTCTGGTTAAAGAAACACAAAGCACTCATCACTTGTGCCCATGTAGTTGAAGGTTTATTTTCGACCCCGATTGTACTGTCTGGTCTATTGGTGGTTGGAAATGCCGGAAATTATAAAAGGGCGGTAATCGAAATAATTGATGGACAACACGATTTAGCAATTTTGAAATTACTAGATGATAAAGGACAGTTACTTCAAGGAGACGATTTAGAAAAAGAGGCCTCTACTGGTTTAGAAATTACCACCAGTTATCCTAAAGTTTCCGTGGGAGTTGCTTATTGTGGATTTCCATTAGGAAACCAACTCTTAGATAAAGTGCATTCTCCGACATATGTTGAGGGAGTGGTTGGTTTATCTAAGAGAGATGATATTAGAAGGAAAAATATTCAGATTTCTGGACCGGTAGTGGGTGGCCTAAGTGGCGCACCGATTGTATTAAAAGATAGCCCTTCTATCTTAATAGGAATATTGTCAAATAGTCCTTCGCAAGTTGCAGGTATTGCCAATATATTCATGGGAATTTCTTGGGAGCATGTAAAAGCATTAGCTGAACTTGCAAATTCATGAGTATTTACTCAGTTGTTCAAAAATCTCAACTTGAGGGAGCAGACCGGCTGGATGCTCAATATTACCAACCAGAATATTTAGAGATTATGAAAACACTTGTTGATCTTGGGATTTGCAAAAAACTTGAAGATATTTCTAAAAGTTTAGAAAGTTTTGGGGCATACGCTCTCACAAGCAATATTGTTTGGAGAGACGAAGGGATACCCTTTCTTGAAGCAAACAATATTAAAGATGGAATCATTAGTTATGAAGGTGTGCGATATATAGATGACAATGTTGATAAGATATTGAGGAAATCAAAAGTAAGTGAGGGACAAGTTCTGTTGTCAATGTCTGGCTCTGTTGGTAACGCTGCAGTAGCTTCTAGCGTTCCAGCAAAGCTTAATTCAAATCAAGATATAGTGAAAATAACAACTGAGAGCAAAATCTCTCCCTATTATTTGGCAGCATTTTTAAATTCAAAATATGGAAAAATGCAAGTTTTAAGATTGCCAGTTGGGAGTGTTCAGCAACACATATTTTTGTGGCAAACGAAATCTATACTTGTACCAGTTTTTTCTCAGGAAATTCAGAGTCAAATAGAAGGCCTTTACAAATCATCACTAAAAGAATTAGAAAACTCTGCAGCTTGTTACGAACAGGCAGAAGATTTGCTTTTGGGAGAGTTGGAACTTAAAGATTTTCAGATCCCTGAAGATTTGAGTTATATTGTTAATTATTCAGACGCGGAAAAAGTCGACAGAGTTGATGCCGATTATTTCCAGCCAAAGTACGATGAATTAATATCAAAAATTAATAATCAAAATGCAAAAAGCTTGTTAGAGGTTGTTCAGAATGTTCCTGCGAGATTCGTCCCAAAACCTGATGAAAGTTATAAATATGTCGAATTGGCAAATATTAATTCCTCGGTTGGGGTAGTTGATGGGTACTCTGAAGTTTTAGGTAAAGAGGCACCGAGTAGGGCCCGAAGGTTACTAAAAACAGGAGACGTCCTCGTTTCAAGTATTCAGGGATCGCTGGGAAAAACTGCGTTGGTTGATACAGATCAAAATGGAAGCCTTGCTTCTACTGGTTTTTTCCAACTAAGAAGCAGCGAAATTTTATCGGAAGTTTTGCTGGTTTTTGCTAAAAGTATTATTTTACAATGGCAACTTGAAAGAGAATGTGCAGGGACTATTTTATCTGCCGTTCCCCAAGAGTCATTAAAAAGACTAATTATTCCGATTTTGCCAAGGTCAACTCAACAAAAAATCGCGGATTTGGTTAAAAAATCTCACGAGGCGCGCAAAAAATCCAAGGAGCAATTAGACGAAGCAAAAAGAAAGGTTGAGGAAATGATTGAAAAAGGGGGTGAGTAAAATGAGCAGGGCACAATTTACTGAACTAATGGGTGTACTTAGAGAAATTCTGGCGGAATTAAAAGAAATAAAACAGAAACCGACTAACAAGTGACAACTCTAAATATGAAACAGGCGGTTATAGAGGCTATCAGAAATCAGGAATGGTTGAAGATTACTTTTCGAAGGAAGAAAGATGATAATTATGTAACACGAGTGGTTGCTCCTTATGACGTTTTCCCCCAAGAAACTGGTGAGAACGAGGGAAAAGAAAGACTATCCGGTTATACACGGGCTCACGAAGATTATGAGCCCGGGGTTATAACTATTTATTTGGAAGATATGTCCAGCGTTTCTGCTATCGGGGAACATTTCGATGGGCCTCACATTCGGAGTTTAATAGACCCCAAAAGGACTCCCTATATAAACAGGAGCTGGTAACATCTAAAATTTGACCTTTTGGAAATTTGAAGTAGGATTAAGCTAGTTGCCCAACGGGAGCTTAGGGAATTTTCTTCAAATGCAAGATATTATTTTCAATATCTACCAAACGATAGGAGAGTATTTTACGGGTAGATCAAGGAGACGTAAACTTCTAGTCTCGCTCTTTTTGTTTTTTGTGGCAATCTTTATTGCATCTATAAAATTTGAGTGGAGTGTTTCTAGCGGAGTAACACAGTCTGTTTTTAGCAGTCTTGTCCAGTCTTTAATTTCTTTAGCGGCACTTTTGGGAGTTATGGTAATTTTTAAGCTGCAAATTATCAATAATAAAGAAGAAAGACTATTAAGTGACTATACAACCCAACAAGATATTCTCTATTTTACTAGTGATACAAAACCTCTGAGTTCAACAGAAGAGTTTATTTTAACTATAAAAAGTTTGACAAAAAACGAAGATTATAAAAAGGTCGGAGAAAGAAAGATTGAAAGGTTGTCAAAAATTGGTGACGAACTTGAACAACTAGAGCAAAATAAATCTTTTATTCATGATTTTATACTTAAATTTACGGTATACGAGTTTGCAGTTGTGATGTTGATCACTATACTCTTAGCCACGAATGATTATATTTATGAAAAGTACGTGGGGGTACCCAGTCTTTTTTTAGTAATCATTCTGACAGCTTATTCATTGTTTCTTGTAGTTAAGGGGTCTGCAGAATCTCTTTTTGGATGACTTACTTTAACTTAAAATCTAATACTTATAACCCAACAAAAAAATTAAGAGCTGGGCTTGGGTTTGACGTAAAATTAAAAAGGTGTATAAACTCTCTCCTTCCTACAAGTAACCTAAAAATTTGACCCCATAATCCCAGATTTAGTTCCATACCGTTTCCATTACCCTATAGTCAATTTGATTTCCTGTATGAACTCTGCTAT
>CAZVJU010000041.1:0-8043 GCA_964627195.1 uncultured Gammaproteobacteria bacterium | reverse complement strand
CCCGATGAAGCTGCGCAAAAAGCCCCCGATAAGTTATTTGATGCTATTGATAAAGCTACAAACGTATGGGATTTTATAATTGATTCGACCTTCGCCCGGTTAAGCGGCAAGACGGGTCTGGAAAAAGCCAAAATCAGTAAAGAAATCGTTCCGGTACTGGCCAAAATTCAAGACAAAATTGTTCAGGCGCATTATATCAATTTGGTTGCCAGAAAATTGGGAGTGCCGGTGGAAGCGGTTGGCCAGCAGATTGAGCATTTAGATTATAAAGAAGTATCAGGACCCAAGGTCGAAAAAATCACAGAAGCTTCAAAAAAGACTAGGCGCGAGCTTCTTGAAGAGAGATATTTAGCAATTGGCTTGCGCTATAATCCCGAGGTTTTGGTTGAAGAGGAACTGAAAAATTTAATTACTACGCCTTTTGCCAGAAGAATCTTGAAGGAATTCAGTCTTTTTTCCAAAGAACAAAAAATTTTTGACCCATCCATTTTTGCGGGAGGACTTCCAGGTGAGCTTGTCGGCGGTTTCACAGATTTAGTACTAAAAGACCTGCCGGGAGTGGAAAAGGAATCCCCTGAAAAACTTAAGAAAGAACTGGGACTTCTTGAAAAAGAGCTTTTAGTACTTAGTGTCAAGGAGAAACTGGAAGATGCTGCAAAAAGGATTCGTGAGATAGAGAAATCTAAAATAAAAGATAGAAAAAAACTTCGAGTTCTTCAACTGGAGTTTGGAAAATTGACTAAAAACCTAAATGAACTTGAGACGGGCTGATTTAAGGGTATAATTCTCTAGGGAGTAAAATATGGCAAGAAAAGAAATTGTTGAACTGATTAAAAAAGGCAGAGATCAAGGGTTTTTAACCCAAGATGATCTTTTGGAAGTATTTCCCGATGCTGAGGATCGTTTGGAAGAATTGGATGATTTGTACGATAAGCTTTTGGCAGAAGGTATTGACGTATTTGAGTCTGTAGAATCCGAAGAAACCGAAAGCGATGAGAAGGTAAAGGAGAAGCTAGAGAGAGAAATTGAAATTTTATCAAAGCTTGGCGGAGCCGAATCTACAGATCCGGTTCGCCAATACTTACGCGAGATAGGTAAAGTACCTCTTCTTTCTGCAGAAGAGGAGGTTGAGCTTGCGAAGCGTTTTGAGAAAGCCGAGAAGGCCGCAAAAGATAAACTTACTCAGTCAAATCTAAGGCTGGTTGTATCGATTGCCAAGAAGTATATCGGTAGGGGATTATCACTCCTCGATCTCATTCAGGAAGGAAACCAAGGTCTTATTCGTGCTGTCGAGAAATATGACTGGAGAAAGGGTTATAAATTTTCAACCTATGCCACCTGGTGGATACGCCAGGCAATAACACGCGCAATTGCCGATCAGGCAAGGACCATTCGAATTCCTGTTCATATGGTTGAGACGATAAATAAACTTTATAGAATCTCTAGACGCCTCATGCAGGAGCTTGGAAGGGAACCGACTCCGGAGGAAATTGCCGAGCAGGCGGAGCTCGACGCGGATCGTGTTCGGGAAATTTTCAAGATTGCCCAAGAAGTTACATCTTTAGAAGCGCCCGTCGGAGAAGACCAAGAAAGCTTTTTGGGCGATTTCATACCTGATGAATCCCAGCTTTCTCCGGTTGATGCCGCCTCGAAACAGCTTTTAAAAGATCATCTTGATGAGGTTCTTGCTACACTTTCAGATAGAGAAGCAAAAGTGTTGAAACTTCGTTTTGGGTTGGAAGGAAATAAACAAATGACGCTTGAGGAGGTCGGAAAAGTATTTGGAGTAACACGAGAACGTATTCGGCAAATTGAGGCAAAGGCGCTTCGAAAACTCAAGCATCCCTCCAGGCGGAAAAAGCTTCAGGATTACTTGGAATAGGCGATTACTTCCTGATAGACTGTAAACAAACTCACTTACTTTTCTAACTAAGTGAAAATAACGAAGGGGTATATGTTAACTGCGAAAATTAGGTTTTTGAAACCGGTATTTTTGATAAGTTTTTTGTTGGCTTTAGTGATTTGCGTGTTTTTACTTTTAACACTCAGAGAAGCAATAGGCAGCGATTTTGTGAGCTATTTAACCGGGGCAGAGATCATAAAAGCATCTAAAGGACCCCTGCTATATGATCTTGATACTCAGTACTTTTATCAACAGAGCGTTCTCTTTCCTCATCATGAAACTTCAATATTACCGTTTGTGAACTTTCCAATTATTGCTTTTATTTTGATACCTTTTACCTACCTACCGCTAATTTGGGCATATAAGATATACATTGGTTTGCTTATTAGTATTCTCTTAGTTATTTCGAATTTTTCAAAAAAGCTTTTCACTAATCTGCCTAAAAATTCGATCTTTTATTATTTACCTTTTCTTTTTTACCCAAGCCTCGGGTCGCTTTTCTCTGGCCAGCTAACACCGATTATTCTTTTAATTTTCCTTGTAATTTATAGTCAGTTAATAAAGAAAAAGTATATGTATGCGGGATTAATGACGGGTTTATTGATTGTGAAGATTCAATATCTGGTGTCTGCACCAATTTTATTTGTTCTTGCGGAAAATAAAAAGGACTTTTTAAAAGGGTTTCTGATTTCTTGTATATTACTATTTAGCGTGAACCTTCTTCTTGCAAGAAACTTTTTTTTACCACACTATTTGCAGTTTATCTTCGCTGTCCAAAAACCGGAGTTTGGGGCAAGACCGCAGGAAATGTTTACATTTTACTCTTCTCTAGAACAACTTTCTGCTTTCGCTCAGTTTCCAAAATCAGTCCTGATATCACTAAACTTTGGCTTTTACTTGCTATCGTTAGTCCTGATAGCTTTGTCGGCGAAGAGAATTTCTCTTGATATCTCTTATGCAGCAGTAGTTATATGCTCAATGATTTTTTCAATACATGGGTTGAATTATGACTATAGTTTAGTTATTGTGCCGGTTTTTATCTTACTAAACAGATTGTATAACCGATCAACAGCCTTTGATTATGAGAAAATAATAACTTTACTTCTTTTAGTTCTACCTATCTTATTTGTAGTGAATAGAGCTTTGTATGTGTCTTTTTTTCTCCTGGGAATACTAATCTTTCTGATTTACGGAAAATTCACAAACTTCACAAGAAATATGGCAAAGGAAGCTTGAGTTAATACTTATTTTGCTGATATAGTGGTTTTACGGCCGAATTAGATTTTGAAGTACTAAATTCAGAATCTAATCGGAAAGTAGGTTTATTAGGAAAGGGGGTGAGTAGAAATGGTTTTATCAAAATTAGCACAAGAAGTAAGCGACACACTAGTTGCAACCATAAAAGGAGCAGATGACGTACTTTCAGCTTTGCGTGGGGCTGTCAAAAATCAAGTTACAGGTACGCTTAAGGACGTGAGTGATGTTGCATCCTCCAGCCTGGAAAGTGTTGCCGATATTGTACACGGAGGTGTTGCGGCTTCAAGTAAAGTCGGAGCATCTCTTACCGGAGCAGTAAAAGACGTTGTAAGTGCTGCAGTTATGGCCGTTTCGGAGACCGGCGGTAATGTGGTGACAGCTGCAAGTCGTGCGGCCAGAGGAGCGGTATTAGGAAGCGTTGAGGTGGGAGGGGACGTTGCAGCTGCAGCAGTTTCAGCAGTCGAAGGCGCGATTGAGGCAGCAGGAAAAGTTGGTGCGAGTACGGTGGAAGTTGCCAAAGAAGCAGTCATGGCAGTAGTTTCAGCAGCCGATGAAGTAAGTGACGAAGTTGGGAAAACAGTTCGCAATGCTCTTTTGACTGCAGCCTCTCTTCCGCGAGATGTGGTTGAGAAAGTAGTCAAAGGGAGCGACAAATAAAAAACTTTTCATAATCAAATAAAAAGTAGTTAATTATGACTAGTTTTGCTGAAGACTTTTACCCTAAGGGTTACCTCGGGCTTTAGGCCCGAGGTAACTTAGCCTTAGTTTTTATTGTCTTCTGGTTCTTTCGGTCGCGCTTCGTTAACCACCAGCTTTCTACCTTCCATTTCCTGTTCATTAAACGTTTCTATTGCCTTTTTGGCATCTTCCTCTTTCTCAAATTCGACAAAACCAAAGCCTTTTGATCTGCCTGTTTGTCTGTCAGTAATAACAGTACAGTCAACGACTGTTCCTGCTTGAGAGAACTGTTGACGTAGTTGATCGGAAGTTACGGTATAAGGCAAATTGCCTACATATAATTTTTTACTCACTTATTATCACCACCCTTCGTCCTTCGTAAATACACATATAACGGAGGATTATAAAAAACCCTTATTTTATTCAAGAAATTAATTGTCACAGCTCTTTCTGGAGATTTCCTCGGAGGTTAACCAGTATCTGGAGTCCTGCCGGCTGCTTGCACAAGCAAAAAGAAAATCCCAAACAATTCAATTGTATCATTTTTAAAATTTAAGGCAAATTTTAGATGCTGTTCCCTTTTTTCTCATTTCTAGCTACACTAATTTAGATATGTTTTTTGGTATTTCACAAAAACTTCGAAAAGTTCTAAAAGCAGGTTTTTTGATTTTACTTTTTGTAAGTGCTTTTGCGTTCGGAATTTTGGGGAGCTATCTTTTCTTGCGGACATCTGATATCTTTGTTAAACAAACTAGTATCCCCGAGGAGTCTCCCAAAACATTTGCCGAACCTTCTACCTCAGACTCGATAACCATTTTACTTCTTGGTTACGGGGGAGCTGGGCATGACGGAGGCAGTCTATCAGATGTAATTATGGTTGCCCACATAAACCCTAAAGAGAAAAAAGTAAGTTTGATCTCAATACCCAGAGATTTGTGGGTAGAGATTCCAATAAGAAGCGATATTTCGCAAAGTTTTAAAATTAATCATGCCTATGCAATCGGGTTGAATGATAGGAACTATCCGTTAAAAGAACCCAAATACAAAGGTGAAGGGGGAGGGGGTGTAATGACCAAAGAGGTAATTGGCGAAATAACTGGTCTAAGAATTGACTACTTTATCGCAATGGATTTTGACGGATTTAAAAAAATTATTGATACTCTCGGTGGAGTAAAGGTAGGTGTACCGGTTACTTTTGATGATAACTTTTATCCTATTGCCGGACGCGAAAACGATACCTGTGGAAAGTCGGCCGACGAAATTGCAGAGCTTCATCAAAAGTATTCCGATACAGAGCTTCATCACCAGTTTGACTGTAGGTACGAACACATTCATTTTGACAAAGGCTCGGCTGAGATGACCGGGGAAGAAGCATTGAAATTTGTTCGCTCCAGAGCTAGTGCTCAGCACGGAGGGGATTTTGCCAGAAGTGAGCGCCAGCAGGCATTACTTCTCGGTTTGAAAGATAAATTCATCTCGCTAAATGCACTAAAAAACTTAGATAAACTTTTTAATCAGTTTGTGGGTATGGTGAGAACGGACCTTAATTTGGAAACCACTAAGAAAGTAATTGAAATGAATGGTAAGCCGGAAGATTATAAAGTGTCATTTATAAACCTGACTGACCAAAACGTGCTTGTTGCTACCAAAAGTTTTGACGGGCAATTTATACTAATTCCCAAAGAGGGCGAAGGCGTTTACAACGGTTTGCAAAACTTCATCGGAAGCGAACTTACTAAGACTTCAGATCACTAAGACTTCGTGGGTAAATGTTTTGCCTATAATGCTTGACTTTTGAAGCTGATTAAGTGTTATAATACACATGCTTGAATCCCTCGCATCACTTAGGTGTTAGTCAAGGAAATAACTAAGTATTCAGCAATGAAGTTAATCACTTGTCAGGCATTGGTTGTTGTATAGAAGGGGTTTAAATAACAATCGAAAAAAGGGGCTTTCACAAAAAGCCCTTTTTTTACGCTTCAATTTGTGGAAAATTGATATTAGTCAGGAAGCTTTAAAAATGTGATCTTTCGGCAGAGCATCGTAGATGTCAAAACCGTCCTTTAATACTTTCTTCACTTCTAAAATTAGTTCTTCATCGAGATTTTTGATGTGAAAGCAAGATTTGCCTTTAAGCAGTTTATTAAAATTTTCGATTCTCGAATCTGTCATTAAGAAATTATATCAATTTTCCAATTATACTATCCCCGCTCCGGTGGATTATGTAAGGAGTTGATTTAGCGGCAATTATTTGGCAAATCTGAATGTGGAGAGAATTTGATTAAAGACATCTAAGCGTTTACTACCTAATAAGCACCCAGGTCCGTCACATTCAACGTATGTGACCAGTAAATAGGTTTTGCTGCTAATAATAAAAGACTTGCTAGCGCCATAATTACTATTGTCGTTTT
The DNA here is from genome assembly GCA_964627195.1 of uncultured Gammaproteobacteria bacterium. Taxonomy (GTDB): domain Bacteria; phylum Patescibacteriota; class Microgenomatia; order UBA8517; family UBA8517; genus CAZVJU01. The sequence goes on along the minus strand of CAZVJU010000041.1, from coordinate 1,794 downwards.
CAGGATCCGGAATCCCGGAGAAAATTGCTCCATGTATTTTTTCACCTTCGTCTGTTTCAATAGTAAAGTTGCCGAGGCTTTTGTCGTTAGCATCTGTTTTGTCCTCCCACAATGCTGGGTATTTAAAAGAGTAGACGTACTTTTTGTCGACATATATTTTCCAGTTTGTTGTGGGGTTGGCTGTAGTAGAAGGGGTGATTTTAGTAGGCGAAGGGATTATATTTCCCTTCCTGGTTCCGAAGTAGTAAGCTGCCACAATTCCAATCAAGGCAAGGATTATGACAATTAAAATTAGCGCAAAACCTTTCTGTCTCATAATTCAACTTAACACTTGTGGGGTATCAATACAACAAATTGAGGCTGAAAGCTTCCCTGGTAAGAACTTTGAGTACAAACACCTTGGCCGGTTGAGCCCTGCTTCGTTCAACTTGCTTTTTGGGGTGAATTTAGAACTTTTGAAGATACCTTGTCTGACTTTTTTGTACGAACTTTGTAAAGCACCCAAATGGCCAAAGTATCGTCTGCTGTGATCTTGCCGTTCCTAATCACTTGATCAATTTTTTTGTGACTAAACCATTTATGTTGCATTCCAAATTCAGAGTCCTCGTGATTGTGGCCAACATACTCTAAATTGGTTGCAACAAACACATGGGAAGCCTCGGCAATTCTTCTTCTTATAGATGTAGTGATGTCCGATCGGTTTCATGGACTTTGCTTTATATCCGCTTTCTTCAGTTAGTTCTCTCCTCGCGGCTTCTTCAGCAGTTTCTCCTTCGTCAATAAAACCTCCAGGAAATTGCCATAGCTCTTTTCCCACTGGATGGTTGTATTCTTTTATAAGCAAAATTTCGTTTTTTTCATTTATTGCCACGACATCTGCGCCGTCAGCCTTGTGTAGAAATTTAAGGTACTTTGTCTCTTTGCCATTAGGGAGGACAACGTCGTCTTCTAGTAGAGTAAGTCGTGGGTGTTTGAAAATTTCAGTAGTTTTCGTAATTTTCCACATATGTGTATGTTAACTCATAAAGAAAATAAAATAAAATTTTAATAAAAATATTAGGAACTTTGATCAGTTTGATACGGTTTTCTGAAGCTAAAGACAGGTGCTCGTCAACTGGGACATTTCAGACAAGCAGACCGGTTTGAGATAATCGATACTCCTGATCTTATTCTACAGATCTGGAGATCTTTGTGAGACCGTAACTGACAGCTTGCTCAAGTTTATCTGGCGACATACTGCAGCTTTTTGAATCCGTATCATTGATAAAATCCTCCCATTTGCTAATCCATTCGCGATCCCCAAATGCGGCAAGCTCCTGATTAATGTTGGCCTTATCAGTTGCACTAAAACAATTTGGCGGTTGTTGTCCAAACGTTGCCATCATCATGGAAGCAATATTTGCTATCTTGGGACTACTACTCACATCTGCTTGCAACTTGGTAAGGTTTGCTTGTGTGGTTACAAGGTCTTCCTCGGCAGTTTTCAGTTTGAGATTGAGAATTTCGACTTCTTTTGCAAGGTCTGTGCTTTTGTAGAAAATCAAGTCTTTTTCGAGTTGCACACTTTTTTCTTTTGACTGAGCCAGGTTATTTATTGTGGTTGTTAAATCAGATGAGAGAGACTGGTTTTTCATAAAGAGAAAGCCTGTTCCAACCACTCCTACTATTGCAATTACTCCTGTTAAAACAAGAACGATGCGGGTTTTTGAAGGGGAAGGGATTGATACATTCTTTTGAGCCTGAGTTACGGTTTGAGACTGATTGGCGGGGGCAGGTTCCATTAATTTCATTTTT
>CAZVJU010000040.1:0-8138 GCA_964627195.1 uncultured Gammaproteobacteria bacterium | reverse complement strand
ACTTATATAAAAAGGTGGTGGAATCGAATAATCGGGAATGAAGGGATTGACTTTCGCTTTAGAGTGCGCCCACTAACGGCGATTGCTATAGCCTTAATAATTACAACTGTTGCATTTGGTTTAGGTAGTTTTGTCTTACCATTCAGTATTCCGTTTTTTAAATATAACCCCAAACCAATTACCCTTCCCACCCCTGACCCCTGGCGAGAAACGGCATTCACTGGTACGCTACAGTACAGCTCACAAACCGGCAGATATTATCTCCTCACTTCTTCCTCCGAAGCCATCACCCTTGAAGTTCCCAGCAATGTTAATTTAGAAGGTTCTGTGGGTAGGAGAATTTTTGCAGCGGGCAAATATAATAAAACTACAAGAATTCTTATTGTAGCTGATGCGAAAGACCTTGAAGTTCTCCCTAAAAACCCTGTCCCAATACCCACAACATCACCATCACCATCGCCTACGCCCACACCAATTCCTTCGCCATCTCCAGAGGCCACCCCTTCAACCACCCCCTCCACTTAAATATTTCATTTTTCCTTTCGCGGCGCGGAGGGCGGAACCGCCAATACACATACTTTATGAATATAAACTTGGGTGCTAAAATAGGCCATAATGTTGGAAAAATATTTTCAGGATTTGTTTAAGACAATGAAATTGGGCGATGCTCGTGAAGAGAGTTATTATCCCGACCTTAAGAAGCTACTCGAGACTTGGAGCGAGAAAGGCAAAAGAAATATTTTTGTAACACCTCTTCCTAAAAAAACTGAGGCCGGTAATCCTGATTTTAGAATCTGGAACGGCAAGGAGAAAATTGTAGGATACATCGAAGCAAAAGATCCAAAAGTCGAAAACCTTGATTCAGTCGAAGACTCAGAACAACTTAAACGTTATAGAGGTACTTTTCCTAATCTTATACTTACAAATTTTTTTGAATTCAGGCTCTATAGGAACGGCCAGTTAGTTGAAAAAGTTTCCATTGGTCGTCCTTTCATAATTCATCAATTAAAAATTGTTCCTCCGGCCGAAAACCAAGAAAAATTTTTACAATTTTTAGATCAGTTCTTTTCATTTTCAATCCCCAAAACCACTACCGCTAAAGCACTTGCCATAGAGCTTGCAAAAAGAACAAGGTTTTTAAGGGATAATGTTATAGCCGAGGAGTTGAAAGAGGAAAATGTAGGAGGCACTCAAACTCTTGAAGGGTTTTATAAAGCATTCAAAGACCACCTTATCGCCTCGCTTACTTTACAAGACTTTTCTGATCTTTTTGCACAAACAATCACCTACGGTTTATTTGCGGCAAGAAGCAGGGCCACCAACGGTTTTAATAGAAAGTTGGCGTATGATTATATTCCCCACACAATTGGAATATTGAGAGACGTTTTTCGCTTCATATCCTCGGCTGACCTACCACAGTCAATGGAGTGGATAATTGATGATATTGCTGAAGTTCTGGCCACATCCGACGTTAAAAAGATAATGGAGAATTTTTATAAGGAGGGTAGAGGCCATGATCCAATTATCCACTTTTACGAGACTTTTCTTGCCGAGTATGATCCAAAAGAGAGAGCGAAACGAGGTGTTTACTACACACCCGAACCAGTGGTTAGTTATATAGTTCGTTCAATACACAAACTACTCAAGGAGAAGTTTGGAAAAGAAGATGGTTTTGCTACTCAGTCTGTGACAGTTTTAGATCCTGCCTCTGGAACTTTAACCTTTCCAGTAGAAGCAATAAGACAATCTGTAACAGAATTTAAAGATAAGTATGGCGAAGGCGGTGTGTCTGGTTTAATAAAAACTCATATCCTCAAAAATTTTTATGCTTTTGAATTAATGATGGCTTCATATGCTATTGGGCACTTAAAGGTTGGCTTTATTCTGGACGAATTCGGATATAAACTTTCTGGGAACGAGCGCTTCAATCTTTTTTTGACAAACACTCTCGATTTTACAAAAGAGGATCCGAGTAAATTTCCAGGAGTTTTTGAGCAGGCAATTGCGAAAGAGTCCCTAGAAGCTCTGAAGGTAAAAGAGGACATTCCAATCATGGTTGTTATGGGTAACCCTCCGTATTCGGTAAGCTCAACGAACATCGTAAAAGAAGGTACTGAATTTTACAATTTGTATGAAAGTTACAAAGAAGTAGTTCGTAAAAAAGAGCGCAATATTCAGCCACTTTCAGACGACTACATAAAATTTATAGCATTTGCGCATTGGAAAGTTAAACAAGCTGGGCAAGGGATTGTTGGCATGATTACCAATAATTCCTATCTTGATGGTCTTATTCACCGCGATCTTCGCCGAAAACTTTTGGAGGACTTTAGTGAAATTTATATTCTTAACCTTCACGGCAGTACAAAAAGACAAGAAAAAACACCTGAAGGCGAGAAAGACGAAAACGTATTTGATATTCAGCAAGGAGTCAGTATTATTTTGTTGATAAAAAACGATAACTTAAAAAAGTCGGTGAAATATGCCGATGTTTGGGGTTTAAGAGAAGAAAAGTACAGCTATTTAGAAAAGAATAATGTATCAGACACTAGATGGAGAAGTATTAAACCACAACCACCCCATAATTTTTTCACTATAAAAGACTTTGAAGGGATTGAGCTATACGATCAATTCGTCCCGCTAGATAAAATATTTAGGCAGTTGAATGCTGGCGTAGCAACTGGGAAGGATGACTTACTTGTTAGCTTCAACAAGGACGATTTAGTAAGAAAACTCTCAATAGCAGAAAAAACACTATTCGATATTTCTATGCAGAGTTATAAAATACCACAAGTTTTAGGTGACAGGTTATTCGAGGAGTTAAAAGGATTGGAAATCGAAAATAGTATAGTGCCATATAATTATCGCCCATTTGATGTACGTTATGTTGTCTACAATAAGAGAATTTTACAAAGGGCAAGAGATGTAATTATGGGAAGTTTCCTAAAACCAAATTTAGGTTTAGTCTCCTTAAAGGGCATTAGAAAACAAGGTCTTGGATATTTTTTTGTTACAGACAAAGTAACCGACAGGCATATTCTAGATACATCTGCTGATACCGCTTATGTTTTTCCTTTATATATCTATAATTCATCAGAGCAGCAAGGGTTGTTGGAGGAAATTCATAAATCAAACAATCTTCAGTGGGGCAATTTAGGTTGGCTTGAAACTTTGCAATCGTTTACATCAAGTCTATCGGGTAATTTTATTCAGCCCACGGAAGCGATATTTTATTATGTTTATGCGATTCTTTACTCTAATATTTACAGAGAAAAATATCAGGAGTTTTTGAAAATCGATTTTCCTAGAATCCCGTTTGCGAAAGATTATCACTTGTTTCAGGCTTTAGCTCAAAGAGGAGAGCAATTAGTTAACTTGCATCTTCTTAAAGATGAGGAGTTACAAAGACCCATTGCTAAATTTCAGGGCGGTGGTGATAATCAAGTCGAAAAGCGTGAATACGAAAAGTTTTTGGAAAGACTTCATATCAACGACTCGCAATACTTTAATGGCGTAAAGTCGGAAGTTTGGAATTATTATATTGGTGGCTATCAAGTTTTAGATAAATGGCTAAAAGATCGCGTCGGAAAGGCTTTGTCGGCTGAAGACGTTCGGCACTATTGCAAAATTGCTACGGCCATATCTAGAACAATTGATATCCAAAAAGAGATTGATAGAGTATATCCTAAGGTGGAAAATGACTTAAGATAGATTATGGACGAACACCAGAAACTGGTTAATTTATTGATAGGTGCCCTTCAGAAGGATGGTTACGAAGTCTTGCGTGCAGTTGGCGCTAATTATCCAGACCCTTATACAATTGGTAGACACGAACCAGATATCATTGCAAGAGATAGCACCGGCCTTCTGGTTATAGGTGAAGCTAAAACCCATGACGATATTTCATCTGAACGTTCTCAACAACAATACCTAGATTTTTCTAGCAGAGTTATGTCAGAAGGTATGCTTAAGGGAAGACCTGTCCCTTTGCACATAATTGTTCCAGAGGGCAGTTCAAATTTATTGAGACAAACGCTTAGTATTCTTGGTCTTTCTACAAAGATAGGTAGTAAGATTTTTATCTGGGTTGAATAGAGAGATATGCCTAATAATACAGTTGATCCTAAAATCCAAAAGGAGCCGATACTTCAGCAAGTTCTAAAAGAAATTAGTGAAGCAAACCAAAGTGCCGATAGAGTAAGAAATGAATCAATACTTAAAAACACTTCAATTATTCCCCAGCTTGAAAAGGATGACAAAAAGCTAATTGTCTATATAGGAAGAGTTGGTTCACCGAATTCTGCTATTTCTGCAGATGACATAGCTCCTTTTGGGAGCATGCTTTCGACTATTGGAGAAGTCAACAATTTAGATTTAATGATTCACAGCCCGGGCGGTAATGGTGTTGTGGCTGAAAAGATTGTAGATATGTGCAGGAGTCATTGTAAACAACAATTTAGAGTGATTGTACCTAACATGGCAAAAAGCGCAGCAACTTTGATTTCTTTAGGTTCCAATGAAATAGTAATGGGTTACTGTTCTGAACTTGGCCCAATCGATCCCCAGAAGATAATTAATATAGGTGGGGTACTACAACAAATATCAGCACAGTCTTTTATTCAAGCTAGAAAAAATCTTTTAAAAGAGCTACAAAACTTAAAGAAGGAGAAGCAAGATATAACTGGTTTATTACAACAATTGGCCTTTTCTTCAATGGACCCCGCCTTTATATTAGAGTGTGAGAAAGAAGTAGAATTTGCCAAAGATTTTGTTAAAAAAAGGCTACCTGATGGTATGCTGAAAAATAAATTTCCCAGCCTTACGTCAAGTCAAAGAGCTAGAAAAGCATCCAGCATAGCTAAAAATCTTACCTCCACAAATAAGAGATTCATTCATGGGAGAATGATAAACCCTGCTGAGTGTGGTACGATAGGGTTGAATATTACTGAGCTAAAACGAGATGATCCTGATTGGGAAAAAATATTTGAGCTTTACGTGAGGGCTGAAGTTTTTATGATGATAAAGTCAAAGTCTGAAAGTCAAGCGGGTAAATTGTTTATGGATGGCCACACACACCTTCTGGCTTTCTAAACTTTGTAAAATTTTGTCTGATTGAACGTTGAAGATAACCTTGCTTTTTCGGCCCGTTCACTTATTGTGGAAATCTTCTTTATTAAATCTGTATCTTGAGATGAAGTTAGTTGTTTTACCCTTTCAAAAACGTTTTTCTTATCCTTCTTCATAATATGTAGTATACAATAAATATAGCATAAAAATTTTTGCGTTTTCTCGTTTGAACATAAAGGAAAACACAGTTCGAGCCGATGTTTGCGGAGGCTTTAGCCGTTAGGCCGAGCCGGAGCTGCGACATTACGGGTTTTCGCGAAAGGAGGTTCTGACTTTTTCAAAAATCAGTTCACAAAGGGAATCGAACCAGTCTTTCAATTTAGAATAATTTTATTTTGCTTCCTCTGGTTTTTGGTTTGAGAGGAATAACTTGGAAACTCTGGGGTATAAAAATTTATAGAAAATGGTGAAGACCACAATCGTTATCGAAGTCCAATAAAACCAGACAAAAGGAACAAACCTCGCATCGGTTCCTACTCCCCTAGCATGGACTGCAATTAGCAAAAAGGCAAAGTAATTAAAGATATGGAACTTTCGCCAATGGTTTCGGAGCCAGGGTTGAGTTCTAAGAAGAGCAGCTAAGAGAGCAACCGTAACTAACCAAAAGGATATTCTGCCAAAATTATAAAAAAGTTCGGTCGTATTTCGGCAAAGGACACAAACGTCGGTAAAAACATAAAACGGGTCAAATTTTCCTAATGATTTAAAATTCAAAAAAAGAAAAAGGAGCGGATGGAGAAAAATTAAAGAATAGGTAAAAGCCCCCTCAGTTGTATGAAATTTAAATACCCAGGCGCCGAATTTGTCGATTAGTTTATGCATATAAGCCCCAAGCATTATCTGCGAAAAAAGAAGAGAAAAAGCCAGAAGTCCGGCTCCTCGTTGCAAGAAAGTAATCAAAACTATTTGATTACTTGAAAGAAAAGAAACTGGAGGAGCATTTCTAAGTAGAGTGACCGGGCCAACGGCCACCACCAGAAGCCAGGGAATATAGAAAAGTAATTTTTTCACTTGGTGGTCTAATTACCGAAAAATTCGAACATATTTTAAGTCTCTCGTCTGATTACTCATTGTCTTAGCTCGCCCCTCGCTTCGCTCGGTGCTCGCATTCGTACTGTAATGATTTATTCCCTTGGATGTTGGAATCAAACTATCTAGTGGCTATTTCCGCTTCAAATTTTCAAGTTGCTTGATTATGTAATCAAATCCACCTTTTAATGCGGGTAGAATGTTTTTAATAGTGCCCCATGAAGCAACGGCTAAAAGAGATCCTCCAAATATTCCACTCAGTGTCCCCACGACTAAATGCTGTGAAAGCCATGATTCTATAATCGGGGAAGAGGCCGCAATTCTAGTAAAAAGGATGATGGGTCCGGCGGTTGCCCCGGCTACTGCCGCAATAGGTACTGCTTTATCTTTTGATTCATCCATCCATTTAATCAGTCTATCTGTGGGAGCCTGTAAAAGTATGATTGGAGCTTCAGCAACAGTTATAATTAATGGTGTTGTCATTCCTCTAATTTTTGATGTTCTTATTTCACCCCTGGCAACTCCCGCATCAACTAAACTCTGTCTTGCTCCTATCAGTTCAATTGCAGTTTCTTTTTGCTCTCTAATTTTAAGTCTACTCAATTCTTCCCTAAGAGGAACAAGTGCTGTTTGGGCTTCAACCTCTACCGATTCACTAGCAATCTCAGAGGCAGAAAGAATTTTTATTGCAAGTTCCTTATGAAACCTTAAAAAATCAAAAAACCCTTGGGGGTTAATCTTTCCTTCCTGGGTAAGAATGGGTTGATACTGTTCAGAATTGGTTTCAGAAATTTCTTTATACACTTTTACTATTGTTGTTTCTTCCCCCAGCCTCGAACTTAAGCCATCATTCATCATATCCATTTGTTTTTTGAGGTTATCGAGCCTTGTTTGATCCGTTCTAATTGAGGCTTGTAAATACTTTTCTTCAATTCCTTCCCTAAAGTACTCAAGTAGAAGTTTTCTACTCTCATCATCTCCTCTAACAAGTTGTCCCATTAAAACTCTGGCTTCAAGAATAGATTCACTTGTTCTTTGGGCCAAAGACAGGGAATTATTTGTAGCGTCATTTCCATCCACCACTTCACCCCTAACAATCTCGCCTCCCGCTCTGGATCCTTCAGGGGGAATACCGTTTATCAAACTTTGGAATCTGTTTAATTTTCTTTCGTCCATTGTGCCTGTTTTATCACAACCCATAGGCAAAAGTCAACAAAAATATTAAAATTGGGTCGAATGATAAATATGTTGGCATTTCTTGGTCAGAAAGTGAATTATGAAGTTAATTATGGATATATTCCAAATACTAGATCAGCTGATGGAGAGGAACTTGATGCATATGTATTAGGGGTAGATAAACCAATAGAAAAGATAACTGGAACTTGCATAGCCATCATTCAGAGAACTGATGACAATGATGACAAGCTAATAGTTACTCCAGATGTCATTGACTTTTCAGATCATGAAATAGAAAAACTAGTTGAGTTTCAAGAGAGATGGTTTAAACACGTCATTCTTCGAAAGCGGATTTAACGACTGCTAACCCTCCTTTGTATACCTCCTGAGCGAGACCAAAATCCCATGAGCTATGGTTCTGATCTTTCAAAATTTTAACAATCTGGCTTTTAGGTTTAATAACATCTATAACTTCTTTTCGTAGTTCTTCTGAAATATATTTATCATTCTCTCCGTACACCAAATGAATCTTTTCATTATATTCTTTTAAAGCAAATTCTTTAAGCTCAGTAATTTGAGATTCAATTGAAAGAACTTGTTTATCTATCTCGTCTGTAGATTTCCTGCAGTAAATAAAGTAGCGGGTTGTGTTTGTGTTTTTGTTTTTGTGTTAAAAGACAAAAAGTTAATTTTCAGCCTCAAAACCCCGTGGAATCTGGCCGCACACGCGGACACGCGCCGTCAATTTCCAAAATGGTGGTCGCGCCTGGGATCGAACCAGGGACCTTCGCAATGTGAATGCGACGCTC
>CAZVJU010000039.1:0-9144 GCA_964627195.1 uncultured Gammaproteobacteria bacterium | reverse complement strand
TAAGATCGGTTAGCTCAGTTGGTTAGAGCGCGTCGTTGACATCGACGAGGCCGCAGGTTCGAGTCCTGCACCGATCACACGCTGATGGTTCTATGTGGCCTACATGGCTTAACATTAATGATTTACCTGATAATTTATATCCAAAGAAATTAAGTAAAAAAATCCTTGAAGACTACAAAAACAATTTTCCCGATGCTGGAAAATATGTGGGGAAAATGGAAAGTTAATTTATTCCTAATCCTAATAGTTTAAACAAATTTGATTAATTCTTTTAATCTTACTTCATAAGAATGTTCGTCAATTAATTTATTTCGGATACCTCTACTAATATCCAGATATTTTTTATAATCTTTTAATATCATTAATATCTTTTCGTTAGATAAGACCAATTCTTTTACAGTATCACCATAAAGTTCAATTGCGTGGGCAAAATATTCAGGTACAACTGGCACAGTATCGGCAGAAAAAGTTTCAAACATCCTTGGAGTTACAAGTTTTAATTTATTAAGTATCGGCCTTACCAATATTGGATTAATTAACCCTTTACCCATTGATGATTCAACTTTTCCGTATGGAGCCGATTTGATTATCTCAACATTATTCTTTTTAAGAAAGTCAGGATTAGAATATGTTGCTTTTTCATAACCCTCCATTACATCCCCATTCCAATAATTACCCATGACTGCAACGCTTTTTAACTCTTTTCTTATTTTAGAGGTGGACTTAACAAAGTTATAAATGTCATTCCATCTATACCAATTATTCCCTACATAAAGAAAATCAAAATCTTTTTTAACATCACCAAAATTATTGCTTGTGTCAATACCGTAGTAGATAAATTTATAAACTTTTCCTTTTGTAATTTTATCTAATGTGGGCTGGAGAATTTTGTCAGACAAGCTATTATATAATTTTGTCCAATACTCATATGAGTCAGGCGTTTGGTGATTAGAATCGTTCTCTAAAACGCAAGGTTCTAGATATTTGCAATCTGGATCAATTATCAATATCTTTGATCTAGGTATATTTTTTCTAATTTCATCAAGGTCCTGACTAGAAAGAAACGGATATGACTCGTACACTATTGCCAGAATATCAGGATTCCAAGACCTTTCCGCTACAGGTACAACTTGTCTTATAATTTTATCAATGTAACCAAACTCAGATACTCTAATATCATGCCCTAATGATTTACCCGCTTTGACATAGCCTAGCAAGGCGTTACTTGAACCGCAATTGTATTGATAATTACCTACAAAAGCTATTTTCATTTATTTTCTCCGGAGATAGATTATACTATATCAATTTCATCAAATAATATGGATATATTAGACGCATATTACAAGAAAACTATTAATTATAAATATCAGGACAAAGAACTGAAATTTAAAGTTTCTCAAGCTTTATTTAGTTCTCATATTATAGATTCGGGAACACAAAGACTTCTTAGGACTTTTATGAATAACCAAAGACGTTTTAACAAAATTTTAGACTTGGGATGTGGATATGGACCTATTGGTATTACATTAAAAATCTTAAATCCAAACAGCGAAGTTCACATGGTTGACAGAGATGCATTAGCATTAGAATATAGCCGATTAAACGCAGAATTAAATAGTGCTGATAACTTAAAAATTTACGGAAGCCTTGGATACGACAATGTTGATGAAAAAGATTTTGATTTAATAATTTCAAATATTCCTGCAAAGGTCGGTAAAAATGTTTTAATCCACATGCTAACTGATGCAAGGTTTTTTTTAAAAAAAGATGGGTTAGTTGCGATTGTGGTTGTTGATGCAATTATAGAAGATGTCAATGAAGTACTGTCCAATCCAGATATTAAAATAATTTTAAAAAAATCTTGGCCTGGACACACAGTATTTCATTATAAATTCAATACATCCAATTATCTAAAAGATAATGAAGCACCTAAAAGTTTTGAGTCGGGGTTATATGACAGAACAAAAAGTATCTTTGAAGTGGGGGGCAAAGAAGTAACAATTGAAACAACCTTTAATTTGCCTGAATTTGATGAAATGAGTTATGAAACCCAAATGTTATTTAATAACATAGAGGATATAAAAGATCAAACTGTTTCAAATTGTTTGGTATTCAATGTTAACCAAGGCCATATACCTGTTGCATTATCCATTTTAAAGAATGTAGAAAAAATGATAATAGTAGATAGAAACCTACAAGCGTTAAAAGTGATAGAAAGAAACCTAAAATTAAATGGTTTTAATGAAAATAAAATTATTATAGACCATCAAGTAGGTATAAATATAAAACAATCAAAGATAGATTGTGTTGTGGCTCATATTGATAAAAAAGAAGGTAGGGATGTAAATTCACTATTGATTAAACAAATAGAAAAACAATTAACAATAGGTGGTATTGTATATTTAGTTTCAAGTTCTAATGTAATTACACAAATTGAAAAGGCTGTTAAAAAGATTCAAGGATTAACTATACTAAAAAGAATTAGATACAAAGGGGAAAGTTTTTTAATGTTTGAAAAAAAATCTATTTAAGGAGCTCCATTATTTTTTCTATCACCAAGTCTGTTCCGTTACTTCCCAATGAATCAATGTAATCCTTACCTTTTTCCACGGTTTCTTTGGACCATTTATCTCTATTTTGCACAAGATCGTTCAGCTTTGAGCCGATCTTACGTTGTATGTCTTTAGATTTTTCTAAAAGTCTTAATTGTTCCATCACCAATCTTGTGCTTTCCCCTCCTGGGAGATGCAATAGGTCAAGTTTTGGTAAAAAATCATTTAAGGTCACTGAGGATTCTGCTAAACCTAGACCACGAAATCCATCCAATTGTAAATATTGACTATCGTTTGATGGTGGAAGAAAAACTACAGGAGTCTCAGAATAGAAAGCGCCTTGAGTAGTTATTAAACCTGGAGTTATAAGTATTACCTCCGATTGAGACATCTCTTTTGCAAACTTATCATGGGCTAGGGTGGTAAATTCAAAAGGCGTGTTTGAGAACCTCTTTTTAAGAAGCTCTATAACTTTCTCGCTTGTTACCAGAATCACACGTTCAAAGTCTGACCAATCAATATATTTAGATAAAATGTCTGTCATCACGAATGGGAAATTGGTATCTTTTCCAACTTGATACACATGTGTTGCTTGTGCCCCACCAAATGAAATAATTGCTTGCTTTTTTCTAGGTAATTTATTAAATTTAGCCATAATAGGTCCAACAGTAAGAAGGTTCTTAATTTTTTTGCCATACTTTTTCTCGTTCACACTGGCGTCAAATGCACGTTCACGAATATACAAATCTACATCAAAAAGTTCCTTTGAAATAGTTGGCCAAAACCAAAACAAAACATCTTCCCAGATTGTAAATTTATTAAATTTTTTGGCAGCTATTATACTTGGAATATCTAGACAACTAATTACTGCGTTTGCTTTAGATATAATTGCTTCAAGTTTAGGCATATTTTTTGGGTCTTCTGTGTCAAGTTCGTGGATTTTATTGAAGGGAAATTTTCTAGCTAGTTGAAGCGAGGTACCGAAGCCTACAAAAATTAATTCAAATTCTTTGTTATCTCTGAATTCATCTGCCAGATATAGTAAAGGCCCTATAGAACCAAAAGCAAAGTCTTGGGCTGTAAAAACTATTCTCTTCATGGTATAAGATTATATACCTATAAGTATGAAATGTTTAGTAACAGGGCATTCTGGGTTGATAGGATCTGATCTAGTAGATTTGTTGTTATCTCGTGGCCACGACGTGTACGGAATTTCAAGTTCAGTTAGAAACCAAATCCCTAAATGCAAGAACTATTACATTGATCTTAAAGATACTTCCAAATCAAAAGAGATAATTGAGTCGATAGCTCCCGAGATAGTCTATGCCTTAGCCGCAGATGCATCTGAAATTAAGTCACTTTTTTCTCCAATTAAAATAACAAATGACAACATCGATGTTTTTTTAAACACTTTGGTGCCATCTATAAACTCAGGTAAGCTGAAAAGAGTTGTTTTTGCTTCAAGTGCTGCAGTATATGGGAACATAGAACCCCCATTTAAAGAATCTGATATACCTAATCCACAAGATATTTATGGGATTACTAAACTGGCAAATGAAAACTTTCTCAAAGTCATGGGCCAAGCTCACGGTTTTGAGTTCGCTATAGTAAGACCTCATAACGTTTTTGGGCCACGCCAGCGAATGAATGATCCGTATAGGAATGTAGTTACTCTTTTTATGAATCACATCTTAAGAAATGAACGATATTCAATTTATGGTAAAGGTGAAATGAAACGTTGTTTTTCCTATTCAAAAGATGTTGCTGATGTTATCTATCAATGTGGTTTTAATGATGTGGCAGGTATGACTTTTAATGTAGGGTCAGATACTGATTATTCTCTTAAAGAGCTTTCAGAAATGATTCAAGAAATATCTGAAACATCATTAATTCCAAAATATTTACCCTTACGTCCGAAGGAGATTCGTTCGGTTATTTTAGATCACACCTTACAAAACGATAAGTTTGATTACAAAGACACGCATATTAAAGAGGCACTTAAAACGACATGGAAATGGGCAAAAGCACAAGGTCCCCAGGAATATAAATACACAAAACTAGAAATTGACAATAAGTCAGTACCTAAAAATTGGAAATGACGAATATTAATTATTCTAAACAAAGTGCTCTAGGTTACGCTGGTTTAGCATTATTGAGAAACTGGTTAATAGGCAAGAACGCCTCAATAGTATCTATATTTAACGAGATCTCCTCTATTGTCGAAAAACAGCCAAATATCCTCAAAGTAAATGAAGTAAAAACCAAGGCGACCGAATATGACATTAAATCTGGTTATAAAATATGGTCTAAAACATATGATACTGAAGAAAATATCTTAATTCAGATTGAAGAACCTATTGTTAAAAGAATATTGAAAAAATATTCTCGAGGAAAAGCACTTGATTTAGGGTGTGGAACAGGAAGATATAGTCTATATCTTGATTCACTTGGCCATTCCGTTACGGGAGTTGATATATCAAAGGACATGATTAGGCTCGCTCAAAAGAAGAGTAAAAAAGTGCAATTTATTCAGGGTGATATTAGTAATCTTTCTTTTGAGGATAATAAATTTGACTTAATGGTTTCAGGTTTAGCAATACACTATGTAAAAAATTTAGAAAAGGCAATAAATGAGTTCGCTCGAGTTTTACGACCAGGAGGTCAACTGATTATTTCAAGCATTCACCCGTGGATGGTTGCACTGGGTGCACATGCCGAGTTTCATGATAAAAATTCTGGATGGGGTTTTATAAAGGATAATGTTTTATGGCACAGTTCCTACATAGAAGCGTTTAATAAATCATCATTTAGGATCGTTCAATGTTATGAACCTAAAATAGGGTCAAAAGAAGTTAAAACTTTACAGAAATGGTCTGAACTTAGTCTTAAAACAATGTCTTCCGCGTTGAAGGGATTGCCGGTTGCAATAGTTTGGGTGCTTGAAAAAAGCAAATAGCGATGAATCAAAAGAAAGCTCTCAGTAATAAGGATAACGATTATTCTTTACTTGAAAAAAAGTATTTAAAACTTAGTAAATCAGAATTATTAGACCCATTTTCTATTCCTCCTGCTATAAAACTTGATAAAAGTATGACTGCTACAATTGTTATTCCCGGAAAAAACGTCGAATCATCCATTCTTTCATGTCTTGTGTCAATTGAACAAAGTAGTTTCAATATTAAGTATCCAAATAAACTACAAGTTGTTGTGATTGATGATGGGTCTGACGACAAAACATGGGAAATTATTAAAAATAATAAATTTGCGCTGAACCTTGTTGCCTTAAAACAAAAACACTCAGGTCAAGCACAAGCACTTAACACTGGAATTTCTGTTGCTGAAAATGAAATTATTATTTCTTGCGATGCGGATATGATTCTTTCCTACTATACGCTTGAACACTTAATGGTAAGGCACCAAATGTTTCCTGATGTTTTACTAGCAGGATTTCGTTCAGATGTTTCTAAAGATGATCCTCGAGTTAACCCTGTAAACATTAGGCGTTTTGGACTCCATAAATACCCCGCACTTGTAACAGATGAACGAGTGGTTTTCCCATCCTTGGGTTACCCAAGTAATATGTGTTTAGCAAGTAATCATTACAAGGATCTGGGACTCCTAAATGGGCTTTGGATGCGTAACAATGACGATCCTTGGTTGCTTTCTGATCTAGTTTTTGGTGCACTTTTTAGCCTACCTAAAAAAACCTACTACGAAATTGGGGGATATGACGAAAGGTTGGTCGGTTATGGTTGTACTGATGGTTATCTAGCATCGAAAGCAATTTCTGTAGGTAAATTTGTTTTACCTGTTTATTCGGCTACTGGATTGCATATTAGTCACTTGTCTAGGACAGGAGACAAGAGCAACGAGTATTTAAACAATCGACGTATGTTTTATGAATTTATTAAAACTACTCAAATAAATGACTATGTAAACTGGCTAGACAAATCTAAAAACAGAATTATTGAACAAATAAACAAGAAGTCCTCTCCCACGATATTACCTAAAAAAAATATAACAAATAAAGCACTTCCACCTAAATACCTAAAAATTGATACCTTATTAGCCGTAGGGCAATATCGTGAAACTGTTGACCAGATAAGTAAAAGCAAAAATACTAAAGATGAGCAATTACTTTTAAGGTTAGGGTGCGCATACTTAGGTTTAAAAAATTACAATTGTGTTATAGACACCTTTAGCAAATTAACAAATACTCCAAATGATTATTTGTTAGGGTTACTTCAAGCACGGGCAGCCATTGGAAAATTTTCCGATGCCAAAAAAACATTAAAAAAATACATTCAAAATGCTGACGCAAGTGAGGATACTAGCTATTGGAATCAAAAACCAGATTTCTACATACAACAAGGAATACTCTTTTTTAAACAAAGCTTTTATGAAATTGCTTTAAAATGTTTTGAAATATCATTGATTAAACAACATTCTAACAATACAGCTATAAACTACCGAAATAGATGCCTAGACAAAATATCGCAACATAAACATTTTGTGCGATAATATAACCTATGAATAAAATCTATCCAGACAAGCTGAAAAATGGAGATTAAGTTAGGATAATTGCTCCCGCAATGTCATATTCAATCTTTTCAGAAGAACTTAAAAATATTGCAAATAAACGATTTGAAGACCTTGATCTAAAATTAACATTTGGCAAACACATCAATGAAAAGAATGAGTTTACTTCGTTATCAATTGAGTCAAGGATTGAAGATCTGCATGATGCATTCCAAGATAAAAATGTAAAAGCTATATTTACTGCAATTGGAGGAGCTAATTCAAATCAACTTCTAAAATATATTGATTGGGAGTTAATAAAGAATAATCCAAAGATATTCTGTGGTTTTTCTGATATTACAGCGTTAAACAATGCAATTTATATCAAGACTGGACTTGTTACATATTCTGGACCTCACTATTCTACTTTTGGTCAAAAATTACTATTCTTGAACACTAAAAGATGTTTTGTTTTCCCTCGCCGCAGTGAGGATTCCCAACAGGGAATATTTCAGGAGCAATTGTGTTGTTGTTCTGTTCTCTAACCAAGTGCTGTGCGTAGCACACTGTTCTGTTTTTTAGCGCTTGGTTTAGTTGCCCGATAGGGCAATAGCGACTGAAATGGGAGTTGTTTTGGGTACTTTGACGGTAACGGCTACCGTTACCGTCAGCCGTCAACCGCAGTACGGTAAAAAGTCCGTGAATACGGCCAGTTGACGGATTCTGTAAAGTACCTGACGGGTATCCGTCAAGCCCTTTAGAAGGGCTATTATAAATAACCCCTTTTCTTTAGACAATTGGGTTAGCGAACCCCACGAGCGGAAGAGTCCGTCCATATGGAGTTAAGCGAACTTCGGCAACGTAGTTGCTTCCGTAGGAAGTTGTGGTGAGCGAAAAAACCCGAGCTCCGCAACAATTCCTTCCCCCTTGACCCCTCCCTTGTTGCTCCGCTAACAACTAATTTTTTGTGATAAAATAGGTTCTAGCGGATGTATAGATCCGCACCATTAGGGCCCGTGGTATACCGGTAACACGCGTCCATGGCATGGATGAGTAGAGGGTTCGATTCCCTCCGGGTCCACAATCTAATGGAAGTAGCGGAAAAAACAGACATCTCTCCCTTGCCTTTTTCGGAAAGAGAAAGTTACCTTCAGGGTTTTCTGAAAGGGGCGATGGAGCTGGTTAAAAAGAAACGCTTCGAGGGGGCGATCAAGTATTTGAAGAACGACACCGTTGCCCAAACCTTAGGTCTTGAGATAGAAAGAGACCCCAGGACTTTTCTTTTAAGACACACTCCCGACGCCGAAAAGACAGCCGAGCTGGCGGCAAACGTCGCCTACAATTCTCAATTTACCCGGCGGGCCGCTCAATCCGGGACCATCAGGCTGGCCAAAATAGCCGCCTTGGGACCGGAAATAACCGGAAAACCTGCGCCTTTTATTCCTGCCGCCCTCTGGCACGAAGTGGTTCTAATTCACCTGGAAGAATGGCTCCACGCCTGGCAACATCTCAAAGGAGGGCCGCTAACGGGGGAAGCTGATTTGGAAAAGGATGTCGGAAACTATCTCAGGAATGAGGGAGTTCCCCTGGCCAAAAACTTTAGCCTTCGCCATAGTTAAAGTGAATTTCACCCACCCTTGGCCTCGATTGTGCTATATTTAATTTATGGAGAATAAGATAATCGGTTATCTATTGATTGCGGCGGGGATTTTAGTCATTTTCCTTACCGCCTTCAGCGTCTATAACGTCTTTGTCAATAAAGCCGCACCGATCAATATCGTCAGTGAAGAGACACTCTTTGGCCTAAAAAGCGGGGAGCCGTCGGCACTGGAAGCCTTAAATATTTCCCCGTCCTCATTAAGTTACTTTGTCAATCTTTCGTTCCACCTCTTATTTGCCGGTTTTTTGATCAATGTCGGTTTTAGAATCGCATCGCTCGGCACGATGCTGGCCCGGCCGATTGTCGTTGACCTTCAGGCAAAAGGCCTTCCCAAAAAAGAACCTCAAAAAAAATAAAGAAAAATTGGTGGTATAATGGTTTATTGTACACGGATTCATCGCTTGGTAAATTAAT
>CAZVJU010000038.1:0-9672 GCA_964627195.1 uncultured Gammaproteobacteria bacterium | reverse complement strand
GTTTAATATTCTTGTCGCTTATGACTACATACTTTGTTTCAGGAAAACCAGATAATTTTTCACCGATTTCTGGTAAATTAACTGAATTACTGTAATAAATATTTTTAGTAGAATAAAATTTTGGCCACACATATTTACTGTCAACTTCGTAAATAGAATGCAAGCTGCTATTAAAGACATTCTTAACGAGTTTTTTATCTTCCAGCCCTAGAAGTAAGTCCTCGATGATGTCGGGGTCAGGCAATGACCTTTCTTTATATACCAAATCCTTGCGGAAGTTAATATATTTCGCACTCAGAAAAGGCATCGTATTTACTAATTTTTCTTTGTTTTGTGACTTTCTAATCATGCCCACAACATCGGCATAAAATGGAATAGTGGTGTTGTAGGAAATATTAGGGACTTCGTATAAAGTATTGGATAGCTCCACCCCTGTGTAGCCATGCTCCCCCCAGTCGTATGTTATACCCTCACCCGACAGAGGCAGAGAAATAAACCGGTGCTCAGCTATGTTTTTCTTCAACCAATCGTTTAGTATTGGATATTCACCAGGAACCTCTACTCTGTATGAAATGAGTTTATCAAGACGTTCTCTGTAAAATGCAAAAACTTTCATATTTAAAAAGGGTATTGAATAACAAAAAACTATAAATAATACCGCCAGCTTAAAATAAGACTTTTGTTTAATGCTTAAAGTAAATGCAATCAATGGAGCGATAGCGAGCGGTAAGACAAATCCAAACTTTTCAAACGAATTTCTAAAACCCTGCAACACTAGCGACCGAGAGAAAAAAAACTCGAATACTTCACCAAACGGATCTTGGTTACCTTTAACCAGAAATAATGTAAATACAAAAACTGACCCAAGCAGTAGTACTGAAAACTTCCTCCTAAACTTATATACTGTATAAAGCAGTACTCCAATGACGTAAAATTCTATACTCTCAATGGGCAAAAGAGAATATATTTTAGCCCACGGAGGCCCTTCGGTGTTAAAAAACGTGTACTCTTTTAGGCGAAGCGTATTTGTGAAACTTCCTGAAGAAAGGCTAATAGCATGGAGTGTAAACAAATTGCCTTTAGAGGATAAAAAGTCCGTGGCTGAAACAGCGAAATCTGCAGAAAACAAAAACACGAAGAAACTTGATAGCCACCAAAAATTAAATAAAACAAAAGAAACAATTGCCAACAAGTAAAACCGGAAATAAAACTTAATTTCTCTTTTTGTTAAAACTGAAAAAATTAAAAGATAGGTAAGCAGTGCCCATAGTAAAATGCTGAATACCGGAGAAGTTAATGCATAAGAAAAAACCACCGTGGACAGAGACGACAAAACCGCGTACTTATAATTTTTATCCACGAATCCTTTTACAAAAAGGGCAACACAAACTGGCAGCAAAGCCCAAAAAAACATGTAATTGTTTAAGAATCTATTCCACACACTGACAATAGATATGGCATTAAACCAGTAAAAAAGCACAGCCGCCAAAAAGAAGCGTTTCTGAAGTAATGGAAACAAAGTTTTCGCAAAAAGATTAATGCCAAGCCCAGAACTTACAAATATAAAATAAAAAAATCCTGCCTGAATAACGTGTCCCGGAACTCCTAGTCGCTCAACAAAGGCCATGGTTGTGTATGTTGGGAAACTTGCTACTCTGATGCCCATTGCATTTCCCAGATTTGTGCTAGTCCAGGAGTGTGAAGATATCTCCTGCATGTACTTAAGATTGTAAAAAGGGAAACCAGATTCGGCTGTTGCCATCATCATCCCGTCTGCAAACCATATAACCACCAAGACGAATGGGATGAAGAAGATCCAAAAATAATGATTTTTCAGAAGGTTAATCATTGTGCGATAGCCAGCTATTAGCATCTTTTTTCACCTCATACCATTTCTCTATTAATTTAATGTATGTTTCTAGATCCAAATGCCTCATGTATTTATCAGCTACTCTCCTGTGCAACGCGAAAGCCATTACCCACGGTATACATTCAATTATAAAATTAGTAGTTACTGAAGATTCCCTGGAATAATATTGCAATAAGTCTTGCAATATTTCCGAATAAGGGCCGCTCCCTGTCCAGTTGCTCTTAAAAACTGAATCGGATTTTCCCACCAGGGAATTATTTATTAAAAAAAATAGAAAATCAAAAATAGGAAATGCGTCAACCTCGGAAAACTCCCAATCTATCACAAATATTCTTTCTAATTTGTCAAAGATAATGTTCGTTTTCACAAAGTCGCCATGGGATCTTACTCGTGGCATTTTTTCTATTTCACTGCTGCGACTGACTTTTACTATATCTTCTTCCAATTCTCGATAAACCTTTTTGCCAAGGAGATTATTGCTTTTTATTGACTTTAGAATAGTTTTTAAAAATTTCGTAAAATTCCTTTTTGTCCAATTCCCTTGTACAGTACTTCTTTGGAAATGGACCAACCACGCAACCGAGGTTTTATTATCACCCCAGCTGAATGTCTGGCATACCCGACCCTCAATATAGGGTTCGAGATAGACCTTCTTGCCTTGAATTATTATTAAATCAACGTTTAGACCACTCCATTTTGAAAGTAAACTTTCTTCCAAATCAAGATGAGTAGAGTATTCATCGAACCTTGAAAACTTAGCAATCTTGAATGGCTTGCCATTTTTTAACAAGAAATAATTTATTTTAGAGTTTAAGCCGTGCGTTCCACTTCTTCTTAAAAAACTTTCAGCACCAGTAACACCAACCAGTTCACGAGAAAACGAGGTTTTTTTAGTGTTTGATCCATAAAGAAGAAAATTCGGTGAAAAAAAACTAACTATCTCTTTCACTGCCCTTCCCGGAAGCCAAGAACCCACGCTGGTAACAAAATGGCTCAAGTATGTGGAGTAAAAATTGTGATTTTTAAATAGACTTAACAAATATGGAAAGCTCATGCTGTCTATGGGGCCTGCGTCTGAAGGACTGTTATAGGCAATCGTCCAGAAAGTGGAGACATTCTTAAACCCGGCGCTTTGCAACAACAAACCATAACCACTCTTAGAATAAGTGTAGGTTCTATAATCTGGCCACTCGCCCCCTGTCCGAATCTCCGGACTATAAGTACCCCCGGTTTTTCGAAATTTTCTTATTACCAGGTCGGCTATACTTCTTGGCAACAAACTCGTAAACGGTAACCCACTATGGTCCTTCGCTCCTAAGAAGAGAAACGCTGCAAACCTATTTTCTATACCTATATATAAAACTCCGTCTGGCTTTAAAACCCTCTTAACCTCTTTAAGAAAGATAATCTGCAGCTCCTTCGGGTTCTTGCTAAAGTCTGATAGTCCTATCCACTCGAGCACACCGTTGCAGCTTACCAAATCAAAGGTATTATCCTTAAATGGTAGCTTTAGCCAGTCTGCACGAACGAACTTGATGTTCTTGCGCTTCTCCTGGCTGGCTCTAATTTGTTGAAAGTCCAAGCGCTCCTTAACGGCTTCCAACGAGGTAACCTCATCAAATATGTTTGAAAGTGAAAAAACAATCGCTCCCCAACCGCTCCCGATGTCCAGAGCCCTTTTGGTATTTTTTAGATTTATGGCATCATAAACCCAGTCTGCGCGCAAGGAACTTAGGACATATTCGAAAAAACCAGGGATTTTGACTCCTAACTGGGCCACTGCCTTTTTGTAACCACGTTTCCTTGCATTGGCCAAAAACTCCTTTGCTTCTGGTTGAGATATTTCTCCCCAATAATACCCCTTCTTGCCCAAGTAATCTTGATAACTTCCGGTCCTTTGCATACTAATAATCTTTGACTGCTACCAAATGCGCTGCCAGCACCGGCACGAAGTATGTGAAGGGGGTGGCTATATATTGAAACGCAAAATAAATTTTGTTCAGAAGTAAACCCTTAGGGGGCGGAAGTCTGAGCCCGAAGCCGTAAACCTTATACCCGGCATCTCTAAACTCTTCTGCGGACCAGGTAGAGTTGTGGGCATCAGTTTTTGAATAAGGATTCTGACGATGCTTTTGTAAATTGGGGCACACAATAATTGCCCGCTCGGAAGTAACTCTATCAATTTCCTTTAGCATTTTCCTGCCATCCTTTTTAGGTAAACACGGGATAACTTCAATACACATAAAAATATCCACGCTTTTATTTTTGAAGGACATTTTGGCCAAATCTTCCACCAGATATTTATCATAAACTTTATGAAATCTGGCTATGTCTAAATACTCCTTAGCAACGTCTGTGGCGATAAGATTTGTTTTACCTAAATCGCGAGTAGTTCTTAGTAAAAATCCATATATTCCCTTTCCGGCCCCTGCATCAACGATGGTCTTTCCGGCAAGCTCGTGGGGAATAAAATTAAAAATTACTGAGTGGTGAAAGAAAGGCGATATTCCCGCCCATTTAAATTGCTGCTTTTTCATATATAATGATTTCTATGATTAGGATTATAATACCAGCTTGTAGTCAAGAAGCAAACTTAAAGATTGAGCCTTAGTTTTCATGCATTAATCCGTCGTAGTTGCCTTTAAGAAACTTATAGTATCCTGCCAGTTCGTTGTAGCGAAGTGCAAGCCTCAAATAATAAAAAGCATATACCGGAAGCATTGTTAAAAATAATGGAAAACTTTTAGCGTAGCGTTTCATAAAAATAATTCTATTTCGGCCGATGAAATAGCCATATCTAACAAGTAGCCTCTTTGCTTCAGCCTCTGGCTCGTACAGTAAATCATGGCTAGCCACGGCTTTAGGTGAATAATATATCTTAAAACCAGCTTTTCTAACTTTAAACGAAAAATCTGTATCCTCCCAAACTGCAAAAATGCGCTCATCAAAGCCCCTTACTTTCCTTAGCACCTTGCGGGCGATAAGCATTGCGGCAGGAGCCACGTCAACCTCAACTTCGGCATCAAACTGCCCACGGTCTTTCCCCCCTCTAAAGATAACTTGCCCTGTCCACAGGTTCACACCGGTCCCGGCTGCCCAAATAAGTTTTCCTGGCTTAAGATAATAAATTTTGGGTGTCACCAAACCCGCCCCGGTTTTTTTTACGGTGTTAACTAATTCCTCAAGCATCTTTTTGCTTGCTACCATGTCGTGATCAAACAAAAAAATATAATTTGAGCTTTTAGCCGCGGCTTTAATCCCGGTATTTCTTCCCCCAGCCACTCCAAGGTTTTTGTTATTTCTAACAATCTTAACTTTTTGACTGTGTTGTTTTATTTTATTCACGATACTCAAAGTTGAGTCAACTGACGCGTTGTCTACTACGATAACTTCGGCAGGCTTTACGGTCTGGACAAGAAGGGAGTTTATGCAGGCTTTAATTGTTTTCTCCCCATTCCAAGTTGGTACAATTACTGATATTCTAGATTTCATAGTGCATGCGTATCAAAATATATGTTATTACATTCTACTTGATTTCTCTGCTGGCGGCTTTTTTAACTGGCCAAAAGCATAGTAATAATAGCATCCCGGTCGTAATAGACGCAGAAACGTCGAGTGCTTGGGTGAAAGGTGCAATACACGTACACTCGCTGTGGAGCGATGGAAACTATTTTCCCGAAGCAGTTGCAGATTTGTATAAACAACTTGGTTACAACTTTGTTGCTTTTGCTGAACACGATACATTACAATCCGGCGATAAATACATTAAAACCACTGAGGTCCCCAAGCAGGCTATCTCTGCCAACACTCAAAAGTTTGGCGCCGACTCCATCACCTACACAGAACAGGGCGAAATAAAGCTCAAAGGCATGGATGAGTACCGAGGCCTGGTTGAGAATAATGATTTTATTTTGATGCAAGGCGAAGAAATATCCAACCAAAAAACAATCCATACTCTAGCGATAAATATAAATAAACAAATACCTGCAATCCTTGAAGGCTTTGATGGGGTAAATGTGGTTAAAGAAAATTATCGTCAATTTAATGAAAGTTTAGATCCTGAAGTAAAGTCTATGTTTGTGGTTGCGCATCCTAACTCCAATCCATTGATAATTCCAGAAGAGATCGGAGAAATTGACGGCAGTTTGTTTATGGAAATATATAACGGCCACCCACTCATAAGCAACGAGGGTGGCCCAACAAAACAGCCGCTTGAGCGAATGTGGGATGTGGTGCTATTTAAGCGCCTATCAAGGGGTGCCGAAAATGTGTTCGGAATTGCTGCTGACGATGCCCATCATTATTACAGCCTAACCAGAGCGGATGCAATACCTGGTAGGGGTTACGTAAGAGTTAAACTAAACGGAAATAAGCTTAGCACAAACAATGTTGTTGATGCTATGATTAAAGGTGATTTTTATTCCTCAACAGGCGTTGAGCTCTTCGACATTAAAAAAGAAAACAATAAACTGGAAATTAAAATTGAACAAAAAACGCCGGTTTCAAACTACAAAACAATCTTTATAGGAACCAAAAAAGGCGTGGAGTTTAATAAAATCCCAGTCTATAATGGCAACAAAATAGTTGCATATAAATACTCGGATACAATTGGAGGAATACTAAAAGTTGATACGAGCCTAAACCCCAGCTACGAGTTTACCGGAGAAGAAATTTATGTCCGGGCGAAAATAATTGCCTCAGATATTAAAAATAACCCAAAAAACGTGAATGAGTTCGAAGTTGCATGGACGCAGGCATTTCTCCCTTAACTTCCGATTGCCTTAAGAACCTCGCGCGCTCGAGCTTCCCACGACCATGTTTTTCCTATCATTAATTTCGCTTCTTGCCCTAACTTAGCCCTTTTCTTGTTGTTTTTTAGTAAATGCAATATCTCTTCTGAGAAAGCCACCAAGTCTCCCTTTTCCACTTTTACCATCCCTTTGGGATAATAATACTTATAAGAATCTAGATTAAAACCAATTGCTGGAATTCCAAATGCCATCGCTTCAGCCGCAGCCATGCCGCCGGAATCAAAAAAGGCGGGATGTAAGGCCAGTTTACTTTTAAAAAAAATGCTATATTTTTTTGCTCCGTCAAAAACATAACCAAACAGCGTAACATTTTTGTTCAATTTTAGTTTGCTGATTTTTGCCTTTACCTTGCCCATTAACTCGCCGTCCCCAATAATTGCTAACTTTGCCGCGGGACTATTTCTAACAACCATCCCCCAGATTTCGATCATTTCTACCACCCCTTTTTGAGGATGCAGCCTTCCTTGAAACACAGCGTCGTATTTCTTTTTCTTTAATTTGTTCTTCGACAGCCAGTTTCTAATCTCCTTTACCGAAACTGCACCATGAACTACAATCACAGCTTTTTCTCGACTCTTTGTCATGAATTGTTTTTTTTCATTTTCATTGTTTACTAAAACGAAGTTGGCTTGAGCAACAATAAACGGCTTGGACAATTTTTGAGATAGCCAATAAAAAAGCGCGGTAAATTTATAGCTATGTTCGCGCTTTCCCTCAGTATAGCCTTTTAGCGGATTTGGGGCAGTTTGATACCAGCCGGCAAACCAGGTTGGCGTGTCAAACCTTAGCTTTAAAATATACGCAGGCAGCATATCCATTAGAAAGTCTGAAGCAGAATATAAATAGTCATCCTTCTTCACTCTTAGGGTAAGGCCAAGCTTAATTCCTGCAACTATCCTGGCCAGGTAGTTGGCTAAAAAGCCAAACTTCGGCCAGATACCCATATTCACAATCACAAACTCAATGTTTTTATGTCTCAAGTTCTGCGCCTGAGTAATTTCATAGCCCTCCTGCCAAACGTAAATTTTTATCTTTATTCCCCATCTGGCCCACCTTCTGGCAAGTTCAATAAAAATCCTATCCCCGCCGGAAAGCCCGTCCCCCAAAGCCGCTAACGCAAAAAAATGATATGTTTTTTTCATCTCTGAGCTATTATCGCCAACGCGCTTCCTTTATCTAGCGCAAGTGAAAGCATATCTATAGGGAGCGTTAATAAATCGATTATAAAATTTTTATAAAAATGCTTTCTTCCCGATGTCAGCTGAAACTTGAAATGAAAAAACAAACTTTCCAACGCAAATAACCCGGCATAAGTTTTATTAGAAACCACCTTTAAACCAACCGCTTCAATTAGTCGCCCAAGAGTTTCCGGGGTAAATTGATAAATATGTTCGTTAGGCAATAAATACCTCCAGGCTTTTTTAGCTATCATCGACTCCAGAGAGGCAAAATTGGGTACTTCAACATAAACCACTCCATTCTTTTTTAGAAGTCCTTTAACTTTTTTCATAAAAGCCAGCGGATTTCGGACGTGCTCCAAGGAATGATTAAGAATTATCAAATCATAGTTGTTCTTTTCTAAATCCAATTTCTCAAATTGTGTTCTATACATTTTTATACCTTTTCTTTGAGCTACCTCTGCACTCGACGAAGGTTCTACCCCGCGAACTTCCCAACCATGGTCTTTAAATATTTCTAAAAAAATACCAGTTGATGCCCCTACGTCGAGAACCTTTCCAGGTAGGGTGTACTTCGCAATAAACTTGTATCTTTTGTAAAATATATTTTTAAAGTATCTATCATATGAGTGATAGTCGCTATCCCTGTAGTAGTGGTTATATGAAATGCTAAAATTACCTTTAAGTCTAACCAAGTCGCAGTTTCGGCATTTTATAACCGACTTTTGCGACACCTCGAACAAAGTGTCAAATTTATTAAATCCACAAAGAACACATTTCATTTTTTCCTAGCAACTACGATAAAGTTATATGAAAATCTTCCCGTGGGAAGCTTGTTGTCCAACCTAATGACCCAGTTTAATAAACTGCTAAATTCACCAAGAAAATATTTTGAGAAGTTTTGCAAAACCAACAAAAAGGGTAGAAAGAAAGCATGTTTTGTAAATTTCTCAATTACAAAACCCTTTTTTAGGAGCTCCCGAATCTCCTCTTCGCTGTAATGCTTATGCCAACTTAAGGATTCATGGCAATCTCCCCGCAGTTGTTTTGGCGCAGCAAATTTTTCTTCATAATTTATTCTACCGCTTATTTGCTGGTAAAGAATCTTATGAAATTTTGGGTACCGAAACCTTAAGTTTGCGGTGTCGGCCCATGTGAAAAGTCCGTTATATGGCGAAGCCATATATAGTTTTCCACTCTTTTTAAGAACACGGTGAATTTCTTTTATTGTTTTTTGCTCAGACGGAACATGCTCAAGCACATGCAGCAAGCAGACAGCGTCAAAAAAATTATCTTCATAGGGAAGTTTGCCACCCGACCCGAGAACTGAAAAAGAAATGTTTTTATATTTTTTTCTTAGTTTTTTTATTTTTGAACCATCTACGTCTGCTCCATAACGCTGGCTCTTCCTATTGAGTTTCGTAATGAACCTTCCACCGCCGCAGCCCAGATCTAAGATCCTTGCCTCTTTCTGAGGCAGCATTTCAAACACCATCGCAAGGTATTGCAAAGGGTAGTTGTAAAACGGATTTTTCATAACTTCTTGGCTATTATAATTACCGAGAGATAGCCATTATCGGCACTTCTTAGTAATCGCTCGGAATTGCCCTCAAAGTATTTGATTAACCTTGTGGGGCTTCCTAAATTAAGATGTTTAAAAGTTAGCTCAATTAAGTGCCCAAGGGAATGCCAGAACGACCCGATTTCTCTAACAATTAATATTTCAAAACCTGCCTTTTCTAGCATCGAAATTACCTCTTTGGCTTCATAATGTCTATGGCCAATCAGCCAAAAGGCCGGGTCCAAAAGCTTT
>CAZVJU010000037.1:2598-10007 GCA_964627195.1 uncultured Gammaproteobacteria bacterium | reverse complement strand
GAATAAGCTTGAAAACACCATATGAAATTGTTGCAAATGTCTTGTCTGGTTAAGGATTGAGATCGTTAGTGTCCGATATGAAAACATGTTATACTGTCGGAAAATGTCAAGCGAAATACCAACCGGAGAAAACGATTTTGCTGAAGTTGCATTGCGAGTATTGAAAGATCAGTCGCAAGAAGCCGTCGCCGAATACATCAAGGCAACACAAAGTCTTTTAAGGGATAGGCCGACTAATCCCGTCGATGCAGTATTCTTTTTTGGCCGATCTTGGGGTGATGCTAAAAAGGAAGAACTTTTTAGACTTGCAGTTGACTATATCAAAACCGATATGGCCAGATATATTATTATTCCCGGAACGGAGGGAGAAACTTATGGTGGAAATATTCCTCAAGTAGCAAATCCCGGTATGACACTATGGACTAGTAGACTTGTGGGTATGGGTGTGCCTAGTGATAGAATAATTCCTTCAGATAAAGGATACAATACAAAAGCAGAGGGCGATGCCTTTTTAGTTAAATGCAAAGAAGAAGGCTGGACGTCAGGAGTAGCTATTGCCAATGAACATCAAATATTGCGCGCTACTCTTGGACTTTGTAAGACGATTAATGATGAAGATTTACAATTTAACATTTATTCTGATGCATCAAGAACAAATAATTGGCATGGATTAGTAAGAGGTTCTCAGGGAGCGGAGCTGAAACCCCGTTCTGCACATATTCTAGATGAGTTCATGAGAGTTCAAAAATATCAAGAAAAGGGCGACCTTGCCTCTTATGAAAAATTATATAGTTATCTTGAGCGACGCGGAAGTAATTAATCCTAAATTATTTCTAAATGATTCGGGGTTCGGGGATGGGAATAATGAATTTGCCACCTCTTTCTTTAAACCATTTTTCTTTTTCCATAATATTTTTCGCGTAATTCCATGCAGTTATTAGTATTACGTCCGGCGTGTCTTCCTTTAATTTTTCTGGAGGGACAATAGGTATGTGTGTTCCTGGTGTAAACTTACCTTGTTTAGACGGCGCGCTGTCGGTTATATAATCAATAGTCTTCGTTCCTAACCCACAGTACTGCAGAAGTGTTGTACATTTTGCGGATGCACCGTACCCGGCTATTTTCTTACCTTCCTTTTTATACTTTTTGAGCATCTTTAAAAGTTTTTCCTTGACAATAGGCGGACGCTTGGCGAAGTTTCTGTATGGTTTTAGGGTAGAAAGCCCCATTATTTTTTCATTTTTCATAAATCTGGATACTGATTTCCCGACTTGAAGGGGAGACTTCAAATGACTTGCAAAGACCATTATGCCTCCGCCGTGAGTATCGGTATGAACTACATCAATCATTTTCAATGAGTGCATTTTAAGAAGATATAAAAGTGGAGTAATAGCGTGGTAGCAAATATGCTCGTGATAGGTGTTATCAAATTCATTATGTTTTAATAAATCGGCTAAATATTGGACTTCAAATATAAAGACCCCGTCATCGTCAAGCATCTGATTCACTCCGTCGACTATTTCGTGAAGAATGTCAGTGTGCGCAAGGGTGTTATTAGAAGTAATAATACCAGCTTTACCGTACTTCTTTAGTAATGTTTTAACTAATTTTTTAGTGAAGAAATTTGCGAGTGTTTCTATTCCATTGTCATTTGCAACCTTGGCAATATTTTTGGCAGGATCGACACCCAGAACTCTCGCCCCTAGTTTTTTAAAGGGTTTGAGAAGAACACCATCATTACTTCCAATGTCAAGAACTAACCTTTTGGCCTGTTTGGGATAACGATTAAAAACTAATTCAGCATACTCTTGAAAATGCTTAACGAGCATGGGCGATGTTGAAGAAAAGTAGGCGTAGTTATTGTAGATTAGCTCTCGGTCAACAATATGAAGTAACTGTGCTAAGTTGCAATTATGGCAAAAATAGACTTCAAGAGGAATTTTTAATTCAGGTTTTTTAAGTTGGGTTTTTGTTAAATAAGAATTCGCTAAGGCGCTTTTACCTAAAGACAAATATTTTGTAAGTTTCTTACCACCACAAATAAGGCATTTATTTGATTTTCCAAAAGGCTTTGTCATCATTTTTAACTTTTCGATTTTTAAAAATTTCTGATTTAATTCCGATTTTCGTAGAAGGAATTGGAAAAGGTTTTGTAAAAATAGGCTAAAGTTTTCTCAGCGTTATATGCTAAAAGAATTGCAAAGATCTTTTTACTCCTATTCATGTAATTGGTAAGATTGCAGATACTTGTGTAGTATACTATTATTTTCAGGTGAAAACCATTTTTCACCAAGCAATATATGGATACTACTAAAGACATTACACATCTTGAGGATATGTTTCGTGATTTGGAAAAGTGCTCAAGTTTATATCGGCCATCAAAGTTTTGGATTCGTCTTAACAGCCAACATAGAGATCAACTTCAAACTTCGGGATTGAAGAATTTTAAGAGGTCCGTAAACAGAAAATATTTTAATTGGGGACTATTGGGGATTATTGCTCATGGGCTGACTCCCATTATCTACTCGTTATTGCATGGTAGTTTCTTCACTTTAAGAAAAGGACAATTCGAAAATTATCACAAAAATGGAAGTGAAGGTTTGGAATATTTTAGCAGTCTTACTGCGTACTTGTATAAGATTTATGTTTGCAGTCTTTTCGATTACGTATCACTCACTGATAAATCTGGCGTTTTAAGAAAGTTAAGCGAACCTGGGGTTGGCAACCCCTTTTGTATAAGGTATAAAGGAAGGTCGGTCTCGCAGGATCTATGTAACTCAGCACACGAGTTCAACAGCATTTGTAGCTCAATAGACTCTTTGAAAATAAAAAACATATTAGAAATAGGAGCTGGTTATGGAAGACTGGCATTTATATTTCTTAAAATGTCGCCTCACGTAACCTATACGATTGTAGATATTCCTCCGGCTCTATATGTAGCAGAGTGGTACCTTACGAAGGTTTTTGCTAAAGAGAAAATATTTCACTATCGAAAATTTACATCATATAAACAAATTAAGAGTGAATATGAATCGTCGAGAATCAGATTTTTAATGGCGGATCAAATAAAATTGTTACCCAAGAAATATTTTGATCTCTCCCTAAATATAAGTTCTTTGCATGAGATGGGGCGTAACCAAATTAAAAGTTATCTTGTACAGATTGACAGGGTTTCTGGCGGCCATTTTTATACTAAACAGTGGAACCGATCGATAACTTCCGATAACTCCTACATAAAACAACACGAGTATCCAATCCCTAAAAACTGGGAATTAGTGTATTCACGCTACCCCCATCCGATACAAAGATGGTTTTTTGACGCTTTGTACAAAATAAATTAGACTGAAAGAGATTAATGAAAAAAAGAGCCGCTAGTTTTTTTAATAGCCCTCCGTCTTTGATTTGGTATTTGTCAGTCCTTTTGTTCTTTCTTTTAGTAATTACATTTGCCCTCAGGTACTCGTTACGACTTTCCCTCTGGGGGGATGATTGGTTTATGTTCTATATAATCGATAAAACCTTTGGACCAGGTAATCCTTATCCCTATGTATCTCTGAAGGGGTACTTAGAACCCATGGGAATTATGAATCTTAATTTGATGATTAACAGATATTTCTTTGGTTACTCGAGCTTTCCATATTACTTTGTTTCAATGATGTACAGAACTGCGGCGGCCTTCGTGGGTTTTCTATTTTTGTCTAAACTTTTCAAATCCAAGTTTATAGGACTGATTGGAAGCTTGTTTGTTTTGGTTGGTTATAACGGTGTTGATACGACAAATTATGTGGTCCATATGAACACGTATTTGGTATTGCTATTTCTGTTTTTGTCATTGATCTTTTTAGTTGATTCTTACGGTAACAAACTTTCCAAATATATTTTAACCTTAGTGTTTTTTGCTTTAAGTCTTATTGCAAGTCCTCTTCGCAGTTCCGGTCTTTTACCATCGATAATCATTTTTGATGTTATTTTTGGAAAAATTTTCGCAAAGACAACCCTTAAAAGATTAATTCTCCGCCAAATAATTTTTGTAGTTATTTTTCTACTGATCAGAAAATTAGGTTTTTTCGGAAGCGTAACCGTAAAATTTATTGACTTCTCCGTTATTCTGCAAATGCTAAGACGGGGAGATTATACGTTTATAAGTGCCTTTATCACTACTCTAGGAAAAGCATTTTTCCCCGACATTTATAGTTTTCGGGTTGACACCGTGGCTTCTTTGTTTGGCGCCAATTGGTTTAAGTGGATTATTGCTGCTGGTTTTCTGGCTGAATCCTTACTCTTTTGGTTTCTTGTCAAAATTACCCATCAAAAAGTTAAGAGTTTTTTTATATTACTCTATTTTTTAAGTATAAATTTTTTTATTGTCATTCTCATTTTTAGAAAAAACTTTCGTAGTGTAGAGTTGTTTACGACGCTGATATATACATTTATCGGAGTATTTTTAATAACATTCACTTTCTGGGCTTTACAGGTAATATATGCTTCAAAGAAAGAAAAAATATCAGTGGGGTGGGTCGGTATGGTTTCTGGGCCTGTTTTTATACTCGCATCGATCATTGTACCTTTATTATTTACTCCCGGCAGGGTTCTTGAATCTAATCACAGATACTTGGCCTTGAGTCCTGTCGGAGTTGCTCTCACTTTGGCCTCGTTTTTAAAAATAGCATTTGACAGCAACAAAAAACTTGCTTATTTCGTATCCACCCTTTTAGTATTGCTGATAGTTTTAAATATCAAAGCCGACAGAAGATATTTTTTATCTCTTTATCCTACGAGAAATCCTGAGAGGTCAAATCAAATCTGGAACCAGTTTTTTAAATTTATGCCAGAAACGTACCCGGATAAATTCTTGCTTTTTTATTTTGATGATACCGAGAATAGTCGATTGGCCAGCGATGCTTTTCTTTACGGTTTTCCGTCTCGAGTGGGTTTAAAATACCAGATTTTTGGAGGTAAGGATCTTCCCAGTGCGACTACCATATACGATGAGGTTATCTCGGCGGTTACTGACGGAAAGGCATTTCGCAGGCTGGGACATAAAGAGGAAAAGATTGGAATTGACCAGGTATATGCATTTAAAATCCGTAATAACGGTGATCTTGTGAATATTACTGAGAAAACTCGTGAAGACCTCACTAAAAGTGTTAACACATATGAATAGTAACCGTTTAGTTTCAATTGTTATCCCAGCTTATAATGAGTCAAAAGTTATTGAGATCCTACTTCTTTCTATCCGAAACCAATCGTATACATATATCGAAACGATTGTCGTAGATGATAATTCGAGAGACGATACGGTTACTATTTCTAAAAAATACACACCAAAAGTGTATAAACGCGAACATGCTGAAAGAAGCATACAAAGAAACTTTGGTGCACGAAAGGCTAAAGGAAAATATTTGCTCTTCCTTGACGCAGATATGGAATTGACTAAGGATGTGGTCAAAGGCTGTGTGCATCTTGCTCAAAAAAACTCTAAAATAGGAGGAGTCGTAATTCCCGAGGAGTCAATTGCACGGACATATTGGGAAAAAGTAAAAGCCCACGAAAGATCTTTTTATAACGAATCAGGAGATAAGACAACGGACGCTGCAAGATTTTTCAGAAAAAGTGTTTTTGAAAAGGTTGGTGGTTATGACGAAACAATTACGGGGCCCGAGGATTGGGACTTACCCGAAACAGTTAAAAAGAGCGGTTATGAAATTGGAAGGATTAAATCTAAGATTTACCATTACGAACGTGTGAAGGGGCCATTTAAACTGGCACAAAAGAAATATTACTACGCATTAAAAAGTCATAGATATTTTCAAAAACAGAATATTCCGCTAATCAGTCCGAAAACTATTTATTTTCTCAGACCGGTATTTTATAGGAATTGGAGGAAGTTAGTAGCGCATCCGCTCTTAAGCATTGGAATGTTTTTGATGTTTACTTTTGAATTAGCTGGAGGAGCACTTGGATTTGTGATAGGAAAATACCTTTCTAGTAAAAGTAACTAATAAAAATATGGATATTTTGATATTAAGCATCGGATTTCGGCCAAACATTGGAGGTCTGGAAACGCACCTTACTGATTTAACAGGCCAGTTGGTTAAAAAAATAAAGGTAATGGTAGTAACTCTCTCACCCATCACTACCAAAGTGAAAGCTAAAGTTGTCGAACGGAGCAAGAATTTAGTGATATGGAGAGTTCCCTGGTATGGCGGAGGGTTATTTTACAAATTGCAGAAATACTATTTTCTGGAATTTATTTATTTAATTCCACCGCTTTTTGCAGGACTTCTTTGGGCACTAATTAGATACCCCGGCATTAAAGTTATTCATGCTCAGGGGTTAAGCGGTGCTATTGCAGCACTTTTATTGGGAAAAGTATTTCGTAAAAGACTAGTAGTAAGCACCCATTTTGTTTTTCATTTTAAGAACGATTTTTTCGGCATGTTTTCAAGATTTATTTTTTCAAATTTCGATCGTGTACTTTGTGTATCATTAGCGTCAAGAGGCGAGATGGCAAAACTTGGGGTGCCAAAGGAGAAGTTGGGAAAATGCGCTTACTGGGTTAATTTGGATATGTTTAAGCCCATGAACAAATTGAAAGCAAAAAAAGCTGTTGAATGGCCTGATGATTTTTCTGTAATGTTTATCGGCAGACTTGTTGCCGAAAAAGGGGTGCGTGAACTATTGGAAGCCGTACCCGACATTTCGAAGGATATTCAAGTTTATATTGTTGGGGACGGTCCATTGAGGGAACGTGTGCAAAAGGTGGCGGACAAAAGTTCAAATCTTCATTATTTGGGCAGGATTGATAACGCAATGACACCCGTATATTACAGTGCAGCGGATTTGGTAGTTGTACCTTCGTACGAGGAGACTTTGGGAAAAGTGAGCATGGAGGCCTTTGGTTGCGGTACGCCAGTTGTGGCTTCTTCAGCCGGGGGAATAAAGGAAGTGGTTAATGATAGCGTCGGAATTTTGATAGACGTGAAAGCCAGCCAAATATCGTCTGCTATAAACAAACTTTATGAAGATCAAAAATTATATGAAAGGCTGCAAAAAAATACCAGAGCCCATGTACAGAAGTATTATAGCAGTAAAAACGCAGAAGTTTTCTTAAAAGAATACGGATACTAAGAAAAGGTTCACTTCGTGAACTCCAAAAATTCTCCTCCGCTTTCGAGAGATTCGCCAGCAATTTCGATTATCTTTACGACCTCGACACCTTGTGTGAGAGGGGACCGTGGCTCATTTCCGGTTTTAATAGATTTCGCAAATTCCATAATCTCTATTGCCAGTGGAGATAGATCAGTTCGAAAGCTCAAGTTAGTTTTGGCTCCTTGTTTCTCTAAAGTCAATGTTTTGATTTCACCACTGCCATCTATTACCAATGATCCATTTTCCCCACTAACCTC
>CAZVJU010000037.1:0-2588 GCA_964627195.1 uncultured Gammaproteobacteria bacterium | reverse complement strand
GGATAAGTCCAACCGATTTCCGCGACGGCTTTTACATCTCCAAATTCGAGAATTAATTCTACATTGTCATCTGGTGCGTTTTTGGGATGATAGGCTGCGACGCTGTCAGGTTTCCCTGCCATAATATCTTCAAAAAGATAAATTGGATGCGGCCCCCAGTCCTGTAAAACCGATGCGTCAACTCTTTTCGAACTTTGGAGACCCATATAGGTTATACCTTGAATTTTTCCTATGTCTTTTTCCAAATGTCTTCTTAATTCTTGATAGGCTGGATCATAGAGTTGAATATGACCAACCATTATTAATGCTTTGGTCTTTTCTGAAATTTCTTGAAGCGCAAGCGCCTGTTCGAGGGTCTGAGTTGCCGGTTTTTCAATAAGAAGCTTAGTAAAACCTTTCTCTAAAAGATTTTTAGCTACTGCAAAGTGAGTGCTTGTTGGAGTTGCGACTATTACGCCATCAATAGTATTTTGTCGGGAATACAAATCGGAGTAATTTCTGGCTACAATATTTTCTTGAGGAAGAGAAACACCGGGAATGCCGGACTCAATTGTTTTTACGTAATTTTGTCCCCATCTACCACTTCCAATTAGGGCAAGGTTTACTGTTTTTTCCTTCACAAGTTATGCTTTGATTTGAACCAGAGAATGGTTCGTTTTAAACCATTCTCCATGTTTATAGTTGGTTTGTAACCAAGTTTTTTTCTTGCCTTCGTCAAGTCTGGACATCTACGTTGGGGTTCCCCTGCGGGGTAAGAGCTCGGGTAATCTATTGTTTTGACTCTTGCCCCATTATGAAGAGTTTTTACAATAGTTTCAGCGAGTTCCAACATTGTAATCTCGGGCTTTTCATTTCCAATGTTGTAGACTTCACCGGGTTTACCAAGTAAGAGAACTTTGAAAAAACCAGTAATGGCGTCGGAAATATAACAAAAAGTTCTTGTTTGGTTTCCGCTTCCGTGAACAGGCAGCTCTTCACCCCGTAGACCTTTACTTAGGAAAGTTGGAATCACTCTGTAGTCGTCAGGTTTCATGCCCGGGCCGTAAACATTAAACGGCCTTACTATTTTTATAGGTACACCGAATTTTTGATGATATACAATGCACAGCGTCTCGGCCAATCTTTTTGACTCATCATAGCAAGCTCTGGGACCGGTGGACGAGACATGTCCGGCGTAGGTTTCAGGAGTGGGCACATGGCTGGGGTCTGGATCCCCGTAAATTTCGCTGGAACTGAAATCTAGAAAGCCTTTAACTTTATTAACTCGTGCCAACTCAAGTAGATTTTTTGCTCCAATAACAGCGCTTTCTATGGTTTCCAATGGATATTTTTGATAATAGTAGGGAGAAGCGAGACCGGCAGCATGAATTATGTAGTCAACCTTGTCGTCCACAAACATCGGAAGCCTGACGTCATGGTAGATAAACTCGATATTGTTGTCATCAATGTCGCCGAGGAAGTTTTTGTTTACGGATCCTGTAATATAATTATCAACCGAAAGTACTTTGCAAGGAACAGCAAGTACGCTTTTATTCAACTTACTAATAACCTTCGTAAAGTAACTTCCCAAAAATCCTGAGCCTCCGGAAATTAAAAGGGTTTTCCCAGACAATTTGGAAGCTTCTCTCTTTATATTGCTGACTATATAAGCTAAATCTTCGTTAACAATGCGATCCGTTATTGAAGTTTTTTGTTTAGCCTTAGCTATCTTGGAGACCTTTCTCATATGTCAGACAATCTTTATTCTGACAGTGTCTTTTTCGTACGATTTTTGATCCCGTTTTTCGGTTGTAAAAGCCCAAAAAACTGCATCTTCGACAGCTTCCATTGCATGAATAACTCCGG
The DNA here is from genome assembly GCA_964627195.1 of uncultured Gammaproteobacteria bacterium. Classification (GTDB taxonomy): domain Bacteria; phylum Patescibacteriota; class Microgenomatia; order UBA8517; family UBA8517; genus CAZVJU01. The sequence continues at coordinate 743 of CAZVJU010000037.1, read as the reverse complement.
GGGAAGATAAAACAAGATCACCTTGTTTCAGTATAACACTCACTACTTTTGCTTTTGGTTTATCTGAGGGTTTTTCTGAATACTTAATTTTTCCTTCTTCGACATATACCCAATGATAATCTTTTTTATGATAGTGGTTTCCCCGAGGTGAGGTTCCTTTTTTGTGGCTTATACGGAGGATAGAATTTAATTTTAGTTTTTTCCCTTCAACGTCAACTACTCTTGCGATGCCACCCCTTTCATCGACGAACTCCGGTTTGACGTGGATTACTTTTATTGCCATCTTAATTAATAATTTCCAGCTAGAGTATATTAAGAATATAATGATAAGTCAATGAGAATCAAAAATATAAGCGTGAGAATACTCTTTGATTGTGGCATGTAATAAAGATTAATATAATTTACCAAAGTAGTATGAGTAAGATTTTAATAACAGGGGCTTCGGGATTTATCGGCAGTAATTTAGTTGAATATCTGATCAAGGATAAGAAACCGGATGAAAACTTACGGCTTCTAGTTCCTCCTTGGGAAAATTTGCAGAATTTGCCAAAGGGGGTTTTTGAAATCGCGATAGCCGACGTAAGAAATGAGACGGAAGTAGAAAGGGCAGCGGAAGGTGTGGATGTAATTTATCATCTTGCAGCTAAAACCATTATTCCCAATGGCTCGTATGATTATTACAAAGACACAAACGTAGATGGTACTCGGAACCTTTTAGCTGCGGCAAGGAAACACAGAGTCAA
>CAZVJU010000036.1:5289-10617 GCA_964627195.1 uncultured Gammaproteobacteria bacterium | reverse complement strand
TAATGTACAAATAACCTTTACCCTGCTCCCTGCAACTTTTTCCAAAACACGCTCCAAAATATCCCTGTGGGGATTTGCCTCCAGATGTTCTTTATGAAAACGATAGAAAACCCCGAGTGTCAGCACTTGCCCGTCAAATCCCAAAGGCTTTGATGCCCGCAAAAGTGCCTCGGTCGAAGCATTTATCGGGCGGATTTCCATAAGTACACGGCCCCAAACTTCTTCTTCTAACTTGCCGTTTATAAAACTTTTCCTTGACGCTTCTTTGACATCTGTGGTTACTGAGCTTTCTTCAGGAGCTAAGTCTTGCTCTTTATCTCCCAATTCTTTCTCAGTCTTCATAGCTTTAGATTTTTCGGAATCGGGCAAATTTTTGCCGCCTTTGATGCCGTCATCGCTTTTAGACTCCGCTTCACGATCACTTTTCGGCTGACACCACTCAATAATTCCAATCTCCAAAGGTATCTGCTCCAGGACCGCCGTCGGAATCTGAGATAAAACAGCCGACAGTGCTTTAATCAGAGTTATTAGTTCATCTTTACTGAAATACTTGAGCTCTTTTCCGGCCAAGCCAATCTTTACCATCAGCGCACTTCTTAATCTTTCCAAAACCAACTGGGTTATAGTTTTAACTGACAGTCCTTCGGCAATGCTTTTCTCAATCAAAGTAATAGCCTTCTTTGCATCTTTCTCGGCTAACATTTGCACTAACTCATCAGCCTGGAAAGATTTTTTATTAAAAAGAAACTCTTCAACCTCATCCTTCTCGATCTTCTTGCCTTCAAGAATCAACTGTTCCAGAAGTTTGATGGCGTCTCTGAAAGACCCGTCGGCGTTTTCGGCAATAACTTGAAGTGCTTTGTCATCGGCTTTAATTTTTTCACCTTTTACCACCCTCTCTAAAGCCCTCACCAGCTCTTCTGTATTGCCTTTTTTAAATATCACAGTCGTTACCCGCGAGCGGATGGTGCCGATTAACTTCTCAGGATTTGTTGTCGCCAGAATAAACATCACGTGCGTTGGCGGCTCTTCCAATGTTTTAAGAAGTGCATTTGAGGCTTCGAGCGTTAACATGTGTGCTTCATCAATTATGTAAATCTTCATTTTTGCTCTTGCAGGCGCAAGTTTTACCGCATCCCGCAAAGCACGGATGTCATCTATCCCCCGATGACTTGCAGCGTCAAGTTCAATAACGTCAAGATTGTCTCCTTTGGTAATTGATATGCATTGATCACACTTGTTGCAGGGTTCTATACCTTTCCGAAGCTTGAGCGAAGGAGGATCGCAATTAATTACTTTTGCCAGAATCCTTGCAGCCGAAGTCTTGCCCGTTCCCCTTGGGCCGGAAAATAGATATGCATGCGGAATGTCTTTCTTGGAAAGAATTTTTTTTAGAGATTCACGCACGCTTTCTGAGTCAAGTTCATCCAAAGTCTGAGAACGGTATTTGAGATAGAGTGTCATAACATTAAATCCAAAATCTCAATTTCAAAATCTAAATTAATTTGATATTTGTCATTTGGATTTGGGATTTTTAGTCATGGTGTTCTCCCAGTAAGTGTGCCGCACCATGTTCTGCCAATTCCTTAATTTTATCATCGATTAATGCTCCTTCTTTGTTGGCTTCCTCGACAACTTTGGTATAACAAATAATTATGTCGCCGAGGTGAATTATACTATCCGGCGGCTCGACAAATGATTTACCGGATTCGATAAAGGGAAAGGATAAAACATTATGGACAACATTATTTTCCCCTAAATACTTCTGGGCAATTTTTTTCATCTTATCTGACCCCACAAAAGTTACTGAAACATCGGCATCGGAAACGATTCCCTTTTTTTCAAAAAAAGCCTGCAAACTTTTTTTTAACTTTGGCGTACCAACTGGATAACCTGATTGTTTTTTAACGTAAACCCGAATCATTTTTGAAGTTTAGATCTCACAAACCCTGCCACTTTACTTCCTTCAGCTCGTCCGCCGGCTTTTTGTAAAACCTTCCCAATTACTTTTCCCATATCTTTCATTTCCGACACACCAAGCTCTTTTATTACTTCCTCCACAAATTTTAGAATCTCCTCATCGGGAAGCTCTGTCGGTAAATATGCCTTTAAAATTTCCAACTCTTTTTGCTCTTTGTCCAATCTTTCCTCTATACTTAATGCCTGGATATTGAGCTTTTTACCCTGAGCGTTTTTTAAGGCTAAAATAGCATCCTGACGTTTTTTTGCTTCTTTTCTTACAACAGAGATTTCTTCTTCTTCCGAGAGATCATGCTGCTTTGCGATTCTTTCATAGTTAAACGCTGAAGAGAGCATCCGGAGAGTCGATAAAAGGAGCTCATCGTGACTTTTGAGCGCCTCCGCAATTTTTTGATTTATAGTATCGCCTATCATATCTTTACACCCTACGGGTGATTTAGGTTTACACCTCCGGTATGTTAAATATTTTCTCGAATCTTTTTCTCAATTTCTCTCATTTTTTCTTCATCAACTTTTTTTCTGTTAGAAGTATCGATAAATGCCTCGTTTCCGTAAATCGGGACAACCCAAATATGACAGTGTTTTACATCCATTCCATGAGTCAAAAATTCCACCATCCCAGCACCCAAACCTGCCATAACTCCCCTAGCAACTTTTCTTGCAACCTCCCAATATTCGCCAAAGTTAGGAACATCCCAAGTCCAACGGTAGTGCTTTTTAGGGATGACTTGGATGTGGCCAAGGTTAAGCGGAGCAATATCTAAAAATGCCATAAAATCATTATCCTCATAGACCTTATAACAAGGAATTTCTCCTTTGACAATTTTGCAAAATATACACTTGGCTTTCATACAAAACAAGATTTCCAAACGAAGCTTGTAAATTTGCCAACAAACAAACAACTCTTACATCGCTCTTCCCGGCGTAACATCGGCCAAAAAATGCACCTGGATGTGGGGTATGGAGGCAGCATCTCCCGAGTTATGAATTAGCCGAAAACCTTTTGCTCCTCTGTCCCGCGCCATAACAACCGTAATATCCTTTATTTCTTTCCAAGTTTTATCATCCAACTCCCCCAATTCTCTGATGTGTTTTTTAGGAAGAATAAGGAGATGAATCGCGGCCTGAGGATTGATGTCCTTAAAAACAACTAAATTCTCTGTCTCTTTTTCAATTTTTGTTTCACTTTCGCCTCGAACTATTTTGCAAAATACACAATCCTCCATGGCAACTCACTATAACAACTCCTGCCATTTACGACAAGGGGTATTACCTGGTAATAATGAACCGACAGGGTCTTCGACTACTTAGATTTATCAACAATTATTATTTAAAATAGATCGTTCAAAAAGGTTCCCAGAGATTACCTTCATCTCGAAATCTATCACTTAGCCGAGAAAGACTAAGGTTAGTCCCCCCAAACGGCGTCGGAAACAAATCGTCCAACCGACTAAATATGTTCAAGCTATGACCATAACTAGGTATTTCTCTGACTTCTTTGAATATTTCACCTAGATCTATTCTCATTTCCTCCGCAATTCTACGAACTAACCATCCTGGTTCTTTATCTATACCAAAATTTTCCAACCCTCTTCCTTTTATTTTCCTTAAAAATGAAATGCCTGGTGCCACTGGATCATCTAAATAGTTGAATCCTGTCATTGCTCCATCAGAATTCGGAGGAAACCACTTAGATAAAGCCAAAAACCACATTAATGTGTTAACTGGTCAGTCAACACATCCTATTCTAGACTCTGCGTCCCATTCGAAAAAATCAAGTACGTTTCCTGTGTCCAAACTATCTTCCAAATATCCAAAATACCTTCCAGACAAAATATCGCCAAGCGTTTCATAAAGAGGTTTACCTAGTATCCGGGTAGAGTAAAATTCTTCTTCTTTAGGATTTCTTGGTAGTAAGGACGCAGCTGTCCAACAATGTGCCTTTTCATGTCCAGCGATGTATTTCACTTGTGAATGGGATAATCCCTTTTCACGATAATTCCAAACACGCTCTCCCCAAATTACCTCAAAAATAGGTTTAGGGAATGTAGACTGTAAAATATCAGAATGAATTGAAACAAATTGTCCATGTTGCATACCTTTGGCAGGTAGAAAATCCTTCAGAGTAGAGACAATATGCACAACTTGTGGACGGCTATCTAAGCCAAACTCTCTGCTTAGAACTTGAGGAAAATCGGCAATAGTACCTCCCCCTTCAACTCCTATGATAGAATTTCGATGGTCTAAACTTAGTAGATAGTTTGTGAGACGAAGTGCGTTTTCCTGAAAATCTTCCTCTAAGCTGGTAGCACTAGTAATAATAAGGTCTCCTTCTGGATTAAATCCCCTCGTTTCAAAGTTTTGTCCATTAACAATAATCTGGGACTCTGGTGATCTTAACCCTGATAAAGCAACTTCGGCGGGATATCTCACACCTATATTTTGCATCTCTTCAAATACATCATCTATATTTAAAGGAGCCATCAAATATTTAGTTTCTTTAGACTCTACCTGATTAGTCATGTTGCGAAATTATACCGAATTTTTGATTGATTTCAAAATGCCACGGCCAATCGAAAAAATAGCGGTATTACACTTCAAAGTTAGACAACTCAATATCTTGGAATCTTAGGTTAAGGATTTACTAAAGAAGAGAAATTATGGCCTTTGCAAGCTTGTCAGGGTCGTGACGTATCAAAGATCGACGCAGATTATCCCCTTTGGCTTTCTCATAAACTGTATCCGAAATAAAATTACCTCTTACTACTCTAAGTGAATGTTCTTTAAAAGTATTCAGGTCGTCTTCAACTGGGAAAGCGTTCTCTTCTATGTAGCGCTCTAAAACTTCTTTGGGAAAGTCGCCATCCTTATGGACTAAACAAATATTAATTCTTCCCATTTTAGTGTATTTTTCCAATTCTTTTACAAAATCACTAGCTTTGTAACCATTTGTCTCATTAAATTTTGTAGTTAAGTTCACAATATACATAACATTAGCTTTCGAATTGTTAACTGCCTCTACTATTCCCTCAACAACTAAATTTGGAATAATACTTGTAAATAAATCTCCTGGTCCCAAAACAATTAAATCAGCATTATTTATTGCATCAATTGCCTTTTTATTCGCCCTGGCTTTCGGAATTGTATCAAGTTCAACAATTTTTAAACCTTTATTTTCGCTTTCCGTCGGTTCATCAATCAGGTGTTCTCCCAATACCTGTCTGCCATTTGAGTACCTAGCTACCAACTGACTATTATCAAAAGTCACCGGAATAATTTTCCCCTGACAATCTAAAAATTCACAAGTTTTTTCAATCGCTTCCTCCTGAGAACCGTATATATCTGTCA
>CAZVJU010000036.1:267-5279 GCA_964627195.1 uncultured Gammaproteobacteria bacterium | reverse complement strand
ATTCCCAAAAGTCATTCCCGAAATTCCTGTACCTTGACTGTATCTATATGTAAACAATTCTCTGACAATTTCACTGGGTTTTTCTGAAGAAAGGGCAACTATACATTGTCTGAGATCAGAAGTCGGCAATAATCCGAATTCATCTCTAATTATTCTATTGCTTCCGCCGGAATCCATCATTGTAACAATAACAGATAAATCCAACTCCCTATGTTTTTTCAAACCGGTTAGAATTGTATACGTTCCCGTCCCCCCGCCGATAACAACAATTTTCTTTTTCATTTATTATTTATTGATAGTAATAAGAAGTGTACTATTTTACCAGCTTTGATATAACTTGGTCCAGATTATGAAGTTCAGTCTTAACACTTCCACGTTCCTTCCATTCAATTTTATCTCCGGCTTGCCCTGAGCCTTGCCGAAGGGTCTTCTCTGAAACAACTAACCGAACAGGAATTCCGATTAAATCGCTATCTGCAAATTTTTCGCCGGCAGAGACATCCCGATCGTCCCAAAGTACTTCAATACCAGATGTCTGTAATTTCTTATAGACTTCTTTTGCATAACTTGTTACTTGTTTCTTGTCACTTGTTAGCGCAATTAGGTGTACATCAAACGGCGCTATGCTTTTTGGCCAAACAATTCCTTTCCCGTCATGAAACACCTCAACTGCAGTTCCCAAAACTCTGGAAACTCCTATACCATAGCTGGCAAAATGGACTAATTTTTTATTACCCTTTTCATCTGTGTAGCCAACATTCATCTTTTCGGCATACCTATCGCTTCCGAATGGAAAAATATTCCCTACTTCAATTGATCTTTTCATCTCGTACTCCTTGTCGTTGCCTGAAAAAACTTCTTTATTTATCGCAATTTTTGTGCCCGGTTTCACAAAAATCGTATCTTCCCCGACTTCCGCCAAAACCTGGAATTCGCGGGTATGCCTTTCGGTAAAAACTCCGCCCGCAGCTTCTGTTATATACGTTTCAAAGCCAATCCTCTTAAATACGCGCAGATATGCATCCGACACTTTCTCATAAAATTCCATCAGATCTTTCTCGGTCGTATGGGCGCTATACAAATCTTTCATCAAAAATTCCCTTCCCCTTAAAATTCCACCGGTTGGCCTCGCTTCATTTCTAAATTTTGTTGAAAAATGATAAATCGCTACCGGCAAATCTTTATACGAGCTGATGTGTTTGCGCAAAAGATCCATCACAATTTCTTCGTGAGTAAAAGAAAGCGCAAACTCCTTTTTCCTTGAATCTGTAAGTTGATACATAACTTCCTTCGCAGAATCCCACCTGCCTGTTTCATTCCAAATTTCTTTAGGGTGCATTAGAGGCATAAGCATCTCCTGACAGCCAATCCCGTTTAATTCCTCTCTTATAATTGCGTCGATCTTATCTACTACCCGAAGCCCCAAAGGTAAAAGTGTCCAACTTCCAGCCATCAATTGATCAATAAAGCCGGCACGGACCAGAAGCTTATGGTTAACGCTTTCTGCATCCTTCGGAGCCTCCCTTTTAGTTTTTGGGAAAAGTTTTGACTGCAGCATAACTTGTCACCTCCTGCATATTACTTATTTCAATACCGACTCAAGGTAGCCTTGTATCCCTCCTCCTACAATAAGTTTCTGAATATCATGAACGGTTATCGCTAAAATAAGAACGAGTAAAATAATCATCCCTACTGTATGAATTAAATGCTCCACCCTGGGAACCACCTTTCTCCCGAATATCGACTCAATAACAATAAAAAGAAGCCTTCCCCCATCAAGCGCCGGAAAGGGCATAACATTAAGTATTGCCAAATTAACAGACAATACTCCGAGAAAATTAATTAAAGCCAATACCCCGAATTTAGCGGCTTCGGAGGTTAAAGCAAAAATGCCGACAGGCCCGGCAATATCCTTTGGTACCACACCTGCAAAAAGATTTTTAAATATATCACCAAAGCCGGATATTACTATCTTGCCCCAAAATATGCTTTCCTTAAATCCGTAATAGACCCCATAAAATGGTCTTTGCCAAAGAGGCGGGAAATACATCTCAACGTTACTAATAAGGACTCCCAGTGCCCCTTGGCCTTCGGGTGGGTTCTCTCTTGGAATAACAGTAATAACGGCACTTTCCCCATCCCTTAATACCTCAATACTGATTTCCTTACCTCTTTTCGCGTCTACAAGGCCAATAAGATCAGCATTTGATGTGACTTTTTGACCATCAATATTTTTTATAACATCTCCGACTTTTAGACCGAAGGTTTCCGCCGGCGATCGCGAAACAACTTCTATAAGTTTTACATTTTCTGTTTCCCGAGGCACTCCGGTAAGGGTATAGACTAGCGAAAAAGCACTAAGTGCCAGAAAAAAATTCATCACTACACCGGCCAAAATAATTTTTGTCTTTTGAATTTTTCCCTGAGTCAAAAAGGCTCTTTTGGGGTTGGTAACTTCCTCTTCACTATTTTCTCCGTGAAGTTTGACAAATCCGCCGAAAGGCAAAAGATTAATAGAATAAATAGTTTCACCAATTTTTTTTCCAAAAACCCGGGGAGGAAGACCAAAACCAAATTCCTCAACCCACACTCCCGCACGTCTTGCCATAATAAAATGCCCAAATTCATGAACAAGAACCAGGACTGAAAGAACTGCTAGAAACGTAATGATAGAAATAAACATAATACCAAGTAAGTATAAGGGAGTTAAACTAAATTTTCCAACCTAAATTGAAAATGCCATTAAATTTGAAGCAGTTCTTCTTCCTTCTTTTTCCCTACTTCATCTATCTTCTCCACAAATTCATCTGTTATTTCCTGCAAACGTTTTTCCTGGTTAAATTTCTCGTCCTCGGTTAACTCCTTTTTCTCAAAACCAACCTTGATATCACGCATGCCGTCGCCTCTGACCTGCCGGATCATAATCTTACCGTTTTCCAATTTTGTCCGGAGAAGCTTGACGTATTTTTCTCTGTCTTCAGTTGTTAACGGAGGTAAACTAAGTCGGATAACCTCCCCGCTTATTGCCGGGTTCAATCCGATATTGGCTGCCAAAATCCCCTGGCGTATTTCCCCGATAACCGATTTGTCCCAGGGATCAATGATAAGCGTTTGGGTATCGGGCGAGGTTATAGTTGCCAGCTCGAGGAGCTTTAGTTTCTGTTGGCCACCATATACGCCAATAACCAGGTTTTCGACAAGTGCGGGGACAGCTCGCCCTGTCCGGATTGAAGAAATATCGTTGACGATTAAGTCAAGTACTTGCTGCATCCGAAACCGTAGTGAAGCTTCATCCATGATAGTTTAATCCGTTAATTTGTTATTTCGTTACTTTGTGATTTTTTTTCTTAGCTAAGTAACTAACTAACCAAGTAACTATGTAACTATTTTCCTAATTCTACACGAAAGAATCTACCAATGCGAGTGTTTTCTCCGGTTTTGGCAATTACTTCTTTCACCAAATCCGAGACTTTTTTTGAAGGATCTTTTATAAACTCCTGATTCTCAAAGTCCTTTTCTCCCATAGAAGCAACCTGCATGGCCAAGTTATGGCCAAGAGACTGAAAAAGCTCATTTCTGGCAACAAAATCAGTTTCGCAAAACAGCTCCACAATCCCAACGACCTTTTGATTGTGATGAGCATATGTGGCAACAATTCCTGCAGAAGTCTCCCGCCTTATCCTTTTTTCAACTTTCTCGAAGCCTTCTTTCCTCAAAATTGCTTCGGCTTTTTTCATACCCGCCTGCAACGCTTGATGCCAGCTCGCGGTAGATACAGCGTTTCTGGCGAGTGTAGCATCTGCGGGTAAATCGCCTATCATTTCCTCAAGAACTTTCTTCGCCCGCATAACAGGCGCCCCTGTTTTTTCTTTGAGTTCTCTGATTTGATTAGCCGTAATTTTTACCATAGTTAATGCTATCAAGTAACATGTGACGGGTTATTTACACTTTCTTTCGTGATTTCTTCCTGTCACCTGTCACTTGTCTTGTGTTACTTTTCTTCTCTTCTTTTTTTAATTTCTCAACCTTTTTCTTGTCACTTGTTACTTGTAACTCATCACTTTTTATTCCTTTTCCCTTTAATACCGCTTCTTTCATTAAATTCAGCACATAGTCAACTGCTTTAATTGCATCATCATTCATAGGGACCGGGTAATCCAAATCATCAGGATCGCTATTGGAATCTACAATGCCAATTGTTTCAACTCCCGTAAATACACTTTCTTTTACTGCGGTTCTTTCTCTTTTAACATCAACTATAACCAAAAGATCAGGCAATTTTTGCATGCCCACCAGTCCACCGAAAAAACGAATCAGCCTTTGTAATTCTCTATCAAGAAGAAGTCTTTCTTTCTTGGTGTAGTTTTTATAGATCCCTTTTTCAAAACCTATTTTAATATCAGTGAGTTTTGATATAGATTTTTTTATTTGATCAATATTTGTGAGAATTCCCCCAAGCCAGCGTTCATTTACAAAAAAACTCCCTGTAGCTTCAGCAACTTCTTTGATTTTCTCTTTAGCCTGTTTTTTAGTTCCGACAAAAAGAATGGTTTTACCTTCTTTTGCAGCTTTGTGCAAAACGCCAAGGGCTTCATCAAGAAGAGTTTTGGTTTTGGTCAGGTCAAAAATATGAACTCCGTCTTTCTCCGTATAAAGATAGGGGGTCATCTTCGGATTCCACCTTTTAGTCTGGTGGCCAAAGTGAGCCCCTGTCGCAATAAGATCTTTGAGTGATACTTCAACTGGCATATAGTGAAATTAAGTTCCTTGTTCCACCGGCTGGCGGACCTCTACTTAGAGCCTGCCCTTCCGTAGTTTTTACAAAGGAGGGCGGAAGCTAAACGAAGCCTCTCAGGAACCAAGCTCTAGGTATGTATATTCCCCGATATTATCGGAGTGAGAGTATTGTAGCAATTTAAAATTCTCTTTGCAATGCAAAGACTTATGTAAACACCCTTCGGGTGTAATAGCTTTACACCTATTACTTTTCCTACATTCCGTAATTCTAATCT
>CAZVJU010000036.1:0-257 GCA_964627195.1 uncultured Gammaproteobacteria bacterium | reverse complement strand
CTGCTTCGACCAAATTTTTCAGAAGACAGGAAAATGTGACTGATCTGACGCCGGTGAGAGATTAAGAATTTACCAAACTGACTTTACCCCCTTTAGAGATTTAATTACTTTATCCTTAGTTACCAGTATTGAATTACTGACAATGGAAGTAGCAACAATTACCCTATCGTGAATAGTCAGTATTTTCGGCAATGTCAAGCCTTCCGTAATCTGACACCACATTTGCAACAGGCTTAAACTGTTGTATATGAGGATAA
>CAZVJU010000035.1:8236-11868 GCA_964627195.1 uncultured Gammaproteobacteria bacterium | reverse complement strand
AAGCCCATGAAGGAATTGAACTTGATATATCATCCTCCTTCAAAGGATACCGCGGACATAAGTCACGCGGAGGATGTTATTAATGTTTGTATTGTAGCATTGGCTGAGGCTAAATGGTAAAATATTCCAGTTTGACTTAAGGCCCCATCGTCTACAATGCGAAAGCAGTGCTATACGATGCACAATTAATCAAACTAGCCAAGTTCACTTGGCCCCATCGTCTAGAGGCCTAGGACGTCGGGCTTTCATCCCGAAAATCGTGAGTTCGAATCTCACTGGGGTCACTAAAAAAGCAAATAGCTTTTTCAGTGCTAGCACTCACAAATTGTAAAATTTTGAGGTGTAAACACATTAAAAAAATAGGTATGAGTTGGTACACATATATTGTGAGGTGCAAAGATAACTCACTTTATACTGGTATTACAACGGATTTAAAGCGAAGAGTACAAGAGCATAACACTAATAATAAGACCGGTGCTAAATCTTTAAGACATAAACGTCCGGTTGTACTTGTATATTACGAAACTTTTGGAAGTCAAACTGAGGCAGCAAAACGGGAGAAATCTGTTAAACGCTGGACACGAAAGTATAAATTGAAACTAATTGAGGGCTTTACACTCAAAGATCCAGTCGAAAACTTTTGAGTGTTTAATCTTAAAAATACAAAGGTATTTTAGGGTTCACCCTCAAAAATTTTGAATTCGCAGAATTTGCTTCGCAACAAAATTTTTGAGGGCCCGTAGCTCAATGGTAGAGCAACACCCTTTTAAGGTGATGGTTGCGCGTTCGAGTCGCGCCGGGCTCACTCGTAGTAAACATTGGGAGGTCGTCTAATGGTAGGACAGCGGGTTTTGGCCCCGCTAATCGGGGTTCGAATCCCTGCCTCCCAGCACTTGATATCTATATAAAGATAAAATTATGAAAGTTACAAAATATCGTATTTGTCTATTTAGTAAAAACCCAGATAAACTAGCACTTTTTTACACAGAAGTTCTCGGTTTCAATCAGGTTGTGAAGGTTGACAGAGAAGACGACTACGGATATGGAATTGAGGCTGTCAAAGGATATAAACTTTGGATAGCTAAACATTCAAAAGTAAATGGAGTTAATAGTAATCCTTTTCAAATAATTATTTCTTTCTATGTTGACAATATTAACGATTATTTTTCAGTTCTGAATTTACATCCGGAAATAAAGATAATCGAAAACCCCACAGAAACCTGCATGAATATAAAAGGAGAAGAAAGGGTGGTCGGTTCTTTTTTAGATCCTGACGGAAACTGTGTTCAGCTTATTCAGTTGATGAATATTTAATTGGATAAAATAAATTCTAATAGCGTCCACGGTTCGCAGCCAATAGGAACAATAGGAATTGGAAATATCAGACGTGTCTACGTGTTCCGTTCCTGGAATAGTTTATTCTAGAACCTGCGAATATCTCGCTGCAGCGCAGGATGAAGCGGATTCAAGAAGACATACATATCGCAAGATACCTTTGCAACTTGTTGCGAGGAGTATGTCATAGTTTAGGGTGTGTAATAGGTTTATGTTAAAGGACTTGAACTTGAAAAAAAATGCGCTAGAAAATACTCCCCAAAAGGATATACCTTCTCCATCTTCAATTTTTAGAAAAATCGCTTCTCAACTCAAAAAACCCCGAAAGAAAAACTTGTATCTAATCTTTTTATCTCTGATTTTTGCTTTGTTATTTGTCATTTATCCATATCATGCAAAGCGACAAGAGACGAAGAAAGTTTCAAACAGCCAGTTAGATAAAAGGAGCCGTAGTCCTACTAAGGCTCTGGTTACCAGAGTGCCAACAATTACACAGACACCCAACCTGACTCCTTTACCTGAAAAATTGGTCAAAACGGCTTCAGGAAGAATTGCTTTTGTAATGGATGGCGAAGTATACGTAGTTAATGCAGATAGAAATGACCTTCAACAAATAACAGATGATGAGTATAAAAAATTTGGCCTTCAGGTGTCGCCCGATAAAATGAAAATTGTTTATAGTTTTTATCCGGAGGATTCTGAAAAACAAACCAATAGTGGTATGTATGTAGGTTATAACAGCGGGGTTGCATTTGTTGATGTCGAAAGTAAAAAAGTTACTGTATTAATTCCTTACGGTAATATCCAAAACCACTATGCGAATTGGACTCCCGACTCTAGATATATAACTGTTTGGGTAGGAAACGGATTGGGTTCTAAAGTTATCGACACGGTATTGAATTCCACGATCTTAAATTTATCTTCCTCAGACGGAAAAGCATCAATATCACCAGTTGTTTGGGTGAAAGGTAAAAATAAGATTAGTTATATATTAAATAATTCTTTGTATTTGGCAAATGTGGATGGGAGTGAAGCGGTTAAATTGAAAGATGGAGTAGATGCACTTCGCCAGGTGCACGAAGGGCCAAATGTTCCAGAGCCCCCTTTCTGGTCTGGAAGCGGAAGGTTTGCTGCATATTATAAGGATGGTTTTTTGAATCTATACGATTCAGTAAATATTACCGAGGTTGTTGTCGGCAAGGCTACAAAAGAAGATATGTTTGAGAGTAACTATCCTCAAACATATCTTACCTCATATAGCTCAAATGAAATGAAACTTTTCTTTTTGGAATACGATCAAAAACCTACGGCGGTATCTTTTGATATAGTGACAGGTAAGCGCGAAAACATAGGTAGTTTTGGACAAAGTATGGTAATTTCACCTGACAAAAAAACACTTTTCGCTCTTACCAACGAACCTTACTCTAACTCTCCGGTTGGTTTTCATAATTTGGAAACTGGAGAGCTTAAAACTTGCGGATCGGATTTTAGACATTCTTACTACTGGTGGGCTGGAGGGTTGGGGTATAACACTTCATTAAGTGTATGGAGTCCTGACAATAGTGTTGTGGTTGGTTCAGGAACAAGTGGTCGGGATTATGGAACGGTGAAAGTAATGTTAATTGACTGTACTAATTACGAAATTGTAAGAGGAAATATCTCCGAGAGAGTTTGGTTTCCTTAGTCCTTTTCCTTATGAAGAAAGCTCTGATTTTTTTACTTCCTATTATTGTAGTTGCTTTGGGAATTTGGTATGTGAGATCCGATAGATTTTCGTCCCAAGACCTTCCAGAAATCAGCGATCTGACTAAAAATAGGGACACTTCGACCACACAGACTCAAGATAAGTCATCTTCGGAAGACGTGCCGGCAGTTACAGTGATTGCCAAGAATTTAGATACGCCCTGGGGGATTGCTTTTCTGCCAAATGGCAGTATGTTGGTAACCGAGCGGAAAGGAACAGTACGCTTCGTCGATGCGACTGGAGTATTACAGCCAAACCCCGTAATTACCGTTACAAATGTTCGAGAGATCGGGGAGGGCGGGTTATTAGGAATAGTTTTGCATCCGGATTTTGCAGTAAATAATTATATTTATCTGTATTACACCTACAAAAGTTCGGGCGGCAGTACACTAAACCGTGTGGTGTGTATGACTTATAAAGATAACAAATTGTCAGATGAAAAAAGTATAGTCGATGCAATTCCCGGAGACTCAAACCATAACGGCGGAAGAATAAAGTTTGGTCCGGATAGACTGCTTTACATTGGGACCGGAGACGCAGAAGGGCCTTCCCG
>CAZVJU010000035.1:0-8226 GCA_964627195.1 uncultured Gammaproteobacteria bacterium | reverse complement strand
AACCCCTTCGACTTCGCTCAGGGCAAGCCACTCGGTGATCCGCGAGTATTTTCTTACGGCCACCGGAATGTTCAGGGTTTGACTTGGGATCAAAACGGCACTTTTTGGGCAACCGAGCACGGGCGAAGCGGAATCCTATCAGGACTTGACGAAGTTAATCTTATTCAAAGCGGCAGAAATTACGGCTGGCCGGAAATTCAGGGCGACGAAGTCCGATCCGGTATGGAAACTCCAGTCAGACATTCAGGGGCAACAACCACCTGGGCTCCCTCGGGAGCTGCTTATCTCGGCGGGTCTTTATTTTTTGGGGGTTTAAGAGGCCAAGCGCTTTACGAAGCAGTTCTATCTGGAAATAGAGTAAGCGAGGTAAAAGAGCATTTTAAAGGTCAATTCGGAAGACTTCGTGACGTCGTTGCCGGGCCGGATAGTATGCTCTATATTACAACCAGCAACCGTGATGGTCGCGGTAAACCTACCTCTGATGACGATAGAATCATCAGAGTAAATCCAGATAAATTGTAACTTCAAATCTTTTATGACCACAACTTTCCTGGCTTTTGTAAAGTATAATACCCCTGGGTCATCCGCCTTGTTTCGAGAAAATGCTAATTTCAATAAACAGGTATGAATTCGATCTAAGTTGGACTAAAGTTTTATATTTTTTTGTGGCCATAGCTTTTGTCTTGTACTCTTTTAAAGATCTTAACTACAATACAGCCTTTGTTGATGAAGCAATATATGCTACCGTCGGGGAAGAGGTTTTAAGAGGCATTTATTGGGAGGATGCAATTTCTTGGATGGGTGGATCTTACATATATCCTGTTATCAGTGCTTTAATAAATCGTAGGTTTGGATTAGAAGGGATACGCTTATTTTCTACGTTTTGTGTTCTTATCACAGGAATTGTAGCGGGGAAAATAGGTAGAAAACTGGGAGGTAAGAAGGTCGAACTTATTACACTTTTCCTTTTCTTGTTTTCGTCGGTTAGTCTGAATTTAGCCCAACTTGCAACTTATGACGCACCCAGTCTTTTGTTTACCGCACTTTCCTTGTATACGGCGCTCCTCTCGCAAAATTCACATAGATATAGAGAAATTGTGCTCGTACTCTTTTCGGCGATTCTTATCTCAGTTGCGATACTAACCAAATATGTAGCAATCCTTTTTTTGCCCATAATTGGTATTTTAATTCTTATTAAAGGGAGAAAATTTGAGATTGGACTGGCTTTTTTATGGACTTTGATAGTTGTTGCGATTTTAGCTCTTTTCCTTTCCTTCTATTTAGATGATGTTCTTTCTTATTTTGCAGGTAGGAATTCTCAAGAACCCGCCGATCTGGCAAAAATTGTTAAAGAATTGGGTTCAGATGCAGCACTAAGCTTGACGGGATCTTTATTAGGTTTGATTTTTGCTCTTAAAGACAAGAAGCAATCTTTTGGTAAAATCTTAACCTACCCAAAGAAATTCTCTTCAGCTTTTTTTCCCTTAGAACAGAAATTGCAAAGTATCATTGAAAAAGCTGATCAAAGGAAGTTCCTGGTCATTCTTTTAACATTAGGAGGATTAAGTCCTCTGACTTATCACCTTGCATTTCTGAACATAAGAAGTTTTTGGAAACATATGGTATATGCATCTTTCTTTTGGGCCCCGGTTTCAGGATGGGTTTTTTATAAACTTTACAAAAGTGTTCAAAACACCCAAAAGAATACAACCTTAATTTCAAATCTTGCCCAGCTTATATTAACGCTTTCACTAGTTGCCGTAATCACAAATCTTTGGATTAATTTCAGTAAACACTGGAGGTTCCAACGTTCTTGGCCAAGCGCGAGTAGGGCGATTGCCTTTTTAGAACGGAATCGCAAACCAGAGGATCGGATTTTTGCTGAAGCTAGTGCAATTTATAAATACCATCTTTTCTCTGGATTTGAAGATCCGTATTCGTGGAGTAGTACGTGGTATCTTGAATACAAAGGTAAAGATGGCGTTGAGGCAATGAAACTTGCGATAAGAGATCGGACCTTTTCTTATATTATTCTTAATAATTATTTCACCCAGTCAATAGATGAGGAGTTGTTGACTGATATAAAAAATTACTATTACTTAACCATGGAAGATAGCTATAAGGTTTCAGGTCAATACGATAATCTGACTACGATCTGGGCACCTAAGTTTTAGATTTTTGCTAACCTGAATTTACGGAAAAATACACCTCTTTTTACAAACTCAGCCGTGTTGCCCCAGACTAATTGTATAGAAATTCTCGGGTCCCATTTCCACCAGGAAACTCTAATTGTTTGTAAGAAGAATGAAGCTTGATAAAAACCCCAAAATACAGCCGCCCAATCGAACTTTGAATAAAGGGGTGTTGAAATTAAAATTTTGCAAATGCTCAAAAATATCAGAGACAAGGTGATTATTTGAGGTAAAACCAGCTTGACATAATTGCCATAGATGTTTTCCTTCCTGGTAACTATGTATTTGGGTTTTTTATGCGGTCCGTAAAAAAGCGCTTTAATTGCGGCAATCGAAAATACCGGAGCAAGACCTACCCAGAATTGTCTGTCACGCCTAAACGGAATATTTTCCGCCAAGAAAAGATAGTAAATTTCCAAGGATAAAAAACTTGGGATAAGATATTTGGCATGTGTGAGGGCGTCTTGTGTGGTTGGCCAAAGCCCGAAAAGTAGGCTCAGGGAAGTAACGCTAACCAGGATAAGATTTAAAAAACCATTGAGATAAAATAGGGGTGGTTCTAAAAATTGTAATCTTTGAAAAAAGGTTAACCCGCTTTTTGTAAGGGGGTTGTCCCAGAAGAAAATTCTCAAGTGGTCAATTGCCCAAGTTCCTCTTTGCTTAATAAAATTTGGAAGATCCTCGGGTGCGAGACCGTAGGAGAGTGCCTCATAATGATATCTGCCTTCCCACCCGAGGGATAAAAGTTGGTAAGAAGTTGTTAAATCCTCAACCAAATTCCAGGTAGAAAATCCTTGGATCGATTCTAAGGCAGAAATTTTCCATACGACGCCTGAACCACAAGCAAACATTGCGTTTGCAGAGTCGCGCGATGCAGCGGTACGACAATACCACATCAAATCTCTGTTGCCGAAAGGATCTTCTTTAGAAACTGCTGACTGTTTTATTGTTTGTACATACGCAACCCTTGGGTTTTGGAAGTAGCCTGCAATAGCCTGCAAAATATCTGGATGACAAACCTCATCTGCGTCCTCGATTAAGAGAAGATCAATTGTGGGGTAGTATTTTTTTAGAAATTGTAACGCCTGATTCAGGTTTCCGGCCTTCGCTTCTTTGTGGGGTAAAGAATTTATTAAGTAAAGGCTTCTTTGCAAGTTAAGTTCTAAATTATTGGTTTTTTTTGTCCAATACCTGGACATTTCCTCCATAAGCGAAACTAACCGTATTTTCTGACTTTCATCCTGATCGTCATTAGAGAGAATAATTACCAACTGTCCTTCGTAGGACAGATTAAGAAGAGATATTACGGTTTGTCTAACGATAGAGACAGGTTCTTTATAAGTAGGTACTACTACAGATACGGGAGGTGGATTATCCGGGAGTTTTGGTCTTTCTGTGCGGTAGATTCCTCTCCAGTTATTGACGACAGAGATGCTTATAAAAAGAAATGAGAACAGTTGAAATGCGAAAAAAGGGTAGCTTATAAAAATAGCGTCTTTGTTTAAGTTTTGGAAAAGCCAGACTAGATATACCGAGGTGAAGAGAATAAAACCGACTCCCGCGATACGATGAAAATTATTTTTTTTTACGTAGTTCAGATAGTTAGTGTGTACTTGCATTTAAGGGCGATATTTTAAAATATAAGTATAATTACTATTTCTTTTAATTCAAGCATCTTCCATATGTAAATAATTAAGAGACAAATACTACTTTAAAATAGATTTTAGAATTACTCGTTTCTTTATATCACTTAATTATTTTAACTATAGCAGAATTCGAGAAGACTCCGGGCTGAAAGCCCGGAGATGAATCGAACTCTGATATGTCATCCTCTTTAGAGGAAACCCGCGCTATAAGCGAAGCTTGGCCAAAGAGTACTTTAGTAAGCGAAGCTTGGTCAAAGTGTACTTTGGTAAGCGCGGGGAGGATGTCATAAGCTTTTAAAAATCCTAACTTGAAATACTTTCCTTGTCTTGGAAGAAAAAATGGATAAATGCCCGAGGAGAATGGAAATCTCATGTAGTAAAGATGCAAGCTTACCCTAACCAAGCTTCTTTAAACTTCAATAATTTGACCATGAAGGGATGTTTTCGTGCATAGTTTTTTAAGTCATTTCTCATATGCCATACTCCGGGCAATACAGAAAGAACTATTATTACGGCTACAATCGGCAAAAGGTATTTATCAACGTCAGGAATTACGCGGCCTAGGAAGTAGCCGGTGAGTGTCATTCCTGCTCCCCACAAAAGTCCGCCGATCACATTGAAAGAAATGAATTTTGAATACCGCATTTCTGCCATGCCGGCTACAATTGGGACAAAGGTCCGCACCGCCGGTATAAAACGAGCCAGAATTAAAGCTTTTCCTCCATGTTTCTCGTAAAAATTATTTGCCCGGGTAATATAGTCCTTTTTAAAAAAGAAAGATTCGTGTCGACTCATCAGCCATTTGCCAAATTTTCCGCCCATCCAAAAGCCGATAGAATCACCTGCGATTGCTCCGATCACTACGAGAGGCAGTAAGATTTTTATATCGAGAATGTTCTGTGATGCCAGAAAGCCTGATGTAAAAAGAAGGGAGTCCCCAGGGAAGAAAAACCCAAAAAAAAGTCCGGATTCAGCAAAGACCATAAAAAATACCCCTGCATAGCCGATAGTTTTAACAAGCTCAACGAGATCAAAATGGATAAAAGGCATGCTACTGATTGTAGTTACAAATGAGCTTTAGCTCAAGTGTTGTTTCCGATTATGTATCTTGGTATACTGTAGATATGTTTCTAAAGTATATCCGGCAGATATTTTCCAGAAAACCGTTAACCAGAGAGCAAATAATTAAGTCCCAGGTGGATTATCGGGTTAAGCAGATGAAATATCAATCTTTCATTAAAAGGGGTTTGTCTCCGGATGAAGCTGCAAGAAGGATGCGCTACTAGTCGGTCATTGAGTAAATGATACCTTGGGCGATATTTGCGTTTGAAGGGATTATATACGGTGCTTGGATTTTTCTTGCCAGCTCTATAACGTTTAGAAATGCCTTATCTACACCCCCCATGTACCTATAAGTAGGGGAGATATATTTTTCTTCTCTAATATCGTATGGGATTTCCCAAACACTTTCCAAGAAATTTTCCATATCGGCAATTTCGACTTTGTAGGGATGGGACGGTGAGAGATTGTGTCTTTGCATTGGTATCCTAATGCCTTTAAATAAGTCGATAATACATGAGGAACCGTAAACGATTGGCGTTTTCAGATTTTGGGGTATTGATTGGATTTCTCTAAGAATATATTTTTTCATTTTTCTTATTTCGTCTCGGTTGGGGAAGTCCAACTCTTTATGAGTCGGAGTAAACTTGTCCCAGAGGGTACTCGTACCGGTTTTAAGAAGGAAAGAAGCTTTGAGTTGTTTCGTATTTCCTACTAGGATTTGTACACTTCCACCTCCTACATCAACAATAGTTAGATTAGTATCTTTCCTGAAGTCTCGTAAAACAGCTCGATAAAAGAGTTCGGCTTCTTCTTTTTGACTAATAATCTCCACTCTAAAGCCAGTCCTTTTTTTGATTTCGCCGGCGATTTCTTTACCTATTAGGCCCATTTCCCTGAGTGCGTGAGTAGACACTACTTTTACACTTTTTGTTTCGTAGTGATTCAGAACCTTCTTACATCTGACAAGTTCGCTAATCGTTTTCTGAACATTTTCTTTTTTGGGACGGCGAAGATTTTCGGCCATGTTGCAACCGAGGCATGTCAAGTTGTTTGATTGATAGACAACCTTTAATTTTCCAGAACGTGTTTTTTCTACAACTTGTAGTTTTACCTTCAAAGTTCCGATATCAATTACTGCGTAGTTTTTATTTGCCATTTTTAATTTCAGCTAAAGTATTTTGAAGCATCTCGAATCTGACATTGTATCTTTCCGCTACTCCAGGTGCCATTTGTTCAATCATTTCGGTAGTACGAATAATATGTGGATCAATGTGTATGAGTGATCTGTCTCCGTTATTTTCCACAATTGCCACATTGCGTTGTCCTATTAAGTCTATTATTTTTCCTTCCTTCTGTAAAACTGAAAAAAGTCTGTCTCCAAAAATAATGAATTTCTCTCTTAATGTCGGATTATTGTTAAGTGTTTGAACAAGTTCTCCGTCTCGAAAGTCTTCAAAAATACCCCTGAATTTTCCGGGTACGAAATCTTGAACAGTTGCCACGCCAGGCAAGCGTAATAAATGGGAATTAAGAATAACTATCTCTTCCGGCACAGTAAAACCTGGAATGTCTTCATACCATTCGGAAACTTCCTTGTACTCAGATTTCATCCTTTGTACGTACTCCATAAGTTTTTCAGAGTTCATTCCTAGCGAGGCTTTGGCCACCTTGAGTATTTTTTGCTTCGGTCCAGATTCATTATTTGGTAAAGGAGTCATAAAAAAAACGTAGTTTTCTCCGCCTTCGAAGCTTATTATTTCAAGATCTGAGTCAAAAGGTACTTTGTTTCCGGCTGCGCAAATAATATTTGCTAAATGTTCTTCAAAACCTGGGATTATTTTTCCAATTAAGTTCACTCCTGCAGCAATTTTTTGTCTTTTTGCTGTTTGCGGATTTAGGATTGTACTCGCAAGTTCCCGAGGAGACCTTTCTTTATATTTACCAATATGAGCAGTGGTTATCGATTCCAGGCCTCTAGCAACCGAACCATGTATTCCAGAAATATTTTCAAGGGTCATGTGTTTGGGGAGCAGAAAGCCTTAAAAAATATTACCTTAAGAGTTCCGATATCAATTACTGCGTAGTTTTTATTCATATCAATGCAATTATATAATAGGCTATATGAAACTTGAATCATTTAGTGTTGGGAAAGGAGAGTCTTTTAAATTACCTGCTTGTCAAGGGGAATGCTTCAGAGATTTCTTCAGTCAATACTTTCAAATCTCTTTTTCGGTCCTTCCTTCTTTTCATTTGTGTTCCTGCTGAGTTGAGTGAATTCTCTCTTCTTGTGTCAAGGTGGCTGAAAAAGGTACTTTCTAAACGCGGAAGATAACTACCTGCCTGTTCGCCAAAGATTTCTTCTGCGATAGCTCTCTTTCTTTTTCCAACATGCTGGGTGAGATCTTCTATATTTGATCTTATTCTCCTAAAGTTAGGAGAACTCCAGCCTGTCCGGGGTTCTGTTAGATTTCGTTCACAAACTATAGCTTGAACGAGTTGAGTAAGGCTATCTTTGGGTTGATAACCAGTGAGATTTGAAAACCCTATCATATAGTCTGCACCGTTTTTACCACGCATGATTTCGGCCTGATCGTCAGTTAGAAGAAATTCCGGAGTACTTAGTAATCCCTTAATATATGCCGTTTGTATCCAAAAATCCCCCTCTTTGTATTGCTCCAGCGTTATATTTATAGGATCGGGGATTTCGTGTGTCATTTTAGTAAATATCAGTAAACAAAATGGTCGGGCTAATGATACAGAAAAGAAAATCCAGAAGCAAAAAAAAGGAGGTGGATTTGAAATATACTATTGAGTAGTTTAAAAGCTATGATATAATACCCTTACATCAAATGAGAAAAGTGTGACCAGATGGCCACGAAGGCCCAATTTTTTGGCAGCCGCCATCTGGCGGTTTTTTTTGATTCTCATATTGAAAATTTACAAATAAGAACCTCGAGCTTTGCTCGAGGACCTTGGCCAATTTATTAAATAAGTTGGTAGCGGATCAACCCTTCCGAAGCCTTTTGCGAAGGAGGGTAATTACTTTGACCCCACTTCGCTCTTCGAGCTTCGCGGGGTCTTCAGAGCTCGCAAGCTCTGCTTTCTCGCTCTTTGACATTCAAAATATGACTGGAAGCGTGAGATGAGCTACTCTGTAGCGTATTTTTACGCACAGGGTACTAAACTCGTCACTTTGTGAGGGTTTGATCCTGGCCCAGGACGAACGCTAGCGGCGTGCTTTAAGCATGCAAGTAGAACGAGAGTAGCAATACTCGAGTTGCGAACGGCTGAGTAACACGTAAGTACTTACCCTTTGGTGGTGAATA
>CAZVJU010000034.1:0-11902 GCA_964627195.1 uncultured Gammaproteobacteria bacterium | reverse complement strand
CTAACAGGAGTGTTATATGTTTTAGACGAACCGACAATCGGACTGCATCAAAAAGATAATCAAAGGCTGATTGATACACTAAAAAAATTACGTGACCTCGGAAATTCAGTGCTCGTTGTCGAGCATGACGCACAAACCATTAGGGAATCCGATTATGTAGTCGATTTTGGCCCCGGAGCCGGAAAACTTGGCGGAGAAGTTATTGCTACTGGAACCCCGGCTGAAATTGCAAAGAATAATAAATCCCTAACCGGAGCCTATTTGAGCGGTAAGAGAAAAATAGAAGTGAGGAATGGGAAACTAGAAAATAGAAAAATAACAAACCTCCCGCTTCCATCTTCTCTCAGCATCCATGGTTGTTCACAATTTAATCTGAAAAATATTGATGTAGTATTTCCTTTGAGTAAATTGGTTGTGGTAAGTGGTGTTTCAGGCAGCGGCAAGTCTACGCTTCTTGTAGAAACGCTATACGGAGCTCTTCAGGAAAAGATAAATCCAAGATTTAGGGGAGAGGTCGGCATATATAAGGAAATGTCTGGCGATGAGAACATCGATAAAGTAATTCTCATTGACCAGTCCCCAATTGGCAGAACTCCGAGGAGTAATCCTGCAACCTATACCAAACTTTTTGATCCGGTCCGGGAAATATTTTCTCAAACCAGGGAAGCCCGAAGCGCCGGTTTTAAAAAAGGCAGGTTTTCCTTTAATGTCAAAGGGGGAAGATGCGAAGCGTGTGAAGGCCAAGGCCAAATAAAAATCGAGATGCAATTTATGAGTGATCTTTGGATAACTTGTGATGTTTGTCAAGGCAAACGCTACAACTCACAAACTCTGGAAGTGAATTTCCGAGGTAAAAATATTGCTGAAGTACTTAGTTTAAGTGTGAGTGAGGCGACAGATTTTTTCCATTCAATCCCATTAATTACCTCGAAACTTGAAACTCTTGAAGCTGTGGGCTTAGGGTATATGGAATTGGGTCAACCCGCAACTACCCTTTCCGGCGGCGAAGCACAAAGGGTTAAATTAGCAACAGAGCTGGCAAAGAGAGAAACAGGCAAAACTTTATATTTACTGGATGAACCTACGACCGGGCTTCACTTTGCGGATGTAGATAAACTCCTTGCAGTACTAAAACTTCTTGTCGCATGGGGCAATAGCGTCTTTGTCATAGAGCATAATTTAGATGTAATAAAAAATGCTGACTGGCTAATTGATCTTGGTCCTGAAGGCGGGGATAAAGGCGGGTATGTGGTTGCAGAAGGTACGGTGGAGGAAGTTAAAAAAGTACAAAGCTCCTACACAGGCCAATTTCTAACAAAATCATAATATAAGAGAAGTAAACCCATAGTTTGAAAGAGGCAAAATTTAGAGTAAAATACGCATAATATGGCGGGAACACCTGAAAATAGACAAGAAAGTCTTGCGGAAAGGTACTTTAACGAAACCGAATGTATTCGCACATCGCTAAACTTATATAAACCCAACCTTTTTTCTTTTTTGGGTGAAGGTATCTCCTTAACTGATAAATTTTTATCTGAAGAAGTTATAGAAGCCACCTCACCTCATCACTTCCAATTAAAAAGTGTAAATAGAGCGATGAGGGGTTTTAAACAACTCTTTAAAGATAGAGGACTCAAACCATCTGGGGATAATTTTGATCAAATTGGAGAAGAAGCAAATGCTGAACAACGTAGATTTGGGGGAAATGTATTAGCAAAAGCTGAGGGACTCAGTCTAGTAAGAACTATTTCTGTAGAAGAAGCTGCAGGATCACTGCAAGTTAGAACACATGGTGGGTTCCAACGTGAAGTTGAATATGAACATACATTTCTCAAGTCTAGAGGATGGCAAGTATATCCAAACCAAGAAAACGAAGCTATTCTTGTGACGCTACAAAGTGAAGAAGAACAACAAGAATTAAAAGCTGTTAATATTGATCGTCTATATGAAACTGATCCAAAATTCGTAAAAAGACAAATTCGAAATTTTTTTAGAAATCAAGCAATACGTGGTATTACCAATAGCGTTACTTACAATCTCATGGTGCATCGTGTTTCAGAATCCGATTTGTTTCCTCAAGTAATTAGAGAACTGGGTAATATATCGTCAACCGAAGATGGTGATTTCGATAGACTCACTGAAACTTTAAAAGTACAAGCTTACTTAATTTTATTAACTCAATACACTGACTTCCAATTCCATGAGTCAGACGGTTTTGTGCGGGGATTACCTACTAGAAATACTAAGATAGAAAGTGACTCAAGACAAATGTATCCCGATTACTACCTTCAACACATGGCAACTTGTCCGGGAGAGACCGAACAAACTCGATTAAGAGCAGGTCGAATGGAAAACACTTACAACATCCTTAGAGCAACACGTTTAGAAGCTCCATACCACCCTATCCCTGATACCTCTGAAGCACAAATATTGCGTAATCCCATACAGTACACAACTCAATGTTTGGACGATTTAGAGCAGGAAATTAGACAAGGTATCGAACTTGATAGAAATTTTCTCACCTTCCTCGATAAAACCAGAGGTAAAATGCGTTTTGATCAGATTGTAGAGATACTGCAAGAAACAAACCCTCTTTTGTATGAGCAAAATATAGGATTTCAGGAGGCTCTAGGAGAGGATTATGCCGGTAAATCCAACTATGATAGATTTTTAAAAGATGGAGCTAGAGATCTCTTTTTTGAAACAATTAGATCTACCAGAGACAAAGCTATTACATTAGAAGACGTTAAGCAATCAATAGCCCATAGCTTATATGTTCCGTCAGGGAACCTGCACGGTGACAATGAGTGGACAAGACGAGATCACTCAAATCCTTACAAACCTAAAACCGTAATTACAGACGAAACACTGCGAGACCTTAATACCTATCTGGTAATGAAACGGCTAGAGAACGAGGAACGAGATAGAGATTCTACTATAAATTCCCAAACTCTTGAATCATTATTTAAAGATTTTAAAGGTGATTATCAGAAGAAAATAGGTAATTCTAATATTCATCTAGATGGGGTTGCTAACCAAAGAGTTGTTTTCCAAGCTTACCTTGATCAGTATGGAATCCCTATATCTACAGTTTCTCAACTTGTTGAAATATCGAAACTTGGAACAACAGAGGAAATGTGGAATAGATACGACTATGCAAAATTCAGTTTACTTTTCAGAACTCTTGCTTACTCAAGGAAAGGATATGTAGAACCCAAATCTCCAATATTTCAATCTTTAGTAAGAGAGTTATTCCCCAAGATTAAGGAAGAAGAATGGGACATTATTCGAGAAGCCCCGTCTTTGAATCATAATTAACTTACTCTCTGTACGGTTCTCCGATTTGTTATACTTTCTTCATGATACGAACACTATGTTTATCTTTAATCTGTTTGGTCCTTTCACTAATTATTCCTCATAACGTTAACGCTTCTGAAAATTTTACAGTTGATGCGAACGTCGAATACAAAATTCAGACTAAAGGCAAAGCTACAGTTACAAATACCATTACAATTCGCAATATTACTTCTGACTATTACGGCAAAAGCTACGTCTTTTATTTAAACGGGATAAACCCTAAAAACTTAAAGGCATATGAAGAAGGTAAGCCGCTATCAACTTTTAGCCAAAGCGAAAAAGAGAATACCTTAGCCGTAACACTTGAATTTCCAAAGGCTGTTGCCGGTAAAGGCAAATCACGGACCTTTATCGTTACCTATGAAGAAGATTCTCTTGCCGAAAAAACAGGTGATGTATGGGAAATTTCAATCCCAAAACTGGAGGATGCCCAAGTTTTCCGTGAATATAATGTTTTTGTTTCTGTTCCTAAAGAGTTTGGAGGCGAGGCTTATATTTGGCCCGAACAAAGGCAGTTTAGCCAAAAAGATGACAGAAATGTCTATTTTTTTCAAAAAGAAGACATGGCGAAATCAGGTATTACCGCAGCCTTCGGCCAATTCCAAACATTTTCTTTTACTATTAACTACCACTTAGATAATCCCTCAAATAAAAAGACTGACTTATCGCTGGCAATTCCGCCGGACACTTCCTTGCAGAGGTTGTTTTATAACTCAATTGATCCGGAACCAAAAAATATCGTAGTCGACGAAGACGGTAATTGGCTGGCCATTTATATTTTATCTCCAAAACAAAAACTTGATGTCAAGATAACCGGTTCTGTCCAAATATTCGCAAAGGTAAGGAAGCTTCTTTCACCTTCACCAACAAGCCTTTTGGCTAATATGAAGCCGACTTCTTTTTGGCAATCGGACGATCCCGTAATTCGGGAAATAGCAAAGGCCCATAAAACCCCCAGAGAAATTTACAATTACGTCACAGCCACACTTACCTATAACTATGAAAGAGTTACGCCAGACGTCACAAGATTTGGAGCAAAGCTTGCCTTGTCAAATCCGAAAGATGCACTTTGTATGGAATTCACCGACCTTTTTATTGCCTTGGCGCGGGCAAACGGTATTCCGGCGCGCGAGATAAACGGCTACGCATATTCTGACAATCCTAAAATTCAACCGCTATCACTTGTCGCCGACGTCCTTCACTCCTGGCCGGAGTATTGGGATGAAACTCAAGAAAATTTTGTCCCAGTTGATCCCACCTGGGGGGCGACATCGGGTATCGACTACTTCAATAAATTTGACCTCAAACATTTTACTTTTGTAATACACGGCAAAGACCCAGTTGCTCCTTCATCTCCCGGCTCATACAAATTAGGCGAAAACACTCAAAAAGACATTTTTGTAACAATAGGTGATTTGCCTGAAGAAAAAGCAAGCGAGCTTGAAATACAAGTCGACTACCCAAAGTCATTTGAGTTTTTGGCTAATACTCTGGAAATAACCTTTAGCAATACTGGCAAAGTGGCGATTTACGACATTGTTCCCCAAATATTTTTTGATGAGGAGACGGTTCAATCATTCTATATAGGCGTTATGCCGCCCAAATCAAATTTCAAGACAACTGTTGACATGCCAATCGGCTTTTTGGGTAGAAGTGCACCTTCAACTGTCAAGATAACAGCATATCGTACCACCAAAAACGTGCTGCCACGGAAAAATCAGGCTATAATTTACCAACTCACCGCTTTAATTTTTGTCCTAACCTTTTTAGTCCTTTATATAAATGTTAAAGTTCTAAAACATAAAATTATTTCTATTCAAAAAATTGTAAATATTACTAAAAAAATACATGTTAAAAGAAAGCCAAAAACACAAGATCACCCCTTCCTACCTTAAAACACTCCCAATGGATCCGGGAATATATATTTTTTGGGCCAAAGATGAAAGTCCTATTTACGTTGGCAAGTCATCTTGCCTGAAAGATAGAGTAAAATCCTATTTTCTGAAGAATTTAGCGCCTAAGACCACTCAAATGGTCAAGGAGGCTATTTTTCTTTCTACTGTCAGAGTAACCTCAGAATTGGAAGCTCTTCTTTTGGAAGCAGAATTGATAAATAAACTTCAGCCTAAATTCAATAGTGAATTAAAAGACGATAAACATCCTTTGTATATTCAAATTACAGACGAAGAATTTCCCCGAGTTTTAACTGCCAGAAAAATGAATGCCAGTGAAAAAAACAGATCATTTTTTGGCCCTTTTCCTTCCTCATCTAATGTTAAACACGTCCTACTCATGCTTCGACATATTTTTCCATACTCAACACATAAACCCGGCAAGAGAAGTTGCTTATACTCGCAAATTGGTTTATGTAATCCTTGTCCCTCAGAAATAACTCATACTACATCCGCCCAAGAGCGATTGCTTCTCACAAAAAGTTACAGAAAAAATATAGCACATATAAACTCAGTACTTGCCGGCAGGCTAAAAAGTGTTCATGACTCGCTTCACAAACACATGACTATAATGTCAAAAAACGAAAACTTTGAGTCTGCGAAGTACTTGCGCGAACAAATTAGAATGCTTAATTATATAACCCAACCTGTTACGCCTATCCACGACTTTTTAAAAAATCCGAATCTGGTTGACGATATTAGGCATGAGGAGATGGCAAGTTTAGAAACATTGCTGTCAAAATACATACGCCTGCCAAAAACACTGAGAAGGATTGAATGTTTTGACGTTGCTCACATTTCAGGCTCATACCAAACTGCTTCGATGGTAACCTTTATAAATGCCACTCCTGATAAGGGCTTATATAGACATTTTAGAATACGCCAAAAAAGGAAAGCCGACGACATCGCGTCTTTAAAAGAGGTGGCAGGCAGACGTGCATCGCATTTTTCTGATTGGGGAGTACCGGATCTTATCCTGGTTGACGGCGGTAAAGCCCAAGTAAACGTATTTAGCGATAAAATGAAAAAATTTGATATTCCGATTGTAGGGTTGGCCAAGCGCTTCGAAACTCTTATTATCCCGGCAGGTGCAGGGGTATTTAAAGAAATTAGGGTTGCCGGAGCCGCCTTGCATCTTCTTCAAAAACTGCGGAATGAAGCTCACAGATTTGCCCGAAGATATCATCATAAGTTAATACAGAAGGAACTCATCCAAAAAGGCAGATAATGCTAATCTTCCAATATTTAACTAATCTACAAATACCTTCCAATATTTTAAATCCAACCATTCGCATGTATTGGTAGATTGGTGATTTATTCGTAAATTGGCATTATATATAATGAATTAATGAAACGCATTATTCGCCATTATGTTATCGATACTTTTTCTCTCTGGGTTATTTCACAGACAGCTCAGGGATTAATCTTCGAGAAGGGTTTACATTCCCTTTTTATTGCAGGATTAGGACTAATGGCAGTTTCACTTTTGGCCAAACCGATAATCAACGTTTTTCTTCTTCCCCTGAATCTTATTACTTTCGGACTTTTTAGGTGGGTCTCCTCGGCAGTCATTCTTTATCTGGTTACGCTTTTGGTGAAGGATTTCAGAATCGTTAGTTTTAGTTTTGCAGGTTTTTCAAGCAAGTGGTTTGATATTCCTGCCCTGCATTTTCAAGGATTTTTAGCTTTTGTCGGCTTTTCATTCCTGCTTTCTTTCGTGTCTTCTTTCATCTACTGGCTTATTAAGTAGCCACACGAGAATTCCTCCTGTATAATAAAGGCTACTAAATGAAAACGTTCTTGTTCATCCTGCAGATTGTTCTGTCAGTGCTTCTTACCGCGGCAATTCTTGTCCAATCACGCGGTACGGGGTTCGGGCGAAGCTTTGGTGGGGGAGGAAGTTCAAGCTCTTTTACGCGGCGCGGTTTAGAGAAAGTAGTTTTCAAGTCAACATTTATCATCTCCATTCTATTCATTATTATTTCAATTCTCTCGCTTAGCCTTTAATTCTTTCCTATTTCCGAAAAAAAGTATAATTAAGTTATGAGTATTCGCTACTATATAAAATTAGCACTTGCATACTTGAGCCGATTTAAAGGCACCATCGTTTTAGGCATACTTCTTGGAATCGCAATTTTTTTTATTGTCAGAGTTGTCATACCAATTGTCAAAGTCGGGGAAGTGACACGCATAGGCTTGGTTGGCCGCTACCATACAAACGAACTTCCTGAAGGTATCCTGGACCTTATAGGAAATGGCTTAACTAAAATTACTGAGGGGGGGATAGTTGAACCTGATATAGCTTCTTCTTGGGAAACTCCTGACAAAGGCAAAACTTGGATTTTCCATTTACGCGAAGATGTTCTCTGGCAAGATCAAAAAGAAGTCACGAGTGACACAATTTCTTACGATTTCTCAAAAGTCAGAATTGAGAAACCAGATTCCAAAACTCTTATTTTTATGCTCGATGAGGCTTTTTCCCCCTTCCCCGCGGTTCTGACAAAACCCACATTCCGAAAAGGACTTCTCGGAACAGGAGAATGGAGCGTTGACAAAATAATTATCTCAGGCGGTTATGTTCGTGAACTAGTTCTTACCGACAACAGCAAAAATAAGAAGATCTACAAATTTTATCCGACAATCGAGCGCACAAAATTAGCCTTCAAGCTGGGCCAGGTAGATGCGATAAGTGAAATTTACGACCCTAACCCCTTTGCTGATTGGAAAACGGTAGATCTAAAAGGTACTGCTAATTATAATCAAGTAGTCGTTCTTTTTTTTAACGTCCAAGATAAATTAATATCGGAAAAGGCCTTACGTCAAGCACTCGCTTACGCAATTGATAAAGATCAGTTAGGGGTACGGGCATTTAGTCCAATATCCCCCAATTCCTGGGCTTTTAACCCGCAGGTCAAACCGTACACTTATGACCTTAGTCGCGCCAAAGAATTGCTTGCCGACATCCCCCAAGAAGCTAAGGGAAATTTGGCGCTAAAAATCACCAGTACTCCGCAGCTACTTGCCATAGCGGAGAAAATTGCAAAAGACTGGGAAAGTATTGGTATGAAACCGACTGTGACGGTTTCTTCCATAGTGCCTACCGATTTCCAGGTTTATCTAACCATCTTTGATATTCCCAAAGATCCGGACCAATATCCACTTTGGCACTCCACCCAAGTTGAAACAAACACCAACATCTCAGCGTATAAGGACTTGCAAGTTGACAAGTTACTCGAAGATGGCAGAGTTGAGCTTAATTTGGAGGAAAGAAGAAAAATTTATCTGGACTTTCAAAGATTCCTTCTCGAGGATGCACCGGCCGTTTTTCTTTTTCACCCCACTTACTACACAATAAAGAGGAAGTAATATTACTCAGGCATTTCCACAACTTCTTCCTTCTTTTCCCTCAAAAAGCTGGTCCATTCCTCAAAAATTTCAATCATATTCTTCAGGGGTACTTCTATAAGAAAATCCAGGAGTACCGTTAGAAAATTAATCTTTGAAAGGCCTTTAGAAAGATAAACTCCAAAATTAAGAAAAGGCAGCATAAGGTAACTGGTCAAATGGCCTCCTAATCCTTCACTGTCTGAGTCGACTTTCATTTGGTTAGCGTTGTAACGGACCCGAAAAGCAAAAAGGACAACAAGTGACAAAAAGCCAAAAAATACGAGAATTCCCAGAAATGTAAAATTGATTAAAGTAAGAAGGTAGGTAAGACTACCGAAAACAAAAACAAAGATGATCGAATAAATAACGGCAAAAAATGTAGCTAAAGTAGAATTTTTGCCTAATTTTAAAATAGAGAGCTTAATTTTAACTTCTTCTTCTTTTTCGTAAACCACGCTCTTAAGCCGCTCAACTATAGTTTCGGTATTTTTTGCTCCCGGAACACGTATCGAGAAACCGATCATCCACATCATTGCGGGAGGGATAATTACGTTTAAAGATAATGGCAGATAGCGAATTTCCTCAAAAACAAATATTTCATACGGAATTTCGATAAGAATAGCAATAAAAACTTTAGTAACGAATATGTAAATTATACTTCTTACTATTCCTGTACTGACTCTTTGCCTGATTTGCCTGTACTTTGCCTGGCAAACCTCTCTCACTTTTTCCTCAAAGGTATTTTGGTCGGAAAAACTTGCCAGTATGTCTTTACTTTTTTGCTTCACAATTTCGTGCAAAACGTCAAACGCCGCTGCGTGTTTTTGAACTTTCCTGTAAAGACTAAATCTCCCGGGAAAAGTTAAGTGTGATTCAATCTCCGAATAAATTGATGGAAACTGCAAAATTATCCTATTTACTTCGCTCATATCGGCATCCTTCCAGCCGGGGAATTCCTTCAAAAGAAGATGATATCGCATAATCGACTCGTCGGATTTGGGGAAAGCTCTATGAATGGCCAAATAGATTTGTATTTCTTTTTCGTGTTCTCCAGGTGAAGAATCTATCCAGTTAAAATGGTCTGTAAACCAATCATACATAAGCCGGACATAAAGTTCCCGGTATGACGGATCAAGGTAATCTTCGATTTCGCTTGAGGCAACTCCCCACATAAAGGCACGAACCTTTGTTAGAGATTCACCGTTTTGCAAATTGTCGAGATTTTTCAAAAAATAGACGTATTTTTTGATTATTTTTTCTAATTCCTCACCTTTACTTTTTGGAATGGAGTTGTTGGGCAGATAGCGTGCCCAAATAAGTTCTTTAATCAAAGTCTCCGAAACGCGCTTATAATTAACATCACTTCGGACATTTTCCTGCTCCCATATGAGCCGTTTTAAAATCCGCTCTATCGCGTTTCGCCGTAAAACATGCTCGCCCTTATATTCAACCGTGGTCCGAATTCTTTCGTATAAACGAGCAAGACCACCTAGAACCTCACTTACCTGAATTTTGGCTTCGCCGCTCCCTACCTCTTTCTCCTTTTTCTCCTCGTAGGCCTTTATGAATCTCGCCATATAGGAAGACATGCCTGTAGCGTCAGATCCTTGTTCTTTCTCTACTTCTGGATCTTCTTTGGCTTTAGTCGGAACCCCTTTCTCGTCAACTTTTCCCTGAACTTTATCCTCTGAGTGATTTTCGTAAATGGTTATCATTAGACTCCTCTAAATTATACCATTGAGCGAGCTTCATGTTCAGGTTAAGATAGTAGTATGACTAGTTTTTTGAAATCTCCCAAGAAACTTATAGTCCTTATAAGCTTAATTCTTTCTCTTTTGGCAGTCATCACATTCAATAACCCCGTTCAAGCCTTAGTCCGCTTGGTTATAGTTCTAATTATCGCAGCTCTAAGCGACTATTCCTTAGGGGTATACAGAAAAATTGAATCTCATTTTCCCGACTCTGCCTTAACTATTGCATGCTCACTTTTTTTACTAGCCGACCCGAGCTCACCGATTTTTCAACTATTTCTTGCCATAATCATCTCATTAGCGGCAAAACACTACCTTATGGTCAAGGGTAGAAATCTTTTTAATCCCGCAGCACTAGGCCTTCTTACAGCCTCCTTTTTCGGCTTAAAAATTACCTGGTGGGGATTTCTCCCAGGTATAATTTTCTCAACACTTTTGATTCTTCTGACTGGCTTTGTAAGCGTTTATCTGCTTCGTCAGGGAAAAATTATTTTTGCCTTCATACTTACTATTTTTGGCCTGACATTCTTTTTTACACTCAATCCGCTTTTTACCTTAACCCAATTTCTTGTCGGCGGATTCTGGTTTTTCACTCTGGTCATGCTTCCTGATCCTGCCATAGCACCTAAATTTACGAAAACCAAAATCGCCTATGGTGTATTTGTAGGACTACTTTCCCTTACCTTGCCCAAAATCGGCATCGGCACCGATCCACTTCTGACCTCGCTTCTTATCGGAAATCTTGTTTTTTGGTTTATGGATAGAAAGTCGGAAGAAAAACTGGAAAAACTCGCCGACAAACTCCCTCTTGCATCAAAACTTGTATCTCCGGAATAATATTTGGTCCAAATAGTATATTTTGGTAAAATAGTATTTGTATTTTAGAAAATTTCTATTTCGACGAGGTGGGCGTAGCTCAATGGTAGAGCGCTTCCCTGTGGAGGAAGAGGTTGCGGGTCCGATACCCGTCGCTCACCCCAAGTTTTTTACCACAACAAAGATATCAAAGTATGGCAATCCAAGACCGAGGTTCGAGCCGCTGGTATAATATCTTCATGTATGTCGCCAATCCGTTTTAAAGCAAAACTTTACAAAATCGGCACATGGACACTTCTTAGGTTGCCTGAGAGCGCAAGCGCGAAGCTTCCATCACGAGCACTTACAATAATTGAGGGAAATATCAATGGTATCGGCTTTAAAGCCGCGCTCGAACCAGACGGTAAGGGAAGTCACTGGTTCAAGTTGGATGAAACCCTACAAAAAGATGCTCATGCAAAATCGGGTGACACAGTATCGCTTTCGATTCAATTGACAAATGAATGGATAGAGCCAGAAGTTCCGGCAGATTTTAAAAAAGCGCTGTCTACTTCTCCAAAAGCCAACGCTTTATGGAAGGATATTACACCAATGGCGCGCTGGGACTGGATTCGCTGGATAGGAGCAACAAAACAACTG
>CAZVJU010000033.1:0-12410 GCA_964627195.1 uncultured Gammaproteobacteria bacterium | reverse complement strand
CAGCGAGTAATTTTATCATTTTTAGCTTCCCAATGCTACAATATCGATTAATGATCAAACTCAATTCAAAACAATTAAGAAAATCCGAGCCGACGGTAGATGAGTTAAAAAAAATCAAAAGAAACCCAATATATCTTGTTCTTGATGAAATTATTGATACCTATAACATTGGATCTCTTTTTAGGCTGGCTGACGCAATTGCAGTTGAGAAAATATATTTATGCGGGGAAATGGAGTACCCCCCATCCTCAAGAATCCACAAAGCAGCTGTAGGAACTGAAAATTGGGTACCCTGGGAAAAAACTGAATCAGCTCTAGAAACTAGTAAAAAACTCAAAAAAGCAGGAGTACAAATTATCGCCGTGGAACAAAACCCCCATGCTACCAGCTACAAGCTGCTAGCTACCAAGGTAAAATTTCCCTGTGCTATCGTCGTCGGCAAAGAAACAGGAGGGATTAACCCCGAAGTGTTAGACCAAGCCGATGTTATAGTAGAGTTACCAATGTTTGGCATCAACAAATCGTTTAACGTCTGGGGGTCTGCGGCAGTTATTGCCTATAAAATTTTAGAAGCACTTTAAAATTTTGCCAAGCTTTGCTTACCAAGGTACTCCTTGGCCAAGCTTTGCTTATAAGGTACTGGAATCCTTGTGACCTCCAAAAGCTTCCTCAATAATCACCTTCATGTCCTCATAGGAATATGCTCCTGTAATAAGCCATACCTCAGTCTTATCCTTAATTATAAAAGTCGTCGGGGTAGCTGAAACACCAGCTTTAAGCCCATCATCATATTGTCTTTCTACCTTTTCCTTATATCTAGAATCCTCTACACACTTGTTAAACTTACTTTGATTGATATTCAAATCCGTACTAACCCAACTTAAGTCTTTACCTTTATCCGACTTGGTAAAAATGATATCGCTAAATTGCCAGAAAGCATCATCACCTCCAAGTTCAGTGACACATTCGGAAGTCTCGGCTAAACGCTGAGATTCAGGGTGAATGGCAACTATCGGATAGTGCCTATACGCTAAGCGTATTTCATCCTTACCGCGTTCCGACGCGGCCAAGCTCTGCTTATACTCATCCAGTATTTTTCTGATTATGAAATAGTAATCGGCACAAAAGGGACACTCGTAATCTGAATAGACAATAAGTGTAACGGAAGCACCTTTATTCCCTCTCTTATGATCTTCTTCCGAGAAGGGAGGAAGAAGTGCTATCTGATTAGCATTCAGTTTTACAATCGGAGACTTTCTTTGTACGAGGTTTTTTATATCTGTTACGACTTTTGCCTCACTGACATCTTTGGTTTTTTTCCACAAAAAGCCAACTATTATCGACAGAGTGATCGACCCAATCAAAAAAATGAGGAAAAACTTTTCTGAAATATATTTAATGAAGCCGAACATAATTGACCGGGCTTACCAAGTGGGAATATCCTTATCAAGATATGTTAATACGTCCATTGCCGCCATACACCCAAATCCTGCGGTTGTTATTGCCTGCTTATATTTAGCATCATGTACTTCCCCTGCCACAAACACGCCTTCAGTATTGGTTTTCGTATGATCAAATACCTTTATGTATCCCCGATCATCCATGTCAATTGACCCTTTGACTAAATCACTATCCGGTTTATGCCCAATTGCAACAAAGATTCCGTCCACAGCTAACTCACTTTCAGTATTATCCTTGGTATTTTTCAGTTTTAATTTATCAACTTTGCCTACTCCCACAATTTCCTTCACTTCCGTATTCCAAAGTACTTGTATTTTAGGATTATCAGCTACACTTTTTTGCATTGCTGCTGAAGCACGAAATTCATCTCGCCGGTGAATTATGGTTACCTCAGTTGCATACTTAGTCAAAACCAAAGCTTCCGTCATAGCAGTGTCCCCGCCACCGACAACCGCCACTTTTTTATCTTTAAAAAACGGCGCATCACACGGAGCACAAGTCGAGACACCTCGACCAATAAGCTCTTTTTCCCCAGGCACTCCAAGCCATTTATCCATAGCACCTGTCGCTATTATTACCGATTTCGCGAGGTATATTTTATTAGAAGCTGTAATTTGACAAGGCTTTGTCGAAAAATCAATCTTCTCTGCATTCTTTTGCACAAATTCCGCCCCGAATCTCTCAGCTTGTTTTCTCATTAACTCCATGAGTTCAGGCCCTTGAACACCTTCAGGAAAACCGGGGAAATTATCAACTGTTGTTGTTAACATCAGCTGTCCTCCCCAAATTTCACCCCCAAGAATCACAGTAGAAGCAGCTCCGCGAGTTGTATAGATAGCTGCAGTAAATGCCGCAGGTCCCGAACCAATTATCGCAACATCCCAGGGTTCTCCTTCTTTTGGTTTTTGAGCGTAAAGGATACTTTCCGCCATATAAAAAACTTCTAAAAGTTAGAAAAAACTTTCACAAGAAGAAACTTGGCAGATTAAACTCCACTAGTTGCTCCGCCAGTCCCGGTTTCACCTTTTTCTTCCTCATCAGCCACACCCATTCCAGTAGCAGTTTCCTCACTGGCTGTCGGGAAAGTTGGAGTTTGAGGCATAGTAGGAGTTACTTCCATCCCTGCCACAACTTCTTCTTCTCCAGCTGGTGCTTCTGTCACACCCATCCCAGTCCCAACAGATGATACAGGCGCTGCAGGAGTTTCATCCGGAGGAGCTGGAGCAGCAATTGGAGTTGACACTCCAGTTGCAGATGGCATTGAACCACCACTTTGCATTCCTGGTGTCTGAGGGTCATCGGCAGTCATAGACGAGCCGGACAGTCCTCCGCCCACTGGTACCCCTACCGGAGATTTTGCTTTTGGGTTATTTGGATCCATTCGTATCACCCCCCACCTAAGAAAATAAAAATTAAATCCTATATTTCTTTTTTTTACGAGCTTTGCTCGTTAGATATGCTACACAGCTTTCTTTTCGAGTATTACTCGCAAAAAGGCTATAGTGCCTTTTTTATCAAATCTTCGTACGCTTGTTTGCCTGCAAAACCGATCTGTCTCCCAATTTCCTGACCACCTTTAAAAAGAATTGTGGTTGGAATTGACAGAACCGAATATTTAGACACGTGTTGCTGGTTAGCATCCACATCGACTTTTGCAAAAAGAAGTTTATCTTTATATTGATCAGAGAGTTCTTCTAAAACGGGTTCTGCCATCTTGCACGGTCCACACCAAGCCGCCCAGAAGTCAACCAGAACGGGCAAGTTTGATTTCAAGACTTTTTCTTCAAAATCATAATCGCCTATATCAAATGTTGCCATCGTTTTTTACTATACCGATTTTGCATGTTATAAGTCAATTAGCAAAGCTGTTTATTTTTTAAATTGAAGACTATCAAGATTACTCCAAAAGTTACAATTATCCTCCCAAAATCCTTAACTGTGTGTTAATTTACTTCTTAAGGATCTTTAAAAATTCTTCCTTGGTCATCTTTAAATCTTTTTTAATAATCTTGGTTAGTAAACCGATTCCAATAGTTTCAGGGGGGTGAATAGAAATTGTAGTCTTTCTCCCGTCAGGGTGAACATAAACCGCATGACTTCCACTTTGTCCTCTTTTTACAAATCCCAATTTTAAAGCTACTTTTACCAAATCGCGTACTTTAATGCGAGGCAGTTTATCCATTTATACAATAACTTCTATTGAAGTCATGCTTACGGGTTGAACTTTAGGAATTTCCTCTCTTTCTTCCTTTAATATTTTTAAGTGGAGTTTTATCGCGTCTCTTATTTTCGTAATTGCTTCCTCTAAAGTTTTTCCTTGAGTATGACAACCAGGAAGATCCGGACAATCCGCCACAAAAAATCCATCCTCATCTTTTTCTATGATTACAGGAAAGTTATATGTTGTTGTTTTGATCTTCTTCGCCATATTGAGCTAATTATAACACAGCATCTCAGAGGTTCAGTCGGAACCAGAACTTGACAAAGAAGAAGAGGAAGTAAAGTAAGCATGAAAAAAGCTTTATGTCAGAAAGAGTCCCACCAGGAACACCTCGTACCCATCCTAGTGAATTCGAAAGACAATCGGATGTGGTTACTGCATTAGAAGTAGGTCTGAAAGCTGCAGCTGAAGCTGCCAGAGACGGTATAGATCCACTGCCTATTTTAGATCAATTCAAAGAAATGGCCCAGTTAATAAAGGAATCTCCTATTGAACCTTAAACATTTATCCTTTTAAGTCTTAAAGAATTAGATACTACGGAAATTGAAGAAGCGGCCATGGCAAATGCAGCCAAGGCAGGATTTAGAAGCAGCCCGAAAAATGGGTAAAGAACCCCCATTGCAACTGGAATAAGAATAATATTGTAACCGAATGCCCAAATTAAATTTTGTTTGATTACCGAGAAAGTCCTTTTACTTAAAGATATCGCCGCATCCACGCTCATCAGGTCTTTATTTAAAAGCGTTATCCCCGCCGACTCCATTGCAACATCCGCTCCTGTACCCATTGCGATTCCCACATCAGAAGATGCGAGGGCCGGAGCGTCATTGATACCATCGCCAATAAAAGCAACCACTCGGGATTTTGGATCTGCCCGTCCGGCAGGCGGGTTTTGGATTTTGGATTTTAGTTCTTTAACTTTTAATGCTTTTTCTTCCGGTAAAACTCCTGCCATTATATTTTCGATCCCTGTCTGTCTCGCGATAGCTTGTGCAGTTCTTTCATTGTCCCCGGTAATCAGCCAAACCTCGATCCCTTGTCTTTTCAGCTTGTCAACAAGCGCTCGTGCAGTAGGTTTTAGTGTGTCCGCAATCGCTATCAAACCACTGATATCTTCTTCAGAAGACAAATAAACGACGGTTTTACCTTCATTTTCTAGTTTTTGAACAGGATTTTCTTCTTCTTCAATATTGATTCCGGCAAATTTCATTAATACCCTGTTTCCCAGATAGTACATTTCCCCATCTATTTTTCCTTCAATTCCTAACCCCGGATGTGCCTTAAACCCTTCGACTGCGCTCAGGGCAAACTCTTTTCCTTTAGCTTCTTCTAAAATCGCTTCCCCGAGAGCATGTTCCGAGCCCTGCTCTAAACTTGCTGCTATCTGAAGTACTTTTCCAGCATCCTCGCCCAAAGGACGATCAGCCTCTGGCTGAAACATCCCACTTCTCACTTCCACTACATTAGTAACTTTCGGCTTCCCCTCAGTTAATGTTCCTGTCTTATCAAAAATGGCCACACTTATCTTATTTGCAATCTCTAAAGTTTCTGCGTCCTTGATCAAAATTCCACGTTCAGCGCCTTTCCCTGTCCCAACCATTATCGCCGTAGGTGTCGCAAGCCCGAGAGCACACGGACAGGCAATGATAAGCACGGCGATCATGTTTGTGAACGCCTGACTAAAAGTCCCGAAGTCATACCACACAATAAACGTGGCTACAGCAAGCATGAGCACGACCGGAACAAAGTATGAGGAAATTACATCAGCAAGTCGCTGGATGGGAGCACGCGAACTTTGGGCTTCAGCCACCATTCTTACAATATTGGCAAGCATCGTATCTGACCCAACTTTTGTTGCTTTAAAAATAAAACTTCCTAATTTATTCAAAGTCGCCCCAATAACTGTGTCTTTTATTGTTTTATCAACCGGAATCGATTCCCCTGTAACCATTGATTCATCTAGTGAACTAACCCCTTCAACAATAACTCCATCAACAGGAACTTTCTCTCCGGGGCGGACCCGGATATAATCCCCAACTTTGACCTGATCTATCGGAATATCTGTCTCAACATATTTTCCCTTCATAATACTGTCTTCAGTTAGTTGGTTATTAGTTACTTTGTTACTTCGTAAAACTCTCGCCGTTTTGGCTTGAAGCTGCAGAAGTTTTTTTATCGCATCACTCGTATGAAGTTTGGCACGGGCCTCCAAATAACGGCCTAATAAAATAAGGGTAACAATAACAGCAGCGGTATCAAAATACATAACCATCGGTATTCCCAAACTCTCAAAAAAACCAGGAAAAAGAACTCCCAGCGCAGAAAAAAAGTATGCAGCTGAAGTCCCAATAGCAATCAAAGTATCCATACTTGCGGTTCTATTCCTAAGTCCAGACCAGGTAGCAAGATAGAATTCTCTGCCCGCCCAAAATTGGACAATGGTTGAAAGAAAAAAAAGATACCAAGGGTTTGCAAATACACTAGGTACAAAGGTGAACCATTCTGGAAAACTGCCCGAAAGTATGATTACACTTAGTATTGAAGAAACGACAACTTTGTTTTTGAGATTTTTCAGCTGCTTTTTCTTTTCTTCTTCTTTTACATCGTTAGATGCACGAAGTATTTCCTCAATTGTTCTTTGTCCTTTACCCTCCGCACTTTGGTCCACCAATATCGCTTTATAACCCACATTTTCTACTGCCTTTTTCAAATCTTCATCGGAAACTTTGGAGTCAACATCGACACTTGCTTGTTCACTCGCATAATTTACGCTCGCTGAAATTACACCTGAAGTTTTCTGCAGGCTTCGTTCAATAAGCCTTGCACAGCTCGCACAGTGCATACCCAAAATCGGAAATGATTTTTTTTCTGTCATAATTACCCTTCCACAATAATTTTACCGTGGTACATGTTCATGCCGCAGTGCATGCTGAAGACTCCTGGTTTTTCTGGGTTGATTTCAACTGAGACAGGTTCATTTAATGGCAAAAACTTCTTTATCTTGAAATCCGATAAGACCACCTCTTCCAAACAGCTCGAAGGATCCTCTCGTATAAACGTCAATGTTGTTTTTTGCCCCTTTTTTACTTTTATAATCTCGGGCTTATACCCCCCTTTGACTATTATTTCGATTTCGCCACCAGAAACTTCAACCGCTTCGTCTTTCTTACCAAAGAAAAACCAATAGATAAAGGCAATCAACCCCAGGCCAAATAGTGTTACCAATAATTTATCCATCTGTATAATCTCTCTTACATCTCACTTAAACCACTCTTTATTCCAACTCCTTTACCCAATGTTCAGGGTATGCTTCAAACATTTTTCTATGCAAACTCCGATTGAGTCGGAGGAGTACACAAACTTGTTTATCTCCCTCAGTACAAAAATAATACACTTTCCCATTAAAAACAGAAACAGCTTTCATTTCTCTTTCGGGTTTTACCATCCCACAAACAGGATCTTTCACTAACTTTTTCTTTACTTTAATCACTTCTTTCTAGAAAATAATTCTACAACCAACTAATAGTTGACCTCAGACAAAATTCTTTTTGACGTCTTGTATCATTTGGTCTACACACCATTTGGCATACATACCTCCAAACAAGGCTCCAAGTATTTTGGTAAAGCGTGGTCTTGGAAGTTCATACTCTATGTTAACTTTCAGAATGGAATTGCCATTTTGAGAAGTTATATCTAAGCCCATTTTATAATGGCCAATCACCAGAAGATTTATTTCTCCTACTGTTTGCCAAGCTTTGTGATAGGGAGGGTCATCGTGTGTAATTACTTCATCAAGAAACAAGTTTATTCCCAAGATTTTACCACTCATTTTAATATGAGAACCTATTTTTTGGCCTTTATCTTTATCTAACTTAGTTTCCATTTTTCCTCCACCCATCATCCAGGAGGATTTGTTCATATGTGAAGATATACTAGCATGTTCATTAACTACAGCAAATACATCTTTAGGGTCAGCATGAATTAACACACTACTTTCATAATGTTTCATCATTTGTTCTCTATCCTCCTCACTTTTTGGTTGAGAAATAATTGTACGCTTTTGCAAAGAAATATCCGAATAACCAAGCGCTTGCAGTTGATGTTATCAGTCCCAAAAGAAAAGAGCTTGTTGATAAGTTCCAGGTAGAAACGTTGCCTAGCTCGAGTCCATGGAACCATGACTGTGCAACAACCATACTAATTTGAGGAAAGGCTGCGATTAACAAACGACATAGCACATAAGTTATTGTAACTGTTACGGCAGCCGCATTTGCCGTTGCTGTTGGTTCATGCTTCATAGCTATTCACCTTCTTTCAACCTTAATA
This sequence comes from uncultured Gammaproteobacteria bacterium, assembly GCA_964627195.1. Taxonomy (GTDB): domain Bacteria; phylum Patescibacteriota; class Microgenomatia; order UBA8517; family UBA8517; genus CAZVJU01. Next base: position 4,402 of record CAZVJU010000033.1, on the reverse strand, counting down.
CCTAACACTTAATTAATAATATACTAATTGTAGATTCTAGTGTTTATGGCTATTTCCTCTCATCATAATGAAGTGGAGAAGCGGGCAGATAAGAAGAATACCAAAAGTTAAAAGTGAACTAATTGATAATTTAAATACGCTTACACCGATTACTGCAGCAGCAATTAATAAAACGCACAATATAATTGTTTTTGAGGAAAAAAACGAGCTTACCTTTTTCGAAGAAATATCGTTATTCATACGGTATATTTTACCTTCTTAGGTATTAAGATTCGATGAAGAAATCACGAAGAAATTCTAGCCAACGGTAATTCAATAGTAACTAATGTTCCATTTCCTGTTTTGCTTTTGACGTCAATTGAGCCTTGATGTGCATTTACAAGGGCTTGTGCGATAGATAAACCCAAGCCTGAACCCAATGTTTTTTCCGTCCCAGACCCTCTATAAAAACGGTCAAAAATATGCGGGATATCTTTTTTAGAAATACCAACACCGGTATCTTTTATAAAGAAAATTGCTGATACACCTTGTTTTTTAAGCGAAAGGGTAATTGTCCCGTTAGTTGGAGTAAACTTCACCGCATTGTCGATGACATTTAATAATGCTCTCATTAATTTATCTTCATTTCCTAAAACCTCGACATTGTCTTCAATATTTACATTAATTTTTAAATTTTTCGCTAAAGATAGTTTCTCCAAAATCTCTTTAAGTTCTTTTGCCATTTCTGTAAAATCTATTTTTTCGGCTTTGCCTCTCGCGTTGTCTGATCTAGTCCAAGCAAGGTCTAAAATGTTTTTAAGTGTCGAGGAAATGTTATTTATATCGATAAGTGTGTCAGTTAGCGCGTCTTTATATTCGGAAATTGATCTTTTCTTGGCAAGTGTAATTTCGACACCGCTTCTAAGAGTAGCTAGAGGAGTTTTTAATTCATGAGCAAGATCGCCTATTAACATGCGCTCCCGGTCAAATGCCTCGCTAATTCTTGCAAGCATGGTATTAAATGTTTCAGCCAGCTCCTCAATTTCATCACCAGTATTGGGCTTTTTAACCCGTTCGGTTAAGTTTTCAGAACTTACCCTTTTTAATTTATCCGTTATTTCTGTTAGCGGGTTTATGGCACCTTTTGCCAACAAAAATCCGCCAATTATTGTCGGGATAACAAGGATAACATAAACAATTCCCAAGGTTACTAAGAGACTTTGTAGGGACTTTTGGACAATTTCAATTGGATGCGCCATTAGAATCACACCTAACAAAGTATCGTTTTTGATAACAGGTGTAACCCGGAAACGAAGAGGTAATTCACCGATAGTCTTATCTCTAAAAAATGGTTCTTTGGTTTTAACAATCCTGCCAAACATTTCATCGGTGGTATTCTCAGGAAGCTCTGAAACGAGCGAACTTGAAATAATATTTCCATCTTTATTTAGAACCACTACGAGCATTCCGGGTATTCCGCTAAATTCTTGTAAGAAGGATTGTCTGGCAATTTCTTGGTACATACAGCATTCTTGGCGTGTCAATACTTCCACTATTTTTTCCGAATGGGAAGTCAACGCATTATCGGTGTTAATATAAAGAACATATTTTGTTAGAAGGAAAAATCCTATGACAAGAATGGTAGAGAAGATAACGAATGCAGATACATACCAAAATGTTAGTCTAAATTTTATGCTTTTAAAATTCAGTATCATATATCCTCAGTTAAACGATAACCTACACCATGTATTGTGTGAATTAGTTTCTTATTAGGTGCTTTGTCAACTTTTCTCCGTAGCGATGCTACAAAAACATCCACAATATTGCTCATGCTATCGAAGTTATAATCCCAGGCGTGCTCTGTAATCATTGTACGGGTAACAACCTCGTCTTTGTAACGAAGCAGAAGTTCAAGGATAGAAAATTCCTTTGGTGTTAGCGTGATATTTTTGTCATTTCGGGTAACAGTATGTTTTATCGGATCTAAAACTAGATCAGTCGCTTTTAATATGGGGGAAGATTCCTGCTTGCTGCGTCTTATCAAAGCTTGGATTCTTGATCGAAGCTCCAGAAACGAGAATGGTTTTGTCATATAGTCATCAGCCCCGCTATCAAGTCCTGCCACTTTATCCTCGATTTTTGTTTTGGCAGTTAACATTAATATCGGTGTTTTTATATTTTTTTCGCGTAATCCTCGGCATAAAGTAAGTCCATCTATCTTCGGAAGCATAATATCTAAAATGATGAGGTCATATCCTTCCGATTCAGCTAAATATTGTCCTTCTTCGCCGTCGTAAGCAACATCAACTGCATAACCTTCCTCAAGTAACCCCTTCTTTATAACATTCGAGAGTCTTTGTTCGTCTTCAACCAATAAAATCCGCATATCCCAATATTATATCAGTAATCATGAAGAAATTATGAAGATTAGATTATTTCTTTTGTATCTGTTTCCAGAGCAAAATACGCAGCAATCTCCTTTTTAGGGTTTAAGCGTTTCACCCCTTCAGCTTAAATCTTTCTTCTTTTCCTCAAACTCTTTCCTGTCAATTTCTCCTTTGGCGTAGCGTTCTTTGAGAATATCCAATGCAGACCTGCCTGCCGGCAAGGCAGGCTTGCTTTGATTTTGTCCTTTCCCTTGATTTGCAATCCATTTAACTAGGGCAGCAATGGCTAGAATAACCAAAACCCAGAACAGAATCATAAAAATCCAGCCAAAACCCCAACCAAATGTACCCATCGGATTAATACCAAAACTTCCCATCATAGGATTCACACCTCCCTTCGTCCCGCCGAAGCCCCAGGGAGTGAAGGCGGATTCCATCATCATGCCGTTACTCATCATATTTTGCGACAGAGGTGCATTGGGATTACACCAGCTCATTCTCTTGCCCATTACAATGTGCATCTGTTTCTCCCCCTCTTCACCCATCATACTGGTCATCATCTGGTTCATAGCGGCATGTCTTTGGGTATTGCCAATTGATTGACCCATAAAATACTCACCCAGCACCGCATAGTTGTCATTGGTAAGGTCTTTGCACTCAAGTTGTTTTGCTTGGAGTTTATCCCAGATCTCTTTTCCTTCAGCTTCTTCCTGAGCAGTATGGTCATCGGAGACTACTGACGATCCTTGTGCTAAAGCTAAAGATGAGGTTAGCATCAGAATAAATAAAAGAATTGGTATTAAGAATAGCTTTCTCATACTTATTGATGCTCCCAGAAAGCCCGTGAATTAATATCAAACCAATAAGCGGGGCCCTTTTTAGCCCCGTTTTTATCAGTCGTTATATTAACCAACGTGGCGGAAGCCCAGCCAGTGACATCACGCAGTAACAGTCCTGTTTTTTTCTGGCTAAAAAGCGCGCTCACGTTAACATATTGTTCACCGTTTTTAAAAGGCTCACCCGATGTCTTTAACGCCAAAAAGCTTATCTGTCCAGACTCATCCTTTTCTTGCAGCAACACGTATTTGTTGTCCGGAGACCAGCTATTTTGAGGTATCGCCATTTCCCCTCCTGGTCCCATAGTCCTGCTAAAAATCAGTCGTTCGGTTTTCTCTTCATTTTTACCAGAGATATTTGTGACCCCGAACGAATAGGTGTGTGACTGATCTTCCTGACTTTCTCCGCGCATGGTCAGCGTCATCATCCCATCTAGGGAACGAACCTCGCTTTTGTAGAGTTGATCCAAGGGTTTGTTTTGCTCTTTACTCGTCGTTTTTTGACCACTTATTGTCGGCAACATTCCCTTCACCAGAAAAATGATCGCCAAAAAAATTGCACTGCCTAATACAAGCTGCTTAAGACGTATCACTTTACCCTCTACCCATTCCTCCCTTTCTCTGTTCCATGTAGCAATCTCGGCAATAAACTGGTCTATCTCCGGACGGCTTAAAGGGAACTTGAGTCTGCTTACCACACTTAGCGCATTTTACATTATAAAGCTGGCGACCAAGTTGGTCAGTGCCTGCTGGTGTAACTGCATCGTCTGTTGGCGCAGTCGGACTACTAACAGGCTCTTCAACCTTGGTTTCTTTAACCGGTTTATCAGTTACTTTTTTATCTTTATCTGGCATTAATAATCACCCCCTTTTTCTTTTATTTTACCACTAAGTGATATAATAAAACATATGAGTTATTTTAATCGAGACAATAGATCTGGGGGAAACAGAAATTTTGGCAGACGGAGCTTTGGAGGCCGGGACGACAGACAAATGTATCGCGCAACCTGCAGTGATTGTGGAAAGGAATGCCAAGTACCCTTTAAGCCATCCGGGAGTAAGCCTGTTTTCTGCAGCGAGTGTTTTGAAAAAAAAGGCGGCGGTTCGGATTCAAAGAAAAACGCACAACTTGAGGCAATGAATACCAAACTAGATAAAATTTTGGCGATATTAGAACCTGCTTCGATAAAACCAGCTAAA
>CAZVJU010000032.1:6130-13015 GCA_964627195.1 uncultured Gammaproteobacteria bacterium | reverse complement strand
GACAATGATGCTACGGGTAAAGCGAGTTAACGAGCGACACCCGTAGAGATTCACTAATCACCGCCTCAATCTTTCTTTCAATATTCTGGTACTTCTCGTACGTTCGTTTTTCGACAGAAACAACCAGATTAACTGTAAGCATTTTTGAATTTGGGAAATCTAAGCGTTCCGGCGGATTGCATAGCAGATGGTACACGGAAGGTAACGAGCTGTTTTGTACTGCTATCGGCTTTACTACCTTACTAACCACGTATGCAATAAAAAGAAAGCCAACAAAACAAAGAGTTGCTACTAGAAATAACTGCCTACATTCTTTCACCTTGAGCAGTTTTTTGCCCATATACGTATTACATAGGATTACAATTTAATATACGCCAAAGACATAAGATGCACCACTCTGTAACTGGTGGTTATGTCTAACCATAAAACAATTACGAGAGAATACATTTGGCTCCAAGTACTTAGTCAGTGTTGCGCTTCGGTTGCGAATGTAGGCCCCAAACTGAAAGTCTGTGGGTGAATTGAACTCTAATATGTCATCCTCCTCTAGAGGGAACCCCACCTTTCAAGGCGGGGAGGATGTCATAATTTGATATAAATTTGATATAATACAACTTCAATTTAATTCCTAAGGCAGATTATTGCATTTGCGCTCAGGAAAGATTGTTTTGCACTTTAAAATGGTGACAGGTTAGACTTCTTTCAAAACGATTCAAGTACTGCGAATCGGTCAGAATAGTTTTTGTATTCTTGCCGAGGGCAATACTTGAATTCAAAAAAAAGAAAAGGAGAAAAAAATAAGGCATGTACCGCGCCGGGCTGCAGGCACAAGATGGTCGAAAAAGATCTAAACGCGCAGCTGCTTTCTAGGTTCGTAACCAGGAAAGCAAGGAAAATTGGCAGATAGTCATAAAAAAAGAAAGGAGCGAGACGAGATGAAAAAAATCATTCTCGTCATTGTTTTGTTTGTGAGTTTGGGTTTCCAACCTATTACTCAAACCGTGGAGGCTCAACACTTTGTACCTCTAGACCAAGCGGAATTCAACCTTGTTGATTACCGGCACGGTGAGTGGGGTGCAGAATGGTGGGATCCCCCTGCTTCGTGCTCAGAGAGTACAAAGCGATGTTGGGTTAACATCCACCGGGTTGATCCGCCTGATCTAAGGGTTAAATACATCGAAATGCTACCTACCGGGTGGAACGGGAACAGGCAACAGTTTCGCGGGGAGCGCTGGCTTCCATCTTTTGGGTCCGGGTGGTATGAGGCCTACGAGGGAGGTTGCTCGTGCCTCATTAACGGTGTCCAATGGTTTCGTGAATTCGGACACCTGCCAACAGGTTTCCCGATAGGTACGTGGGTGTACTTGCCTATAATCGATCGGCCATAGCCTGTCACCTCTGTCCCGGAGAAGGACAACAAAAAAAAACGCGCAAATTCGCGCGCCAACTTTTTTTTACATCACAACACACAACTTCTCCGGGACAGACTTTACTTTTAATAAAGTTTTTAGCTTCAAATAGTTCTTTGATGTATTTTAATCCTCAATTCACTTAGTTCCGTATTTTAGCCATTAATTCGTTTTATCCCTAAGTTATCCACATTATTTACCAAGAATAGCCACATCTTGCAAGGAATTAGGACAGTAGTGTACACTGGAGGACAGAAATAAGATGTAGGATGTAAGAAGTAAGAAGTCAGAAATAGAAAGATAGAAAAAATAAAAAAAATACAAAAAATATGGAGAAGAAATACACAATCGATGAAGTTGCACAAGAGCTGAAAGTAAGTAAGCGCACAATCTTGCGGGAGATTAAAAGAGGAAATCTTCAAACTCAGCGCGTCGGGCGGCGGTACTTAATCTCAGAAAAAGCCCTCGGATCATACTTGGCCAAAAGTTCCGATACTAAAAATACTGACAAAGACATCCGCCGGTACTTCACTAGTAAAAAGGGGGAAATGGTTAGTTTGCTGCAGAAGATGGTTGCCATGCCCTCGGTTACCGCTGAAGGCACTCAGGAAGAAAAATTAGCACGCTTTATTAAGCAGCAGCTTGATAAGTGGGGAATTCGAAACGTTATCTATGACAACTCAGGAGCAATTGCGATACGTGCAAGTTTTGGCTTTGGCGATCGCGGGATGTTACTCGATGCACCACTCGACACGTTACCTGCGGGAGATAGTTCCGACTGGCAGTTTCCGCCATTTGAAGGTGTTATCGCAAATGGAAAAATGTACGGCAGAGGTACTGCTGATGCAAAAGCTGGTATAGTTGCGATTCTTTTTACGCTTGCCTTTCTCAAAGAGAATGTTTCCGAAGATCAGGTCAGAGTTGAAGCTGTCTTTGACGGCGGGGAACAAGACGGTACATTTTTGGGAATGAGAGAAGTACTGAAACATGGTTTGCCTGTTGAGGCAGCGATTATTGCCTATGCCGGCGACGGCAAAGATGTGTTGGTTGGAGCGCGAGGTTATCATCGCTACGAATTTACTGCTCATGGGAAAGCGGTACATACCGGTAGTCGTTATAAAGTCGGTGTAAATGCTATTGTAAAAATGTTGGCTTTCATTTCTGACTGCTTAAAGTGGCAATTACCAGTCAGTCGTACTCCGCTTTTTGCTTTTGGTTCACGCTTTACCTTTTCGCAGATTCAGGGTGGGAGCGCCGTAAACATGGTTCCTGACTCTTGCAAAGTAAAACTTGATGTCCGGACTGTACCGGAGCTCAAGAAACATATGCTTGATCAATTACTAAATAAAACACTCGCTAAACTTAAAAGCCAAGACAAGGAGTTCAAAATCGATTATGTGTATCTTTGTGGTCAAGAAGCTTTCATTCTTCCCCCTGGGAGTAAAATTATTGAAGTACTGAAGGAGTCGATTAAAGAGAGTACAAAGATAAGTGTCGGACTTACAGCTAGCGGACCTGCGCACATCGGGAATTTGTTGGCTGAGTATTCTATCCCGACTCTTGTTTTTGGCCCGATTGGGGATAATGTCCACTCGAGGAATGAGTATGTTGAGATTGATTCTCTTCCTATTACATCGGAAATATATACTAAAACGGTACTAAAATATTTTGGTTATACGTAATTAAGTGTTTAGTAAGGGTGAGCTCATGGTTATATCGAAACTCGTTTTGTACATACGAGACGAGATTTGTTGTGCATCCATACCCCTTGCGTCAAATCCGAGAATTCTGTCATCGAAGAAAAATTCACCCAGAGGGAGAGTAAACTGTGGAAATCCGTCTGTTTCTACAACTTTGAACGGCAATATTGTTGCCATACTGAATCTAAGTTGGGCGATCCGATCTGTTATATCTAAAACGCCTAATCCTTTTTGGAGAAAAATATCTCTCTCACGCCCGATGAGGTGATCAGCATAAAATGCGGGATTGGCGGCAACGGTTTTTGTTGGTTCCAACATCTCAGGGTAAAGATGGCTCATTCCCCAAACGGATTTATTTCCCGATACGTCGATGCCATGGTTCCTCAAAAATCCGGTCTCAGTCATCCGGACTTGTTTTGCCAAAGATAAACCATTGCGGTATATCATATCTGAAGACTCGGGATCGTTTAATAGTTCAAGTACCCTTAATGACGGATTGTCCGGGTCACAAGTATTAATAGCATCCACCGTTATTTGCTGTGTTAAATTCATAGATGTTCTGAATATTGTAAAAGCTGCTACGCCTCCTATTAGTGCTTTTCCAGCAGCAGTTAAAAAACCACGTCTGCTCATGCCTTCTGTACCTTCATCTGTTACTTTCCGCCGTCTTCCTGATAAAGCTAAACCGATACCTCCTGCTGCAACTAAACCTGCAAACGTCAGCTTCTTTAATTCTTGACTAGTTTCTATTTCACTGAGAGCAGAAGCCGTTTTAAAGTCTCCTGCTAATAAAATATTTTCTGTATCTATAAAACCCCTCCTTAAGAATGTTTGATCTTCCAGGTCAGTACTTAGATTTGTGGGATCTAGAAATAATTTCCACTGACCGGAATTAAAGCCGTCTACGGCGACTGCTAAAGGGTGACTATCTGTAGGTTGTAAACGATCACAAACCTCAGTCGTATTTGTATAGCCATTAAAAGGAAATTCATTGGGGTGTACCCAGGCTATAAGATCAACTCCATTAATAGACCATTCTGGACATTTTTCCGTAATTCTTTCAGTCATGGGTGAAATTATATACCTTTACCTTCGTTCGCTCAAAGATTCACATAAATTTAAAGAAATATATAGGTTGAGATGAAGTTTTACTTTAGGCTCAGGGAATATAAGTTCGGCGGAGAGGTGTTTGCACCCAAGTTTGTCAGAATGATAATTCTGTCGGTCGTGAGCGCCGGGTAGGCATGCGGTGCAACATAGCTGCCGGCATAAACTTCCTGGCGGTTGGTACCGTCGTAGTCCATAATCGTTATTTTATTTGGTTCTGCCAGGATAAGATGTCTTGAAGTGGGAAACCAACTAATGCGCCTTAGCGCCTCCGAGAAGGCACCGGCTTCGATGTCAAGACTGGAGGCTTCCTCGTCAATTAAAAAATTCCTGTCTTCTTTGATATCATATATGTAAACCCGGCCTGCCTTTATGTCTCTTTCCTGCCTTTGATACGACGAGCCGGGGAGAGGTTTAACGAGATTCTCTTCAAGGGTGGCAGAAGTACTCGCGGTATATAAAATTAAGTCTTCGTCCGGCGAGAAAGAAATTTTCGCTACCTTGCGGGCAAAAATATCTTCAATTTCATCCGGAAGTTTTCTTAACTGTATTTCCGTTCGTTTTTGCCTTTCTTCTTGCCAGACGCTATTGGTTTCTTTTTCTTTGGCAGCGATATTAATAAGTTCAGTTTGGGGCGTGAATGTATTGGTTGCAAGAAGATATAAGCCGGTCTTCGTTTTTAGCAAAATTTCCCGGTTGTCGGGTGAGAAAGACCAAGTTGCGGCAGTTAAGTCGCCATCTGTGACACGCCGCGGATCTCGCGCAAAGCCCAAGGGTAAATTGACCATATCAATAATCCATAAACCGCTTCTATCGGAAGATGTTGAAGCCGTTGGGTCAGGAGGTATTATGTAGGAAATTTTGGTGAAGTCGCTTGAAGGAACCGGATTGAAACTCGGAAAAAAAGTTACAGGCGAAAGTGAAGGGGCTGATTTAAATAGGTATGCCGTTGCCTCGCTGACGACTTCCTTTTCAATAGTAATTCTTTTACTCCAGGTTCTGTAGCCGTCCTTTTTTACCATGATATCGTAGGTGGCGGGGAGAAGTGCAACGGTTGCATTGGTTGCAGTTTTTAGTTCGCCGTTAACAATTACCTGAGCGCTATCGGGAACTGATTTAATTACAAAAAGCCCGTTTGGTGAAAACTCCAGCGTCTTTTGATCCAATCTGTAGCCTTGTGCGTACAGGAAAACCAGTGTACCGATTCCACCCACGACAATAAAAGTCAGCAAAAGAACCAGAAGCCGAATTTTGGTCATTATGAAATTATACCTCAAGAGAAGAATCTTTTCCTCTTGTAGGTAAACTTCCGTGTCAATATAATGGCGAAAGCCACATACACGCCAATTGGTATTAATTTGTATAGTGGTATCTTACTATTATGTTAAGAAGACGAATCGCAATTGATCTTGGAACGGCAAACACACTCGTCTGGGTGGCCGGAGAAGGCATTGTTGCTAACGAGCCGACGGTGGTAGCAATATCAGCCGATGATAACCGAGTAATTGCTGTGGGTGAGGAAGCAAAACAAATGTTAGGGCGTACCCCTCAGGCTCTTATTGCCTCGCGGCCGATGCGGGAGGGAGTAATTGCGGACTATCAGGTAACGGAGGCAATGCTCAGATATTTCATAGGGAAAGTGGTTGGGAGGTTTCAAATTTTTCGGCCGGATGTCATGATTTGTGTACCGGCTGGTTGTACCCAAGTTGAAAGACGTGCGGCACTTGATGCAACTCTGGCTGCCGGAGCCGCTCATGCGTATCTGATTGATGAACCTTTGGCGGCAGCAATAGGGTCCGGAATTCCGGTTTCAGCACCAAGCGGCCATATGATAGTTGATATTGGTGGAGGAAGTACTGAATCGGCAGTGATTTCTTTGGGTGGGGTTGTAGTACACAAATCTGTCCGGATAGCAGGAAATAAAATTGATGAAGCGGTACAGGATTATTTGAAGAAAAAACACAGCATTATAGTGGGGGATCAGACAGCGGAGGGGATAAAGATAAAAATTGGATCTGCAACTAAAGTTGCCAAGGATGAAAAAATGGAGATATCGGGCAGGGATTTGGTTTTTGGTCTTCCTCGGAGCATTGTCATCAGTTCGGCGGAAGTAACAGAGGCGATAAAGCCTACACTTTTGCATATAATGAGCGCAGTAAAAGGTGTGCTCGAAGATACTCCACCTGAGCTTGCAGCGGATATTATTGATAAAGGGATAGTGATGAGCGGCGGAACGAGTCTTTTAAAGAATTTAGATAAAATGTTAACAGAAGAGACAGGTGTGCCTTCCCATGTTGCCGAAGATGCATTACTATGTGTAGTTCGGGGAACGGGGATTGTGATGGAAAATATTGAGTTATGGAAAAGAAGTGTTATAACCAAAAGGTGAAACATTATGGATATACAAAGACCTATAGTCAGTAGACAGATTAGACACATTCTTCGTGGATGGTTTGAGGATAACCACATAAAATTTGAAACTAATTTTTGATAAATTTTTTTGTACGGAATGTGAGTTTCTTATAGCATCCTTTTTAAAGATTTATACCTGTAGTATTTTGAAATTATTAGGCGCACACAAACTATTTATTGGGGGAAGCTTTCATTAGGTTGAACCTACTATAGGATTTTAAATTAGTCAAAAAGTAGTTGTTTCTGGCAACTTTACG
>CAZVJU010000032.1:0-6120 GCA_964627195.1 uncultured Gammaproteobacteria bacterium | reverse complement strand
ACGGCAAGTGCAATGCCACTCTGTCGATTAGTAAGTGAAGCCAGAGGTACTTTTTAAAAAGCGGAAGCCGAAATTTGTTAGAATATAAGAGTTGCAAATAGCTAAAATGGCCCAGAAAAGCGTAAATATAGTTAATGTTCGTGTTGATAGCACTTCGATCCCTGGGGTGCTAAGATTTGTAGTCTCGAGATTGACAGCCGGGAAGAAATTTTTGATTGTTACGCCAAATCCGGAGCAGGTAGTTTTGGCACAGAAAGATCCTGTTTTTGCAAAGATTATAAGTAAAGCTGATCTTGCGCTTCCCGATGGTATAGGCTTAGTTGCAGCTGATAAGTTTTTAAGACTGCCTAAGGCTGGAAATATTTTTCTTGCCCCGATTTTATATTTCGCACAAGGACTTGGAGTCGGTTTTTCCATCCTTTTTGATAGAGCCTGGTTGTCGCAAAATCTCTCGGTAATACGTGGGCGCGAGATGTTTCTTGAACTAGTTAAACTTGCCAACAAGAAATACTGGAGAGTTTATTTAGTTGGCGGTTGGGGAAAGGTTGCCGAGAGGACGAAAATACTTTTGGCTAAAAATTATAAAGGAGTAATAGTAAAAGCCGGTACAGGACCGATTTTAGACAACGCTGCTACACCGATAAACAGTAAAGAAAAAGAAGTGGAAGTAAAAATTATTAAAGACATCACTGACTTTAAACCACATCTACTTTTTGTTGGCTTTGGGGCTCCGGTACAAGAGAAGTGGGCAAATAGCCATTTGCCAAAACTAAATGCGGGTGGAGTAATGGTAGTCGGAGGTACTTTTGATTATATTTCGGGAAGAAAGAAATTACCTCCTTCTTGGGTTGCGGACATAGGACTCGAATGGCTGTGGAGGCTTATTATTGGCGACCAACAAGTGAAAAGAGTAATAAATGCGTTTCCCAGATTTGCATTTCTTATGCTCACACAAAAGTTAAAAGGTTGAACTTTACAGTCAAAATACTCCTTGACACACTAGATGTGTTTTGATACCTTGTGATTAGTTGAGGTAGTAACTTAGCTTCGAAAGTGTATCAAAGTACTTAGAATAGTAACAAATGCCTGACAGGAAAGTTAATAATATAAAATTAAAACTAGCTGATCTTCCTGATCTTCTAACCGTTAAAGAAGTAGCAGAACTGCTCCGAGTGTCACCGTTAACTATTAAGCGATGGGGGAAAAGGGGAAAACTTCCGGCAATTCGCATCAATTCCAGAGGTGACAGGCGGTATAAGAAGGAAGCGGTTTTATGGTTGCTCGGAATACAGGCTAAGGATGAATGACTTCCTTCTTGGCGTTTCACGCTAAGAAAGAGGTGGTATTGTGGCTTTTGGGTATTCAAGAAAAAGAAAGTTAGCCTCTTTCTTGTCTCGCTTCGCGCAAAAGAAAGGAAACGGTTATATGGCTATGGGGATACAGGTAAAAGAAGAATAACATCTTTGTCGGTGCCTCGATCAAATAATTGACGCCTCATTAAAAGTACAGCTTTTAAAATAATGCCGCCTCGTGTTGCTAACCGATTTATTCAAACTTCGCGAAAACCGTGGAATTTTACTGCGAAGCAGCAAGCTCTGCTTATTCCACGGATGAAGCGAAGCAGTGAACAAACCTGCCTTGCCGGCAGGCAGGCTCTTCGAGCCTTGGCAAGAAAACCGAGGGTTCTTAACCCTCGGTTGTTTATTTTTTCCTGTTTGACAAATTACCAACGATCGTCGCAAAATTAACAAAGCTAATACTTATGGGGAAACTATTGAGACTTCGAGACTACATTCTTATCTCCGCTGCTTTAGGTGGTGACTTTATTGATTCACTGAGACTTGGATTTGGTGCTATGCCTTCCGCAATGAAAAATATGTATGGATTTGTACCTAGGAAATACAAGCGCGTAAGTTACGTAACGGCAGTTTCTAAAATGCTTTCGACTGGAGATATTGAAAAAGTTGTTGGAAGTAGCGGTAAAGTTTACCTTCAACTTACTTCAAAAGGGGAAGTAGTGTTTAAACGGCGTTTTCCTCTCTTCATGCAGGCTAAGAAGTGGGATGGCTATTTTATGGTTGTTTCATTTGATATTCCCGAGAGTTATAGAGCCATAAGAGATTCGCTGAGAAACAAACTGTCCGAAATTGGATTCGGGATGTTGCAAAAATCAGTATGGATTTCACCATATCATTTTGAAGAAGATATAAGAGAATTTCTTTTAGCATACCATTTGGAAGAGATGGTTTTCGTTTTATCAGCGAGAAAAGTTTTAGCTGGTGATATAAAAAGCTTGGCAAGAAGAGTTTGGAAATTAGAGAGAATAAACAGGGGGTATAAGAAAGCAGTTCGTTTACTGAGAAAATCTCTTCGACTGAAGGATAAACAGAGGGAGAATTTTCTTCAGAGCGCTAAAGTTAAATTTCTTGATACTTTGTCGAAAGATCCGCTTTTGCCAAAAGAATTTCTTTCAGAGACCTGGGTTGGGGTAAAAGCACGGAAGATTTTTAACAATTACGTTTGACAAATTACCAACGATCGTCGCAAAATTAACAAACGTAAATTGTGGGAAGTGATAGCTTTGGGTATAATACTATTTGGGTGTAATAAGTTTAAAATCTGAGGATGCTTTGAAATCTCTGATAACTTTACAATTTCTAACAACTTTACCATTATGATTGCTGAAAAGAAAAAAATGATACTGGATTTTTTGGAGGGTGAGATCATGAGAGCCAGGCTTAACGCCATAAAAACCGATGAAGCTTCAAAATTTGTCGTTACAGGACCGTCACAATCGGGAGACAAATATCATGCCCAAAATGCAGCGAGTTTAGCGGCAAGCTATGTTGCCCGCCTAGAAAATTTAAAAAAAGAAATTAGTGAGGCCGATATTGCCTTGGCCCAAATTGTAAAACCCGGCAGCCATATAGAAATAGAATATGCCGACGCCAGCCGATTAGATTTCTATCTGGTTGACAATGCGGTCAAGGTTACAAGATTTTTGTTTGTATCGGAAAGGTCACCTCTGGGCTCGGCAATTATGGGAAAAAAAGTTGGTGATAATTTTGGCTACGAGTTGGAAAATGCCGGCGGTAGAAGATCCTTTTCAGGAAGAATTATGGCAATTGACTGATAATATATATATTAATTTACGAGTTTATATGTCATAAAAACTCTGGTACTTGAAAAAAGTCTTCAAGGATCTTAATGTTAATTGATTAGTACTATGGAGACGAGAAGAGATAAGGGAAATATAAGGATTGTTTTAATATTAGTAATAGTATTGGTATTGGCTATTGGGGGCTTTGCTTATTATTATTTTTTTGTTAGTAAAGATAAATCAGAAGAGAAGGCTGAAATAACCCCCTCAGCAGCAATCAAAAAAGGTGATGTTGGCTATCGGGAGCCTACAACTACAGTTAAAATAGGAACAAAGGAAGTTTCAAAAGGCAATTTCCAAAAGATTGCAAATGCTACTATCTATTATAAAGATGGGACAGATACATTTCAGCTGCCATTAAGCACTGACGAAATAGCAGTGAATTGTACTAATCAACCATTAGAGAATGCAACTGAGCTTGACTACAATCAAATTAAGAGTGTTAAGGTCTATAATGCCGAAACTCTAATCGGCAAAATTCCTCAAAACGGATATATAGTAGTGTTTTCCTCTATGGTAGGTGATACCCTTAGGGTACACTCCATTGCACTGTCAGCTTCAGATTGTGGTCAATAAGCCCAGCTTCTTAAATCAGAAAAGTAGTATAATAATATTAATATGTTTCTTCCTAAATTTCTGCAACCATATCTAGCTTCCTATGATTTATCCCAAATTTCCAAAAGTGATAAAGAAATGAAAAAGGAGATTATTACCCAGATACTCAATCTTGGGGATAAGCAGGCAATCAAATGGGTATTTGAAAATTATAAAGATTGGGAGATAAAGGAATCTATTACTAATCCTATTAGAGGGGTATGGTTAAAAAGAAGCCTTTTTTATTGGAAGCATATTTTAGAAATTGAAATATCTAAAACTGACTTTGAAATGGCAATAGCCAATCTTGATCCAATAGCTAATACTAAGCTCTATGAAAATTTCTACAAAACTAGTTCTGCATCTTGAAGTACTAAATAAGAATCAGCTTGATATTCTCAATCATCTTAGACTTCCTTCTAGCAATTTTTACTTGGCCGGCGGTACTGCTTTAGCGCTACAGATAGGACACAGAACTTCAATTGATTTCGATTTTTATTCAAAGAACCATTTTGACGCTTTAAAATTATCTGAAACACTTCAAGAAGAGTTCCCGAGGTTGGAATTTCTCTTCCAGGAAGAAGACACACTTAGGGTAAAAATAGGGGAAACTGAACTTTCATTTTTTTATTATCATTATGTTTTACTTGATCAACTATTTAAATTAAAAGAGATTTACATCGCTTCAATAAAAGATATTGCGGCTATGAAAATTGCCGCAATAGTACAAAGAGGAACTAAGAGAGACTTTATAGACATGTACTATCTTTTAGAGAGTTATTCTTTGGGTGAAATTGTCAATTTCACTTTGGAAAAATATCCCGGCTATCAGGAAATGTTAATTCTTCGCGCTTTAATATATTTTGAAGACGCCGAGATTGAAAAATATAAACGCCAAATCAGAACTCTAGACCCGAATTTTTCTTGGGAAGAGGCAAAAGAAAAAATATTTGCAGAGGTTAAAAAATTCCAGCTTGATATGATTAAAGGAAAGTAATTTTGAGAGGCGTTTTTGGCTATCCAGAGTGGCTGACAAATTTGTTAGCAGATCATATTAATTTGTTAAATGCGTTGAGAACTATAGGTATGGAAAAAGTTGTGGATAAGTGCTATAATTCAGTTGTAATTTAAATTTATAATTTAAATAGTTTTTATAAGACGGTAAGACTAATAACAGAAAATAAGCGTAAGATAAATGTTACTCAAACGAAAACTCATCCTGTCATTTATGGGTTTAACAAACCCTTAGGATTTTAACCCTCCGAAATGGAGGGTTTTTTCTGACCTCTGACTTTTTTTTCCTAAAAAAAGTCAGGCAAAAGAAAGAATAAAGAAGAAGGATCATGAACGAAAGATTAGTAGAAAATAAACACGAGAATTCCGACCCTGTTGTTGATTTGTTTAACCCTCAGGCGGTTGGGGGAGAGATGTTTGGGGATCAACTCCTTGCCCGAAAGCCTACATTATCAAGAAGGCAATTTTTGGGAATTGCTGGCCTTACGGCAGGGGCAGCAACTTTAGCAGCATGTGGGGCGCCTCCTCTACAGGC
This sequence comes from uncultured Gammaproteobacteria bacterium, assembly GCA_964627195.1. Lineage (GTDB taxonomy): Bacteria > Patescibacteriota > Microgenomatia > UBA8517 > UBA8517 > CAZVJU01. The sequence continues at coordinate 817 of CAZVJU010000032.1, read as the reverse complement.
TATTAACGAAAGCGAACAAGCAAGAGAAAGCGACTATATTCATATGCGTCAAATAGAAGCAGACTTGGCGGTTGCTAGCTGGGCTAATGTGACAAAAGTCTTAGGTGATGAAAATTTGCTTCCTCAAGGGAATGTAACATTTATAAGAGAATTTGATGACGATCCAGACAGTATTTTCGCAATGAGTCCAATAGATGGGGAAAATAATATTATTACAAATTTAAAGTGGTCTCCAGCAAAAGTAACACTAGTGAATGGAGAAAAGGTAATAGCTTTGGCTCGCTATGATGAAGCAGCCGATGGTGCTAATCTTTATCTCCTTTGGTCATTAATCAAAAACGCTAGAGAAACGAGTGGAGGAGATAGACTTGAGTATGATCTACTTGCTCCTCTTGGACCAGTTGAGAGTGATAATGCTCAACGTACCGGTTTGAGGTTAGTTGTTGAGAATATTAATGTGGGAAGCTCAACTGGTGACGTTTCAATTGTTTCAACTGCTCTTCCTGAGAATGATCCGGCTAGGGTGCAAAAATTGACGGGATTAAAAGAGGGTATAAATGAAAAAAATCAAGAAGTACCGCCCTCGATAATAGACAGTTTAATAGCTCTCACGGCAGGGAGGGCACAAGGGGCAGAGCTTTCGCCTGCTGAGATAGCACAATTAACACAAACTGCTGCGCCGAGTGTGACTCCGACTGTGGAGTCAACCAAAGCTCCTACCCCGACACCTACCAAAACGATAACTTCTGAACCAACATCAACTCCAGCACCACCAGAGGAAATTCAGGAATTAGTGCCTGAGGGAGGGAGAGTAGTG
>CAZVJU010000031.1:0-13276 GCA_964627195.1 uncultured Gammaproteobacteria bacterium | reverse complement strand
CTGAAGCTGTTTATTTACCTGAGAATTTAGAGTATCAATAAAATTCAGAGTTACTTTGGTAAAAACGATGATGGATAGGAGTGTCAAAACTATTGCAACTACTCCTACAACTTTTGATGAATTCTCTTTTTGCCGCAGATAGAGCAGTCCAATAATGATCCCGTAAGGAGGTAAAAAGATACTTTCTAAATAGACAATTAATTGCTGCGGTAAGGAAGTCGATGGAGGCTTTGGCTTAAGGTTTTTACCGCAATTGAAACAAAAATAATCGCCAGGTCTTACTTCTACATGGCAAACCCCGCACTTAACTCTATTCTCCATTAATCTATATTAACGTAAACGCAGGTTTTGTAAAAGAACTTGCAAATTTGGAGTTTGGCGGAAAATTAGAAAGGCAGATCGCCTTGTTCCGTTTCCTCCTGAAGATGGGAAAGAGTTTCGCCGACATGCCTATATTGACACCATTTGCAGTTATTACTTTCGGCCGGAGCCGGCCCGCAAAGAAGGTCATTTAAACCCTTTGCAAAACTCATGAAACCTTCCTCGTCGATTGGTACTTCAAGCCATTTTGGAGGAAAGTGAAGAATTGCCTCATTACCTTCAAAACTTACTTTGTCAGGAAAAAAAATTAAAAGTCCCAGTTGTGTAATATTAATAGGTTCTCCGTGAGTGGGATTTTCCAGAGCAAATTTGTAAGCACCAAGCTGGGTTTTGTATTTTTCTATTTTATCGCCGGCAGGAGCGCTTATTTTAAGATCTACCAAAGTATGAGTCCCGTCGGGTTTTTGGACAAGAAGATCATATTTACCTTTGATATAACTTTCTGTTTGCGGAACCTCTTTAGACTCAACCCACCCTTCCTGTAGTATAACTTTACCCTCCGGGAGATCTTTGGCAAGACTTTGTAAATCCTTGCCGATAAGTGTTCCCTGTAATCGCGTATTTATCGCTGAAAATACACCGGGCATAGGCATGCTCGGCTGATAAATTCCGTGTTTTACCTTCAGCCAGTAGCAAAGCTTACACTCCTCATAAAGGTATGCAAAGTCCGATGGTGATAACTTGTACATATTTGTATTCTACACTTTCGGACGTAGTCCTGAGCCGGGTCGAAGGACAAAGTCAGACGGGGACAGTTTAAACATACTATGGGTAAATTATACAGCACAATGAGTCAAAAGGACAAAACTGTACAAAAAAAGTCAAATTTGAAGAAACTTTTTTAAATTGATGTTTGAATCTGAAGCTTTTTTTCAACTTTAGTAACTCGTTTTTTCAATTTATCGTGTTCCTAACAGGTGGAAGCATCATCTTCAAGAAAAGCAACTGATTTCCCAATCCCATCCAGACGTTTATTCTAGAACCTGCGAATACCTCGTTGCTCTGCAGCGCAGGATGAGCAGATTCAAGAAGACATACTGTATCGTAAGATACCTTCGCAGCTCTGCTGCGAGGAGTATGTCATTGAAGTGAGAGCTATTCGATGAATATTTTTCCCAGTTCAATTACGGTGTGGCTTACCGGATGATCATACTCAAGAGTATACGGAGGGTCAGGAATTTTTTTGAAGGTTAAAACTAAAGTCTTTGTATCTCCGGGCTCCAAACCGATTTCAGTCGCTTTTGATGTCGGTTTTGTTACTACTCCTTTTCCGTGCAATGTAAATTCGTTTATGTTTAAACCAAGAAGTGAAGTGTAGTTATTTTTTAAAACAACCTCGGTATTTATAGTGCTATAGATATCCCAAGCCAATGCAAGATTTGCGGTAAACCCTCCGCCTAAATCAACGTTGCCGTATGAGCTTATTTTTAATATTTTTTTCTGGCTTATCGGTTGTCCGTTTGTCGGTGTTGGACTCGAACCGGCCGTCACAATATTATTTGCAGGTGTGGGGGTTTCTCTCTTAAACTCCCTCGGTTTTTCGTCAACAACACTACTCACTTTTGCTGATGAACCTCTGACGAAATAGTAGATCATGCCAGCCAGGACGATAGCCGCAGCAAGCAAAACAATTACTAATAAAATAAACCCACTTTCATCACCTTTTTGTTTTCTCATTGTATCGGAAGTATTTTTATTTTAGTCCCCTAAAATTATCGGGTCAAATTATAGTACTTTGTTCAACCAAAGGGTGTTAAGAGAATATTACAAAGATTTAATATTAATCTTTTAATCGGAGACAATTAACTAAAGAATAACTTGCAGTAACATTTTCGACACGTTCTAAATTGAAATCTAAGTTGATTACAGTTGGTTTGGAAAGGTTACAGTAAAGAATTGCAAATTTATTTTCATCTTTATTAATGGATCAAATTTGAAGAATCATGATGTGAGAGCGTGTTTACCAGTTTGGTGAATTTTTTCTAAATCTTCTAGTCTGTTTTCAATCAGAGGTCTTTCTTCTCTTGCAGTAATAACTTCTTTAAGAATGGGGTCTATGCGTTCAAAAAATTCGCTTTTGAGTTTCGAAAGTTTCTCGTCAATCTCATCGAGTATACCTTCTTTTTGATTTTCAAGACGTATATCTATTTGATTCAAATCTTGTTTGGTTAATGTCATACATATATTTAACTCTGTGAAAAGAAATGTGTCAACGGATCATTTTCTTCTCAAGTAAACCAAAAACTATATTCAAAATATTAAATTGTGGGGTCAAATTTGAAAGAGAACTCCGATATGTCTATTTTTCCTGAGTTTACCGAAAAACTACTCTCTTGCCTGTGAGGCCATTAATCTTTTCTTGATAATAGTTGTAATTGTAATCATTATTCCAATATAAACTATACCGCTTAAGCAGGCTTTACCAAAGGAAGCTCCAGATATTATTGCCAGCACACTACCGCTCAAAATTGTTGCCAGAGTTAAGAGATAAGTAATACGAAGCTTTGATTTTGAAGGTGATAGTGCAGTGTATGAAGCATAAAGGACACTTATAACCGCTGAACTTATATGAACAACGAGATACATGTAAGAAGTATAGCATTTTAAAAACAGAGGAAATAATTAAAAAATCAGAGATTCGAATGACCATGAGGCTTGCGGTGAGTATAACGGGGGGGTCAAATTGGAAGAAAAATCTTAAGCTTGTGTTTGAATTTGAAGCTTCTTCTCTACCTTAGTAACACGTTTTTCCAATTTGTCGTGTTCTTCGCGAGTTGGTGTATCATCTTCTAAATACGCAACTGATTTCCCAATCCCATCCAGACGTTTATTCACCTTTTTAAATCCTTCACTCATTTTTTCTTTAAGAGATCTATTTCCTTCAGTCAATTCTTTACGAAGTGCAGCTTGGCCGTCAATGAGAATTTGCAGCATTTTTGTTGCAGTCATACTTTACATTAAACTCTATGAAACAAAACCTGTCAATTCTTCATTCTATATTCTATCTTAAAAACGTGGGGTCAAATTGGGAGAAATATCGAAGGATTTGAAGTTTTTATTTATCTGCAAATTTATCAAGTAGTTCCTTTCCACAGTATGAGGTGTCTCCCTCTTCATCTATATAAGCAAAGACAATCCCTTCTGGCCAAATTTCGTAATGGTGTTCTGCCCAAATATCAAACTGCTCGCTAGTAATATTTCTATCTTCCTCGTAATGATAAATTGCTTCTTCATACCCAGCGCTTATCCAAAACAAAGCTTTTTCAGGAGAAGTATTGGGATTAAATATGAAGTAAGTGCCTTCTTCAAACCTCGGATCAGCATCTCTTATTGTTGAATAGTTCTATATCCAAGCATTTTTGTAAATTCTTCAGAGACAACTAAAGCACCTTCTTCAGAAACAGAATCCATTCTCAATTTTTAGATTCTTGTTGAAAGTAAAATGCTAACTCTTTCAAGCGGTGTAAGGCTTTCTTTCTTGCATTCCATTCTATAAAGAAAATATAGGCCTATTATATACTTTCGGAAAGTTTGTGGGGTCAAATTTGGAGAAATTCTGGGTGTGTGAAGCTATATCACCCGCCGGGTGTGGTAATAGTACTGTTATCTTGTGACCTGCTCTTGGATTTTTATAGATATTTCTTAAGTAATAAAGTCTTGGACATTTCAAAAAGTCGGCAATAGAACTATGCGAAAGCCAAGTAGCTTTGAATTTATCTTTTTTCTGATCGTCCATTGTTTAGTGGCTTAAAACTAGATTTTACTACGATATGTATTTTCCGTGGTATTCCGAAGAGTTATGAGACGAGAGCATGTTTACCGGTTTGGTGAATCTTTTCCAAAGCTTCAAGTCTGTTTTCGATTAAAGGTCTTTCTTCTCTTGCTGTTGTAACCTCTTTCAAAATCGGATCGATCCTGTCGAAAATATCGCTTTTGAGTTTAGTTAATTTTTCATCAAGTTTTTCATCGAGTTTCTCATCAACTATATTTTCAATTTGATTTAAATCATTTCTACTTAGAGCCATATATCTTATTAAACTCCGTGAAAGAAAAACAGTCAACCCAAATTTTTAAGTCTGGCAAAAAGCTGTTAAGTCAAATTTGGAGAAAATATTTTCTTAGATTGAAACATGAATCTGTATTATAATTTAAGACATGGAAGTAGAAACAATTTCAGATCCGAGAATAGAAGTAGTTAAAAGTGTTGTTGAAAATAAGTTGGGTAAGGTATTCGACGAAACAACTGGGGAAATTAGTCAAAGAAGATTTGATGATATTATATTGGTGAACCGCTGTGGTGATGTATCAAAAGTTACAAACGAAGTAATTCGGGGTAAAATTCAAACTTATACAATCCGGGGAAATAGACCCGTTATTACCTACCAAGACAATAACAAAGCAACTGAAATTGCTTCAGTTTTTAGTATCGCAAACCACGCATATGTTATTGATAAAGAAGGAAATGTTTGGGATCCAATTACAAGAACGTGGGGAGACTTAAAAGAAAAAGAATATCTTTCAAGACTAAAAACAAAGATTGAGTAGTAAATTATTAAATCGGGGACAAATTTGAAGAAAATTTATAGAAATATCCATTATTAAAACCTATTTAAGATCCGGTGTTGGAACTTCTCTATATCAACTTAACCTTGTAAAGTAGTGTATACTACATGGAAACATCTCGAGAGGGATAGTTATGGGGTATCAAGAAAGATTTGTTCTTCGACAAGAGGCGGATGGTGGAGGATACCTTTTTGATAGAATTGAAGGGGAGGCAGTTTCGGTACCTCCGGAAAAATTTGCTGACTATCAATCTCGAGAAGACATACTTGCTCTTCCAACTCGAGAAAAGTTTCCTCAAGGAGCTCGAGCAGCACCATTTTTTGCCTGGATGCAATTAACATATGATTGTCCGATCAGTTGTCGGATCTGTTCGGCATTTAAAAAAGGCCCAGAAATGTCTGTAGATCAATGGGCACAAGTATTTAACAATATCCAACAAGCGGGCGTATTTGAGTCTCGGATGACAGGTGGAGAGCCGACAAAGTATCATGAATTTACAGAGGTTATTCAGGCAGCGGCCGAATCCGGCTTGTATGTAAGTCTTAATTCATCCGGGGTTATGGCTCCGGAACTTAGACAAAAATTACCGGAGTTGCCTATCGGTCTATATGTGTTAAGTATCGATGGTCCCCAAGTTGCACATGATTATACGCGTGGTAAAGGCAAATTTGACGAAGCTTGGAAAACTTTGAAAGTGTTAGTCGATGCCGGGAAAAAAGTTCGCGTCAACACAGTTCTCTATCAGGCAAATAAAGATCACCTTGAGGAAATGGCTATGCTGTTCAAAGAAGCAGGTATCAGTGGTTGGACTTTGGTTCCACTTAGGCCAATAGGACGTGCTGCAAAAAATTACGATCAAATGCGACTCTCACGAGATGAATACGGACAAGCCCTTACAACAGCGAGACGATTACGAGAAGAACTGAAGATGGATATCGCTGCCAGTTACGATACCATGTCTCAAGGACGGATTTTCAATACCGGAAAGTATTTCAGTAAACGGTGTGCAGCAGGCATCGAAGTAGTAAATGTTAACCCAGAAGGATTCACTTCTGCATGCATCTTGCATAATGCACCGCAGTATTACACAGGAAATGTTCTTCAGGAACCATTCCAGGAAATATGGTCAGATGACAGCCGTTGGAGAGAATTCCGAGGCGAAGAGCGTCCCTCACGAGCTTGTAAGGAGTGTGATCATTTTGGAACCGATTGTGCAGGATCTTGCTTGATTATTGCCAGACATACTGGCTTTCCGGAACGAGATATCTACTGTCAAATCTGATATGTAGTGTTTTTAGTTTTTATCTTCTCAACCTTTTTAGGATTATTTACCGCTTCTCTAATTAGGTAGTCTCCGTTTGGACGTAGACAATATGGATTTTCACAATTTGCCATATTTTGAAAAAAAATTATACGCGCGTAATTGGGGGGTCAAATTTGGAGAAATTAATTCTTTATTGCTCGAGTTTCTAACTTTATAACTCTTGCCTCAAGCTTGTCAAACTCCTTTATGGTTGGAGCATCGTCCTCTAAGTAAGCAACAGATTTTCCTATTGTGTCCAATCGTTTGTTAACTTTTCTAAATCCATTCCTCACTTCTGATCCCAAACTGTCAATTTTACCATTCAACTTATTATCCACCTTCTTAATTTCCCCCAGCAATTCTTGCTTCATGGCGCTTTGTCCATTTACAATTGTTCTGAACATTTTCTTGACTTCGTCCATGCTCTTATTTAACTCTATGAAAAACATCCTGTCAACGCAACCCTTTTACTCTAAAAACCAAATGCTATATGTAAAATACTCATTAGTAACAAAGTGGGGCTTGCACTTAGTCACGTCTAAGTGGTCAAATTGGAAGAAATACAACATTCTTACATTCTCAAGAATGTGAGAATGGGAGGTGAAGAAAAATATATTCCGCCATATTTGGATTATAGAGAAATCAGATTCATGAGTCGAAGGTTAATGAGAAAAATACTATGTGGTCAAATTTGGATAAAAGTTTAATGTATTAAAGTGAGGTGGGAATAAAATGATAATTTTGTGCCTATTCCACTCCCGGTGTGGTCAATAACTCCTTGCCATTGGGGAAAACCTGTACAGTATCAATGACATAATTATTCCAATTGTTAAGATTGAATCGTAAATTAAATGATATAGTGGCTGTTCGGTTTTATATTTTTCAAGATAAAGAATTAATCCGGTTGAAAGTATTATTATGATTGGGAATAAGAGTGTATAAAAAATCCAAACTAAATTAGAAAAAAGAGGATATTTATTAAGGTAACCTTTACCTTCGCGACAATAGATACTCTGGTCCTCAAAAAATTTTGATATTTGATTCTCCAATGAATGCAAATAATCGTATTGTCTTTCAACAAAGATCGCTGATTGGCAATATTTTAATACAAGCACAAATAAATAAGTCCAAGTGACGCTCAAAAAGATAGAAATAGGCATCATGCTTATATCCAATTCTATGAATTTAAATTTTACATTTCCTAATACTACTGAAAAAATGTCGGAATATTGTATCTCAAGAAATAAAACACCAATTAAAGCAATAAGAAACATAAACAGACGATCACGTTGCTTTTCTCGTTCGCGAATGTGCCAAAAACTTTCTTTGTAGTGGTCGTGCAAAACTTCCAGTTTTGTATTATCGTCTATTGACATAATTAATCTCTATCAATTGCATTTACAATCGAATCAACGGTAAAACTATTGGCCCAAGCTGCACCCTTCCCATATAAAGGTTCTGGAGATTCGTTAGACAACTCTATTTTTACAGCAATAAATCCTTTCCCTTCCTCATAAGTCTTATTAATTTCCCACCATTGCCAATTGCGTTCGCCGATTTCACTACTATCTGGATGTTGACTATTCGCATATTTCCCAACAATTATTAACGTATGCGTGGCATCTTTTATTTTTTGAGTCAAAACAGCTTTTATCCGACCCACATCATAACTTTGGATTTCTTCTGGCGTTACATCATTAAACTCAATATCAGATCGTGGGTTTTTGGCTAATGCGGTTAATAAATATCGATAATTTTTATCATTCGTATAATCAAAGCTTATAAAAATTCTTTTATTTAGTATTCTAATCACCCCCAATATTGTGTAGTTGTGCTCGAACTTGATGTCGAAGTTGAAGTTGCAGAACTTACAGCACTTCCGGTCGCAGTTGAAATAATATTTCTTACTTCAAACGGGTTAAGGGGTTGATTTTGCGTTTCTGTTGGAACATCGGATTGTTTTTCGGGACAATTTGAATTTGTACAATTCAAATTTGAAGACAAAACGCTGAAGCAAACGGCGCAAGTTAAAGTTGCTTTATTTAGATAATTGGGCAAGTTAATATTCATTTCAAAAAAAAAGCCTAAAACTTATGTCTTAGGCAGATGCTTGCAGTCTAGCACAGTGAGTGCCAATTAGCAACAACTCAGTTTCAACTTTTCTCTACAATTTCAATTTCTTTTTGGGTTAATCCGTAGAGTTTGTAAACTTCTTGGTCTATTTGACTCTCTAATCTCTCAATTTCTTTTCTGATCGAGTACCATTGGTCTGTATTTTCTGAAGCATTTTGAAACTGCTTATGCATCGCAATTATTTTATCAACCAAAATTTCAACTAAATTTTGTCTTTTAATAACGGCCTTATAAATGGGAAATTGTCTAAATACTGCAACACCAATATCGACGCCCACCCCTCTCTTCTTACCACTACTATTAAACCAATGTTTACCTAAAGAAGAATTTAGAATTGCTAGCAAGTATTTTAGTGAATAATTTGGGTCTTTTTGTATTATCACAGAGAATGAAAAGCCGACATAATACTTGTCATTGTCGTAACAAAACTCTGGGGTCAAAAACATACCTTTACAAATCAATTTGGGACTTTCGAAATATTTACTTTCTCTTGGACGATGTAAACCATATGGTTTATTGGAAGAAGTAATGAATTTCTTCATTTTATCCAAATGTTTCTTGATGTTTGGATATGATTCACTAGCGATTTTTTGTTTAACTTTTTTATCTGAATAAATAAGATATTCTCCACTAAAATCTATAAGATACTTACCGACATTGTTAGTGTTGAGGTATTTTTTGATAACTTTCTTCTCATCCTCATTCAACTTCATGTTTTCAAGCTCGTTTTTAGACAAAACAAAAACCCCGTCACCTGCTTTGAAAGTACTATTTAGTATTATTTGTTTATTGCTGACCTTGTCGGTAGATTCCTGCACACCAACTGAAACATCGTAAAAATCACCAAGAGAGACACAATTTCTGAAATCAATACTCTCCGTTGTCTTAAAATTTATTTTATTATTAGAGAACAATTTTCGATATGAAAGTTCTTTGCTACTTTTTTCGTCAATGGTGTATGTTGATTTTTCAGTGGGTATAATAATTATTACTGAGCTATCCGATTCCTTTGATTTTCTTTTTCGATAAATATGAACTATATGTTTTCCACTAACATCTCCGAATACTTTTGTACTGCCTAAATCAACCGCTTTGATTAAAACTATTTCGTTTTTTATCCTTTCAATTAACCTTGATGCGCCCGAACTCTTTAGAAAATAACTGTTAGTGATAAATCCAATAAATCCTCCTTCTTTTGTAACTTCAATTGCTCGATGTAAAAAAAAGTACCAAAAATCCATTTTTCCTTGGTAATATTTAGCATAAGTGCTTTTCCTTATCGGTTCAAAAACGTTTTTATTATCCATTTCTTTAAGATACGGGGGGTTTCCGATTACGACATCAAAACCACCTTTATCAAAAACCTCTTTAAATTCCTTTTTCCATTCAAAAGCCGAGTCCGTAATCTTTTTATCTTCAATAAGTGAATTTCCCACCTTGATGTTTTCATTAAGCATTGGAAGTTTGTGATTTGGTTCGAGGGCTTGGAGTAGCAAATTTAGGCGGGCGATTTCGACTGCTTGGGAGTCTAAATCCACACCGTAAATGTTACTTGTAAGAATATTATATTTTTGAAGTGCTGCGTCAAGCCTATTTTTCCTCCCTCTAGTCTTTTTAATCTTCTCACTCAAAACATCAAAAGCTTTAATTAGGAAAGATCCGCTTCCGCAAGCAGGATCAAGAACTTTAATGTTTTCGATTTCTCTTAAACTTTTTTCTTCGATCGCTTTTCCTAAAGTGTTCCGAACGATGTAATCAACAATGTAAGTCGGAGTATAGTAAATTCCTTGTTTTTTTCTTTTACTTTGACCTCCTTCTCTTCCTTGAACATAACCAAGATACTGCTCGTAAACATTACCCAATACATCCGCGTTTATTGCATCAAAGCGATATTTAATTCCTGCTTCTTTGTTTGAATATAAGGCAGGAATGATTTTACCGAATGGTTCGAATGTGGTAAAAAGCCCCTCGCAAGCGTGTTTTGAAAAAAGATTGCTGTTGTATTTTTTATCAAAATCTCTGAAAATCGGTACTAAAAGTTCAAGAAAGTTTTGTGGATCATACTTTGCATCTACCCATTTCTGAAAAGTCTGCCATAAACTTTTTTCTTCCAACTGTTTATCTTCGACAACTCTGATAAAAATAAGTCTGTCTAAAATTCTCTGAACTGATTCCTCTACTACCTCAATAGATACTTCTTTGTTCCAAGAAGTGAAATATTTTGTAAGCGTTTCCCTCCATTCCAACAGATCTTTTGCCAACCTTTCGTTTACATTTTCTCTTTTTGCGGTTATTCCGAACTTGGAAAGTAGGTTGTCTAGTTCTCCTTTTTCAAATGACTCTTTTGAAAGAAGCCACAAATCGTCAAATCGGGTTATGTATTCTTTATAAGTAAATTCAAGATTGGCTTTTGGAAAGTCAACTTTCCAGTCTGAGTTAAAAAGTTTCAAACCTTCAAAGTCTGTTAGTATTACCCAGGCAATACCCTTATTCCAACCGTATTCAATGGCCTGCTTAGCCCATTGTTCTTTGTCCAGATCTTCAGGAATAGATTTTGCTTCTAAAACAAACTGGGTGATGTTATTAAGTCGAAACGAATAATCAATCCTTCCTGAAATGCTGGTTTCTTCTTCAACAACTTCATTTTCAGTAAAGTCGTTATAAACATCCCAACCTAGAGCCTGGAAAAGAGGCATTATGAAATCACGCCGTGTATCAGCTTCGCTGTAAGTCTTTTTTCTCTGAGGAGTTAACCTATCGTATTTCTCAGCAAGCGCATTAATTTTCTCTTTTGCTTCCGATTTATTTGGCATCCTGCCTGTATTTTACTCTTTTGGAAATTGTTTAATTGCTTTTTTTAATTCCAGTACTTCGATTGGACAATTTTCCCAGTCGTTTTCCCAACATATAACCAAATCACAACCCCTTAGGGAATGTTTATGGGTTTGATAGTTGCTGGCTTTATACTCAAATTCTGCCCAACATTTGGAAAAAGTCCCTTTCAAATCTTTTCTTATGAGTTGCGCATCAGGAAATCCAGTTCTTATGGCTTCGATTCTAAACCCTAAATCGTTGCATACAGTAGCAAATAGAAGAATAACACCTTGTTCATTAATAGGTTCATATACAATACCTCTGAAGCCCAGAACATCTCCGTGCTTCTGAATATTTTCTAACCTGGTAAAAACTTCTTCTGGTTTTTCCGATGTCTCTGCAATCGAAGCGTCTATTCCTGAAAGCGAAGCTATTCCTTCGTCGGGATCCTTTTCTGTGCTATTTAAAATCCTCAATCTCTCTTTCCCGGCATCGGTTATTGTCCATACTCCTCTTACGGAACCATCTAACTGACCCTTTCTTTTTAAATATTCTCGAGCCCATTGGGTTTTGTTTTTCCAAATAATATCTGTTTGAATTTTATAATGTCCGTATTCTTCTGGATGATTTTTAAGACGGGGAAGCATTAACCTTTCAACAACAGGATAGACTTCTCCGGTTTTTGCTGATCCTCCTAATTCAACAAGCGCTTTCAAAACTGGTATTTCGTAATCAAAAAAAGTTAGATGCATCCTGCCTGTATTTTACAATAGATTCGAGAAAACCGTTAATTTATTACGGATGAACCGAAACTAGTGCCAAGATTTTCTTTTAGAAGCTTGAAAAGTCACTTAAGTGAAAGATCTTACTGCGTACATACTTGAACCTAAAGCGAGAATGTTTGAAGATTTTAGAATTTAGATTATAGATTTAAGACTTAAGATTTATCCCTCCGACTCGGAGAGATCCAAGATTATAAATTTACCTTTGACGTGTGTTGCAACTAATTGGTATAATACTTCTACAAAGACCTCGTATTCGAACTGTCACCGTATGGTGCGCGTTCCAAGCTTACGTTTGGATAGAATACGGGGTCGATTATTTAAAGGGCCAAATATCTTCAATTCTTCCAGCTTTTTTTAGAGTTTCGAGATAACTTTTATCTTTTCCTGAATTTGATGAGAAGATTGCTCCTGCAACCATATCAGCTAGTTGCACCAAAGTATTTTGTCTTGAATCTACAAATCTTAAGTCTTTAAATATCTTTTTATTTTTATTATCCAACTGGAGGCTTAAATATACTCTAAGTTGATTTCTTAGTATTCTTTCTCCCCTTTTATCAAACTTAAGTCGGGCATTTTTTATTGTCCCGCCGCTGTGTTTGAGAACTTGCATAATTACGTAATTATAGAAATTCTCTATGTAATTTTTGAGGTGAGAACTATAAATTAAATCTTTCTTCACCACAATGGCACGGATCCTGAACTCGAAATTTCTTACTGTTTTGAAAAAGCTATTCCTAAATCTTCTATTGGTCTTATTAAATTTAAACTCGTACTTGTCTGAAACTTTTAGTTTTCTCCGTAGCTCTTTTATGGATATGGAAGTTTTCTCAGCTTCAAGTTCGTCGTCAAATATTACTAAAGCAATTACAAAAATGCTGCTTGAACCTTTATGAAGTTTAAATCCAGGATCGCCAGAGTCATCAATAAAAACAAGCATTCTGATCGTATTTTACAGCGTAAAATCTTTGAATACAAAGCTCACGATGCAAGCTCCATTCTCAAACCTTATGCGAGAATTATTTGATTGAAGAGAGTATTTTGAGGGCGGCGGATTCGTAAATTGGCTCTTTTCGGTATGCTTGTCATTGATTATTCAGTTTTTTGCCTTTAATTAATCTATTAACCGAGGCATTTTTGATCACGCGTGAACGTCCTGCATTAGTAGAAGTAATGACATTTTTGCCGGTTTGTCTTTCAATTTCCTTCCTGGCGTTTCCGGCAACTCGACCTCCTCTTTTTGCCACCACCTTGCTTGGATAAAAACCTTTAGGTTTTTTCTTTTCCGATATTTCTGTTG
>CAZVJU010000030.1:0-14293 GCA_964627195.1 uncultured Gammaproteobacteria bacterium | reverse complement strand
CTGCCACTCAAAACATAGACGAAAAGCATTTAATTTTTGCGCAGCTATTCATGCTTCGGATTTAAGAAAAGTGGGTGGATTTGATCCTAGATTTAGCGAGGGCGTATATCATGACGATGAGATGTTTTTAAACTCGCTATCAAAAAATAATATTAAGATTAGAATAGAAGATTCTCAGCTGGTATTTCATCAATGGCATGAAAGTGTTTGGAAGACTATTGATAATTTTGATAGTAAATTAAAGAGAAACAAACAATTGTTAGAATTAAATAAATATGTTAGTGTTAAATGAACTGCATCGCGGCAGAGCCGGCGAGGTATTCTCAAGCAAAATAAATAATATTATGTCGTACACAGACTGGATAGAATTAGTTGAATTAAGTATTCCTAATAAAAATAGATTATCAATTTTGGAGTTTGGTCTTGGTGAGGGGACAAAGTATCTTTTAGATAATTTTAAGTTCGTATATTCTCATGAACTGGCAGCCAAGCCAAAATACTACGATTCTACGGTTCAAAAATTTTCTAAATCCAGAAATTGGAAACATGAATTAGTATTGTTTAGTGATATTGGATTCGTGGATTTCAATCCTGATTTACCTAAAGTATTACTGAGCGGTATCACTAAATTATTTAATAGATATAAATTTGATGTGGTATTAGTCGATGGAAATTATCATGTCAGAGGAGACATAGCAAATTTTATATTAAACAAATTTCATCCTAAATACGTTATTATTCACGATATTAATCTTGCATTTAAAGAAGATGGGTATGATCGTATAAAACTACCTCCAAAGTACGAGAGTGTATCTTCGAATGTAGGGGAAGGTACAAGAATTTTTGTAAAAAACAGCTAGGTAAATCAAAACTACTTATTTTCCTTTCTCCAGTTTTCCAGAAGCTCGCGCCAGTTTTCTGGCCAGGTCGGCATCGGCATAAACTTTTCTATAAACCAGTCGATATTATGTATTCTTTCTTCCCATTTATCACCCATAAAATATCTAGCCCAAACGTCATAGGAAGTACGTTCTTGTTGCCTGGTATAGCGATATCCTTTTTTTGATCCGTCCTGGTGCATGTGGGCATACCAAGTTTTTTTATTGACCATTACCTTGCCCCCCCAAGGCCCCAGCCAGGTCTTTAAACCCAGGTATGGGGGTTCTTGAGCGTGTCCCATCGGATCAAGACTAAGAAAGCCTCCGATTTTATTAAGAAAGAAATCCTTTTCTATAAACCATCCCGAGCCGTGGATTTGGGGAGTTTCATCAATGTCATACTTATGGTTCTTCTCTCTTTCAGCAGTTCTTTCAGGCCAATGCCCGCCGGCCTTGAATCTAAATCCTCTCGGATCAGTAAAGGGACAACATAAATAGAAGTAATCGTAATGCCTATCGTCCTGCCATTTCCACTGACTGGCGTTTAGAACATAAAAGCGGGGGGTAACAACCCAATTGTCCTGCATGTCTGCCTGGAGAATTTCATCAAACCCGGGACCGAACATGCAATGCGCATCGGTCTTATAAAGATACTTGCCTGCCGCCATGATCGCTAAGATGTTGATCATCGTTTTTAAGCCTATGTTTTCGGGTAACTTCGCTGTTTTAAGATTTGGGTAATCCGGGAAGTCTTGATAGGGTGGGCCATTAAAACCAACAATAACCTCAAAGTCGCCTGTTGCCTTCTCGTAGATTTCCTGTACCGTTCTTTGAAGAACGGTAATACCAGGCGAAACTTCAAAAGCTTCGTTACAACTTGGAACTATAATAGATACTTTAGCCATAATAAATCTTCTTCCATTTTTTCGGCCATGTCGGCATGCCCGGAAATTTCTCATCAATTAACCAAGTAATATCGTGGATGCGCGCCTTCCAGCGATTGTTCATCCAATACTCGGCCGACCAATTAATACCGTCGACAAAACTTTGGTTTTCTTCCTGACTTATATGATACATCCTTCCATAGTGTTTTCCTTTATGAAGATGTGCATACCAGGTTTTTTTATTCACTTTAAGCGCTCCTCCGCCAAGCCACGTCTTATTGCCAATTTCCTGGGATTCCTGAGAAAATTGGCCATAACCTTCTTCGCTTAAGCCATGCAAAAAATTGTCAAAGTGATTTTTGGTCATGAAGTAGCATGAACCCTGCATACTTGGAGTGTCATCAATATCGTATTTGGGATCGGTTCGCTTTCTTTGTCTGTCCCACCATTCAACGCCGTGCATCCCATCATCGTGTTTCTTACCTTTTTGTGGGAAACAAAGGTAAAGATAATCCCTATATGGTCTTGATTTATTTATTTTCCAGTTTTCGGCATCCAGTGAGTACCGGCGGGGGATTTGTACCCAATTGTCCTTAAGATGATTTTCGATTAATATTTTGTCAAAGCCGGGAGCAAACATGCAATATGTATTTGCCTTTGGCTAAGGCCACACAAGAATTTATTCCCCATCTCATTCCGCGAGGGGCTCCTGGATGAATATAAGTGACTTTTTTGTCTTCTACTAGGGGATCGGGCCAGTTCTCATCGACATTAACGATTATTTCAACACTAGTAACAGCCTTTTCCAATATATCCAGGATTGTTTTTGTAGTGAAAGGAGAGTTTCTGTTGGGTATAACTACCGTTAAATCTACTGCCATAATTTAAGTATACAAGAGATGTCTTGCCTTAAGGATGTTTCCGACCCTAATTAAATCGTGGGGTGCGCTGAGATCTCCGATAAAGTTCCTTGCTTTGACCGGATATACTTTATGATCTCGGACGAATGACCCGACCATAGTGCTGAAATAATATTCACCTTTTATCAAAGCTGGTGAATAAGTAAAAATATCTGTGTTTAATACCATCACACCGTCAATCCCCAGGTTGGATTTGGGTTTTTTTGGCTTTTCTATAATTCTTCTAATCGTACCGTCTTTCCTCAAATAAGCTATCCCGTTTGCTTGGGGGTTTTGTGATTTAAAAGTAAGAATGCTCAAATCTTTCGCTAAACACTTTTTAACGTCAAGTGGATTCGGAATTTCATCACCATAGACAAAAAGAAATCTTTCACTGTCTAAGTATTTCCCAGCAGCCATAAAGCTATACGCACTTCCTTCGTCCGATCCCAAAACATACCTTATTCTCATACCTAGGTTTTTTTTGCCGATATGCTTTTTTATCTGGGCACCAAGGTATTTGACCACGATAATAACCTCATCGATCTCTGGGCCAAAAGACTCCAGAACATAATCGATTATTGATTTACCATTTACCTTAAGAAGGGGTTTGGGAGTTTTTAAGGTCAAGGGCCTCATTCTTTTTCCCTCTCCCGCCGCAAGTATTACTGCTTTCATTATAATTTGTTAGTTTTATACACTTCTTCTACGATTTTCAAAGTTTCATAAGCATCTAAAGGCGTAGGATCTAGCGGTGTACCTTGTTTTATAGCAGAAATAAACTCTGCCAGCTCATATGCTAATGAATTGTCAGCAATTGGATTACAGACAATCACTTTCTCTTTTACTTTATCCGGATCTTCTGTACGTTTACCGACTATTAATTTTTCACCATCTCCATATCTCATACCTAATCCCTCTACTGATAAATACCCTTTGGTACCATAAATCTCAAAACTATGCATCCTTTTCCATTGAGTTAAACTACTATGAATTGATGCAATTACATCGTTCTCATCTTGGAGTAACACAAAAGCGTTATCTTCAGTTCCTGCTTTCCAAAAGTTATCTGCTCTAATTCCCCGTATCTTTTTAATCTTTCCCATAAAAGATTTTGCCATATCTATTAGGTGTGTCCCTTGGTCGTGTAGATGTCCTCCACCGCCGATATCTTTATTTATGCGCCATTCTTTCTCGTATCCGACCCTCCCTCCGAACCCATGTCTTGCTCTTATAAAAAGCAAATCGCCTATTACACCTTTATCGTAGAGCTTCCTGGCCTTGATAAACCCATCATGAAATCGGTAGTTATATCCAATTTTAT
The DNA here is from genome assembly GCA_964627195.1 of uncultured Gammaproteobacteria bacterium. GTDB lineage: Bacteria > Patescibacteriota > Microgenomatia > UBA8517 > UBA8517 > CAZVJU01. The sequence continues at coordinate 10,308 of CAZVJU010000030.1, read as the reverse complement.
AAACTAATCTAGTCTTTTTCGCTAAATCAATATTGTTTTTAATCTGCTCTGATTTATTAGCCCCCGGCTTCTCACAAAGAACGTGTTTACCTGCCTTCAGTGCGGACTCTGTAATAGGTGCTAAATACTTATGAGGTGTTGCAATTAAAACCGCATGGATCTCTTTACTGTTTAATACATCTAAAATATTTGATGTCGCAGTGCAGTGGGGAATCTTTTCCGCAAGATCCTTAGCTTTTTTCAGGTCAGTGTCAACAATAGAATCAAGTGCGGTATTAGCGCATTTTGATATCACAAATGCCCACCTGGTTCCCATTTTTCCGGCACCGATTAAAGCAAAACTAATTTTTTTCATCTTCCAACTCCTATATATTTTATACCTGCTTCCTGAATTGAATTTTTAAAATCTGCAAAATAATTACGGGCATCAAAAAATATTCTTGGGCTGGCCATTAATCTGGCAATTTTTCTATAATTAAGTTGTTTTAATTCCGCCCATGGAGTAATACAAATAATTAAATGGCTTCCCTTAACTGATTCGTATGGATCTGCAAAATAACTAAATTTACCCGCAGCAATTTCTTTTGTTAAATCTTTTTTATCAACCCACGGATCGCAAAGATTAATTGTTGAGCCTAGAAGTAGCGCCTCTTTTGCTAAGGTAATCGGCAATGAACTCACAAGTGTTGGTGTGCCGCTTTTGTAGGTTATGCCAAAAAATGTTACTCTTTTACCTTTAAGTGTTCCAAGTATAGGGATAATTTTCTTAAACACAATTCTTTTGCGTCCAGTGTTTTTTCTGATAACAGAACTTATAACCGGCAGATTAATTTTTTTTGATTTGGCAACTTTTTGTAAATACTGCAGCTCCCTTTCAAAGTGTCCCCCGGAAAATCCTGCGCTTGCATCCAGATATGCTTTTACACCTATTCTCTCATCAGCCCGAAGCGCGCGGGAGACTTCGGTAACATCAGCCCCAACCTCCTCGCAAATATCGGCTATGTCATAAATGAAGCAAAGTGATGTTGCCAGATATGCATTAGTGGCATGCTTAACCATCTCCGCCGAGACAACATCCATCACTAAGAAGTTTGTTTTAAGTTTTTTAAAAACGTTGGTTATTTCGGTTTTGCGTTTAGGATTGTTAATCCCAATAACAATCCTAAAAGGTTTCATAAAACTGTTAACAGCCTCACCCAACCGTAAATTTTCCGGCAGATATGCGTAATCAAACTTAAAGTTCCTCCGACTTGCATTGATAAACTTAACTATCTTTGACGAGGTTCCAACAGGCAACTGGCTTGAGATGATTATCAAAACACCTTTCTTCAAATAGGGGAGAGACTTTTTGATGTAAGTAAATATTTGACTAAAGTCACCCCACCCCTCTTTTTCAAGAGGAGTGTCTATTGTTATCCACATTGCATCGCAATTAGTCAGAAGCTTAAAATCTGTGGAGTACTTTAATTGCCCATTTTTAATATTTCTCCTGACAATTTTTTCCAGATCTGGTTCTTTAAGCGGGACTATTCCTTTATTTAAATTATTAACAACCTCTGCATTTTCATCAATTCCGACAATGTTGTTACTCAGCTCCGCCAAACACGCTGAAAAAACCTCACCGGTATGCCACAAACCAAGTACTCCAATTTTCATATTTGCCTTACATTCTCCGTCTTCGTCCCCGATATTGCAAGACGGAACTTAAACCTCTATGATGAGGCATGATTTTTGTCAGAGCACCTTTTCGCATTCCTCTTGGCGGAGGCGGAACAGATCTTCCGTCTTACTATTCCAAATTTGGCGGTGCCCTTATTTCAGCCGCTATCAATCGTTACATGTTTATAACGATAAATAGACCCATTGTGGATAAATTGATAAGGGTCAAATACACTCAAACAGAAATAGTTGATAATGTCAAAGAGATAAAACATGATTTAGTCAGAGAAGCACTACGATTAACAAAAATCAAAGATTCTATCGAAATTAATTCGGTTGCCGATCTCCCTGCAGGAGTTGGAATGGGTTCATCGGGAAGCTACACTGTTGCTCTTCTAAAGGCACTTCATACTCTAAAGCGTGAGCACATTTCAGATCAAAGTCTTGCTGAGGAAGCCTGTAAAATTGAAATAGGGAAGCTCAAAAGATTTGTCGGTAAGCAAGATCAATATATTGCAGCCTTCGGTGGAATTACCAAATTCAAAATAAACAAAAATGGAGAAGTAAAAGTGCGGCGGTTGGTATTAGATCCACCATTTATTAGAGACTTAGAGGGAAGTCTACTTATTTTTTATACAGGTATCAGACGAGAAGAAGCGCAAATACTAAGACGTCAGAGTATAAAAACAAAAAACAATGATAAGAACGTCATAAAGAACCTCCATCAAATTAAAGCTATAGGAAAGGAAATTGGACAGGCCCTTGTTGCTAAAGACATTAATTCTTTTGGTAAACTAATGCACAAGCACTGGATGACTAAACGTAATTTGTCCTCTGCGATAAGCTCCTCGAGGATAGACCAGTTATATGAATTAGGTATAAAAAGCGGAGCAGTGGGTGGAAAAATAATGGGAGCAGGAGGTGGAGGGTTTTTGCTTTTTTGCTGTCCGCGCAATAAGAATAGGATCAGACTCGAGATGGAAAAGCAAGGTTTGACGGAGTTATTTTTCCATTTTGATATGGAAGGAGCGAAGGTTATTGCTGATCTTTAACAAATATGGAAATTACCAGAAATAGTTTAAAAGAACACTTGTCTTCCGATACTCAAAAGCTGCTTGATCTGGCCGATAAGTTAGGACAAAAAGCAATAGATTCCAGAAACAATGGTCTGCAAGTTTCAAAGCACACTAACATTAAAGGATTTGTAACCTCTGGGGATGTGGCTGTTGACCAACTGGTTTATTCGGAGGCAAGCATCAGATTTCCGGGTGTTACAGTTCTATCTGAGGAAACACAAACTGACTTTATTCCCAGTGACAATCCTGATGTGTTAATAGTTGACCCGATAGACGGAACAAGGTGGTATAAAGACGGGGGTGAAGTTTGGTCCATCAATTTATCTCTAGTCAACAACGGTGAACTTAAAAGCGCGGTAATTGTTCAACCCGACTTGAGAGTTATCACATTTGCCGAAAAGGGCTTGGGAGCTTATTGTCAAAAAGGTGGAAAAATAGAACAAATTTTTACCAATTCTGAAACCGACCTGCGAAAATCCAAGGTGGGAGTAGGCATGAATTTTGCGGATTATGCTTCAGCGGCTCGAATATCTGAACTTTTAAAACCACTTTGTGTCCGGTCACGAGGACTTAATATTATGGAAAGTTCAGGATATGAACTTGTCTGTCTTGCGAGAGGCGCTGCTATTTCGGCCTATATTCATCCGGATGCAAAACCCTGGGATAAGTCTGCCGGAATGTTGATCATTAATGAGGCAGGTGGAAGGGCGACCGGTTGGCCGGGTCGGGATGAAATATTTGGGAACGGAGTTATAGCAGCAGCAAATCAAGAGCTTTACGCCAAAGTTGCCGAATTGGCAATGGAACATGTCCGTTGAAACTGTTCGTCTTGCCAAGTGCCGAACCGTATAATAAAATCGCACCTAGATAAAATATGAGCATTGAATCTGATCATCAAGACCATGAATTTCAAAGAAAAAAGACAGCCTATTTTCAAAAGTTCATGCTGCGCCATATGGATGAAGCCCGAAAATATAAAAAGTATGGGCTTCTAAACGAAGAAGGCTCAGAAGGTTGGAGGAATGTAGCCAGACATCAGCTTTTGTCAGCGGTTATGGCTGAAACTTTATCGGAGCTTCTGGGTAGAACTTCTGAAGAAACTGCCAAAATTACCATCGACTCTCTTCTTCATGATGTTGAAAAACGCAGACAACAAGAAGGTAAAAGTAAAAATGAAGTATGGAAAGATGAGTTTAGTAAAAATAAGCGGCCATTTGTTGCAACGAGTAGTAATTTTACCGGAGCAGCTGATTGGGGAGACGAAGAAAAAATCTTGCGATGGTTAGACTCAAGCGTTGGGGAAAAGTCTGCTGGAAATTTTTTTGGGGTAAGGGAACCCAAAAATTTACCGCCAGTTATAATTGTGCCATGGAGAGATAGAGTAGCAGGATTTAAAATTAACAAAGTTGAGGAAGGTGACTTAGGAAGAGAAAAATATGGAATGTCCACATGGGAAAAACTGGAGCAGATTATGACAACTATTGAAAGTGGTTTATTCCAAAGGATAATAGCAAGAAACCCTGAACTAGCCGAAAGGTACAATAGTCCCTCTCAACTGACAGAACTAGTTGAAGACAGAATTCACGAGAGGATTCTAAGTTCATGAAATGTTTATTAAATTAGTTTAATTTTATCTTTTACGTCGCGATAGGTCTTGTTAAACTCGTCCACCGTTTCAACTCCCCTTTGAGTAAACATCCACTCATCAAGTAATTTTGGTGGAATTGTGACAATATCGGCTCCAAGGAAAAAGGCTTTTTCGATTTGATCAATGCTTCTTATGCTACCAACAATCACCCGTGTGGATAGATTATGAGTTTCGAGATACTTCAAGGTCATAATTAAACTTGCAGCCGCATCCGGTACTTTTTCTAATGCCTCCTTCTTTTTCATTCCCCCTTTTACCAATTCCTTTACCAACTGATTCTTTGCTTCTTCTCGCCTGGCCCAGAACAAACTGATATAGTTGTCACCTTCAGCGGTACTTAAACGCAGAGCCTCTGCGGCCCCAACTAGTTGACCCATACTAAGACCCAGTGTCGCATTGACTCTTACTCCTTCCTGTCCAAGTCTATATATCACCTCAAAAGCTTTTTCTGGTTCTCTTGGGTCCATAGGAACCTTAATTACTGCATTTTCCGGGAAGCGATCTCGATATTTGAGTGCAAGATCGATCATTGCTTCTCTTGGCATTTCTGAATCCGGTATTTCGATAGATATTGGAAACCCTGGCCCCGATATCTTAACCATTTTTGAAAGGTGCTCGGGTATATTTAAAACACCTTCCTTCTGTAGAATTAGTGGATTGGTTGTGGCTCCTCCCAGTATTCTGGCAGCAAACCACTTTTTAAAATCGACAAGATTCGCCGAATCGTAAAAAATACCGGATGATTTAAGCGGTTGTCTTTCTGCCATTAACATCTTTCATCCTCCTTCGCAGAAAACCTCGGGCGTGAGCCCGTGGATGAATGCGAAGATTTTTCTGCTTCGGCGGGATTTCGCTCCCGACGAAGTAGCGAGGAGAAGACACCCCGGGTTTCAACCCGGGGAGCTTCATCCTTTCCTTTAAATCAAAAATGATGGAATGGTGCAGCACTACATGCATAGCCTCAACAAGCGGTGTACCGTTTACATCACTTTGAGTTGGAATAACAAAACACACATCAGACATCTCTTTCATTGCTCCACCATCAAAACCTGAAAACCCGATAATCTTAGCTCCTCTTTCCTTTGCGAGTTTCATAGCAGCAACCAGATTTTGTGACCAAGGGCCAGCCTCATCTCCTCGTTGATTCCCGCCATGTACCGAAAAACCGACCAAAACATCATTTTTAGTAAGCCAAGCCCTCAATTGTCCTTCAAAAACTGTTCCCCAGCCTTTGTCATTAGTCCAAGCACTAACAAGCGGTACATTATCTACCAATGCCATTGATCTAAATCCCAGTTTATTGTCAATCATTGTTGTTTTGGCTAGATCAGCAGCAAAATGAGTAGCCGTAGAAGCGGATCCGCCGCAACCCATTGTAAATACTGTTCCGCCTCTTTTATAACAATCCAAAAGTGTTTCCACTACTTTTTCGTAGAGAGAAGAGTCTCTAAAAGTTAGTGAGCATTTTGCAATTAGATTGAAGTATTTACTAGGGGAGAACGTTTCGTCTTTCATGAGCCCCATAATAACACAACACTCAAGCTTCTTGTCAACTCATATTACACGCTTTTCGTAAGCTACCCCTGCTACCCTTTAAAAAACATTAAAGTAACCAATGTTTTAAAAAACATTAAAGTAACCAATGTTTTAAAAAACATTGTTAAAGTAGTCGTAGTTAAGTTGTTCACGCTTGGTCCAGCTATCGGTAAAGTTGGAATCGCCCCGGCTGTAGCGGAAAGAACCTGTATCAGTATCTTCTCTCATAATAAACCAAGAGCCGTTCTTGTCGGTAAATCCGTAAAAAGTGATGATGGAATCATCAAGTTCGGTAATTCGATAGCCATCCGTGGGCTGTTTTTCCGCCGGGTCAATTTTTCGCCCAGCAGCATCTTCTAAAGAAACCGTTCCCGGCGCCAGCGCTCTTCCGAAAAATGGGACCTCAGCCTTTTTAACAAAGATTGAATAGAGGAAAAGGGAGATTCCCGCACCGCCAATCAGCTTGAGAAATGCCCGTTTGTCGATATTCACAACTTTCCCATCCTCTTTATTTTCTTGGCTTACCGAAGCCGTAACTGACTCGGCGGGGGCGACCAGAGTCGCTGGTTCGAGGATTGTGGTTACCCCTTGTTTGGGGTATACTTCCGCGGTTTTACGAGGGAAAACTTTACAGGCAAAATAGGCAAGCAGAGGAAAAAGAAGAATGGCAACTGCCAGCTGGGCGTAAGTTGTGATAGACACAAATACCACGGCTGTTGCGAGGCTTACGATTATAAGACTGTAATAGGTCAGAATTTTACGCATTTTAGTTACAGATGTCACACTTTAAAGATTGAACAAAAAATAGTGTGATATATGCCAAAGAAATCATATTTCAGTCCGATTTCAAAATGTGATTTCTTTATTTGTTTCTCCTTGGACTTCAATATACCTTGCCGATATAAATCCAGTTGATTCATCTGCCAATTTGATTTCATACCAGCCCGAATCTACAGAAATGAACTCGAATGTGTCGGCCTCTTTGGCTTCACCGATCTTAGCCGAACGTACCGTCGGAGCCTGGCGGATATTAACACTTGTCGACCCGTCCGTAATTTTGATTATCAGTAGTGTTATTGGATTTGTCTCTTCAGTTGGTGTTGGGCTTTGCAATGGTTGGTTGCTAATTATTGGAGTTGGGGACGGTTCGGGACTTGGATTTTGAGATGTGGCGGACATAACATCTTCTGTTTTGGATATTAGAGCAGAGGAAGATTCGAGACTTGTATTTCTGGTTGTGGCAGACATAACATTTCTTATTCCCAGACCAAGAAGCAGTAAAAATATTAGTGTTACAGCTGGAAATACTGCCTTTCTTGGCAAAGGCTCCAAATTCGAAACTGGGCGCTTTTGCTGGGCAAATTCAATGATGAAATAGAAAGCTACCGGAATAGCTAGGGCTGCAAAAATTAACTGCCCCCTAGGGTTATAAGTAAAAATTGCACCTATTATAATTGCCGTAACCAGGAAAGATATCAGGGCTGAATAGTAAAAAATAACTTGAAAGGAAAGACCTTGCAAGCTAATAATTTTCTGTTTTTCTTGCTTCACCGACTTTTCAACGAAATCTATGTAACTATATGGTACTTTGAAGAAAGAGAGTACGACTTTTGTATTAACCCATGAGTTAGATCTACGGCCTAAATATTCTGGATATGAAGAATAGCTTTGAGGGTTTTTGTGCAAGGAGCGGGTTAAGTTGATAAGAGACTGGTTATCCTTGATCAGTACAGATTTATACGGGCCTTGGAAAAGCGATCCGGAGCGATGATATCTCTTATTAAAATACATTGAATATCGGGTGCATAACGATCTTATAAAACTCTCCAGTGAGCCGTGAGTTTTCTGATGCAGAACTAGATGGAAATCGTTTGGCATTAAAGAGTACGCAATGAGTTCAATTTTGTTGAAGTAATTTTTAGGTTGATGGGGTATGCCCCGAAAAGAGCGGCCATTCACGGTAAAAACTTTTTTGATATTTTTGGGGTCGGCAGGTTCGGACAGATATTCCTTTATATAGCCAAGAAAGGTTCCATAATCTTGCTCATCCCTGAAGATTGCGTTTTCAATCCCTTGATTATAGATATGGCAATAAAAGCCATCCGCATTTGTTTTGTGTAGGTTTTGGGCAGACATATTTAATACTATACTTGAGAGGAGAGAGCCTGCAAGTACCATTTTAGGTACGATTTTTAAGGCGTTTCCAAGTAATGAGAGTCTTTACAAGTCGTTATTGTTACCCGCACGACTAAGGAGTGGGAGTAGGAGAGACTACACTTTCTGTTGGCGTAGGAGTAATTGTTTCGCTTTCCTGTGTCGAAGTGGGTGTTTCTGGTGGTTCTGAACCTTCTGGCAATTCAACTGGAGGTTCTAATTGAGGTGCCTCCTGTCCTTGGGGTGGAGTCAGTTCCTGACCAGTTGGAGCTTCCTCTTTTTTCTTAGCCTGCATGTCTTCCAGCGCTTTTTTGGCAACTTGATAATCCTGAGAACTTTTGTTAGGTATGAGAGAAAGTACTAATGTCATTTCCTGTATGGCACCATTAAGATCTCCTTTATCTCTCAGAGCGAAGCTTAAGTTATAGTGGGCGTTGGCATGATCGGATTTTACTAAAGTAGCCAGTTCAAAGATTCTTACAGCATTTTCATAATCTTTTTTAATATAGTGGATTCCACCAAGAGCAATTCGCAAATTGGGGTTAATTGGGTCTAATGCAATTGCCTGGCGGTAAGTTTGAATTGCAAAATTGTCAGCTCCTTGTGCTAAGGGCATAATTGTTTGGTAAGTCTGAGCCAAAACTTCCCAATTTCCTGAACGCAGCGGGTTGAGCGCAACGGTAGCTTTTGCCTCAGCAATTGCTTGCTGTACCAAAAGAGTTATATTTTGCCTGTCCTGATCGGTAATTTGAGATTGAGTCGGGGCGGCTCCTTCGACAGGCTCAGGACCTGCGGCTTTCCTGGCGATTGCGTTGGCTAAAGCTAAATCAACTCTAACGAAAGTTGCATGATACCTGTCGACAAGCGGATTTAGCCGAATTGCCTCTCTCAAAGTATCATAGGTCTTGGCCGCGTCATTTGTTGCTAGGGCATTAAGGGCCTTTATAAATTTATATTCTCCTGCTGCGATCTTGACCGCACGTATGCCAAAAAGAAAAAGAACAATAATAACCGGTACACTTATTAAAAAAGCGGGGAAGCGTGAAGTAACGGCTTGGGCTGTCGCGCCTTCAACTTGTCCCTGAGTCATTAAAGAGAGCGTTGTTTTGTGAACCTTTGCATTGAGAGAAAAAAGAATGAAGAAAAGGACTATCAACAATGTGGTGGCAGGTAGCAAGGCTAGTAGAACGACCATAATTGTTAGTGAAACCAAATTTGCAATTGAGCCGAAACCCCACTGAACCAGCTTCTTTTCCTTTATATCCGCTTTTGCGGTTTTATATAAATTAAAAAGTAGAAGTATTAATCCAGCTGTGCCAAGCATACCCACCTCAGTCAAGAAGGTAAGATAAAAACTTGTTGCTGTTGCAAACTTTACTGCCCATAAATCGGTTTGGTTGTAAGAAATGGGTCTAAATCTATTAAAAGCTGTTAGGTAATTCCCTGGTCCGATTCCTAAAACAGGTGAATTTTTTAGGGAGTCGATTGCAATGTTCCACGAAACGTTGTAGCTGGGAAACCGGGGAGAAGTGGGGCGGCCTGGAATTATATTATAAATAGATAGGACTAAACCAAGAATTACTACGATAGAAGCGACCATGATCAAAATTTTTCTTGTTTTTTCTTTTAGAGCAAATACTAGACCCAAGCCCAATGGAAATATTGTAAGTAAAAAGATTGCGGAGGGTAGGTAACCTCCGTCGGGGGTGAATGCTTTTGTTTTGATATAGGCAGGCAGTTGTGGAATTTTTTCAAATAATCCGCTAAAGGCAAGAAGTGTTAGTGCTGAAAAGACGGTGGCAGATAGGAAAAGAACCAAAGATAAGCTTCTTTTTTCCTCATCCTTTTGTTGATTGATAATAAAGTATAAAAGAACACCTGAAATAACAGCAGTAGTTGTTCCGGGAAGAAGAAGTGCTTCCATTTTATTAGGGGTTCTGAGAATTGTTGATAGAATAAAAGAAAGTGCAATTATAAATATTGGTAGGTCAAAGTTTCCAACCGAAAAATCTAACTTTCCGGTGATGATGATTTTTAGAGCCCTTAAAAAAATTAGAAGTGAGATAGAAAAAACTAAGAGTTCGAGTTTAGGTATAACAAAAGGATTGGAAGAAACTGAAATAACAACAACAGGAAATAAGAATACCAGGATGTAAAGAATATACTTTTCAACTTGTTCGAGTACTTTTTCCATATATTAAAATGATGAACTAACTATATTTCCAAGAAATACGT
>CAZVJU010000029.1:6253-14460 GCA_964627195.1 uncultured Gammaproteobacteria bacterium | reverse complement strand
ATCGAGACTTTAGAATACAGGAATTAGTTAGTGGTGTTAAGTGGATACCCAGATATTTTTAAATACAAACTAGAGTATTTTGGGTATAACCGGAGTGTGAACGTATTTTACCTCTAAGGTGCAAATAAGTAATACGCAGAGATAGTTACTTCGTTGTAAAATAACAGTATGCAAAAAGTAGCTCTTATACTTCATGGTTGGCCTCAAACTAGCATGAATCAGCATATTTTAGGTTAAGTTTTTTAGGAAGAAGGGCTATGCTCTACTTACGCCGAATTTATTTGACGAGGATTGGGGAGGGAGTATAAAAGATTTGGTCGGAAGCGTTGACAGGAAACTTGACGGCAGAGATCCAGAAGTGATTGTAGGAATTTCCATGGGAGGTTTGCTTCTTCCTAAACTTGCTGAGGAATATCCAGATGCTAAATTAATCTTTATTTCATCAGCACCTTGCTTTAAACCTGACTTTTTAGTTATGCGTGTTTTTACAAAATTGACTGCCTTAAGTTTTCCCCAGAAGATATTTGTTTTAGTGGCTAAATTTTCAGGAAAACGAGGTGTCGAATTTGTCTATAGGAAGATAAATCCCTTTGATGGAAAACCGCTACACAAAAAAGCCTACGAGGAGGATTTGAAAATTAATTTAAAGGCAATCAGCAATTATCCATTTTCAAAGCACGCACAAATTCTTGGAGTGTGTGGAAAAATAAACAATACAAATATTTTAAAAAAATTACAAAACCCAGCAATTATTTTTGGGGGTGAGGATGACAAATTAATGCCTATGTCTGAGATTAGGAAATTACATGATCTGCTTTCCAAAAGTAAATTAGTTGTTACTTCGGGTATGCACTTTAATACATTTGAAAAAAAGAATTTAAGAGACTTAAAAGTGTTTCTTAGTTAATTTGTAGTTTATTCAAACTTCACGAAAACCGTGGAATTTTACTGCGAAGCAGCAAGCTCTGCTTATTCCACGGATGAAGCGAAGCAGTGAACAAACCTGCCTTGCCGGCAGGCAGGCTCTTCGAGCCTTGGCAAGAAAACCGAGGGTTCTTAACCCTCGGTTGTTTATTTTTGTATTATTGTCTTAAGGTATATGAATTTAAGTACAATACAACATCTACTCCTTACAGCAGTCTATTGCCTTCTGTACTAAAGAGCTGAGTTTGGAGAAAACAGATTCTTTATTTTCTATATACTTGGTTATGAGTACCAATGTCGACGAAATAAGCAATTTCATATCTAATATAATAAACTACCCTGATGTCGCCAGTTATCCAAAATGCTCTTAAGCCTTTTAATTTCCCCGTTAATGGATGATCCTTTAGAATTGGATTTGATGGATCTTTTAGAAAGAGATTAAATCTTTCTTCAAAACGTTTATCCAAGAGGGGATTAGGAGAAATACGTTTCTTATAGTTTTTCTTAAACTTCTTGTGGAAGTGGGCATTCACGATCTTAATTTCTTAAGGAAATCTTTAGCATCTTTCGTTTTAACTATATTTTTTCCAGCTTCAATATCTTTGATTATCTTTTCATAACGAGCTTCTGCTTCCGGAGAAAGACTTTCTTCTTCAGTGACTGTAACTTTTAATTCACGGTTAGCAAGCTTTTTTAATAAAAGCCGTACGGATTCTTGTAAGGAAGAAAAACCCATAGCAAGAGCTGCCTTTTCGGCTTCAACTTTTAAATCTTTAGACATTGGTACTTGCAATACTACCCGGCTCATAATAATACAATTGTATTATTTTAGTAATGTTTGTCAAGATGGGGAACAAAAGTTCCTGCAAAAGAAATCGAATAATACTTATTTTTTCTGCTTGAACCTCGAGCTTTAAATTTATCCTAAGGTTATGCTGGAAAATTATTGTATTACTCCATAAGTAAGTTTATTATTAATTAATGTCTGCTTTTTGGAAAAAGCACATTCTGCTTAATCTTTCTCTTCTTGTTGTCATCGTTTTTTTTCTGTTTTATCATATCACCTCTCCTTGTGAGGATGGTCTGTTCATAGGATTGTGTGGTTGGGCGACATATATTGGGGTAGTTACTGGAATTTTATTTTTGTTTAATTTTATTTTTACCAGCACTATTACGCGATTCTTGGTGTATAAAATTGACCAACTAAAGAAGGGGTGGATTATTATTTTCTTCTATATTTTAAGTTTAGGTCTTTCGTTTATTCTAATTTACTTTGAAGTATACACTTATATGCAAATTTCTGGTTATAGGAGTAGGGTAAAAAGTGAAGCTCAATATAGGAAACGTGCTGCTAATTATAGTATTTCAAATTTTAAAGACCGTTTTGGGGGAACTTATGGCAAATATAGAGGGTTGTTTGCAGAATTTGACTTGCGAATTAACGAAGAAGGATATTATAACGGCTCTCTTGAAGTTAAATATAACCATCTTAAAAGAAGTTACGAAACTGAAGGGAGAGTTTTATTAAGAGAGGTGAATTCCGGTTCCCGGACATTTAGAAATTTATATTTTAATAAAGGAGAAATAAAACATATTAATTTTATTCTAGTTCCAACAGAATATTTTGAGGTGGTTAAACTTGATGGACCATATTATTTTACGTTAACAATATGGCCTTCGAATGGAGGCGTTAAAGAATGGATGCATATTGTCGGGAATAGAGAGCAATTTGATAAGGCAACTTGGAGAAATGAACATATTTTTGACGATGACTTAGTGAGTCATACTTACCAATTTGAAGATTTTCTATTGAATAATTAACTTTATTCCCTACAACAATCAACTGCTTTTTGGACTAAAGAGCCGAGTTTGGAGAAAACAGATTGTGACCCCTTTCCATTCCCTTTTTCATCAATAAAATCTACTTTCTCTTCGTCTTTCGTATTGCGTTTTACATCTTTTGTGCCAACTACTCCTAGGTTTAAACCCCAAAATAGGGAATAAAGTTTGTAGGATTTATCAAAAAGATCCCAGGCTTTTTGCTTTTGTTTTTCTGCAACGGCCTCCTCAGCACCTGTGGCTTTTTTCAGTTCTTTGGTTCCTACTTCCATGATTCTCATTGAAGCTGCCAATAAATGTTTACTAATGCACCACACTTCTCCGTCGGATTCTTTAACAATTTCTTTCATTAAACTTGTACGCATTAAACGGATTTCATTGAGAAGATCTAAATATTTTTTATCTTTTGTTTTTTGAGAAGTATAAAAAAGATGCTCTTCAATGGAGATTAAGTTCATAATGCCGATTGATAAATCTTCACCTGAAGAAAGGTCGAGTTCCTTTTGTTTTGTAACCTCCTCAACTTTCTGAAGAAGTGATTTAACGTCTTTAATTTTAGTCATTAAGGGATCAGAAAATGTAAAACTACACTTGAAAGTATAAGACTTACTACCGGAAATACAACTTTCTGGTAGATAAAAAGTTGTTTACCTTTTACCTTGCGGACTTTTCCGTCAGCCCATTTTGCTAAAAGAAATACTAGTGATCCGATTGCAGTCCCAAAAAGAATTTTATCAACTCCTATGATTTGATTATTTAATCTCCCGATGTATTTTCCATACCAAAGAGGAAGTAGGGTGAGTACGTACATAGCAAAAATAATAAGAAGCTGGTAGTTAGTAGTTAGTAGCTTGGATTTCTTTTTTTGGAACCAATCGATAAACCAGAAACTCATGGAAAGAATCAATCCGCCGATCCAAACTGAAGTTACCGCATCATCGATACCTAACGCCCGCGAAATTCCTAACCCAGCGCCTACGGCGATTGTACAGACGGGGCAGACAGCCCCCGCTGAGCGGGGTAGAAGTAGGTTATAAGTTGTAAGAAGTAGGAAAAATACAATTAAAACATTCTTTTTCTTTAATTTAGAATAATGAATCATAATTCCAAACTGTTAAAATAATCAATAATCGGTACGTTGCCGTTATAACACTTTCCACTGGGGGTTACAAGTAAAGGAACTCCTAATTGATTTTTGGGAATATTACAAAAGATACCTCGAGCGATAAATCTGTTTGTATTGTCAGCGGATTCGTTAACTTCAAGTTTCTCCATCTGAATTTTGCCTGCCTGCGCAGGCAGGTCTTTTTCCCAACCATCTAGGAATTTGGCAACATTAGTACAGTGTGGGCAAGTTTCAGACCAGTAATACTCATATGCTTCAGGGGCAACTTGCGTTTGGGGAGAAGAATTTGGGCTTTTGTCTTTTTGAACTTGATTAATAAAGAGTCCTCCTACGAAGATAAGGAGTGTTATAAAGATGATAAAAATGGCGGTATTTTTCATTTTAAAAAAAACGTAAGGACTGGAGAAAATTATTCTGGATGGATTTCATATCCGCCTTTAGTGACAGCAGAAAAGATCTCCTTCTCCTCTATTTTTCCATCTTCTAAATCAACTTCGAGTAGTTTTTTTGCATAATCACACTTTGCAGAAATTCCCAGATCTTCCAAATCAAGTTCAATCATTTTGGCACAGGCATCACAGTCCATCCCGGTAATTTTAAAAGTTTTTTTAACCATTTAGATTACTTCAAAAAACTCAGAGAACATTCCCATACCACAGGTAACCGTAAGTCTTCCTTTTTTGGTTGGTGTGAATTCTAAAGTTGTCGTCCCTGTTTCAGGAAGGACCTTTGAAATATTATATTCCGGTATTGTGAACGATCGGGCACAACTTGTTACGTTTTCCGAGATTAATTTTAATTTTACAGGAACTCCGGCTTTAAGCGTTTGAACGCTTGATTGGTAGCCACGGCTGCTCACCTTAATTTCGACTTCCTGAGATCCATCACTATTGGTTCCAGCAATTTTTGCGTTGCCTTGCGACTTGTCCAGTTGACCGGTTGCAGCAGCGAAGTAATTTTGGAAGGTGTGTATGCTCCCTCGCAAGACTTGTCCTGTATTAATAGAAACCAATGCAAGGGCAAGTATTGCAACAGAAGCAATATACTTTAACGATTTTCTTTGCAACATTTGGGAAGAAGCAAGACCCAATCCGAAAAAGACAGGTGATGTTCCGAGAACGAAAGCGGCCAGTATTAAACTGCCATAGATAGCGCTGCCTGAAGCTACCGACAAAAGCATCATTGATTGGGTTATGCCGCAGGGAACAAGTATGGTTAAGAAGCCTAAAACCGCAGGGGCGAATGCACTTTCATTAATTGAAGTTTTGCGAAGTAGTCTAAAAATAGATTTCGGCGGGGTGATTACGAATCGTCTGAAAACAGGATGCAAGTCGAGCAGTCGACCAACGGTAATTAGCATAAAAAGTCCTGCCAGAATTTGCATCCAGCCTTGCAACTTAGGTGATATTACTAAAGATGAGCCTAAAATTCCCAGCAGTATTCCTAATAGGGAGTAGGCGATTAACTTACTTGTCAGGAATGTAAGGATCAGAATTTTTTGGTTTTCTTTTTTCTGATTGGTAAGACTTGAAGCCAAAAGTCCTCCTTGAACAGCGAAACAGGAAATTCCCCCAGTTGTTAATCCTGTAATAAATGCTAACCAGACCTGATTCATAACCCGTCTATTTTAGCAGAAAAAAGTCGGTGATTTGCAAGCAGATATCTATATTTCCAAATGCAGACGTAGTTGCCTTCATGGTTTCTTAATAATTAAATTTGTAAACTTGCATTTAGTTGTATGCAAATTCACCTAAAGTGAGCAGTGCACAAATTAGGAATTTATTATGGCTAAAGATTTAAAAATATTCATAGGAGTACTCGTTTTTTCTTTTCTTCTTATCGTAGGTTTTGCTGTATGGCAAGGGGGAAGAGGAAGTACTAGTGAAGAGGTTTTAGGTGCAGAAATACAAAATTTGGAAGTTAACCCACCATCTTACGATGTCGGTACCATTCAGATGAAAGCCGGTAATGTTGTTAAAACTTACGAAGTAAAAAATGCCTCCAGTGCAACAATGAAACTCCAAAGAATCGCAACTTCCTGTATGTGTACTAAAGCAAAAGTAAAAGTCGGCGACAAAGAAACTAAAGAATTTGGAATGGAAGGCATGGGGGATAAAAATCCTCCGGTTAACCTTGAATTACCATCAGGTGAGACTGCTGTGGTCACTGCTATTTTTGATCCCGCTGCGCATGGTCCAAAAGGAGTTGGTCCTTTTAACCGCACGGTTTTTCTTTACTTCAATGATCCGGCGGGGACAAAAGAACTCAAATTCAATGGAACAGTTGTAAACAAATGATGTGGATACCAACTTTATTACTAGTAATATACACAGTTTTTAGGTTAATAACCCCCTCTTTGGTATTTGCTCATTGCCCATTGTGTGTTGCAGGTGCTGCCGCGGGTATAACCTTAACTAGATGGGTAGGAGTTGACGACTCGATAACAGGCATTTGGATAGGAGCGTTATTGGGAAGCTTAGCTTTTTGGCTTTCAAGATCACTCGGACGAAAAAATAAAATATTTTTCAACCGCTATGTAGGTATCCTGATTTATCTTTTGATTTTCGTAACAACTCTTTGGTCTTTTTATAAATTTAATCTGATTATTAGAATGGATAGCATCTTTGGATTTGACAAGCTAACTTTTGGCATGATTTTAGGAAGTGTTGTTTTTTATTTAGTTGATATTTTAAATAGCTTTATTAAAAGGAAGAACGGAAAAAGACTATTTCCTTATCAATCAATGGTTTTCAGTTTGGGGTCAATGATAATTACAAGTATCGCCGTCTACGTTTTGATAAATTACTACATATGACCTTTCGTATTCATACTTTCTTCATGATTAGTTTTGTATTCTTAGAGCATGTTGAACGCAAATGTTTCTAATCAAAAACAATTTTTAATACTATGACAGAAGATTCACAAAATACTTCCGGCAAAAAAGGCTTTGGCAGCCCCTCGTCTTTATCGATCGGGATAATGATTATCAGTTTCTTTTTTGTTGGCTCCCTTTACACGAGAGTGAAATTTCTTGAGAAGGAACTCGGTACTTATAAAAGCGGAGCACAAGTAGCAGGGGTACAAGTGGAAGCAAAGGAGGAAGCAAAAGGGAATGATGCAAACCAAAAGCTTCCTTCTAATCAACCTTCCGGTGATACTCCTGAGGTAAAAGGCGAAGTAAAATTAACCACCGATGATCATATTAATGGAGAAAAAAATGCACGAATACTTCTTTTTGAATATTCGGATATGGAATGCCCTTATTGCAAAAGGTTTCATCCGACTGCTCAGCAAATCGTAGATGATTTTAAAGGAGACGTCGCGTGGGTCTATCGGCACCTGCCGCTTCCGTTTCATGCAAATGCGGCGAAGGAAGCAGAGGCCTCGGAGTGTGCTAATGAATTAGGTGGAAATTCTGCATTTTGGAAATATGTAAATGCACTATTTGTAAAAACTAATTCCGGTGGATCCGGATTTGCCCTCGATGATCTTGCACCACTAGCTGTAGAGATAGGACTGAATGAGTCCAAGTTTGAAAGCTGTCTTGACAGTGGAAAGTTCGCAGACAGGATTAAAAGTGATGTCGCAACTGCTACAAGCCTTGGTGTAAATGGTACTCCCGGTAATATTCTTTTAGACACAAAAACGGGTAAAACAAAACTTATGCCCGGAGCTTACCCATTTGAGGATTTCAAAAAAGCAATTGAGGAAATGTTAGCAAACTAAAATTTAAACCATGAATAAAACTGTCGTACCAATTAAGGGCATGCACTGCAGAAGCTGCGAGCTTTTAATTGAAGATGAATTAAAAAGTATTTCCGGAGTAAAAAAAGTCGATGTTTCCCACAAAAAAGCGTGTGCGGAAGTTTATTACGCCAACTCCCAACTGAAAGTGGAAGACATAGATAAAGCAGTCCAAAATGCCGGTTATCAGGTAGGTTTTTCCGAAAAACCTCCCATATTCTCAACAAAGTCCGAAGACTATATGGATATCATTTATGCAGCTATTATTCTTTTCTTTCTTTTTATACTCGTAGACGGCATCGGATTGTCAAAGTTTTTTGCGGTAAATCCAGGACACCCTTCTAATTTACTAACGGTTGTACTTATTGGTTTAACCGCAGGCTTTTCAACATGCATGGCATTAATCGGCGGGATAGTCTTGGGTGTATCTGCCAGATTTTCCCAATCGCATTCGGGCGCGACAGCGGTTGAAAAATTCAAACCGCATTTGTTTTTTAACTTAGGCAGAATAATTTCCTATACGGTACTTGGTGGAGCAATAGGCTTACTGGGATCTTTCTTTCAGTTTTCAGGA
>CAZVJU010000029.1:0-6243 GCA_964627195.1 uncultured Gammaproteobacteria bacterium | reverse complement strand
ACCAGCCTTGGACTCGTTACCGCTGCAGTTGCACTTGTGATGCTGACGCTAGGTCTTCAGTTAACAGGCCTTTTTCCAAGGCTAAAAAATGTGGGTATAACTACTCCGAAATTTATAGGTAATCTGCTGGGAATCAAAGTAAAAAGTGATAAAGAATATAGCCATAAAAATGCATTTTTAATGGGAGCGTCAACCTTCTTCCTGCCTTGCGGTTTTACCCAAGCAATGCAACTTTATGCGGTATCAACTGGTAGTTTTACAGCCGGTGCAGCCATTATGGGGGTTTTTGCCTTGGGAACTGCGCCGGGACTTTTAAGTATTGGTGGATTGACCGCCGCAATCAAAGGTGCATTTGCCCAAAAATTCTTTAAATTCGCAGGAGTCGCCGTGTCTTTACTAGCTATTTTTAATCTTAATAATGGACTGAACTTGTTAGGTAAAAATCCTATCAGTTCTATCAAGGGACTTTTTAGCTCTCCTGTCTCCGCTAATGCATCCGATATAAAAATTGAACAGGGTGTTCAAATAGTCCGAATGGATCAAACAGCCGGTGGATATTCTCCCAATAGTTTTACTGTTTCCGTAGGAGTTCCTGTGCGCTGGATCATTACTTCCAAGGATCCAAATACCTGCGCTTCCAGTATTGTGTCGTCGAAGCTGGGTGTTCGTCAAAGTCTTCACCCCGGAGAAAATATTATTGAGTTCACACCCTCCGAAGTGGGAACAATTAAATTCTCCTGTAGTATGGGCATGTACACAGGACAATTTAAGGTTGTTGATGAGAATGGTAATTCGGGCAGTAACAAACAAAATGCCAACGTTCAAGTACAAAATGCTGTTAATACTACCTCTGCAGCCAACAATGCCGGTAGTTGTGGAAGCGGTGGTTGTGGTTGCGGTGGAGGAAAAGCAAAAGCGGCAAATGCCCAAGCTCTGGTTTCCCCTGCTCCGGCGAAAGAACTAAATGGAGTCCAGGTATTAAAAACAATTTATACAAACGACTTAGACATCTCCCCTTCAGATTTTACAGTTAAAGCTGGTAGAAAAGTCCGAATGGAAATAGGTGTTCAGGAGCAAGGAAGCGGATGCATGGGGTCAATTTACATTCCGGAGTTAACTGATAACCCACAAATGTTAAATAAAGGACAAACCATAGTCTTTGAATTTACACCGGAAAAATCGGGAAACTATCCAATTACCTGTGCAATGGGCGTTCCAAGAGGTACAATAACTGTTATTTAAATATGGAAAATAAATTGCAATTCATCATAAAAGGTACTCACTGCCCCGCATGCAAAAGATTAATTGAAAGAAGAATTAGTGAAGTGGAAGGAGTTATATCGGTAAACGTGAACTTTGAAACAGGTGACACAGAGATTAAGACAAACAGAGATATTTCAAAAGATGAAATTCAACAATCTTTGGAGGGTATGGAATATCAAATAATATGAATAACGGAAATAGCAAAATAAATTTTGAGGTTACCGGAATGCATTGTAAAAGTTGTGAGATGCTTATCAAAGATGAGATTTCTGATATTCCCGGTGTTGAAACCGTATCGGTTGACCATAAAACAGGTAAGGGTTATTTAACTGCAAAAACTGAAATAGAGAACGAATTAATCTTAAAGGCAATTTCAAATGCAGGTTACCAAGGAATGGTTGAAAATCCTGAAGAAACAAACGGAAATGGAAAAATTACAGAGAAGGTTGTATATGACAGTATCAGTTATGCAAATATTTTGGCAAAAGGCATAAAAATTAAAGGCTCAGTGATAAAAGGAGAGAATGGAGAATTTACGTTTGAAGGATCTTTAGGATTGGGAAATGCGGTTGAAGGCAGTTTGCCGGAAGTAGAAAAAGAAATTGTCGCAGTGGAAGCATTATCTGAAAAGCGAAAGAAAATTTCACTTTCTCTTTTTGGAATGCATTGTTCATCTTGCGCCGGTGTCATTGAAAAATCCCTGAAAAAAGTACAGGGGGTAAATGATGCCCGGGTAAACTTTGCGGCAGAAAAGGCAGTGGTAACTTATGATTCGGTAATAGTAAAAGAAGAGGATTTACTAAAAGCAGTCGAAAAAACAGGCTACAAAGCGACAGTTTCTGATCCGTTAAATACAAAGGAAGAAGCTGAAAAACAACAAGCTCAAATTGGCGGGTATTTTAAAAAGTTCATTTGGAGTTTCTTCTTTAGCGTACCAATGATTTACTTTATGCTTTTTGATTTTTTTAAGTGGATTCCCGGAGCGTCTTTACTTCTCCCCTATGTAGGTATTATTTCCTTTATTTTGGCAACACCAGTGCAATTTATTATCGGGGCCGGATTTTATAAAGGCATGATTTCTGGGTTAAAGATGAAAACATTTAATATGGATAGCTTGATAGCTATCGGGACATCGGTTGCCTATTTCTATAGCGTTATTAACTTTTTTATTTATTACAACCTCAATAATTCTATAATCGGTTTGGCGGGAGCAAAGATTCCCGAGCTTTATTTCGAGACGGCAGCGTTTTTAATTACCTTTGTCATTTTAGGGAAATGGCTTGAAGCAAAGGCGAAAGGAAGGACATCTGAGGCAATTAAAAAGCTGATGGGACTTCAGGCAAAAACAGCGAGGGTAGTAAGTGATGGCTCGCCTCGCTTCGCGGTCGAAGCGGGCCAGACACTCGATATTCCACTGGATCAAGTTCTTAAGGGTGATATTGTTATTGTCCGTCCCGGTGAAAAAATACCAGTTGATGGGGAAATTACTAGTGGTTCCTCTGCGGTTGACGAGTCTATGATTACAGGTGAAAGCCTGCCCGTTGAAAAATATACGGGTGATTTTGTGATTGGGTCAACGATCAATAAAACAGGCAGTTTTGAATTTAGTGCAACACGAGTAGGAGCCGAAACTACCCTTTCCCAAATTATTAAACTTGTTGAAGATGCCCAGGGGTCAAAGGCTCCTATTCAGGCAATTGCTGATAGAATTTCTGCGTTTTTTGTCCCTGCAGTAATTTTAATTGCAATTGCGACTTTTGTTATCTGGTACTTTGTTCTTGGAGCATCGCTTTCGTTTGCCTTAATGGCATTCACTGCGGTTATAGTTATTGCCTGTCCTTGTGCTTTAGGGCTTGCAACTCCTACTGCAATAATGGTGGGAACCGGTAAAGGCGCGGAACATGGAATTTTAGTTAAAGGTGGGGAACCCCTGGAAAAGGCATGTAAGATCAATACGATTGTATTTGATAAAACGGGAACGATAACAAAAGGAAAACCAGCAGTGACTGATGTATTTTCAAGTGATTCTTCGACTTCGTTGCACTCTGCTCAGGCCTTCGGCTCTGAGGCTCAGGCTCGAAGAGATGACATACTGTCAATTGCAGCTTCCTTGGAAAAACAGTCAGAACATCCCCTTGCTGAAGCAATCTATACACACGCTCAGGAAAAGAACCTTGCCCTAAGCGAGGTTGAAGGATTTCAGGCAATTCCTGGATTTGGTGTTCAGGGAAACATTGGGAAAGTAATGTATTACTTCGGAAAACCCAAGCTCACGACCGACACTTTAGGGCTTTCCTTATTGGAACATAAATACGCAACAGATGCCCTTGAAAGTCAGGGAAAAACTGTCATGGTATTGTCGACAAAAAAGAAAGTATTGGGTCTTATTGCTGTAGCAGATACTGTTAAGGAGACTTCCAAAGAGGCAATCGAAATGCTCACAAAACGCGGCATTACCGTTTATATGATTACCGGTGATAATGAACGCACTGCCAGAGCAATTGCTTCACAAGTTGGAATTACAAATGTATTGGCAGAGGTATTACCTGAAGATAAAGCATCTGAAGTAAAAAAATTACAAGACGCGGGTAAAAAAGTAGCAATGGTCGGAGACGGAATTAATGATGCACCGGCACTAGCTCAAGCGGACTTGGGAATAGCAATGGGATCCGGGACTGATGTGGCTATGGAAACAGGAGGAATTGTTATTATTAAAAATGACCTTCGGGACGTAGTGGGGTCAATTGATCTTTCCCGCTCAACTATGTCTAAGATTAAACAAAACATGTTCTTTGCACTTTTTTATAACGTCATCGGTATTCCGATTGCAGCAAGAGTTTTTAGCTTCATCGGGCTTATCCTAAAACCGGAACTTGCGGGTCTTGCTATGGCACTAAGCTCTATTTCGGTTGTTGGTAACTCTCTGATCTTACGGAGATTTATGCCTGGAAAGAAAGACTACGTATCCACATTTGCTCCGGCTGTCATGGCTATTGCATTTACCTTTATGTTTATTCAATTTGCCAATGTCAGCTCAACTATGGCCGAAGAAGGAAACGAAAAAGTGAATAATCCGCGGGTTGTTACAAAAGAAATTGCTGAAAAGCAGCTATCGTTAGGTTCTACAATGGTGGCTTTTTCAGGTAAAGAACCAAAGCTCTTTCTAAAAACTTCAAATTTTTTATATGGCTTTGAAGCAATGGATGGAACACTAGCGCTTAAACCTGATAGTATGGTTGTAGGTTACGATGAAGCTATGATGATGAAAAAAGAAAAGATATTTAAAAAAGTAGGAGACAGTATTCCTAATTTTTTTGGTACGAAAACCGTTGTAGTTTCAGGTATATTAAAGCCTACTGATTCGGCTTTAGATAATTATTATTTTGTATCCCCGGAACTTTATAAACAATTAAACGGAAATCCTACGAATCTACCTTGAAAGCACATAACCAAAATCTTTACGAGTTGATAATTTAAATCATAAATCCTACAATCTGTAGTATATGTCAACCCAAAATCTTGGACCACTTGAACAAGAAATAATGGGTTGTCTGTGGAAAGAAAAAAATGTTTCAGTTTCGGATGTCCATAAATGTCTTCAAAAGAAACGCAAAATTGCCTACACCACGATAATGACAATAATGACACGTTTGACCGAGAAAGGCTTTTTAACAAGAAAGATGAAAGGTAAGGCATATGTTTATTCACCTAAAAAGACCAAAGAACAAACCGCAAAAGGAGTCATTAAAAAAATTGTTAACTCTTTAGTTGACCAGTATGGACATGGAGCGGTAACTGCATTTACAGATGAACTTAAGAAACGAAAATAAATATCATGAAGAAAGAATTAAATTATCTTTTTATTATTCTTGCTATTTTTACAACAACGATAATTTCTCTCTTTATACTTCTTAAGAAGTATTCCTTTTTGACTTTTGAACATTTTGTTGATATTTGCAGACAAGCGTCCTCAAATCTTTTAGCATCGGGATTACACCACATTGGTTTTGGACTTTCAACACTTGCCTTTTTTTCAATTCTTGTATTTATCACAAAAGCAATTTTTTCTTACATCAAAACCAAGAGACGACTAGACATACTTCTTGAAAACAAGGCTTCTAAATATTCGGAGAAACTGATAAAGGTTCTCAACGAAAGCAAAATAGCAGTAGAAAAAGTGTTAGTTGTAAACTCCAAAAAGGATATCGCGGTTACAATTAATTGGTCAAATCCTCAAATTATCCTATCAACCGGGTTAATAAAAAAGTTAAGTACTCAAGAGTTAGGGTCGGTAGCTTTACATGAATATTACCATTTAAGAAACAAACATCCGCTTATTTTACTTCTTAGTGAAATAATAACTTCGTCTCTTTTCTTTATACCAATCTTGAAAGATATCAATAGGAAGTTAAGATCAGCATTAGAAAATGAAGCAGACCAATTTACAAGTAATGTACAAAAGGGTTCAACCTCGCTGGAACTGGCTCTAGCAAAAGTGGAAGTTGAAAATCGTTTTCCTGTATTTCCATCGTTTTCAAAAAGAAATGAATATAAGTTGGAAAGTAAAAATGTCTTTCTTTCAATTCTGGTTGTCTTAATGGGCATTGCCTTATATATTCTGCCTACACGGATTCATGCATCACTGGATATTTCGGAGTTCAACTCACTAAACTGCAGTAATCAACTATGCTCCGTTCACTGTATGGGCGAGAGTGTGAGCAAAGAGATGGCTGTATCAACAAGTACTCAGAATAAAATCATTATGTCTTCTTACAAAACCTCATTTTAGTTCTTGACAGTCAAATTAATCATCTACTACACTATGTAGTATATTATGACGATAAGAGACAAGGGTGGTCTTCTTGAAAAATTAGTTCCTATACTACTTGTTGCTTCAATTGGGCTTGCTTTTGCTGTAGGAATGCTTTGGCAGAAAGTCCAAAACTTGGAAGGTGGGTCAAACACAAAGGTTGTTGGTGC
>CAZVJU010000028.1:0-14987 GCA_964627195.1 uncultured Gammaproteobacteria bacterium | reverse complement strand
TGAAGTTAGACGCAAACATATGGGACAATTAGGTACTAGAGCGGTATGCTCAGCCAAATAGGACACCCGCTGACCGAGGTGCCTCGAATATATCAATCTTTCCTTCAAAAACGCTGTTCTTTAGTCAAACATTCGGACGGCACGCTCGAGATTCCGCAGATCTCCATAAAGGGTTGATTCTAGACCCAAGATTGAGGTACAATGCTGGTACACAGCTATGGAACCAACTGACAACAAGGATGCGGATATAAAACCGGCCCCAGTTCAAAAAGAGAAACATACAATTTCTATCCCCATACCTTATGTTAATGCGTATGGGGCAATTACAAAGGCACTTGAACGTATTCAAACTGCTCCGACACCAGAAAGATTTACTCAAGATTTCTTGTCTACTAAATTAAATCTTAAGGGCGGATCCCCCAAGCCAGTTATCCCTTTCCTTAAGAGGACAGGCTTTTTGAATAGCGACGGGACACCCACAGATTTATATAAAGAGTTTAGGAACGAAGCTCTTCGGCCCAAGGCAGCCGCAAGAGCCGTAAAAAAGGGCTATCCGGCCTTATATGAAATCAATGAGTATGTACACGATCTTAATGATAAAGAATTGGAGGGTGTAATAGTTCAAGCTACCGGGTTGGATTCTAAATCTAAGACTCTAAAAACCATAGTAGGCTCATTTAAAGCCCTGAGAAGCTTCGCTAAATTTGATGAGGGTGCTTCACAGGAAGAGGAGCAAATCGAGGTGAGTGAGTTAGAACAGAAGGTGGAACCCACGGCTCCACAACCTTCATTGAAAGAACCTGTTGGCCTCAAATTGGGCTACGTGATTAACTTGAACTTGCCTGCAACCTCTGATGTGGCAGTTTTTGATGCAATTTTCAAGAGTTTGAGAAAACATATCTTGGAGTAAAATGGGCCATCTCTCCACTGCTCTCAACAACTTTGCAATGACAAGTCAGCTCATAGAACATGACTTGGATCAAATTGAGCAGAAACTTGGGATTAATCTTGGACGAGGACATTCTAAGATCATCGAAACAGATCAGGATTATTATCCCCAGATAGAGCAGGATATAAGAAACGAGGCAGCCTCAATGGCCCCTCACTATGAAGTTTTTTATTCCTTAGAGAAAACGGTTCGGCGACTAATTTCAGATACCTTGTCTGCGGCGGAAGGGATTAACTGGTGGAATAGTTCACGCATTCCGGGTGACAAACGGACAGTTGCAGAGGAAAGGCAGCAGAAAGAAATTGATTCGGGGGTTACGCCGCGATCCGATGAACCAATTGATTTTTGTACCTTTGGTGAGCTTGGGGAACTTATTAAAAAGAATTGGGACGTCTTTGCCTCGACGTTTTCCAGCGTGAAGGCTGTAGAGCGTGTAATGTCTAGTTTAAATACGCTTCGAGGACCTATAGCTCATTGTAGCCCATTGGCAGAAGACGAAATTGTAAGACTCCGATTAACGGTAAGAGATTGGTTTCGTTTGATGGAATAACAACAAGAATCATCATGTCACCTGAAGTTCAACAAATTGTTATCTCATTAGTAAGTGGTTTGGTAGGAGCTGTTATCGGAGGTTTTATTTCTTCGAATGGAGCAGTAAAGGCCTCAAAAGTTCAAATTGCTTATCTTCATAGACAGGATAAAGAAAAAGAAAGGCGAGAAGAGAAAGAAAGAGAGGCATCGGCACTTCGAGCATTTTATATTGAAACTAAAGAAAATCTGGAAAGCATAAGCAGATGGAAATCAACCCGTGACTATTTCCGCTTTGGAATCGAAGCGTGGGATTTATATAAATCTGTCGTTAAATCATTGAAACCGGAAGTCGTGCAAAAGTTAATAAAGGCATATTCTGAAATGAGGAGACACAATACGTCAGTTGATTATCACATTGAACTTCTAGCAAATGCGCATGAAAGAGAAGTGGGAATGGCGCGGAATCGAAAACAAACCAGTTTGGAAGATGGAATTTCTGGTATTGAACAAGCATTAAATGCCCTCGACCGAGAATTGGTGGATATATTAGATGTTGTTCCACCTATAAGGTCCTAGACCGGCCTGCTCAGCAAAGTGTTAAAAAAGACAATAGTTGCCGCAATTATCCTGGGTTTCCTATTTTTGCTATATTCACTATTTAATACTTTCGACCCCAATTATAATGAGTTTGGGGTTTGGGTTTCCTTTTATGAATCGGAAGATTGTGTGGATTTTGATACTGAGCGTTTTACTAGCGGCGGATGTTACTTATTTGGTGGTAGAGACGGTGTGCACAAAAAATATGCCAAGTCTCTGGGTGTGGTAGTTGAAAATATACAAAAAAGACATAGAAAAATTGAAGGCAACCAAAATTATCTTGAGCCTCAAAATGGATGGGCCTGCTGGATTGATAATAGATACATAGATGATCTTTCCAGCGAGGTGGTAGCCGTCAATGACTATTATAAATGTTGGCCAAAGAGTCTGGATTAGTTATGGGACAGTTGGGTACTAGACCGGCCTGCTCAGCAAAATTGGACAACTTTCACTTTGCAATTGGGAAAATAGAGCATGACAAGAGAAGAAATCATTATCCGTATGATGCCATTTTCAAATGAGCTTAAACAGTGGTGTAACGAACACCCAGATTTTTTTGCAGCCTTAAAAGTTATTTATCCTCACAGGTTCATTGCCCTACAGACAATAGCGACTTCTTATTCGCCACTTGTTCCAGAAGATGAAGTAATAGGCATATATGCATACGACTATCAGTCTAAACCTGAGAGATACAAGCAGGATTTTATAGTAAATAAAAGCAAACAAAATAAAGAGTTCATATTGTTTACAAGGCTGCCAAGTCGCAAATACGGAAAATATGTGAAAGACATTAATGAATTTTTTGCAACTTATTCCAAAGGAAAGTACTACACTGAAACTCATCATGTAGCATTTGAAGATCTTCCGGATGAGATTAAGCCTAGGGCCATTAAAGCAAGGGAGCTTGGAAAAAAACTTAAGGTAACTGGTTTGAGAACTCTTACACAAAATGAGTTAGAGGAATTTGATCAAAAATTGCAAGATTTAAAACTATAATTACAAGAGGGTCTTAGAGCGGCCTGCTCAGCAAGAAAGGTTAGTCCAACCTGTTATTTTAGTAATACAAGATTTATGGATGATATAAAGGCATTAACAATCTGGGATAAGCTTCAGATTGAAAAAGCTGAAACTAAACCAAAAACAACCGATAAGGTTACAGGCAAGAATAAAGGTGTTAATTACAAAGCAATAAGCCAGCTAGGTGATGTATTTGGTGTTACCTTCTGGTTTTATGTTATTTTCCAAGTTTTCTTTTATGACGTCGATAGTTTTTTGAAAGCTCTTTTACCCCAAAACTTGGATTTCATTGTAGATTATAAATTTTTCATTTTCTTAACAATCACAGCTTTATTCGCACTCTTTATTAAGAAATATTATTTGATTTATCTTTATATAGTCCTTTACCCTTTGGTCGTTATTTTTTGGAAATTTCCGAAGCTAATTTATAGATTTAAGAGTTGGCTTTTATTCCTCTCTGTGATCGAGGTAATAAGCTCGTTTTTCTACAAATTTAAGTACAAAATTATTATTACAACAATTACCCTTTTTGGTTTGTTATTGGTCGTAGCCTTTAACTCAAAACCCGTTATTGTCTTTGCTTGCTTAACACTAATTTCAGTATTGTTATTTTCTATGGTGAGGACTATTTATTTATCATTTAGGACTCCCGTTTTCCTCAAATTCCATGCGCGTATGATTGAAAAAATTAGGAATTCGAACATGGCACAAAAACTAATTTTAATAGACGATAAAATCAAAAAGAGCAAAGCAAGAAAACTAACAAAGGAGCAATCAACTACTTTTTTGACAAATGTTCAAACAGGGCTTTTGTTCCACAGAATTATATATTTTTGGGCTTATCAGCTTGAGAAATATCGTGCAAGTAAAATTAGCTTCATCATGAGTGGTATTTCATATATCTGGTTATATATAAAACTTGTCGTGTTTTTGAGTTTTATCAATTATGGGATATATAGAATTAATCCAGCAGAGTTTACTCTATCCTCTGACTCTTTTATATATTTTATTAATTACTCACTAAATTCATTATTGCTAAACGAAACTTCTCAGCTACTTGCGAGTGGGAACATTTCGGTATTTGTAAGAATCGTTTCAGGAATGATAGGGATTTTACTTTTGGCAGTATTATTGTTGAATTTCCTTTATGTTGCTAAGCAATCTAAAGATGACAAAGAGCTGGCTAAGGCTATTGATGACATTAAGAACCAAGGTAAAGAGCTCGAATTACAAATAAAGGATGAGTATTTAGTGACTGCTGAAGAAGCTGTGCAAAAATTACAGGAGTTTAAAACCGGATTGTTGTCGTTAATTTTATTAATATCCTCAAAGTTGCCTAAAGATTACTGGCGGCAGTCTGATTAGCAGCATCTAAAAAACGATGGTTGAAAGGTCCCAGCCCGGCCTGCTCAGCATAAAACTTTCTATATTAAAATAAGCCTCCTGAGTTTTCTTTTCATCTTTTCTACCGCTTTGTAATTTTTTGTTGAATATAGATAATAGGGAATAAGCGTAATCGCAAGTCGTATATGAATTACCCTTTCCACCTTCTCTATTAAACCCAACGGCTCCTCTGGCTTATAAACTTCAAGAAGCCATCTTCGCGCCTCTTTGCCCATCCAGAATGTTATCCAGGCTAGATCGTCTATCCAAGAAGAGCCGATTGCATTATCCCAGTCAATAAGAGTAATTTTGTCTTCGTAAAAGATGGCATTTTCCGGCGTCGGATCTTGATGAGTAAGAACAGATTTCGGCTTATAGTCAAGGTCTTTAATTAATTCTTTCATGGTCAGGGCACCTTTTTCAGAAAGGCCTTTACCATAGACTCCAGCTCGGACTGCCATTTTATATTTTGGGTCTTCAAGGAAGCTAAACAGGCTTTCTTCCCAAACCTTATATTTTCCTTTGCCTTTATCATTAAATGTCCCGAAGCCGTCAATGTTTATATTATGGATTTTTTGAAGAATCCGGGCAATTTTCTCAACGGCCTCTTTTCTTGAAAACCTACTTTCTTTTATCAATGTCATTCCGTCTTTCCCTTCGACCCATTCGGAAATCATGAAGCCAAATTTGAAATGCTTTGAAGATGTGTCCGAAAATAAAACCTTAGGATGGGTAATGCTTTGTTCTGCTAACTTTTTAAAAATCCATGTAAGTTTCTCAATGTCTGGCCAATCTTTGTACCTCGCTACTCTGACAAGAAAAGTCTGATTTTCTGTTTTGACTTTGTAGACGTAATTTACTTCTCCCTGTCTGATTCTTTCTAGATTTATTACGTTCACTCCGAGAACTGTCTGGATAACTTTCTCTATCTTTTTATCGATTTCAGGTAAATATTCTAGAATTCGATCTGTCATATTGTCATTTTACTACACAGTTAATGGAATAGCGTGTTGCCTGGTGACGGTGAAAATTACGCCTATTTCTCATTTTGTTCAATTTAAGCCGTGTTTGTCATATTTTTAGGACTTATAGTATAATTATGGGGATGTCTGAGAACGAAAATCGTTCTCGAGAAAAACTGGTTGAAGAATATAAACTAATTTTTAGGCAATTGCCCGAATTAAAGGAATGGGCTCAAAAATATTGGGAAGAAATTAGAGGGTTGGAAGCTGGGGAAAATGCTGTTGAAAAAGAAGAACAAATTTTATCAAGGGTTGTCGTTAGTATGTCAGATATCTTACTAAACAACAATATTTTTATACAAGCCTTGGGGAAAACTGGCTCAGACCCTGTTACTAACGCTGTAGTCGAAAGTTTAACAATGATAGATATTTTTCCAGATGTAGAGAGCTGAAGAATTATAAATTTACGTAATACAATGAGGAATAATATAGAGTTTCAAAGATATAATATAGAACACATGCCAGAACAAATCCAGAAACCATTGGTAGCAAGAAATCTCCATAAAGGCTATGGAGAAAGGATTATATTGGAAAATGTAAGCGTATCAATAAACCCGGGGGATAGAATAGGCTTCGTGGGCCGAAACGGAAGCGGCAAAACAACACTGATAAAGATATTGGTGGGCCTAGAGCAACCGGATAGGGGATCTATTGTGGATACGGGTGTCAAAGTAGGTTACTTAGCTCAAGACTACTCATTTGAATCCCAAAAAACGATTCGAGAAGTAGCAACGTCCGGGGTGTCATATTTAATTCAAGCTTTGGATAAATTTGAGGCTATGAATAAAGATTTTCAGACTGATGATCCTAACTTCGCGGGGGAATATGAGCGCGTCTTGAATTTGCTAAATACACATCGAGCTTACGATTTGGAAGATAGAATAAAAAGGGTGCTTAAGGGGTTGGGGCTGGATTATCCATTGGATACAAAAGTTGAAAAACTCAGTGGGGGAGAAACAGTAAAACTGGCTTTGGCGCAACTTTTAATTACGCAGCCAGATATTATACTTCTAGACGAACCCACAAATCATTTAGATATTCATGCAAACTTATGGCTGAGGGATTTCGTGAAACAGTGGCGAGGTAGCTTGCTGATAGTATCGCATGATAGAGACTTTCTTAATGATGTAACAACATCAACATGGGAACTTGAAGATGCTGGAATCAGAGTTTTTGGAGGAAACTATCAATTTTATAAAAAACAGAAAGGCATAGAAACTGGCGCAAGAGAACGGGAAGTTATTCGTCTCGAGCACGAAGCAAAAAAAGCTAAACGTCAAATTGAAAAAGAACACCAACGTGCTGCTCATAGCGCAAGAAGGGACTTGAGCAAAAAACCAGAGGACAGCGATAGATATCGAGCACATTATTTTAAGGAAAGGGCTACGAGAACGGCTGGTCGCAAAGCAAAACTAGCCCAGGATAAGAGAGTCGAAATTAGTAAGACACTAGAAGATTCAAGGTTGTCTAAGAAACTCACAATATCCCCGGATATCCGGGAGTCAGAGTCTCACAAGGGAAAGCTTTTACTGAGGGCAGTTGACGCTGAATTTGGATACGATAACGGAAAAATAGTTACAGGAGTTAACTTGACGGTCCATTTTGGTGACAGAATGGCGTTATTTGGCAACAACGGCGCAGGTAAAACTACTTTAATTAAAGGCTTATTGGGCTTGGGGAGCGTAAAAGTCGAGGGCGATATCCAAAAGCCACAGGAAATAAATATTCAATATCTTGACCAAAGATATACTCTCGTTAACCGTAACTTATCAGTTCTAGATAACTTAAGGGGCGTAGCACCAAATATGCCTCTTCCAGAAATTCGACAACACCTAGCAAAATTCCTGTTTAGGGAAACTCCTGATGTTGATAAAAAAGCTACAGCGTTAAGTGGGGGCGAAATATCTCGTCTGTCCTTAGCCATGCTTGCTGTTATGCCTATAGATTTACTAATATTAGACGAGCCTACAAACAACTTAGATATTGAGTCTATCGAAGAAATCGAGTCCGTGTTAAGCAAGTTTTCTGGAGCCATACTGATAGTCTCACACGATTTATCTTTTTTAAGACGAATTGGTGTCGATCAATCTTTTGTAATTAGCAATGGGAGCTTTGAAAAACTTATGAGAAATCCCAAGGATCGAGATAGCTTCAAAGTAGAATTGCTCTCTTATATTTAAAATCTAATCACAGCTCAGGGACAGCCTCTGTCAATAATTTGGTTAACTCCATGTCGTATTCTTTTAATTTGCTTAAAATGAATCTTCTCTTAGCCTTATTTGCATAATAACTATTTCTTTGCATCAAACTTGCTATCGCATCAAATATTTCCAGGTAAGTTCCCATCTTGCCCGTATGTATCTTTTTGCGTCTCCAATGAATTTCACTAACTTGATCTTCGTGTATTCTGTAATGTGCTAAAACTTTATCGATGAAGTATAAATTAAATTTGTCAGCTATCTTAATCCACATATTAAAATCAAAAGTGTTAGTACTATACTTGGTTTCGAATTTACCTATCTTTTTGAAGATACTTTTGTTTAACATCACTGTTGTAGAATTTGTTAAGCAAGCCCCGTATTTAACCGTCAGCTCAAGATATTTATCCCCTTTTAAAAACCCTGGAGGTGGAAATTCGTAGCCCCATCGCATGAGAAATTTTCCGTTTTTGTCTACCTTATTGCAGTGCGTAAAAGAGAAACCAAGATTATATTTTCCGTGCACCTTTAATGATTCTTCGACAAATGTAGGCAATAAAATATCATCATCTCCCAGTATCACAAGATATTTGCCCTTCGCCAGGTCAATACACTTATTCCAATTATTCAGAATTCCTATATTTTTCTTGTTTCTTATGTAACGAATGCGTCCATCGTGAATATCTTCTACCACTTTTTGTGTATTATCTTCAGAATGGTTATCTACCACCAGTAGTTCGAAGTTTTTGAAAGTCTGGTTTAAAACGCTGTTTATTGATTGTTTTAAATACTTCTCGCGATTATATGTCGGAATGGCTACGGTAACTAATTTTTTCATTTAATTTGCCTTTCCAATGCTTTAAAGAAACTTTCCGGATTATAATATTTTCTGTATATTTCCGAAGCATTCTCTAAATTGTAATCAGACTTTCTCTTAAGAGCACGGTCAAGAGATTTACCAAAACTCTTTACGTTATCCCTATAATCACTTTTGTAGTTAAAAGTTTCTCCAACATTCAAAGAGGCAACTTCCTTCCCTAGCCAAGTCTCTTTTGTGGCAACAACTATTTTCTTTTTTATAACGCTCTCTATAAGAATTCCAGAAACGCGAGCATCATAGCTTTGAGGATGATAGGGCAGTAAAACTATATCGATTTTATCTATTAAAGACGAGAAGTCTTTTGGAAACAGAGGATTATTGTAAAATTCGATGTCATTCCTCAATTTCAATTGAACCATAAGTCTTCTAAACTTATTCCAATCTTTTTGGGGATATCCTCTAGGATTAATATTTTGAATAATGTAGTTATTACCCTTTTTTCTCTTACTAATTAAATCTAGAAACAGAAGTAATCCTTTTTCATATCTTCCATCTCCCAAAAAACCTATCGTTGTCCCCTTGGTCAAAGAAGAGGAACGGGGAGCACCTAGGTTAAAGGGTATCGGAAGTGTCCCGAACTTTAATCCTGTCCAGCTCTGATACGTACGCCTTAATTTCTCTGAGGGTGTGGAGAAAAAATACACCTTACCGTTCATATTGGACAAATTTTTAAATCTGGAGGAAACCCCGTGGCGATATTTTTTCTTAATGGTTGTAAGAAAATTTACTTCGGGAGGGAAAAGTTGATGAAACCATAATACAAACAGTGGAGAATTGGCGGAATTGTCTTGAACAAATCTTTTTACACCTAAGGCCTCATTTATATAGGAGGTCAAAACAATAACCAAATCTTTATTATTCAGTTTAAGTTTTCGTTTTACCTGTTTGAGATCGGCATAAAATTGATGTCCGTTATCAAACGGTCTACCAAAGCACGGGTTGGAAATACTCATGTATTTTTTTGGAAAAAGTTTCTGGATTTGTTCCTCCATTAGTTTATTTCCCACAATTTCAAAGCTTACTCCTTTCGCCAAGAGAAACTTTTGGATGTTCAGCGGTACCTCTACAACGTGGCCGTAACTTATCAAGTTTGGTTCCATAAGTATTATTCTGTTAAACCGGTTAAATATCTTCATTTTTAATAATTAAGGTAATACTAATTTTTTACGCATACCACTGGTGAATCGCCTTAACGTTTCGTCTTGGTTTCTAAACGAAAAATTGTATAATGAGGCCAACAAAAGGTCGCTTGCTGTGTTTACGTTAATAAAGTCCGAACACTCCCTATAACAAACAGTGTTACCCCTACTTCTCCAGTATTCAAAAAAGTCTCCCTCAGGAGAGTTCTTGGGGTGATCTCTTAGAAAAAGATCCAAATCGGATACCAGATTTTTGGAAAAGAGCGCTAAACCACTCCATCTCCATCCTTTCTTATTGTTTCTAATCGGCCGTTCTTTAATAGATTGAATTTTGTTATTTTTGATAAAAACGATGCCTCCACCTGTCAGCTCCTGATTGCGAAAAGGTTTTGATACTCCCAAAACACACAAACCATTCGAGTTGTGAATAAAATGAGTGTAAGGATTATTAAAAAAGAATATGTCCGTTAGTGACATTAGGATGTAATCGGAATCGGTTGTCTTTGCAACAGCAAGAAGAGCAGGAAGTGAACCGTGTCTGTGGGCCGGGTTGGAAAAAACATTTACAGTATTCTTTTGCTTTGTTCTAGACAGATGGCTTGAAAAGATTTTGCTCCACTTGGGTTTTGTAGACACTATTATCTTCTTTATACCCGCTTCACCAGCATGATTTATATGTTGTTGTAGGAGCGAATTGTCATAGACTGGCAATAGGACCTTTGGGATATCTTTGGTTAGGGATCTCATTCTCGAACTTTCCCCACCCGCAAGAAGAATGAGACAAATGTTTGGTATGTTCATATCAATTAATAATTTAGTGGGTATTTCGACGTAAAGGTTTTGACTTCTTTGAATAGATTATTGATATCTCTTTTGGCGATATTTCCCATTATCGATATCTGCATGATTGCCCATAAACGTTTGTCCGATTTTTGATATTTATGATGCCAGACCGTATAGCCTTTTCTAAGCAAGTAGTTATTAAGCCTCTCAGCATATTCGGTATTAGGTAGATGAAAGGTAGAAATGCCATTTGCGCGCACTCTCTCGTCTAATAAAAATCTTATTCCCAAATCAGCGGCCTTCTTCCCGACCAATTTTGAGAGCACTTTGTATCTTCTTATTCTGTTGTCAAGAGCTTCATCTAAAAATAAATCTAAGGCTTTGTCTAAAGCGACCATTGCTGATACAGATGGAGTGGTGGGAACTTGATATTTCTTCAGATAAGCATAGTAGCGTGAAATATCCATATAGTAACTAGTAGGCTTTGGAAGCTTTTTTTCAAGTAGGGTTCTTCTAATACATATAAAGCTTAATCCCGGTGGGGCTTCTAGTGCCTTGTTCGGGACCGAAGTGCATACATCTATATTGTCTCTGGAAATTTTAATATTTTGCCCACCAATCGCGCTCACGCCGTCAACAAAAAAAATTGCACGGCACTTTTTGCATAGTCTGCCCACTTCTCTTACGGGATTGGCCATCCCGGTGCTAGTTTCAAGAGCAACAAGAGCTACAAACCTGGGTTTATAATTCCTTAACTCATGTTTAACTTTTTCAATGTCTATATTAGTTGCCCAATCAAATTCAAGAATTTTATAATTTAACTCGTGTAATTTAGCTATTTCCGCAAGTCTCTCGCCAAAGAGGCCGTTACTCAATATGAGTAACTTCTCTCGTTTAGCAACCAGTGAGGATAACGCAGTCTCATTTGACAACGTCCCCGATCCTGTAATTAGTAAGGGAATATACCTCGAGTTGGCGCCGAAAAATTTAAGAAGCTTATTAGATATTCTTTTATGTATATCTAGCAATTGTCCTGTTCTGTGGAAAAGTATCGGTTCTGATAACTTCTTTAACACGGCACCATTAACAGCTACGGGCCCCGGAGTAAATAAAAGGCTATTTCTAGACTTTTTGTTTGACATTATTCTAAATAAAATTTAAATTTCCTTGGGACAATTTTCGGTTTTTCAATCGGAATGTTCGCGGTTCTTGATTTTTCGCTAATATTAAATTTTTGACAGACAATGTCTCCAACTTGCTCAGCTACATATCTTGCTATTGTCATTTTTCCTGGTAAGGCGCTAATTAGGTTTACTATTCCGTGAGTGGCTTCGTGATCAAGAATAACGTAATCTCTCTTGCTTCCAAATAAGCTTTTGTAAGAAGGATCCTTGAGGTGCGTTCGCACACTAGTTAAACTGGATGTTAATCTTTGCTTGTCAACTAAAGGCAACATTTTACTCGCAGTTCTTTTAATTTCTCTTTCGTCCCTTTTGGTAATACGAACTTTGCTGGGCCTACCTCTCTCATGCCAAGTTGAACCAATTAATGTAACATCAACTCCAGGAACTATGACATCTCCAACCGCATTTGGTGCACAACGAGTAATAATCCTTGATGATAATCTTTGCTCGAATAGGGCCATAGATCCATATACGTATGAAGGTTCTATGTTTGCCCCAAACATTTTTCCTACAATCGCAAGTCCATCCCCCGTGCTATTTATTATGAAATCAAAGATAAAAGATCCTTTATTGGTATCGATTTCCCACCTTTGGCCCTCTAACGAAGCTCTCTTTATATTTATTTCTTCAAGTACTCTAACTCCCATTTTTCTCAAATCATTTAGGTAAGAGTAAATTAAAGAGAAGGTATCAATTACCACATCTGGAGTTTTAAAAACATGGGAAACATTTGGTCCCAACTTTGGCTCTAGCCTTCTAGCTTTTTGTCTCGAAATTCTTCTTAAGGGTATACCAATTTTCTTACATCCATTAATAAACCTTTCCTCATACTCTGGATCATCTCTTTTGTACCTGACAAAGAATGCGCCTTTTTTGCCTACTGCATGAGAAACAATTCTGCGAATGATTTCATTTTCATTGAAGCACAACTTAGCGGTTTTTAGATCTTTTGTAACATACCTTGCCCCAGAATGAAGCATTCCGGCACATTGGGTGGTTGTACCATTGCCAATTTTTCGTTTGTCAAAAATAGTGATCTTAAATCCTCGAAGCGCCAAATCACGGGCAATGGACAGACCTGCTATACCTCCTCCTATAATTGCAACTTTAATTTCCATATTATTGTCTTAATTTTCGTTCGTGAATTCTTCTTACTTCATTCTCCCAGTCAACTAAGGGTGCTAGCCATGGTAAATGGGCGTGGGTTGCCAAAGAAGGGATCGGACCTACCAAGATTCTTGGATGATTAGCATCTTTATTAGAATATTCACCTAACCCCTGCATTTCCCGAAAAAGTTCTCTGTCTTCTGGCCTACCCTTCCCATTGTCTTTATATTTCTCAAAATACACAAGGTCTTCTCTTAGGGTACGAGGGGTAGAGGCAAAAGTCATACAGGTTGACTCCTGTGTTCTCCAATGTCTCCCGCTGGTGATATAAATCGTATTATGCCAGTGTGGATAATCTGCCCCCTTAGGATAATCTGGCTGATATCTTACTGGGTGATCATAGGCTGTCGCATAATGCACGGGCAGTTCGGTTAAGACGTGGTGTAGACCAACTAAGGCAGGTGCAAGCCATAAGTAATCATCTTCTGCAAGGACAACAACACTTTGTTCGGGTTTTTCAGAAGCTCTATAAACAGCGTTTATTGTAGATTCAACATTGCCTTGATGCTGACTTTCTATGATTAACCCTCTGGGTTCAACGAATCTCTTTAGGGTTTTTGACCACTCATCGTGGGAATTAAGTTGACCATCGAAGAGTAGTGTGAAGCTAGATGGAACTTCTTGTTTAAGTAACTCATAGGAGAGAAGAATACTTTTTAGGCAAAGCTCTTTTGAATACCAACTTGGGCGGGGGGCACTGTTTTCCCCACTATGTGTTCGATAAAGTATTGCTGTTTCTTTCTCCTTCATGATAGGAACTCACTAGTATTTATCTTCATTAAAGTTGAGACTGCATTCATAGCTTGGCGTACTATTTTTCCGAGAGGTCTTCTTTCTCTCCAACAATGTGCGTCAATCTTAACCATGGCAATTTCTCCTTCAAGGCTTGCCAGTTTAATTACTGCCAAATCAAGACCCCATCTTTGTTGTTGTATCTCAACAAATTTTTCAATTTTTGGAAGGATTGAAATCATTGTTTCTTTTTTATAAATCTGCAATCCGGGACTATGTTGATGCATTGGCTTACCCAAAATAACTAAACCTTCGATGTAGCCCATTATGTTGTGAAAGAAAGCATCTACTAGGCCGTTTGATTCACGGTCGCGCTTAAGCTCAATAAATGAGCCGGCTGCGCTTGAGGATCTTTGAAGTTTCCCTATAATTTCGCCGACTGGATAAAGTGGGTATTCACCATCTGCATCTGCTCTCACAATATAATCAACAGGCAGCTTGACAGCCTTACGGTATCCAGACAATAAAGACTGAGCCAGCCCTAACATCCGAGTATGTTGGATAGTGAGAGCCCCTTTCGGAATAAACACCTTTTTTGTTGAGCCATCATTAACTACTATCAGATAATGCTTCTGCCCACTGAAGTTTTGAACGATTTCACTGGTTATTCTCCGAAGAGAGTGGTTATGAGTTGGAATCACGAAGGCAATTACAGGAAATTGTTCCCTACTATTTTCTG
Source organism: uncultured Gammaproteobacteria bacterium (assembly GCA_964627195.1). Lineage (GTDB taxonomy): Bacteria > Patescibacteriota > Microgenomatia > UBA8517 > UBA8517 > CAZVJU01. The sequence continues at coordinate 666 of CAZVJU010000028.1, read as the reverse complement.
GCAAGGAGCCATTAAATAATTGTTTGGCTGAGCGGATTGGAACGTTTTTCCCTCTTTCCATAATCATAGCGGGTATTATAAGCATATTTCCCATAAAATTCAACACTATAGGTAAGAATAATTTGGATGTTTTTATTGTGTCTCATTTGTCTCATTTAGCCTTGAAGCGAGACAGAGGTTGTGGGACAATTGGGCACTAGAGCGGTTTGCTCAGCAAAATGGAAGATTTAATAACAACAGTTGAATATTTAGTAAATCGCAGCACCCAGCTAAAGAATAAATTAACAAGTGTATCCACAGCTCCAGTTGAATTCGCATGTATTTTTTGCCAAAACGAAGAGGAATACATAAATTTCACAAAGTCGATAGAAAAATTGGGCAGAATTGTGCAAGAAACCCAAAGCGGAAATGTTTACCTACTGGATAAGCCAATTCAAACTAAGGCGGGGGCATTAAGATTAATAAAAATCAGAAAGCCCGACCCAGAGCGCAAAGAAAGAGGAGATGCTGACTTTAATACCGACTATAAAAACTTTAAGAAAGAGTACCAAAAAAATCCTAATTTCGAACTCGTAAAACGACAAACTTTTGAAATGCTAAGATTATCTGATCCAGAGTTTGACGTGATGGCTTGCTTTTCCAGTATTCCCATGAGTAAAGACCTGG
>CAZVJU010000027.1:13232-15148 GCA_964627195.1 uncultured Gammaproteobacteria bacterium | reverse complement strand
TGCCAAGAGGTGAAAGATGTACTCCAAAGTCTAAATTACCCCACAAAGTCTTTGTTAATCAGGGACATTATTGATAAAATAGTCCTGAAAGGAAAAACAAATGAGGTGGAAGTTATGGGTCATATACCTATAAATCACCTAAATATCGGGTATGAACTTATCAGTAGGAATTGTGGGATTACCAAACGTTGGCAAATCGACGCTTTTTAATGCTCTTCTGAAGCGGCGGCAGGCGTATGTTGCCAATTTTCCTTTTGCGACGATTGAGCCGAATATCGGAGTTGTTCCGGTTCCCGACCAACGTCTTGCGCGATTATCGGAGGCCGTCAAAGAATCCGAGGGTTTGGATTTTTTGCCGCCGGAAGTACCAGCTACGGTAGAATTTTTGGATATCGCCGGACTTATTGCAGGGGCCCATAAAGGAGAAGGATTAGGCAATAAGTTTTTATCCCATATTCGGGAAGTGAATGCGATTTGTCATGTAGTTCGGGCATTTACTGATCCTGACATTATTAAAGAGGGATCCTTGGATCCACAAAGCGATCTGGATGTGGTGGAGACGGAATTGGCCTTGGCTGATCTGCAAACCTTAGAGAAACAAAAGGACCCTGGAAACACTCCCGACAAAGACTTGAAAAAACGCTGGGAGACGGTTGTGAAATTAAAGAGTGCTTTGGAAAAGGGTACTCCCGCACGTAAGGTAGAGCTTTCGGAGGAAGAGAAAAAATTCAGTAAAGAGCTGAGCCTTTTGACTTCAAAACCGATATTGGTTGTTTTAAATAGTAACGAGGAAGATTTACGCGAGGCAAATAAAAAAGAACTTGCGTTTGCGAAAGAAATAGAGCTTCATAGTTCTCAAGTTATAGTCATTTCCGCAAAAATAGAGTCCGAACTTTCAGCATTAGCCGACACCGACCAGAAAAACTATTTAGAAGATCTTGGGGTGAAAGAAAGCGGTTTGGAGAGGCTTATCACAAAAGCATTTGCGACACTGGGACTTATAACCTTTTTAACTGCCGGTGAGAAAGAAGTCCGCGCATGGACTATTAAAAATGGGATGACGGCCATTGAGGCTTCAGGGGTAATACATACCGACTTTATGCAAAAGTTTATTAAAGCCGACATTGTTGACTATGCAGATTTTATTCATCTCGGGTGGAAGCGAGCGAGAGAGGAAGGTAAAGTAAAAAGTGAAGGGAAAGAATATATCATGAAAGATGGGGATGTGGTTGAATTTAAAATCGGAACTTAATTAAGGATCACTTGACGACTTAAGTGCAGTAGCTTGAGTGGCAGGGTGACGGGGAAGATTGGCTGCCGCGGTGAATGTGAGAGGTGCACCACTTCCTCCTTTCTCAACCGGTCGTGCAGCTGCTGCCGTAGCATTGAGTAGGTCGATTGCTGTTTGATCTGGAGTTTGTGCTGTAGGAAGTGATTTGTGAATATACTCATAATTAACCAATTCCTCGATTGTCATAAGATAAAAATAGTCTAAATTTAGATCCAATTCAGTAGTCAAGAGCAGAGATGTTTAACAGACTTTTAGCTGGCGTAGTTTCTCTCCACCTTCAGTTTTAGCTCTTTAAATTCTTTAATGGTCGGAGTGGTAAGAGCCAGACTTGCAATCCGACCGGCCAAATCAGCCTTAACTTTCCCGAGTCTTCTCACAATTCGTCTTTCAGAAGCCAATATCTCATTTTTAAGATCGTCCTTTGTTGCCATGTTCTTTATATCTTCTTTCGTTGCCATGCTTGTGAGATCAGATTTTGTTGCCATGTTCTTTATATCTTCTTTCGTTGCCATGCTTGTGAGATCAGATTTTGAAACAAGCTCTGTTCTTAGTTTTCTTTCTGTGGCCAGAAGATCAGATTTTGAAACAAGCTCTGTTCTTAGTTTTCTTTCTGTGGCCAGAAGAT
>CAZVJU010000027.1:0-13132 GCA_964627195.1 uncultured Gammaproteobacteria bacterium | reverse complement strand
AGATCAGATTTTGAAACAAGCTCTGTTCTTAGTTTTCTTTCTGTGGCCAGAAGATCATCTTTCGTTGCAAGATTCATTTCTTGTAATGTAGAAATTAATTCGGTCTTTGTGAGGGGTTTGATTGTCGACATTTCAAGAACATATTAACATGTGGTGTTAGGAAATTCTACGTGATATACTTCATTGCTGTATGAATAACTATGAGTTAACCGTAGTTTTGCCGGGAGGAGTAACACCAGCCAAGAAGAAATCAGTCATTGAGAAATTTGAGAAGTTGTTAAAAACCCTTGAAGGTAAGATTGCTAAAACTGATGACTGGGGGGAAATCGAGTTGGCATATCCCATTAAAAAGGAGAAGTCGGGAAATTTTCTGCATCTTAATTTAGAATTAGATGGCGTTGCAGCCAAAAATATTAAGGATAAACTCAGAGTAGAAAATGATATACTTAGGTACTTATTACTGAGAAAGGAGAAGTCGTAACCCGTCTTCGCGAGGCTACGACGAGACAAAGTGGCTAGAAGTTTGAACAAGGTTCAACTAATCGGTAATCTGACTCGTGACCCTGAGTTAAGATATACTCCGGCCGGAACCGCAGTATGCACTTTCGGTCTGGCAACCAATCGCCAGTGGACAACAGAATCCGGCGAAAAAAAGGAAGACGCTGAATTTCATAGAATTGTTGCTTGGCAAAAGTTGGCTGAACTTTGTGCTCAGCTTCTGGCAAAAGGCAGAAAGGTCTATGTTGAAGGTCGACTTCAAACCCGCCGGTGGAGTGGCCAGGACGGCCAGGAGAGAACGACAACTGAGATCGTTATTAACGATATGATAATTTTAGATTCCCGAGGAGCTGCTGTAGCACCCACGGAGGACTTTAATGTTCCCGAAGACTTGGCCGCCGACGAGGCTCCATCCACTACCCAAGGGGTCGAAAGGAAAGAAACTCCGGCGAAATCAGCGATGCCTTCCGCTCCGACAGTCAAGAAAAGCAAGAAACCCGAAAAAGCTGGTACGGATGATGAAGCTAAAGAGGCCGATAAAGATGCTAAAGAAGAAAGTGAAGATATTCCCTTCTAGAATACCTACAGAGAAAATGAGAAAAGAATCACGCAAAAAACCCACAGTAAGATTTCGCACTCCTGACGCATGCCCTTTTTGCATACAGGATAAAAGTCCTGACATACAGGATAAAAGTCCTGACATACAGGATAAAAGTCCTGACATACAGGATAAAAGTCCTGATTATAAAGATTATAATGCGCTTAAGGCTTATGTTTCGGATCGGGCCAAGATTCTGGGCCGCGTACGAACCGGTGTTTGTGCCAGACATCAGAAAAAACTCTCAACCGCCGTTAAGCGAGCCAGATATTTAGGTTTACTTCCGTACACCCCCACAGTCTAAAATTCTTAAGCTAATTCAAGAAGTCCACGTCTTTACAACGCGAAGCGGTGCCAAGCTTTGCTTATACGTGGATGAATTGAATCATTGAAAATTCAAACGCCTGTGGCGAATGTAGCTTGAAGGACCACGGCATAAGATGTGGACTTCTATGGTTGAGAGAATAATAATGCGTGGTACAATAATTGGTATGCCAAAAACTAACTTTTCTTTAGTTCGGCAAGTTTTAATTCTGGCCTTCTTCATTGCGGTTTCCTTTGTCGGTGGCTATCTTTTTGGCTATAAAGGTTTTAGAGCATCTTTTCAAAAATTTCCTGACGCAGTAATTAGTCGTGAACTTCCCCCTGATAAAACCAGTGTCAACTTTACACTTTTTTGGACCGTATGGGATACCCTAAATGCTAAATACTACGATCAGAAGAAACTTATTCCTTCAGAAATGGTATACGGCGCTATCCGAGGTATGGTTTCTGCGATCGGAGATCCTTACACGGTTTTTTTGCCGCCTGAGCAGAACAAGGTTGTACGGGAGGATTTGCAAGGCAGTTTTGAAGGTGTTGGAATTCAAATTGGGTTTAAGGGTAACCAATTAGCGGTTGTCGCACCTCTCCCTGATTCGCCTGCGGAAAAAGCCGGTGTTAAAGCTGGGGATTTCATAGTGGGCATAAAAGATGACAGCAAGAGAGTTGATAGAGGAACGGTTGGCATAACTCTGCCTGAAGCAGTCGAGTTAATTAGGGGTAAAGCCGGTTCGAAGATCAAACTTACTCTTCTCAGGGAAGGTAGTTCCGACGTAATAGAAAAAGAAATTACCCGAGGCAGTATCAATGTTCCAAGCGTAGTTTTGGAGTTTGTTGGGGAATCTGAAAGTATTGCCCACATCAAAGTCATCAAATTTTCAGCTGAAACTACGGCTGAGTGGGAAGAAGCGGTAGCGCAAGTGTTAACCAAAAAAAATGTTCAGGGTATTATTCTTGACGTGCGGAATAACCCTGGCGGCTATTTGGATAAAGCAATTGATTTGGCTTCGGATTTTCTGGATAACGGCAAGACGGTAGTTATCGAGGAGGGAACGGATAACTTCAGAAACGAATACCGGGTTGAAAAAATCGGCAGACTGAAGAAGGAAAAAGTGGTAGTTTTAATTAATGAGGGTAGCGCTTCTGCGTCAGAAATTTTAGCCGGAGCCCTAAAGGATAACAAGAGAGCTACTTTGGTTGGGACTACTACTTTCGGCAAGGGAACCATCCAGGAGCCTTTGGAAGTCGACGGGGGGGCGGGAATACATATTACAATTGCACGCTGGATTACCCCCGATGGCACTTGGGTGAACGACGCCGGCTTAAAACCTGATGTTGAGCTTGAAGATAATCCGGATACACCCGAGGACGAGCAGCTGCAAAAGGCAACAGAAATGCTTGCCGGTTAACCCGGAATTTTTAAGTTTTTTCTCAGGATTGCTGACATAAACTATATAACTATGGAACCTGAAAAAAGTGAGGAAAACCTGCCTGCTCGCCTCAATTCGGCGAAGCAGGCCGGCAGGCAGGGGCAAAAAGGTAATCTCAAAGGGATAGTAATCGGTTTGGCATTAGGAGTAGTTCTTATCGCTTCAGCGCTAGGTGGAGCACTAGCCGATCGGCTTTTTGTTATAAAACCGCTGGATTCTTTGGTTGCCCGGCAGGACGCCAAAGGCCTACGGGTCGGAACGATTGAGCAAAAAGTTTTGAACGAGGAATCTATCGTGACTGAGGTTGCCCAGCGTGTTTCGCCTTCTGTTGTTACGGTGGCAATCGAGGAGCCGCAAAGAAGAATTTTGGAATTTAATCCATTTGGCGGCGGGTTCCGCTCACGAATAGAAGGTGGGCAGCCGCAAGATATCGGTACGGGATTTATTGTAGCGGCGGATGGTCTTATTATTACCAATAAGCATGTAGTGAGTGATACCGAGGCCTCATACAAAGTAATAACCTCAGATAATCAGGAGTACGAAGTTCAAAAAATTAGCCGTGACCCGAGTAATGACTTGGCTGTCTTAAAAATTGATCCTTCGGCAGGCTCAGGAAAAGCGCTTCAACCGGTCGAGCTCGGGGATTCGGAGAATTTGAAAGTGGGGCAATTTGCCATTGCAATCGGAACGGCGCTTGGAGAATTTCGCTCCACAGTCACAACAGGCGTAATTTCGGGACTTGGTCGTGGAATTACTGCGGGAAGTAGCTTCGAAGGTTTTGTTGAACGGCTGGATGATGTAATTCAGACAGATGCAGCCATAAATCCCGGAAATTCAGGCGGCCCGCTTTTAAATAGCGCCGGCCAGGTTATTGGTGTAAATGTTGCCGTTGCTTCGGGGGCCGAAAATATTGGGTTTGCGATACCGATAACACTTGTAAAAGACGCGCTTGACCAATTTAAGTCAACGGGAACGTTTGCATCAAAACCGTTCTTGGGAGTTGAATATCAAATGATTGATGAAGAAACCGCAATTCTTAATAAAGTTACTCAGGGAGCCTATGTGGTAAGAGTTGTAGACTCTTCGCCGGCCCAAAAGGCGGGGATAGAGGAGGGCGATATTATTACGAAGTTTGACGGCGAAGATGTCAGAGACACAAACGGAGGTCTTGCTGATCTTATTTCAAAGAAAAAGCCAGGACAGTCGGTTTCGATAGAGGTTTGGCGTGACGGAGAAACTCTTCAGTTGACAGCTACCTTGAGTGAATTTAGTGAGTAATTCTTCTTGTTTTAGTAATTTACATGTACTATTCTTTAGATATGAATAAGAACGATCCCGTTGTAAGAAAAAGTATGCTAGATCAAGCCGTTGACGCTATTCTTAAGGGGATGGATAGACTTGTTTCACAGAACAAGGAAGAACTTCGAGGCGAAATAAGAGGATCAGCGAAAGAAGTAAAAGAAGAACTCAGAAAGGAATTTAGAACAGAATTAGGTTTTGTTAGAGATGATATTAAAGGTCTCACGTCTGAACTATCCAATACTCCTTCGAGGAAGGAGTTCAATGATTTGAAAATAAGGGTAGATAAATTTCACCCAGCGATCTGACTAAAATCTGGCCGGCTGGTGAAACCCTCTAACTTTCTGTAGCTTTAAGCGAATTTAGCGAATAATATCCGGTAGGCACTGTTGGCTGCTTTTGTTAATGTAGATCGATAGCGTTTCAATGTTTTCTTCAAGTGGTTTGTTTCCATCAAGAACCAGAAGGCCAGTACCATTAAGTTTGTACAATTTGGGCCACACGTTTTCTATCCAAAAGCCATACCATGCTGAAAGATCCTTGAAAAAGGGGCTGTCCGCAATCCCTTTTGAAGTACGACCCATTTCTTTTCTTCTTTTTTGAGCCACACCTTGATCAGTTCCGATAAGAACAACTGCATCCATAAACTGTACTGCAGCTTGACTGCCTATTATTGTTTTGAGATATAATTCTTGAGCAATTGTTTTATCTTGTGGTGGTATTGAATAATCAAGATCAGTTTGGTGTGTAATAAGCGAATAGGAAAAGACTGTCTGGTCAACTGGACTTCTTTGTGCAAGTATCAAACGTGTTTCGCCGGATTTCGCCGAGTAGATTGTGTTGTGGATTTGATTTTCCCAAAAAAGTTGCTTATTAAATTGATGCCATAAGTGAGTGAACCAATCATCTTTTTCGAGAACTAAAGGCATTTCATCATCTAAACTAGGGTCTAATAGATTCATTGCAACATGCATAATCCTACCCTCTCCTTGGACATATAAGCTATCCGGGTCTACTAACTGCAAAGCATGGCTAGAACTCTCACTGTAGTTTAAAGCAAACACATCTGACAAAGTTGTTTTGCCCGAATGTGGAGTTCCGTCAAGTCCTATTAAACTGGTTTGAGGCAGGTGAGGTTTTTTGGGGAGGATGCTCACTGGCGTTTTGTACCAAGTCGCTAGTTTTAGGAGATTCTTTTGGAGGCCATTCTGGCCAGCCAAAATAGGGGAGAACTAACTCTGCATATTCTTTGTAAGCTTGTTCAGGATCGTTGCTTTCTCCCAAATCTCTATCTATTTTTACCATTTCCGACAAAATAGCATCTTTAACTCAGCAGATCAATAGAAAATAGGATATTGTATATGATAGTAGTTTTCAAGGATACTTCATCCAACGGACGCCTTGAGTGAGTTTTTTGAATAATTAGAGGTTATACATATTCAATTTCAGTAGTGTTGTCGTTGATTTAAGAAAGAGCGAACTGCACTCATCCCATGAAATAGATCTTTCCAGATAAATAACCGGAAAGGGTTCGGTTCCGAGTCCGCACCGTGCACGTGTTTCTGTTATCAATTTTGGAAGAGCTTTATATGACTCATAAAGCCCGCGTAGAAAGTCGTAATTCATAACAAAACCAGGTGTATTTCTGACTCCTTCCTGTTTAAGACAATCCTCAGGTTTACTTTGGCAAATTATGACGCCCGAAATTTTGTTTGTACCGAATCGTGTAAGATAATCACTTGCACTCTCGAATGTTTGTTGATCGATAAACCCGAATTTTTTGTAAGTATAAAGAAATGCGATCTGATCGTAGGTACCTCTGTCCAGCAAGTAAACCTGGTCTTTGGTCATTGCCAAAAGTTCCTCTATGGTTTTATTTGCGAGAGTGATTGAGTAATGTGCCGGGAAAAGCCGTTTATTTATGAGAGACACCCGCTCCTTAATGTAGTCGGCTTTAATTCTGTTGCGGCGCAATTGGACAGTGTTGTGAAGAATCAACGTTGATTTGAAGCTATATGGCATGCCCGCAATTTCAATTGCTCGATGGGTAATTTCCGGGAAGTACGCTTCTACGTCAGAAAATGGGTATAGTCGGCCATTTTTGCAAATCTGAATTAATTCTCTTGCTTCATATTGAGTAAAGGAACTTAAAGAGTCGGTAAAGGTACCGGCGGATTTATTTGTCATTAAGAGTTAAGCAGTAGTTAATTATACTATTTTAATAAATTATAGGGTTTTTGTCAGCAAATTATTCCTTAATTTTCGAACTTGAATGGTAACAATCAAATATATCTTGGAGTGTTTGCGCAAAGAGTTTTTGGTTAAAACTCTCATCTTCTGAGGAAAAATCCAGACATGCGTAAAGAAAAGGTTTTTTGCTCTCTGACATTAAAAGATGAAAACACATGTATTGTTCATAAACAGTAGGGAGAAAGTCAGGGTTAGTTATTTTGCCGTATTTGTCGTTATTTCTTTTTATACATGTTGAAGGAGGTGCCAGGCAGAGAATTAGTGCATAATTCACATTCGGAAAAAGGAATCTAGACATGGCGGTCATTTCTTCGTCAACTGATCCGTACATTTCGAATGCTGCTTGCGACATTTTACCCCGTAGAAATTTTGCTCGTGCGAAAACACGGCTGTCCATATTCCATCTGTCTGCTACAATGGGAACATTTAATTGAACCCCTCGGCTTATCCGATCGATAGCCCTAAAAAGCTGGCCATTTAATATCCGGTTACTAAGTTCATAATCAATACTTTCGTCCTTCTCTGTGAAATATTTTGGAAAGTTAGTAACGCGTAAACCTTGTAAAGCATACCGGGCATAATCTTCCCAGCCCCACCCCCTTTTTACATGAGCATGCTGTGAAGCCTCTTGCGTAACAAAAAGAGGTGGTTTAAACCTTTCTTGGAGATAGTTAATACTGGATGTTGTACCTGCTTTTGGCGGCGACATGACTTCAACCACGACAGGTTTATCAGTCAAAATTGGCTCGCGAGGTATGAAAAGTGTATTCATACATGGAAGGTTTTTAGGCGTATCAAGTCCGGTAAGTCCATTCCTGAAAAGAGCCATTTGAGTCTGGAGTTGAATTTGCATTAGCTTAGGAAACGTGTCCGGATGGACCTGAAAGCCTCTCTTGCCCATCTGACCTAGAGCATCAACACATTGGTCGTAGCGGGAAGTCTGTAATCTTTCCGGAGAGTACAACTCGTAAAGAGGGTCACCAATGGGAAATTTACCCGATAATTCAGTCATTTCCGCCAAAATAGCACTTTTCAAGATTGGTATCAAGAAAGAGATGTTTTTGTAAGATACCGATTTCTGTCGGACTCTTAAACTATTAGTCTTTCATTAAGTTCTTTTTCTGTTTTTCCTCTAAATCCCTGAGGCACGATTTTCGTTGCGTAATGAATTAGTTTCTGTTTTGCTTCATGAAGATTTATGGTGTGGTGTTCTAAAGTACTTTCAAATAATTTTTTCTGGGAAAATATTTCCACAATTATATCCAAGAATCTCGGGACAAGTTCTTTCGGCAATTGGTCACATTGCTCTGGTAACTCCTTTTGAATTTTGCGACTGGCATGTGTTATTAAGGTAATTGCAAGTGGTTTTGAAAAGTTAATTGTAGGTTCGTTATCTAATTTTACACCCTTTCCTAAAACAACTGCTTTGAAAAAATGAGTACTGAAACCGGGGGGCATCACTGTTGCTCTCGCTGCGGTCCAATCCCACCGATTTTGCGCTCCTGTGTAGTTTTTTATTCCTTGTCTTGCGGTTTCTAGTAACGTTCTTCGTTCCAGATCCACCGCCAAGAACGTCTTTTGGGCGTCAAAATGTCTGGTAATTTGCTCCGCTTCAGAAAAACCTTCAGCATCAGAATAAATACAATTGATTAATGTGTCAAACGCAAACTGTAAATCCCTGTACTTCGTAGTTTGCAGAATATCGACCACCGGCATTTCTCTTGACCATAAAGCCGCCGGTAACTCAAGTCTCATTTGATGTCTGGCCATTTCTAAAACCTCTTCGAAATGGAATTGGTTAATTGCGAGATCTCCAAGTTGTATGTCTTTGTCTAGAGCCGCACGTTCAATTTCCGGAGTTGAGGGGGATAGTTGAATATTTTCAGGCTCATAGCTCATTGCGAGATGAAATGTGTGAATATCTTCATGCCAAACGGTGTTTTTATAATCTTTATTTTTCATAACAATAGGCATTCGTCCTAACTCCGTCGCAAATAAACTTACAAATCCGGCAACTTGAGAATTCTTACCCACATAATAGGCTGCAGCTTTTTCAAACTCTTCCTTTTCTGTTACCAGGGCAACGGAGAATAAGCTCCAAACAAAGTCAGACTTATTCGGATCTAGTTTTACTTTCCAGTTTGTTGATCTCCAAAGAGCGCTTAATAGATTTTCTGTTACCTCGACAGGGTGAAGCATGAATTTTTTTTGGTAATCAGCCCTTCTTTCCAACAGTGCATAAGTTTGCATAAAACCATTCGCTGCAAGAAATGACCTTTGCCACTCCGTAAGCGAATGCAAATCGGTTGCAACACTCTTCGTAATATGTTCGGCTAACTCTTGGTTGTCAGGGATGTATGGATAAGTATGTAATCTCTGAAAAGCCAGCTCTTTTCCTGCGAGAAACATATCGGCTGCAACCCTGAATGTGTTGATTGTCTGTTCAATGGTGGGGCGTTCTTCAAGGAATCTTTCAGTCATTTTGGATCTTGATTTTCTTCTTCAGTTCCTGGGGTTGGCTTGTTGTATTTTTCCATCCCAGCTCTTATTACTGCATCTGTAAAATCTTTCGCGAGTAAATTGAATTCTTGTGTCAGATCTTCAGGTGTTTTACCATCTGATACATTTTGAAAACTTAAGTTTCGACGGAGGATTAAAGAGGTCTCGAATCCTGTAGGATCATTAACAATAAATTCCTTTTCCTGTTCGGTTAATTTTTCCCACAAAGTGAGCAGCTCGTCTCTCTTGGCTAAATCGGGTATAGATTGCCAAAGTGTTTCTTCCAGTGCAATGAACTCATTTTCCAGTTCGTCTTCTTTTTCATCGTCAAGATCGTCATCAAACTCCTCAGGAATCAACTTTTTTAGTTCTTCTGTAAAAGTATCGATTTCTTTAGAGAGTAGAAACCTAATATCGCTTCCGATGTTTCTTTGTTCTATTCCTTTTTCTTCAATTAAACTACGGATTAGGTGAGAAAGTTGCGGGGAATAATCTTCATCTAGTGCTTCTTCTTGGTATAGAAAACAGTCAGATAGCGAATCAAAGTTTTGGTGTACAAGCTGAAGTATACGAGTATAGTACTCTGTGCGTGCTTTTATAATTTGCTCTTTGTCCCACTCTGGGTAAACAATTTCAAACGCCGATATTTGGTCAAGCGTTTTTTCAATTGCCACCTCTTCTTCTGGCAGCAAGTTAATTTGCTTTACAACTGTTGTCTTAAGTAAATCTTTTTCTGTAATTAAATCTAATAACGATCGGTCGATATAAGCAATTGCTTCATTTAGCGAGGTGCGTGCGTTGATAATTTGTATTGCCGTTACCTGATCGTAAACATAAAAATTTTCTTTGTCTGTATCGAGTTGGGTAAGTTCACCACCTATTTCTATTATTTGCCCTCTAACTCTTTTTAACAGTTTGATTTGATTGCTGAATTTATTGTATTGCTCACGTTCGGGAGTATCTGGATAGCGGACAAAGTGCTCGTTGTCGGAATTTCTTTCTGGAGTCATTTTGCCCGTAGTATAACATTGGTACTGGCAGAGTCTACGAGAGAAAAAGCCTTCTTCAGTCGCTAGGTAAGTAGTAAAGAAACTTAGTGACCGAGGTTTAATGGTAACGTGTGAATAATATGATCTTGGGTTCCGCGTAGATAGACGAAGACAATAGACTTGGGTAGGCTAAATTGGCCATCGGTAGCAAGAATAAGTCTTTCAAATTTTCTTGCGATTTCTTTAATATGTCTCGGATGAATATGTCTATTTAAAGGGTTATTTTCTCCCGTTATATACCTGTCTCTAAAATCGACTTTTGCTTCCAGAATAGAGTATGGTCCTCCTTGCTCGATATATCTAGGGACATCCATGTCAGGCCCCTGAGAGATTACGTTTTCTGGACTAATTAAAATTCCGTCAAACTGTGCAATTTTTCCAAACCAAACATTAGGGATGACAATATCATCTGGAAAAGGGTTGGGTCCGTTGGTAAGTCTTTCAAGAATAAGGGCTGTTTCAATGAGGAATTTAATATTTTTTTGAACTTTGCTGTTTGTATCTCCAAGGTCTCGAAAGTCTTTCAAGAGTGTAGTCGAGTATTTCTCGTCTGCTATTCTGAAAAGGGTTGTAAGTGGCTCCCAACTTGGAGTCAACCTTTCGTCTCCCAGAAAAAGTACTTCGGGAGGATCAGTTAAATCTTGATAGATTTCTTCGATCTCACCAGCTTTGTAAAAGGTTTTCTGTCTGAATACTGGTTGAAGCCTGCTTCGGACCTCTTCGCCCACCTTAAGTAGTTCTGAATCCAAGGGATCATTTCGGTCGCCCCATATTTTTGTAGCTACTCTTTCACACCTTTTCCCATATCTGAAAGCCAATTCCTTGGCTTTACTGTCAGTTTCAATATATCTAGTTGTAGGACCGGGCCTAGCTACAGTATGTAGAGAGAGGTAATTATCAATTGAAGCGTCAACAATATCTAGTTTTCTTTCTAGCATAATTTTACCGTGAGGTTACGCTAGAAGTTAGTTATTAGCAAGGGAGGTTTTTATGAACTCTGCTGCTTATCCAGCTTTCCATCAACCAAAGCTTTCAAGTTCCCCCAACTTGCCACACCTATTTCCGTGGTCTTGTTGACAATTTCCCTATGCACGTGCACTATGAAATTACAATTATGGTGGTTGACAAAAAAGAGCTTTCAAGAAAAGTGAAAAGGCTTAGTGAAGGCATTTTGTCCAAAACTGTAGATATGATGCTTGTATCTATCTATTTTGGATTAGAAGCTTCATTTTCAGGGTATTCAAAAACGGGTTTAGCGGGAGAAAAAGCAATCACTGATCTCTCGGAATTTAATTATGAGACAATTAGAAACACCTTAAGTTATCTAAAAAGGAGAGGATTGGTTGGGGCGGTGAAAGAGAAGATTCTTCTCACTGAAATTACAAAAGAAGGAAAAAAGAGGTTGAATTCAATATTACCTTCATATGAGGAGAAAAGGATATGGGACGGACTAATTTATTTGATTACCTATGATTTACCGAGACAAAGAAATATTCAGAGAAACCTTTTAAGAGAATATTTAAAAAGAATTGTCTGTGGTAGCTTGCAGTATAGCGTTTGGGTAACACCCTATAACCCCAAAAAATTAATAGAAGAATTTGTCGAAAAACACAATTTAGACAAGGAGCTAATTCTTATTTCATCTCTAGGTCGCGACGGAACAATCGGGGAATTTGATCTGAGAGAATTGATGGAAAAAGTTTATAATCTTTCTGGTTTAAATTCCAGGTACATAAATTTTATTGAGGATGTAAAGAATAAAACTATCGTAAGTAAAGAGCAACTTCTGTTTACATTTCTATCAATTTTGAAGGATGATCCGCAAATTCCTTTCGACCTTTTATCAGAAGATTGGGTGGGGGATAAGGCTTACGTTCTCTTTAAAGACTACCTAAAGTAGTGTGATTTTAATATGCACGTGCATAATGTTTTTACCAATATTTTTTTTAGAAACGACTCTTTTGGTTAACGAAAGCTAAAACTAACTCAATCTTTGTTGAAGTAATTCAATAACCCTTTCCAAATTTCCGTCAGCGATTAGTTACTTGTTCCTGTGGATTAGTTCACCAATACAACAAATGTCCTTTCAACAAACTTTTTCAATGAAATTAATTTTAAACTCTCTAATAGTGACCATGTAAGTTAACTTCTGAATTGTCGCATTTTTGAACATCTAAACTGTCGCATTGCTTGCCATTAAAAAACTAAACAAAAATCCAGTATTGATAGTTACTATCGGCTAGTGATTAAAACCTCAATTTTGTTTTATGAAATACTTCTCCATTTGCTTCAAAGTAGAGCTTATTACCAATTACTTTAACCCAGATTCTGCAGCTTATGTACCCAGGAAGGAGGTACGTAATAATGTTTCCCGTAAAGAGAAATTGTTGTAGTTGTGGTGCCCAATGTACCTGGAAATCACAAATCGTTGTAGGCGGCATCTGCTAATTCTTTCCAGTTTTTGGGAATTTGTGCGACGCCTGCCCTTTGATGTTCGCTTTCGGTCATAATGACCACGAGTCCAACAAGATCCGGATTGTCAGCTTGATTGATAAATAGACCTCCTCCGCTTCCTCCATGGCTTAAAATATCTTCGTTTTGGATTTCATGAAGACCTGTGGCATTACTGATTAACCCCCAAATATCACTGGAAACGCTGACAGTTAGATCAGGCTCCGCAGAAACGACTGTTTTTATTACACCATTCTCATCATGTACGGTAGGAAATAAAAGACTTGCGTAACTGGATTCTTCGCTAAAGTTATGGTTACCAATGACGTGTTCAAAGCCTATGCCCTGAAAAGGAGGTTTTACACCAGGTGGCAGTTTGAGGGCCATTATGCCAAAATCTTTCCCGGGAAGTAATCTTGCATCCTCATGGGTTGCAATACCAATACTTTCTTCACCATTAAAGGTTAACGCTTCGGTAGCAGGTTGAAGAGGGGAGGATATGGTAACCTTAACAGGAAAAGTGGGGTTAGTTGTTTCGTAAGAATCGGAGGTAATTATGTGCGCTCCCGTTGCGACAAGGAGTGTGGTCGTGTTGTTTTTCTTTTTTGTTCCGATGACAACTCCTGTCCCGACGACGGTAAGGTCTTTATTGTTAATAAGTTCAATACGAATCGTATTTTCCTTAACCTGGGTATCCACTTAACACCACCATATAAGCATTTATTCACCAAGCTTTT
>CAZVJU010000026.1:0-15550 GCA_964627195.1 uncultured Gammaproteobacteria bacterium | reverse complement strand
ATTAGTTTTAAACGTAATCACTTAATAACTTAATCTCTTAATTATCTTTTAAATATGCCAGCACAAGTTGCAAAGAAAAAAGCGGCGATGGTTATGACGGTCACCAAGGACCGTGATGTTCCGTTGGAGAAAATTCGAAATATAGGAATTATTGCTCACATCGATGCCGGTAAAACCACAACCACCGAGCGAATTCTTTTCGAGACTGGGAAAACTTACAAACAAGGATCTGTGGATGAAGGAACAACTGTGACTGATTGGATGGCTCAGGAGAGGGAGCGCGGGATTACTATTGTTTCTGCTGCTATTACCACATTTTGGGATTTGCAAACAGGGTCGGCTATTCCCAACGGCCATTATAGGGTGAATATTATCGATACCCCAGGCCACATTGACTTTACGGCCGAAGTTGAGCGGTCTTTGCGGGTTTTGGACGGAGCGGTTATGGTTTTTGACGGCAGGACCGGAGTTGAATCCCAATCTGAGACTGTCTGGCGACAGGCAGACAGATATCATGTTCCACGAATTTGTATTTTAAATAAACTCAATCTTATCGGAGCTGATTTTGAGGGTTCAATTGCCTCAATCAAAGACCGTTTGGGAGCAGATGCCGCCCCGGTTCAAATTCCAATCGGTTTGGAGCATGATCTAACTGGAGTTATCGATCTAATTAAAATGAAAGCTTTTACGTATAAGGCAACTGAGGATAATAAACTAACTGAGGAAGAAATACCGGCAGAGCTTCTCTCTGAAGCGAAAAAGTACCGGGATGTACTTATTGAGAAAGTCGCCGAATTTGATGATGAAACTCTCTCCAAATATCTCGAAGGCAAGGATTTATCCGAAGCTGATATAAAAAGGGCAATAAGACGCGGCGTTATTGCGGTGAAATTTTTCCCAATCCTTGGAGGGGATAATAGAACTGCCACAGTACAGCTACTTCTTGACGCGGTTGTAGAATATCTACCTTCTCCTATCGATCTTCCGGCGATTGAAGGGGTAAATCCAAAGACTAATGAAAAAGAGCTTAGAGAACCGAAAAATGATGTTCCTTTTTCAGCCTTGGCCTTTAAAGTGGTTACTGATCCACATGTAGGGAGACTTGTGTATATGAGGGTATATTCAGGGACTGTCAAAGCAGGAGAAGTTATTTACAATGTTTCCAAGCAAAAGCAGGAAAGAATAGGCAAGCTGGTTTTACTTCACGCAGATCAGAGAGAGTTGGTAGACCGGGCTTTCGCGGGAGAAATTGTTGCCGCGGTTGGTATAAGGGAAACTACAACCGGTAATTCTCTTTCTCACCCCAATCATCCAATTTTGCTGGAATCAATAAGTTTTCCCGAGCCTGTTATATCCTTAGCAATTGAGCCGGCTACCAAATCCGATCAGGAAAAAATGGGACTTGCACTTCAAAAACTTTCCGATGAGGATCCGACTTTCAAAATTAAAGCCAATCACGAAACAGGGCAAACGATAATTTCAGGTATGGGTGAGTTGCAGCTTGAGATTTTAGTTGATCGGATGAAAAGGGAATTTAATGTTGATGCAAAAACGGGGGTGCCGCAAGTTGCTTATAAAGAAACGATTAAAAAGATTGCCCAGGGAGAGGGTAGATATATTCGTCAAACCGGCGGCCGGGGACAGTACGGGCATTGTTTCCTGCGTGTTGAACCCAAGGGTCGCGGTGAAGGCTATGAATGGAAATCCGAAATCAAAGGCGCTTCGATTCCTTCCGAATTTGTTCCCGCAATTGAAAAAGGCGTCCGCGAAAAGCTGGAAAACGGTATTTTGGCAGGGTTTCCGATGACAGATATGAAAGTGGTTGTGTATGACGGAAGTTATCATGATGTTGATTCTTCTGAAATTGCTTTCAAGATTGCCGGATCTTTGGCTGTAGAAGAAGCAGCAAAGAAAGCAGATATGATTCTACTCGAGCCGATAATGAAAATTGAGGTTACGACTCCGGATGAATCTATGGGCGATGTTATCGGGGATTTATCCAGTAAACGGGCCCAGATTCAAGGAACAGAAAAAAGAGGAAATATGACAGTAATACTCGGACTTGTGCCCCTAGCAGAAGTTCCTGGGTATGCGACTAAACTTCGATCTCTTACACAGGGGCGTGCAAGCTTTTATATGGAGCCAAGCCATTACGAAGAAGTTCCGGCAAATGTAGCAGCCAACTTGATTGCACAAAAAACCACAACAGGGTTTCATAGGTCATAAAAAAGTGATTATTGACAGGCTTGAATAGCCTCAAGTATAATTCAGCCTAATAAGGGCAAGTTGCCCTTGTTTCTTTGTAAAGAGATTGATATACTAATCACTGTTCACAGATTTTAAAAGACTTAAAATATGGCAGGAGATACAAAACAAAAATTTGAGAGGACAAAGCCCCACATTAATGTGGGAACCATTGGTCATGTTGACCATGGTAAAACTACATTAACTTCAGCGATTACTACTGTTTTATCCAAACAACCAGGAAACAAAACTAAAGCTTACAAATTTGATGAAATTGATAACGCTCCTGAAGAGAAAGAGAGGGGAGTTACAATAAATATTACTCATGTCGAGTACGAAACAGACAAACGTCACTATGCTCACATCGATGCTCCGGGACACGCAGATTACATCAAGAACATGATCACTGGTGCCGCTCAGATGGACGGCGCTATTTTGGTTGTTTCCGCTCCTGACGGGCCTATGCCTCAGACACGAGAGCACATTATTTTAGCCCGACAGGTAAATGTTCCGGCACTTGTAGTTGCATTAAATAAAATTGATGCAGTTGACGATCCGGAAATTATAGAGTTGGTTGAGGCAGACATTCGGGACTTACTCAAGAAATATCAATATCCGGGAGACGAAACTCCAATAATCAAAGTTTCAGCACTCAAAGCCCTAGAAGGCGATGCTGAAGCAGAGAGGCAAATTCTTGAACTTGTAAAGGCAGTAGATGACTTTATCCCCGAGCCGAAACGTGAGACAGATAAACCATTCCTTATGCCGGTAGAGGATGTTTTTTCCATCAAAGGCCGCGGAACTGTTGCCACTGGGCGTGTCGAGCGCGGTAGCCTCAAACTTAACGAAGAAGTAGAACGAGTCGGATTAAAAGAAACCAAAAAGATTGTTGTAACTGGGCTTGAAATGTTCAGAAAAACTCTTGATGAAACTCAGGCAGGAGACAATGTCGGAGTACTTCTGCGCGGAGTTGAAAAGGACGAGGTTGAACGCGGAGAGGTCTTAGCCAAACCGGGTTCAGTTACTCCTCACACCGAGTTTGAGGCAGAAGTATATATTCTTAGCAAAGAGGAGGGCGGACGGCATACTCCTTTCTTCACAGGCTACAAACCGCAGTTTTATATACGAACTGCTGATGTTACAGGCGAAGTTACTCTTCCCGAAGGCATTGAAATGGTTATGCCCGGAGATTCCGCAAAGATGAAAGTTAAGCTTATTCAGCCCGTAGCAAGTGAAGAAGGTTTGCGATTTGCAATCCGCGAAGGTGGACAGACAGTCGGAGCCGGAGTAATAACTAAGATTATTGCTTAGTTTTTTTAATAGTACACCCCGATAACAATCGGGGTTTTTTGTACCTTAACTAGGAGCTTATGGCAGGAGGAAGACTCAGAGTAAAGCTAAAAAGCTACGATCACCGAGTGATCGATGAAGCAGTGCTTAAAATTATCGATACTGCCATGGCAACAGGCGCAAAAATAAAAGGCCCCATTCCTCTCCCAACCAAAAGAACTTTAATTCCTGTTATTCCTGCAACTTCCCGAGGTATTAAAAACGCCCAGGAACATTTTGAGGTTTTGGTTCATAAAAGATTAGTTGACATTCTCGAGCCCACAGGCAGAACAATTGACTCCCTCTCCAACTTAGATCTCCCAGCAGGAGTCAGCATCGAGATCAAAATGTAACTGGCTTTCGTCTACAAAACAGTAACTCCAAATTCCTTCAATCTTTCGACTAAAATGGATAGTGGTAGACCGATAATGTTGAAATAATCTCCGTCAATATTTTCTACCAGGCATTCCTCGATGGCGAACTTGATGAATTTATTGTTTCGGAGTTGAGGGGATTATGATAACTCAAGGTTTCTGGGCTTTTGTTGCAACTGCCTTGTCGTAATCGGATTGCTTACGAAGAGCAGCACTAATATCGAGGCTGAAATCCGGGCCCAACTTCCTCCCTTCGTCTATTACGTTCAAAGTTGCCCAAACACCCTCTGTGAGCGCTCCAATTTGTCTTGCTTCAATTCGGTGTTCATGTAGAGTATGACCGTCTTCAATTTCTTTTCTTATAACACGATTTACTCTATCGTAAGTTTCAATGGGATCTTCAGAAAGATGGCCACGACTTTTGCTTGCTTTCTCTCTTTCCCTGTCTACTGTTTGAGCAATAAAGTCAATTGTGCTCACTGCATTGCGCAAAGCAGATTCACGGGCTTTTTCTCTATCCGTCTGTGGAACAGTATCGGCTCTTCGTTTTGCAACTCCAGGTGTCATAAGACCTCTACCTTCCCAGATTTCTGTATGGGCCGGCTGCATGGTTTCAGTTAGACTGTCAATTGCCTCTTGTCTGGCCATGAGTGCATCATAAAAGTCAGGGTGTTTAGCTTTAAGTTCTGCTAATCTTTGGGCACCTAATTCCAAATAGCCAGTTTCCCTTAAGGGTGCAATTTTACTTTTTAGCTGTGGATCACCTTCTGCTGTCCCAGTTACTGCGTTTTTGACCGTTGGAGTGACTTGGTTTTGTAGTACTTTTGCCTCTGAGTGGGCAATCGCCGGATCAGTGATTAAATTATCTTTTGCTTCTTCAGTCATACTGTATAAGTATTCTAGCCATTACTAGGATTGATATCAATAGTCTTTTTGTAGCTTAAATTCTTTCAATTTTTCAACTACTGCACTGAGTGGTAAACCCATAATGTTGTAATAATCTCCTTCAATTTTCTCTACAAACAATGCTCCTTTTCCTTGAATCGCGTATGCTCCTGCTTTATCGAGTGGTTTCCCCGTTGCGACGTAATTTTTGATCTCGTCTTGTGTTAATTTTCGGAAATATATTTTGGTTTCAACTGCATCAGATACGATTTTTCCTGAGTCGGTGTCAATTATCGTATAGCCTGTTATGGCTGAGTGTATGCTACCACTTAATTCTGTCAGCATTTCTATTGCTCTCTCTTCTGTGTGGGGTTTTCCTAAAACTTTACCGTTAAGAGTAATGATAGAATCAGCGCCAATCACAATCGCATTTTTGTGACGTTTGGCAACATCTTTCGCTTTAGCCAATGAAAGTGCTTTTGCAAGGTCTTTTGGCTCTAAATTTTGGGTCATATCCTCGTCGGAGTTACTCGGATCGATAATAAAAGGTAACCCGGTTTTTTCCAGAATTTCTTTTCTTCTCGGTGAACTTGACGCTAGAATAATTGTTTTCATTTTTCGAGAGCGAATAATTTAAGCTTTGGAACGAGCTTAAAATGTTTAGTATTTTCAGTTGCAACATCGGCATTTAGGTTTAACGCCGTTGCAGCGATGACCAAATCGACGGTCCCGATATTAGCGATTTTATTCTCCCGTCCGATTTTAGCCGCAAGATCAGCTATTTCTTCTGTTAAGTCAATAGATGGGAACTTTGATAGAATACTTTCTGCTCTTTTTATTTTTTGAGAGTTTTCGAACTCGTATCCTACCATTACTTCTACATAAACTACAGTGGGAATTAAAACTTGAATCTCTTTATCCTTTACTTTATTAGAGAGATATTTTAGATGCTTTTTCTTACCTTTAAAGAAGTCGATAATAATATCGGAGTCAAGAACAACTTTGTTCATTTTTTAAGTCTTTTGAGCATTGTGTTACGATCGGCTTTTCTTAAAGCTTTTCTTCCTTTATCCTCAATTTTAGGAAGCATACCGTAAGAAGATTCCAGTAACTCCATATACTCATCCCACCCATCTTCTTTCTCGGGAGGTGTAAGTCTAGCTACGGTTTTCTTGCTTTTTTCGTCGAAAATATTTATAGACTCTCCTTTATATTTTGCAAGTTTTAAATATTCAGACAAGTTATTTCTAAATTCAGTTACAGAAACTGTATTCATGTTTATAATATATTACGATATGTACATATTGTCAATTGTTTAATAAAGGTCAAGTTGGATTGACTGGATTTTTTTGGTTTTCCTTCATACAATCCAAACTAATGCGACAATTGCACGAAATTCAGCTGAAAATCTTGGAAAAACTTCTTTTTTCTATATCTCTTCGTTACAGTCAAATAAAGCCAGATAAAAAGATGGAAAATAATCAATTCCAGTTTCATCTAAATCAACTAACTGAAATGGGCTTGGTCAGAAAGGAGAATGGGAAGTACTTGTTAACCCCAAAAGGAAAAGAATATGCGAATAGAATCGATGAGGGGGAGAATCAACTCAAACTACAAGCAAAAATTTCGGCTTGGATTGCTTGCACAAGAATAGTTAAAAACAAAAAGCAGTTTTTGATTTACACGAGACTCAAACAGCCTTTTTACGGATGCCAAGGGTATTTATCGGGAAAAGTAAGATATGGAGAGAACCTTACGGAAGCGGTCAAAAGAGAATTGAAGGAAGAAACAAACCTAGACTGTCTCAAGTCTAAAGTTATTGCAATAAAACATTTTAGAGTTTTTGACAAAAGGACAAAAGAACTGGTCGAGGATAAGTTTATGTTTATGTGCCTCGTTGAGAATCCGAAAGGTGAATTAAAGGGAAATAAAGAAGGTAAATTTGAGTGGGTAGATGAAGACAGATTGTATGACTATGTTGCGAATCCTTTTGAAAACGAAAAAGGATTCCGTCACCAAGTTCAATTAATTAAAGAATTTGACGGATGTATAAAACTTTTTGAAGAAGACCATTATAGCGAGAAATTTTGACTACAGGAGTAAAATAATGACCAATGACAGCCGACAATCCAAATTTTCTGGCTTCTACCCATAATCTTACGGGTGTCGGAGGCGTTCAAAGTCTTCGGTTTACCTACCAGGACCATCTTGTGGTTGCCCAAAATTCAGGACTAGATGGTCTTGAGGTGGCCCCAACTCGCAGGATTCAGCATCAGATTCTTTCAGGTATTTTAACAGACGAAGAAATTTCGGTTGCAAAAGCGGGAGGTCAGTCTTTCAGAAGTGAAAGGTATGTAACCGGGATGTTGTCGGCAATACTCAAAGATCCGGTAAGGGCAAAACTCTATTTGGGCGCATTTCTTATGTATCCTCATATAACAGCCTCAAACGCTTCATTAAGAGTTCTCCAAAATCGCAGTCCAGAAATACCCATACTTTTACAAGATTCTCATCAGCTTAAGGGTACTCAAGGTTTAAAGAATAGAGTACTTATTGTTACGCCTGATAGTTTTGAGGATTTGGGAGTTACGAAGGTAAGGGATATCGCTCCGAGAGCAGAAAAAATAGGCTTTGATGGTGGATTGTGTTTAGACCCCTTTCAACTACGGCGGCCGAATAAAGATGGTGAATTCAGTCTACTTGCCGATTGGCAACGAACAATACCAGGACTTTGGAATGAAGCTCGGATAGTACATTTAAGTTTAGGTAGGGATGATCTTAGAAGTGGTGTGGATTTGCACATGGAGCTTGTAGATATGTCTACCCCTCGAAGTGATACTGAAATTGGAGGAATTGTTAGATTGTTGGGTGAGCAATATCAAAGAACATCAAACCATCCAGATATTGTTTTCCAGATTCCATACAGTGGAGTAGCTCGATTACTTGGAAAGACGGTTGTTACAAGACCCGACGTTGAAAGTGTAGCCTCCAAAGTGCTTCAAAATACCAAAATAATGATGGGATTGTAACTTTAGCATCAACTTAATATAACCATCACCATCAGAACACCATACCATCATGGTATGGTAATGGTATGGTGGAATTTGGGTTCAGATAGGTTCATGCTTGCGAACCTAGCATTATTTTTGTATAATTGCCTCCATAGTGGAGGTGGTTCGTCACACATAGCCACGGTTAAGTTTGCTAGGGAGCCTGTTAGGTAAGGGCGCTACTGGCGCTCTTTTTTGTGTATTTATTATGTTCGAGAATACCTTGTAACTTTACTGCAATGCAGTTCATTATGTTACGAACTCTTTTAGGATCAAAACAAAACATGAGTCAGACCTTTGTCGAAGGAACGAGGATTCCCGTTACATGGATTGAAGTCGGTCCCTGTACTGTCACCCAGATTAAGACTAAAGAGCACGACGGCTACTGGGCAGTTCAGCTTGGATTTGGAACCAGAAACCTCAAGAATACTTCAAAACCTCTTCAAGGGCACCTCAGGAAAGCTTTAGAAGCACAAAGCGCAAAGGACAAAGCACAAAATAAGACACCAAGATTTTTAAGGGAAGTTAGATTAGATAAAGAGCCGGAATTTAAAGTCGGAGACGTTGTAACTATCACCGACATTTTTAAAAAGGGCGATGTGGTCGCAGTTTCCGGAATCTCAAAGGGTAAAGGGTTTGCAGGGGTGGTTAAGCGATGGCATTTTGCTGGTGGTCCGAGGACTCATGGTCAATCTGATCGGGAACGGGCTCCGGGTGCGATCGGCCAGGGAACCACTCCTGGCAGAATCTGGAAGGGCAAGCATATGGCCGGTCGAATGGGGTCAGACAGAGTTACGATTAAAAATATCTTTGTTGTTGATGTTGATAAAGGTAAAAACATGCTTGCTGTTTCCGGCCCGATTCCGGGCATTCCGGGGGGCCTTGTAATTATAAAAAAGATTGCCGAGGGGAAACTTGAAGAGTTGGTTGAAGAGACTCCACAAGTGGAAGTCCAGCAGGTAGAAGAGGAAACTAGTGAGAAGTCTGAAAGCAAAGAGAGCTCTGACAAAACTGCGACAAAAGAGAAAGAAGACTAATTATGGTTAAAATAACTGTTTATTCAGCAAAAGGAGTGAAAAAGGGTACAACGAGCCTTCCATCGGGTCTAACGGCAGAAGAAAATTTGCCGCTTTTGGCCCAGGCAATCCGTGTTTATGGGGATAGAAAGCACCCCGGCCTGTCAAAGGTGAAAACTCGCGGTGTTGTAACCGGCTCAACTAGAAAGATATATCGCCAGAAGGGAACAGGATCCGCTCGCCATGGAGCAAGAAATGCACCTATTTTCGTCGGGGGAGGTATTGCCCACGGCCCTAAAGGTATAAAGAGAGTTCTTTCGCTTCCGGCCAAAATGCGTAGGAAGGCTTTTAGAGTAGCCCTGACGTTAAAAGCGAAAGAGGGAAATCTGATTGCAATTGAAGCGGTTAGTAATTTTACAAAGACAAAAGAAATAGCACATCTCATTAAGACTATAAATCCGGATATGGAAAATTCGGCTAACAATTTCCGTTATACTTTAGTCCTTTCAGAGAAGAATAGAAAAGTTGCTAAAATTGCAAGAAACATCGCGAATTTGGAAGTTATGCCTTTCAGAAATCTTAATGCCGAGAGCGTGTATCTGGGAGGGGTAATTATAATTGACCAAGAAGCGTTTACAGAAAAGATCGATTCGCAAGGGAAAGTAAAACAATCTCAAAAAGAGGTTTTACAAGTGAAGAAAGAGTTACCGATAAAAACTAAAAAAGAAAGTAAGACAAGTCAAACAAAAAAAATTAGGAAAGTAAAAAAGGGGGCTAAGAAATGACAAAACTTGAACCGATACTCACAGAAAAAACTACCAAACTTGCCGAAAGCGGGAAGTATAGTTTTCGGGTCGACAGAAATTTGACTAAATACCAAATTAAGAAGCTGATCGGGGAAATATTTGATGTCCATGTCACGAAAGTAAGAACCCTAAAGGAGCCAGGAGAGAAAAAAAGAACAAGTTCCGGAAGAAAACGGGTGATTTTGCCGGGAAAAAAAGCGATTGTTACTTTGAGAGACAAGGAAAAAATAGATTTATTTGAGACTAAGAAGAAGCAAAAATGAGTTTTCCTTTGTCTAACTTTCTTTTGACGAAGTCTTAAGCTAGTCTTACGACGAGAGCGTAAGTTCGAGACGCAAGCTGCAAGCTAAGCGTGAGCTTGCTCTAAAAGAAAGTTAGAGTACGTTTATGAGACAGCTATTGACACTTTTATCAAAAAAATCAGGCAGAGATGCAAAGGGTCATATTTCTGTCCGGCATCAAGGCGGCAGGCAGAAGAGATTTTTGCGGGAAATTGATTTTAAGCGCGAAAAGAAGGATGTCTGGGGAGTGATTGAATCAATCCTTTATGATCCGAATAGAAACTCAAAGATTGCTATGGTAAAATATCAAGACGGAGATAGACGCCACATCCTTGCACCTAGTGGCTTAAAGGAAGGCGATAAAGTTATAGCCTCGGAGTCTGCGCCTTTGGAGATAGGAAACGCCCTTCCTCTTCAAAATCTTCCAGCGGGTACTCAGATTCACAATATAGAGATAACTCCGGGAAAAGGAGGACAAATTGTTAAGTCAGCCGGAGGAACTGCACAAGTATTGGGAAAGGAAGAAAACTACGTTCTTGTCAGAATCTCTTCTGGTGAAACGCGAAGATTTAATCCTAGATGTTGGGCTACAATAGGCCAAGTCGGGAATATTGAGATACGGACAAGAAACCTTGGTAAAGCCGGTGCGAAAAGACATATGGGGATTCGGCCTAGTGTCCGGGGTATTGCGATGCACCCGGCAGCCCATCCTCACGGAGGGGGAGAGGGTCGAAGCGGAATTGGTATGAAGTACCCTAAAACTCCTTACGGCAAGCCTGCCGTTGGAAAAACAAGAAAACATAAAAAATATTCGAACAAGTTAATTGTGAAGCCGAGAAAGAAAGGGCCGCACGTAGGATAACCTTACTCTGACTTTCTTTAGGAAAGAAAGTCAGACAAAGAAAAAATACTTAACATGAGCCGTAGTTCAAAAAAAGGACCTTATGTAGATGAGCGCCTTATCAAAAAGGTAAGGGCGGGAATGGGAGATAAAGGAAATCCCATAAAAACCTGGATGCGTGATAGCCAGGTACCTCCCGAATTTGTTGGCAAATATTTTAAGGTCCATAATGGCAGGGTTTTTATTGATGTGTTTGTTACGGAAGATATGGTTGGCCACAGGCTTGGAGAATTTGCCCCCACAAGAACATTCAGAGGTCATGGTCAGGTTGTCAAGCGGCTTTTAGAAAAGACGTAATTTATGGATATAATAGCAACACAAAAATTTGTTTTGGCTTCGCCTAAAAAGCTGCGGGAGGTAGTGGCTTTGATTAAAAAGCTTTCGCCTTCTGAGGCAGTAGAGAGGTTACCTTTTGCGGGTAAAAGATCTGCCAAATCTTTAGAAAAGGTAGTAAGAAGCGCTGTAGCAAATGCAAGACAGAGAGGTCTGAATGAAGAAACGCTATCTTTTAAAGAAATTCAAATAAACGAGGGACCCCGTTTAAAACGATTTCGAGCTGGGGCACGGGGACGCGCAAAGCCGTATAAGAAAAGGATGAGTCATATTAGGGTAGTACTTACAGCTAAAGGTGATAAAGAAGTCAAACCTGAAAATAAAGTGATTAATAGATCCGAATCAGAAAAATCAAATATTAAAAATCAAATATCAAATACACAAAGTAAAAAGGCAGAAAGAATAAAGCAGTAATAATATTTTTATTTTTAATATGTCTTTTTGCATTTTGATATTTAATTTTTGATTTAACTAAAGTATGGGACAAAAAGTTAATCCAATCGGTTTTAGGGTAGGTACATTTTTGCCGTGGAAGTCTCGGTGGTTTTCGGACGATGCACATTATAAAGATTACCTTTTAGAAGACATTACGGTACGAAAGGCCCTTATGGAAAGATTGAAACTTGGTGGCATAACAAGAGTTGAGATAGAGAGGTTGCCCAAAAGTATACAGATTACTTTGGTTGTTTCTCGCCCGGGAGTTGTGATCGGACGAGGTGGAACCGGCCTCGAAGACTTGAAAAAGTTTATTCTTGAAATCCTTCGACAAGTTCGAGGAAAGAAGATAACAGATGTAAAGGTTGACCTTCAGGTAAACGAAGTGAAGAATCCTGAACTATCAGCGTATCTGATTGCAGCTCGGATAGTTACGGAGCTGGAAAGAAGAATTCCCCATAGAAGGGTGATAGCAAAGACAATGGAGAGGGTTATGCAATCCGGGGCTCTCGGAGTAAAAGTTGTTCTTGCCGGGAGAATTGGAGGAGCAGAAATTTCACGAAGAGAAAAATTTCATCAAGGATCTGTTCCTACCCAGACGTTACGAGAAAATATCGATTACGCTCAGGTTCCCGCTCTTTTGAAAAGAGGCTATGTCGGAGTGAAAGTGTATATTCATAAGAAACCTGAAGAGGAATAACCCTTTTTGACTTTCTTTTGAAAAAAGAAAGTCAGGCAAAAAAAATGCTCGAGCCCAAACGCAGAAAATACCGGAAAGATTTTAGAGGAAGAAGAAGAGGAAAAGCAACCCGAGGTTCGGTTTTAGCTTTTGGTGATTATGGCTTAAAAGCATTAGAATGCGCTTGGCTGTCCGCTAAACAAATTGAGGCTGGTAGACGGGCGGTCACCCATAGTCTTAAAAAAGGAGGTAGAATGTGGATACGAGTCTTTCCTGATAAACCCGTGACCTCGAGACCCGCCGGACAGCGCATGGGTGGAGGGAAGGGAGAGATCGATAGGTATGTGGCTGTAGTGAGGCCCGGAAAAATTATTTATGAAGTTACCGGAATTGGTGAAGAGGTTGTCAAGTTGGCATTTGCCAAAGCAGGTGCGAAGTTACCGTTTAAAACAAGAATAATAAGTCGTGAAGGCGAGGCTTAAGGCAAGCAGTATAAAAAGCTATGAAGAAAAAAGAGTTACAAACTTTTAGATCAAAATCATCCGAAGAATTGACAAAATTAGTAAGTAAAATGCGTCTTGATTTGGTAAAAACAAAGGTAGATATTTCGGTATCTAAAGAAAAAAACTTGAAAAAAATTAAGAACTTGGCCCATGATTTAGCCCAAGTCCTGACGGTAAAAAGAGAGAAAGAGATATTAGAAAAAGATCAGAAAGAAATGGCCAAGAAATAACAGATGAAAATATTTACAGGAAAAGTTATATCAAAGAAGATGGAAAAAACCGCAACGGTGAGTGTTGAACGGGTAGTGGTTGATCCGATATATAAAAAGCGGGTTAAAAGAAATAAGAAATATCAAGTCCACGATGAGATTGGTGCCAAAGCTGGTCAAGCGGTTCATTTTGTTGCAAGTAAACCATACAGTAAAACCAAAAAGTGGAAAATTAGTGAGATACTAAATTCAATATCAAAAAAGCCATCTGGAGGTAGGGCATAGTTTTTTTCATTGCCTAACTTTCTTTAGAAAAGAAAGTTAGATTAAGGTTATGATTCAATTAGGAACTGTTTTAAAACCGGCAGATAATACTGGAGCCAAAAAGCTTAAAGTAATTGGTATTTCTACTAAAGTAGGAAGAACGGCAACAGTTGGTCAGATAGTAAGAGCAGTTGTGAATGGGGCCGATCCTAACGGAGTTGTGTCGGATCGGGAAAAAGTGCAAGTCCTTGTTGTCCGTACAAAAAAAGAAGTAAAAAGAAGCGACGGAAGTTATGTGCGTTTTGATGATAATGCAGGAGTGGTAATTGATAAGCAAGGTATGCCACGCGGTACCCGTGTCTTAGGGCCGATTGCTCGTGAAGTGAAAGAAAAAGGCTATACCAAAATCGCATCGTTAGCAAGAGAGGTAGTTTGACAGGTGAAAGTTGAAAGGTAAAAGAAAACAAATTAAATCCTTTTAACATTTACCTTTTACCTAATATGTTAAAGTTCAAAGTCGGAGACAAAATAAAAATAACATCAGGGAAGGACAAGGGAAGGGATGGTGTCATTGAGCGAATTTTAGTAAAAGAAGGAAAAGCGGTAGTTCCGGGAATAAATATATATAAAAAACATGTTAAAAATGTTCCTGGACGAAAGGGGGGAATATACGAGATACCACGACCTATTGCCTTTTCGAAGTTGGCGATTGTTTGTCCAAAATGTTCCAAACTAACAAGAGCGGGTTTTAAAGTTGTTAGAGACGAAAAAGTAAGAATTTGTAGAAAGTGCGGAGGGGAAATAAATACTAAAAAGAAATAAGACTTATACGTCTTATGTGTCCTATAGGACCTATGAATCGACTAAAAGAGAAATACGAAACTAGTGTTAGGGAAACGCTCTCAAATGAATTTGGGATTGCCAATTTATTGGCTGTTCCTAAAATAACCAAGGTTATAGTAAATTCCGGGGTCGGTGAAGCAGCACGAGATAAAACCGGCTTTGAGCAGATTAAGAAAGACTTTGCAGCAATCACCGGCCAAATTCCGTCAGTAAGGGCTGCATCTATCTCAGTGGCAAGTTTTGGAATTCGACGGGGTATGCCAGTGGGTTTAAAAGTAACTTTGAGAGGAAAGAGAATGTATTCTTTTTTAGACAAACTTTTTTCTATCAGTCTTCCCCGCTTACGGGATTTTAGGGGTGTTAGCCTAGTCAGTTTTGATAAATACGGTAACTACACTTTGGGGATAAGTGAACACAACGTATTTCCGGAGATCGACCTTGCAAAGACACAAGCTAGGGGTCTTGAAATAACTATAGTGACAGATACCAAAGACACTGAAAAATCAAAAAGGTTACTTGAATTATTGGGAATGCCGTTTGAGAAAATTAGCGTAGAGAGCAAAGAGCAAAGAGCAAAGGAGAAAAGTTAATCTATGTTCTTTGGGCTTTGCATTTTGTTCTGCGACTGAAAGGGGCTTTATGGCTAGAACAGCAAAAGTTGTACGAGAAACTAAAAAACTAAAATATAAAATCCGTTATAGAAACAGATGTCGTCTTTGCGGAAGGAACAGGGCTTATATGAGAAAATTTGGGCTTTGTCGACTTTGTTTTCGAGAACTTGCCCACAAAGGTGAAATTCCGGGAGTCAGAAAGGCAAGCTGGTAAATCAACTCGTCCTTTCTTTATGAAAGAAAGGACGGCAAAGAAACGAACACATACAAAGTCAGAAAAAGAAAGTTAGACAAAGAAAAAATAAAATGCAAAAAATAAAAGATACGCAAAAAGAGAAGAAAGTTAAAAGTGTTCAGAGTATTACAGGAAATTATCCGGTGGGTGATTTTCTTACCCGTCTCAAAAATGCAGGTTTGGCGGGCAAAAAAATTGTCACAGTTCCGAGTACAAATCTTATAAAAGCTGTTGCCAAGACTCTGATGGAGGAAAGGTATGTTGAAGAGATGGGAAGCGATAAGGAAATGTTAACCGTACAACTTGCTTTTAGGAAAAAAGAGCCACTTTTAACCAAGGTCAGGTTGGTTTCAAAACCTGGTTTAAGAATATATATAAAGGTAAGTGAGTTAGAAGCAAGGAAAGAACCATCTATCCTTATTATTTCGACACCTCGCGGGGTTATGTCCTCAAGAGGTGCTTTGAAAAAGCGCCTCGGAGGCGAAGTTATAGCTGAGATATTATAACTTATTCTAGAACCAGCGAATACCTCGCTGCTTGCAGCGCAGGATG
>CAZVJU010000025.1:15228-15601 GCA_964627195.1 uncultured Gammaproteobacteria bacterium | reverse complement strand
AAAACACGAAAATCGATAACAAAACGTTTCAGGATTACCAAAAATGGTAAAGTTTTGCGCAGACAGGGTTTTCGCGCTCACTTAAACGTTAAGAAAAGTTCTAAAAGAAAAAGACGTTTGAGTAGGATTGTAGCGACAAAGAAAGTTCACGCAAGGAAGATCAAAAAAGCGTTAGGTAAGTAATTGGTAATTTATTTTTGTGTTGAAATATTTTCTTTGTCTGACTTTCTTACGACGAGAGCGTAAGCTCGAGACGCAAGCGGCAAGCCGGCGTGAGCTTGCTCTAAAAGAAAGTCAGAATTAAGTATGGCAAGAACAAAATCAATCGCAAGAAGGCGACATCATGAAATTAAAAAGGCAGCAAGAGGTTTTA
>CAZVJU010000025.1:0-15218 GCA_964627195.1 uncultured Gammaproteobacteria bacterium | reverse complement strand
CCGCCGAGTAAAGAGTGCAAAAGAGGCGCTTTTACACGCAGGCCAGTATGCTTACGTCGGGCGAAAGTTAAGAAAAAGAGACTTAAGAAGCCTTTGGATAAAAAGAGTAAATGCGGCTACCCGTGAGCACGAGATGTCCTACAGTAAATTTATATCCCTATTAAAAAAGAAAAATATTGAGCTTGACCGAAAAATTTTGGCAGATATAGCCGTTTCAGATCCTGATACTTTCGCAAAAATTCTCCAAGAGGTAAAATAGCTTCAACGTGCGTGAGGAAATTCTAAATACTAAAAATCAAGCCATAGCGCAAATTACCGAATCAAAAGACACGGATGATTTGGAAAACCTTCGGATACAGTTTCTCGGAAGAAACGGGAAAATTGCAAGCTTCATTAAACGCTTAAAACGCTGGCGTCTCAAAAAAACCAGCTCAAAGAATATGTCCGCGAGTGGTTTGATCCGACAATACCCGGCATAAAACCTGCAGTGGGCCATATTCACCTTATAACAGAAGCTATATACGAAATCGCATCTGTTTTTGAAAAAATCGGTTTTGTAAGAGTACGCTATCCTGAAGTAGAGTGGGACTGGTTCGCCTTTGAGTCTTTAAACATGCCGAAAGATCATCCTGCGAGAGATGAATGGGAAACATTTTTTATAGATGAGCCTCCACACCCCCAATACGGTCAAATGGTTCTTACTCCCCATACATCATCGGGCCAAGTACGAGAAATGAAAAGGGTAAAACTCCCACCGATCAGAATGGTAAATATTGCCAAATGTTACCGTCGTCAATCTGATGCAAGTCATTATCCGATGTTCCACCAGTTTGAGGGATTGGTCGTAAATAAGGACATTTCTATTGTTCACTTAAAAGGGACGATCGACTACTTCGCAAAAAACTATTTTGGGAAAAACAGAAAGACCAGACTGCGACCTTACCACTTTCAGTTTACAGAACCCTCGTTTGAAGTAGACATAACATGCGATATCTGTGAAGGAAAAGGATGTAAAGTTTGTAAAGAGGGCTGGCTTGAACTTGGTGGAGCCGGGATGGTTCACCCCACTGTCTTAAGAAACGGCGGGATTAACCCAAAGGAATATTCCGGGTTTGCGTTTGGTTGGGGGGTTGAACGGGTACTTATGATGAGATCCGGCCTAAAAATTCCCGACTTACGTTTACTCTATAGTTCTGATTTGAGATTTCTGACTCAATTCTGACGTATTCAGACTTTCTTTTATCTAAAGAAAGTCTGAAAAAGAAAAAAATATATGGATATTTTAATTCCTGATGAGTGGCTAAGGGAATTCTTAGATACTCCCGCGACACCCGGTCAAATAGGGAAGTACCTATCATTGTGTGGTCCTTCTGTGGAACGAATTGAAAAGGCAGGTAAAACCTACATTTACCACATAGAAATTACTACAAACCGTATTGATACTGCCTCGGTCTATGGAATAGCCAGGGAAGCTTCCGTAATCCTGCCACAATTTGGGATAAAAGCAAATCTTAAGAAATTACAACCCAAAACTCCCGAGGTGTCTAAACAATCGCTTCCTCTCACCATACGACCGGATAAAAATTTGGTATATAGAACAACAGGAGTAGTGATAGATGATATTAAAAATTGGATATCACCTCCCCGGATGAAAAGTCGTTTAGAAAATTCCGGCGTCCGATCACTCAATAGCATCGTTGACATAACAAACTATGTGATGCTTGAAGTTGGACACCCAATGCACGCATTTGACTACGATAAAATTCCTGATGCTACCCTTATCATACGTGAGTCCAAAAAAGGTGAAAAAATTGTCAGTTTAGATGACAAAAAATATTCCCTTCAGGGCGGCGACATTATCTTCGAAAGTACCAGGGGTGAAATTATTGACCTCTCGGGAATAATAGGTACGAAAAACAGTGTTGTTTCGAAGGACACGAAAAGAGTCCTTTTGTTTATAGACAACAACGATCCTGCCAGGATTCGAAAAAGTTCAATGTCATTAGCAATCAGAACGTACGCTGCAACATTGAATGAAAAAGGTGTGGATCCCGAGTTAGGCATGACGGCAATTTTACGAGCAATAGAACTTTCGAAAGAAATTGCCTCGGCTCACGTTGTAAGCCCCATACATGATAACTATGTTTCTAAAACAAAAAGCCATGAGGTCATAACAACGTTAGAGTTTATTGAGAAAAGACTCGGTATCGCTATTGAAAAGGGAAAAGTTACGTCAATTTTACAGTCGTTAGAATTCGAACCTCGGTGGTCGGGAGATACAATACATGTAAAAGTTCCCTCATTCAGAAACAAGGATATAACCATTCCTGAAGATATTGTCGAAGAAATTGCACGCATATACGGATACCACAATTTACCAAGCATGCTCATGGGTGGACAAATCCCGGAAACAGAGGATACTTCTTCGTTTCCGTTTGAAAAGGAACTAAGGGAAAATTTGGCTGCTCTCGGAGGAACAGAAATTTATACGTTATCGTTAGTTTCACAAAAAGACGTAGCAGGGAAAAAGGCACTCAAAATCAAAAATCCACTTGGCAAGGATTCTGAGTACTTACGAGTAGACCTAAACCCTTCCCTTGTCGGTGCAGCAATAATGAATAAAGGAAATCAGAACTCATTTCACCTTTTTGAAATGGCAAATATTTATGTCCCCCAGAGCCGAGAATTACCGGAAGAAAGATTAATGTTAGCCGGTATTTTTTCGGGGTTTTCATGGAGGGAAGCTAAGGGGATGATCGAAACCCTATTGGAAAAACTAAACATTCCCGCAGTATTTACTCCTGAAGACTACCAAGGATATTTGCCCTCTCAACGGATAACCATAAAAATAGGCACCATCGTTGTCGGAAAGTTTGGAACCCTTGAGGAAAATCAATGTATATACTATGAATTCGATATCAAAACCTTAAGAAAATACCATAAAGAATTTAGAAAATATCAACCGCTTCCAAAATATCCTGCGCAAATAGAGGATTTAACCCTTATAGTTCCTGAGCGGACTAAAATAGGCGAGGTTTTGGAATCTGTAAAATCTTCTGACAGTACTATTACATCCGTCGAGCTGAAGGAATTGTATAAGGATTCCTACACAATTAGAATTCTTTATCAAGATCCGCAAAAAACTCTTGACAACAAAGAGGTGGAAAACATCCGCACTAAAATTCTCACAGGCCTTAAAGAAAAATACGGCATCTCACAGAAGTCCTAAAGCATTCTTATGGTGTCGACGTTGGCGACAAACTGGGTGAATAATCCCAGGCAACATTAACTCCGATTGTAATTACCCTATCCGACTCGCGATCTTTCGAATCTTTCGCTTTAGCCCGAAGAGTATGTACTCCATCGGATAAATCGATATCCTGCTCGTAAGGCGGCTTTGTAAAAGTCCGAACTTTTGCCCCATCTACTTCCAGCTCCATCTGAACTATATCCTCAGTTGAATCTGCCCGAACCTTTACGCTAAATTTATTCGGCAGATTTGAATCCCGATCATGC
Source organism: uncultured Gammaproteobacteria bacterium (assembly GCA_964627195.1). Lineage (GTDB taxonomy): Bacteria > Patescibacteriota > Microgenomatia > UBA8517 > UBA8517 > CAZVJU01. The sequence continues at coordinate 11,702 of CAZVJU010000025.1, read as the reverse complement.
GGATTGGTAAATTCAACATTTACCGGATTTCCGGAACCGCAGTAACCCGTCGGCGGGTGATATTTCGAGTCAGTTTGCCCTGCCAGCCACTCATCAATACCTAGTTGCCACCTATTAACCCCATCACTGCTCGCCGGATCATTCTCCTTAAATACAAAAAATTCTTTTTCCTCATAATTGCCAGCTGCTACATCGCTCGGGGAGGCTAACTTGCCGTCCGACTTACACACTTTCAGCTTAACGTGAAGCGTATCTGCTCTGGCTTCTCTTCCCACAATAAACTTTTCAATTCGCGACGGAAAACCATCGTGCGCTTCGTAGCCTGATATGCTATCGACTGCTTTGGTAACAATTCCTCCCGGAACTTCAAAACCGATATTCGGTTTGGCATTGAGCGTCTGCATGATCAGTCTTCGCCAAATAGGTGAGGCACCTGTTACACCTGAAGCAACCTCTTTCATTTCCGAATTATCATTATTACCTACCCATACTCCTACTAACCCCTGAGTATTACCGCCAAGAGTCCAATTGTCACGCCTGTCGTTAGTCGTTCCGGTTTTTACTGCAACCACTCTGCCTGGAATAACCAATTGAGAATTTACGCCAAAAACATCTTTCCTGGCGTCGTTATCGGAGAGTATATCCGCAATAAGATATGCCTGCTCGGGAGTAAGCACCCGTCTAACTTTATCGGGATGAACTTCTTCTAAAACCTTACCATCAGCATCTTCCACTTTCAGGATCGCAGTGGCATCAACTCTAAATCCACCGTTCATAAAAGCAGCATAAGCACTACTTAGCTCTAAAAGCCTTACGTCTCCGCCACCCAGAGTAAGGGAGAGACCAACTCTTTTGAGAGTATCACTACTGGGCTCGAGTGTACTAATGCCAAGATCATAAGCAGTTTGTAAAGTATCCTTAATACCGATCATCGCAAGCATTTTTACGGCAGGAATATTAATCGAATTCCCGAGAGCGTAGCGTACCTGAATCGGCCCTCTAAACTTACCGTCATAATTTTCCGGTGTATATGGCGGCTGACCAATCCCACCGGGGAACTCCGTTGGGGTATCCATCAAAAGCGTTGAGGGGGTATAGCCTTTCATAAAGGCAGTTACATAGGTAATCGGCTTTATCGCTGACCCTGGTTGATTAAGGGCGGTGCTTACATTCACTTGACCGTCAATATCGGGATCATCATATCCTCTTGAACCGACCATGGCAAGAATTTCGCCGGTTTGTGGATTAAGAATGACCGCGGCACCATTTGTTATGTGCAGATTTTTTACTTTCTCTATTTCCTCACTAACAATCTCTTCTGCCTTTTCCTGTAATTCAAGATCAAGTGTAGTTGTTACGCGTAACCCTCCCTGCTCGACTACCTGTTCACCGTAGCGATCTTCCAATGTTTTTTGGACGTATTGTACAAAATGCGGTGCCTTAAAACCTGCGCCTCTTTCCTGAAAAGTAATATTGTCCAAATCAGTAAGTGCGCTCTCTTCTTCGTCCTCTGCTATATATTTATCTTCACGCATACGCCGGAGTACTTGGGTCGTTCTCTCAACATAGGCTTTCGGCTCTGGTGAGTAGGGAGAATATACGCTTGGCCTCTGAGGAAAACCTGCCAAAATTGCAGACTCGACCAAACTGAGATCCTTCACATTTTTGCCAAAATAGGTTTCTGCTGCGACCTCAACTCCCCATGCTGTTCCGCCATACGGAGCCTCATTCAAATACATCTGTAATATGTCGTCTTTTGAATATTTCCTCTCAATTTGGATTGCAAGTACAAATTCTTTTACCTTTCGCCATATCGTCCTCTCGGGAGTTAATAAGACATTTTTGACAAGCTGCTGAGTTAAAGTCGATCCGCCTTGAGCATAACCCCTGGTAAATATTCTAGAAAAGCCCCTAAGCATCCCCACAGGATCAAACCCCTGGTGCTTATAAAAATTTTTATCTTCGATGGCAACTGTAGCGTCACGCAAATCCTGGGGCACATCCTTTAATTCGACAGGGGATCTCCTCCGATCGGCAAAAATGTCATAAAGCGCTTTCCCATTTCTGTCCAGAATTTTTGTTGCGAAACCCTCACGACGCACCACCGTCTCCGGTGAGGGAAGATTAGAAGCAAATAAAGGTAATAATACAAAAAAACCTAAAAAAAGAAGGATTACCCCAAAGAAAGCAAGTTTAGCCATTTTGACCAGCTTTCTACTACTATCAACCGACTCTGATTGATATGCCCAACGGCTTGACCTGCGCCTTTTTCTTCTGATATTTTTCCAGCGTGCCATACACCTAATTATCAATTGTACCAAAAATCGCTGAACTAATTCACACCCTAAATAATTCAACACCTTAAAAATTACCTCAACAGAAAGCCTAGTTCAGAAAAACATTAAAAACGAAGGGTGCAAACCTAAACTACTCTTAGGGTGGAATACGTTCACACACTTTACTTTTCCTTCGGACCTATATAAATTGATAGACAAGCAATGGCAAACAAAAGAAAGGTTATTTTTTCAGAAGGCGAAATATACCACATTTACAATCGTTCAGTTGGAAGTCTAGAAATACTCATTGGTTACAAAGAACTGCAAAGAGCTTTGGATTTAATATACTTTTATCGATTTCCTCAAAATATTAAGTTTTCTCATTATAAGGATCTTTCAAGTGAAAATAGAAAAGAGTATCTAGAAAATATCAAAAAACAAAAACCCTTTGTAGAAATATATGCTTTCTCACTTATGCCAGATCATTTTCATATACTTTTAAAACAGTTAGCTAAAGACGGCCTGAAGTCATTCATATCAAACTTTCAAAACGCGTTTGCAAAATATTACAACAAGAAAAATGATCGTGGCGGCAGTGTATTTAAAAATCCATTCAAAGCAAAGTGGATTGAAAGTGATGAAATCTTCGTGCACGTTTCTCGCTACATACATCTTAATCCAGTAACTTCCTATCTAATCGAAATGGAAAATTTACCTAAATATCCTTGGACCTCATATCCATTCTATACAGGAAATTCGCAGCGGGATCTTATTAATACACAATTATTATTAAAGATATTGGGTTCAACTAGGAAGTATCAAAAGTTCGTAGAGAACCAAGTCGATTACCAAAGAAAACTCAATCTTATAAAGAAGGCAATTATCGAATAAATTGAGATACAATCTATTAAAATAACGTCGGGTGCAAACCTAAACCACCCTTAGGGTGGTAGGAACATTTACTAGTTCACATAAGCGGTATTGACAACCCTGTAAAGATAAAGTTAAAATACTCAAAATGAAAACGACCCGATGGTTTTTTAGATACTACTTTACCTCCTAACCTAGGAGGCGGGTTGTATTTCCTTTAAAAGAAAAAGAAACTAATTTTACAAACCAACCTCCTAGAAATAAGGAGGTTTTTTTATGGCAAAGCCACAAATTTTTTTTATGGCAAAGCCACAAGCTCCGCTTACCGAGTCTAGCTCGGCCAAGCTCTGCTTATGCATATGAAAGTTCTAGGAATCGGACAAGTCGTACTTGATAAAATTTATATACTGCCGGAATATCCTTCTGAAGGAGCAAAAGTTGAACCTACACGGGTTGAGTTTTCGTTCGGAGGACCGGTGACTACCGCGTTAACTTTGTTATCGCGACTGGGGGCAAAATGCACTTTAATTACTCCTCTAGGCAAAGACAAATTTGCAGCGTCAATAAGAAAAAAAATGCGGAAAGAACGCGTACGTCTTATTCCATATTTTCAGAAGAGCACAAAAACTAATGTGGTTTTAGTAAATACAGGTGGTTTTTCCAGAACTATCATTCACGACAGAGTACACTACGATCCTGTCAGAAATATTGCCGAAGACTTTATTAAAGAAGCGGATATTATCGTCATGGATAGGCACGAACCTTTTGCGCTCCAAGAAGTCATCCAAAAAAAACGTAGATCTACGCCGATAATATTTGATCCCTCAACAGAGGTTTCAGAGACCATTCTGTCTACCTTTCATCACTTAGAACACCTGATTATCCCCATTGAAAGTGTCAAACAGTTATCGGAAGGAAGTAACATAAAAAAGGGTATACAAAAATTATATTCTTCGTATCAGAAACCGGTGATTATAACAGCCGGAGTTTCAGGAAGTATTATTTACGATCAGGGAAAATTCAATCTCCATCCTGCTTACGATATCAAAGCAGTCGATCCTTTGGGTGCCGGCGATATCTTTCGCGGCGGTTTTGCTTGGGGACTACTCAATAACTGGAATCTTAGTCACTGCGTTGAATTTGCTAACCTAGTCGCAGGATTGCAATGCACCCGTTTCGGAAATGGCTCAGCTATACCGACAAAAAATGAAATAGCCGATTTCAGTAAATCTGCTGTACAGAAAAATATAAATTTGGAATCGGTACTTAACGCAAATTTAGAATCTTTATGAAAAGGAAAAATATATTAATCGCAGGACCTTGTGCCGTCGAATCACAAACACAAATAAAGACCTCGATAGAAAATGCAAAAATCAGGAGTTTGAATTTCATGCGTATGTCTCTATGGAAACCAAGAACAAGGCCGGGTTTCGAAGGACTAGGAGAAAAGGGAATTAAGTACTTAATACAAGGAGCGCTTTCGGGCATAAATCCTGCTACAGAAGTATTGCTACCAAGCCAAGCAGAACTAGTAATGGAAAGTGTCCTAATTGCAAATCCTCAAACTAAACTACTTCTATGGATCGGTGCCCGAAACCAAAACCACCACATCCAGCGTGACATTGCAAAAGCGGTAAAGGGAGAAAGCCGGGTATTCTTAATGGTTAAGAATCAACCTTGGCCAAGCGAAGACCATTGGGAGGGAATTGTCGAGCATGTTTTGTCAAGTCGAATTTCAGAAAAGCAAATAATTCTTTGTCACCGTGGTTTTATTCCAAACGGTAATAACCCAAAAGGATTTAGGAATCCTCCTGACTTTGGAATGGCCATGAGGATAAAAGAAAAATTCATGTTACCTATGATATTTGACCCTTCGCATACTGGAGGGTCGGTAGAAAACGTAATTAAAATAACAAAAGAAGCGGAAAAATATAACTTTGACGGACTAATTGTCGAAGTACATCATAATCCAAAGAGTGCACTAACCGACGCTAAACAACAACTAACATGGAAAAGTTTCGACAAGTTGATACAAAGTTACTCAAAGGAGGTGACTCATTATGGAAATTGATCGAGGATCGGAACCAAAATCCGATCAACCAGATATTAAAATAGAAGATATTTTAGATGATGGGGGTAATGTAATTGGCTTCAGATCAAACGACCCATCACTTGATTATGACTTGCCAAAGACTGGAAGCGGGGGAGAACAACTAACAGAGGGTCAAGGCCAAAGTTAATTTATCAAGTTATGAAAAATTTAAAGGATTTAGAACAACTACGAAGAGAGATTGACCTGCTTGATAAGAAGCTTGTGGAGGTTATTGCCAAGCGTATGAAAGTTGTAAAAGAAGTAGGCCGACTAAAAAAGTCTAATAACTTAAAACCGTTAGATAAAAAACGGTGGAGGTATGTGATAAAAACCCGGAAACAAGTTGCAAAAAAACTTAAAGTTAATGAAAGTCTCATAGGGGGAATGTTTACGTTGATGCATAAGTACAGTCTACTTGAACAAAAGAAAGTTTAAGAATTATGAAACATCCAATATTATCAAACAGAATTGCAAAAGTTCCGGAATATGTATTTTCAAAACTCGCAAAAGAGGTAAAAGAAGTTGAAGACAAAACCGGGCGAAAGGTTTTAAATCTCGGTCCCGGAATACCCGATGTTCCAACTAACGGAAAATATATCAAAAAATTCCAAGAATTTATTCAGGAAAAGGATGCTCATTTATACCCCGGATATGGAGCAATAACGGAATTATCTAACTCCCTAATTAAGTGGTATAAAAACCGTTTTAACGTTCATATTGAAAAGGAAGAGTTACAACCATTACTTGGAGCGAAAGATGGAATAACACACCTACCACTTGCATTATTAGATGAAGGCGATGAAGTTTTAGTTCCCGATCCCGGTTATCCAGCTTTCACTTCTCCTGCACTTATGATTGGCGCAAAACCCGTCTATTACAATCTTGTTGAAAAAAACAATTTTAAAATTGACCTACTAGAATTAGAGGAGAAATTCTCAGAGAAAACAAAATTCATTTGGGTTAACTTTCCCTCAAATCCTACCGGACAAACAGCCACATTAGAAGAACTTAAAGGAATAGTTACCTTTTGTAGAAAATATAACCTCGCCCTTGTTTACGATAATGCCTATTCGGAAATAACATTTGATGGTTTTGTAGCACCAAGTATTTTAGAGATTAAGGATGCAAGAGAAGTGGCAGTAGAAATCGGTTCCTTTTCCAAAACATTTTCATTTGCTGGTTTTCGTATGGGGTGGATTGTAGGAAATAAAGAGATTATTGCAGTCTTAGCCAAAGTAAAGTCGCAAATGGATTCAGGTCTATCTATACCACTTCAGAAGTTGGGTGCTTTTGCTTTAACTAATTTTGATCAAAAATGGCATGAAGGAATGATCCAAAGTTATAAAAAGAGAAGGGATATAATTGCCAAGCATTTAAAAAGTTTAGGACTTACTTTTTCATTGCCTAAGGGTAGTTTGTATCTTTGGGCAAAGATTCCGAAAAGAGTTAAAAATTCTGAGGAATTTTGTAGGCGGCTTCTCAAAGAAAAAAATATACTCTTTACTCCCGGAACCGCATTCGGTAAAAACGGAGAAAGGTATGTTAGAGTGAGTATTTGTGCCAATATTGATAAAATTAACGACTATTTCTAAATAATGAAAAGAATTAGTATTGTCGGTTTTGGCAGGTTTGGAAAAACACTATATCGTCTTCTTAAAGATGATTTTGCTGTTGTGCTTTACGATATTAACGAGATTTCATATGACCACACCGAATTGACAAAAAATACACCATTAGCGAAAGATCTAAAAGAAATCTATAAAAGTGATGTTATCTTTTATGCTGTGCCGATTGACGCATTTGAGGAGGTAATCAGAAGTCATAAAAAATATTTTCAAAGATACCACCTACTAATAGATGTTTTATCGGTAAAAATGCATCCAGCAGAAGTATTTGAGAAATATTTGAAAGGTGCTCAAACTCAAGCAATACTTACCCATCCGATGTTCGGGCCGGATAGCAGTAAAGATGGCTTTGTTGAATTACCTATGATTATGGATAAATTCATGGCAGACGAAACCAATTACTTATTTTGGAAAAAGTTTTTCGAAAGTAAAAAACTCAAGGTCATCGAAATGTCAGCTAGAGAACACGACAGGTCAGCAGCTAACTCTCAAGGTCTTACTCATTTTATCGGTCGGCTTCTTAACTCGTACGGCCTTAAACCTACCCAGATTGACTCACTTGGAACAAAAAAACTTTTGGAAGTTAAAGAGCAGACTTGCAACGATACCTGGCAACTTTTTACAAACCTTCAGCATTACAATCCATACACAAAAAGGATGCGCATCAAATTGGGAGAAAAGTACGATGAACTTTACAATAAATTGTTACCAAAACAAATAAATTCAAAGTTTATTACCTATGGCATCCAAGGCGGACGCGGCAGTTTTAATGAAGAAGCCATACATTATTTTTTAGCTAGATCCGAAACTAACAAATACACAATTAAATATCTATATACAACGGAGGGGGTTTTAAGCGCGCTTTATGAAGGAAAAATAGATCGCGGCCAATTTGCGATACATAATTCGGTGGGTGGAATAGTCGGGGAAAGTATTCAAGCGATGGCCAAATATAAATTCAAAATACTAGAAGAGTTTGCAATAAAAATTGTCCATGCTTTAATGATAAGAAGTGACGCAGATGTTAGTAAAGTAACGACTATTATGTCGCATCCGCAGGTCTTTGCTCAGTGCAAAAAAACTCTCATGGAAAAATACCCAAATCTAGAACAGATGTCGGGCAGAGGAAAATTGGTCGATCATGCCTTAGTTGCTAAAAGATTATCCGAGAAAAAATTGGCAAAAAACATTGCAACAATGGGAAGTAAAATTCTCGCCCAAATATATGACCTAAAGGTTGTTGAGGATAACCTCCAAGATGCCAAGGAAAATTACACAAGTTTTTTAATTGTTGAAAGAATGTAATTACAAAAACTAAAATCTAAACTGTATAATCTAACTATGGATGCAATTGACGAAATACTAGAAAGACGGGTCGAGAAGGTTCTCCCAGATAAGGAAGGACTAAAAAGATTGATGGGGGTTCGGAAAATCAAACTCTATCAGGGATTTGATGCAACCGGCGGGCGTTTGCATCTAGGCCACAGTGTCGGAATAAGAAAACTTATGGACTTTGCAAATGCAGGCCATGAAGTAATTTTTTTATTCGGTACCGGAACTGTTTTGGTAGGTGACCCATCGCAAAGAGACACCGGCAGAAAACTTATTACACCGGAAGAAGTTGAAGAAAATATTCAAGGTTGGCGTGACCAGGTATCAGCACTGGTTGATTGGAATAAAGTAAAAATTCTGAAAAACGGAGATTGGCTGCGTGAGCTTAAATTGGAAGACTTAATTCATATTGCTTCGAATATATCAGCAGTCCAGCTTTTTAAACGGGAGATGTTCCAAAAAAGGTTGGATAGCGGAGATACTGTTTGGTATCACGAAACCATGTACCCGCTTTTGCAGGGGTATGATTCTGTGGCTATGGATGTTGATTTGGAAATCGGCGGAACAGACCAGGAATTTAACATGCTTATCGGCCGGGAACTAATGAAAAAAATGAAGAATAAAGACAAATACGTTTTAACAACACCAATGATTATGGGAACCGATGGCAAACAAATGAGTAAGTCTTCCGGGAATTGCATTTGGCTTAACGACTCACCGAACGATATGTTTGCAAAAATATTGGCACTTATCGACAACCAAATCATTAGCTATATGCGCTACGTAACAGATATCCCGGAGGAAAGGATTGCCGAGGTAGATAACAAGTTGAAAGAGGGAACACTCCACCCTTTGGACGCCAAAAAAGAACTTGCAACGACAATCGTAGGTCAACTACATACTAAAGACGAGGCCGAGAAAGCTTTGAAATATTTTGAGAACACCATTCAAGGTGGGGAATTACCTCAAGAGTTAGAGACAGTGGAAATTGCTGCAAACGAGGTTTTGGTTGATGCAATATCCAAAGTTATTGGAAGCAAATCGGAAGCTAAAAGACTACTCTTACAAAAAGCTATTGAAGTTAACGGGCAAACTGTGGAGAACCCAACCTACGAATTACAAGGCGGGGAAGTAGTAAAAATCGGGAAAAAAAAGTTCATCAAAATTGCTAAGATTTGAAAATCAAAATTAAGATTCAAATTTAAATTAATAATATAATATATATATGAAATTTAAACTTGTTAAAGATAAAAAAAGGGCACTTTTCATTGTTATTTTGGTCATTTCATCCCTCGGACTTTTACTAACAACATTTTTGCCTCTTTTATCCCCATTACTTTTTAGACAATAACCGCAGTAAAAAATAGTGATATCATTGAGAAGAAAACATGAAACTCAGTGACACAATAAGGAGCTTGCCCCTAGTCGGCCCTGTTTATATACATCGTCTTGACAAGTTGGGTATAGAAACAATTTCTGATTTACTACATCACGTCCCTCACCGTTATAAAGACTTCAGAATAGTTTCAAATATTACAAGAGTTCAGATCGGGGAAGTGATTACTGTCAAAGGTAAAGTTATCTCTATGAAAAATATTTATACACGAAACGGCAAGAAAATTCAGGAAGCATTCCTGGAGGATACAACCGGCCAGATGCAGATCATTTGGTTTAATCAGCGCTATCTTACAAATACCATAAAGGCAGGGGAGTGGTATTCATTTTCCGGCAAATGCGATTGGTTTGATCGAAAAAAAACTTTGATTTCCCCGGAATACGAAAATATCCAAAACGGAAGCCCAACAATTCATACCGGTTGTCTGGTACCCGTTTATCCTGAAACATTCGGCGTTTCTTCAAAATGGATACGGGGAAGGATCTTTTATGTGCTAAAAGCATATGCATCTGACTTCGTAGAATTTTTACCCAGTGACACTCTCGTAAACCTTTCTTTAATGCGCTTTCCCAAGGCAATTAAAAGTGTTCATTTTCCAAGTGAACTTACCGAGGCAGAAGAAGCAAAAAAGCGCCTAGCTTTTGATGAGCTTCTTTTCCATCAATTAAAAAGCCTTTTTCGAAAAAGTGAGTGGGGAAAACACAAAGTGTCCCACACTCTTCAAGTCGGTAGTGAACTTAATGAATTTATAACATCTTTGCCTTTTGAGTTAACTTCCTCACAAACTAGGTCAATTAAGGAAATTTCTTCAGACCTAACAAAAAACTCGCCGATGAATAGGCTTCTCGAAGGAGACGTCGGCAGCGGTAAAACGGTCGTCGCAGCGGCCGGGGCCTTTGCGACATTTGTCAACGGATATCAAACTATCGTCATGGCACCTACTCAAATTTTGGCCCAACAACATTTTGACACATTGGGTAAAATCTTTGCCAAGTATAAAGTTCGAGTAAGTCTGGTTACCTCAGCCGGGGTTAAAAAAGATGTGGGCAAAACTGATATTTTTGTCGGAACACATGCACTAATTCACAAAAAAGTTAAATTTGATAATGTAGCACTCGTCGTAATTGATGAACAACACCGCTTCGGAGTCGAACAAAGAGCCCATCTCGTTAAAAAAACTAGTAAGGGAGTAAAAGCACCCCACATTCTGACTATGACCGCAACTCCTATTCCGAGAACCGTCGCATTAACTATTTACGGAGATTTAGATTTATCAACTTTGGACGAACTTCCGAAGGGCAGAAAACCAATAATTACATGGTTGGTTCCGCAGAAGAAAAGAGAGGGGGCCTACCTCTGGATTAAAGAACAGATACAAAAATCTGGCATCCAGGCATTCATTATCTGTCCCCTTATCGAGGAATCCGAAGTTGAAACTATGAAACAAGTAAAAGCAGCCACAGCCGAATTTGATAAGTTGAAAGAAATCTTTTCCGGGCTAATCCTCGGGCTCCTTCATGGGCGCCAAAGCGCCAAAGTGAAAAACGAGGTTTTGGATGCATTCAAAAAAGGCGACATCGACATTTTAGTTTCAACTCCGGTTGTAGAAGTTGGAATTGATGTTCCGAACGCGACCATTATGGTTATCGAAGCTGGTGAGAGATTCGGTTTGGCACAACTTCATCAGTTACGGGGGCGTATTGGAAGAGGTGAGAAAAAGTCATATTGCTTAATTTTTACGGATAGCAGATCACGCACTGTAAAAACACGGCTTTCTGCCCTAACTAAAACTACGTCTGGGTTTGAACTAGCTGAGCTGGATCTTAGGTTAAGGGGTCCTGGTGAAATATTCGGCTTAAAACAGCACGGATTTCCTGAGCTTAAAATTGCATCCTGGACTGACACAGAATTGATAAAATCCGCAAGAAAAGTGGCTCAAGAAGCAATTGATAACACCCAAAAATTTTCTAAACTGATAGACAAGTTACAAATTAATGACATTATTCCCAATTGATCCGAAAACTAACCACTTTAAGCTAATTCAAGAAGTCCACGGCTTTACAACGCGAAGCGGTGCCAAGCTTTGCTTATACGTGGATGAATTGAATCAT
>CAZVJU010000024.1:0-16521 GCA_964627195.1 uncultured Gammaproteobacteria bacterium | reverse complement strand
CCTTAACGGCCTCTTTTTGAGCGTGAGTAACTGCTTTTAAAATAGCGTCTTCAGAAACCTGTTTGGCACCCGCCTCAATCATCACAATTGCGCTTTCTGTAGCCGAAACAATAAGATCCATTTCAGAGGTGCTAAGTTCTTCCTCTGTCGGATTTGTTATTGGTTTCCCCTCTTTCCAACCAACCCTTATAACTCCTAATGGTCCATTCCATGGAATTCGGGAGATTGAAATAGCCGCACTAGTCGCGACGGCCGCCACAATATCAGGGGGATTTACCATATCTACAGATAAAACAGTCAGTATCACTTGAACTTCTTCTTTGGAATAGTCTTTAGGAAAAAGAGGACGGATTGACCTATCTATGAGCCTTCCCGAAAGTATTTCCTCATCAGTTGGCCGGCCTTCGCGTTTTACCCACCGACTACCCTTAATCCTGCCTCCAGCGTAAAGTTTTTCTTGGTATTCGACAGATAAAGGAAAGTATCCCAAATCACCCATCAAAGGCTGTGCAACCACAGTTGCAAGAACTACCGTCTCTCCGTAAGTTGCTAGTACTACTCCATCAGCCTGTGTGGCAAGATCACCTGTTGAAAGAGTTAACTTTCTACCCCCTAGTTCTATACTTTTTTCTATCTTCTTCATTAATTGCAGATCTTTTCTTTATGATGAATGATTCGTAGCTATTCGTAGCATTCGGATACATTCGTAGATTTGTATTATATCTATTTTTCTAATCCAAGTTCTTTTGCTAAATTAGTATATCGCGCCTCGTCGCGACCTTTGAGATAATTCAGTAGTCTCCTTCTTTTTGCGATCATTGACAAAAGACCCCGACGTGAGTGAACGTCTTTTTTGTGTTCCTTAAGATGAGCTGCAAGTTTATCGACTTGGGCCGAAAGGAGTGCAATTTGTACTTCCGGAGAACCAGTATCACTTTTTTCTCTTGCAAACTTCTTAATAATAGATTGCTTTTCTTCTTTTGCTAGTGCCATTTCTCGTCATGTGTAACTAAGTAATTCCGGGCAAGTCTTGGAAAAACCTGGTAGCACACCTTGTGAATAATAACACGAGTCAGCTTAAAATTCAAAATGTAAATTCCAGGCACGAAACTTGACCTTCTTAACTAATTGATGTGCCCTTATAAACCTTAGGGGCAGTAAGCCAGTCCTTGGGAGGCTCCTCTTTTATCTCCTCCGTATCAGACACTGTCTGATTTTGAATTATTTTAGGAGGGTTCCCAGGTTGAATTCGCGGAGGAGTTTGTACAAATGCTTGGGAAGGCTTTAGCACCTGTCCAGGGATCGCTCCAGGAGGAAAATCGCCAACCCTAGGAATCGCCTGGGAACTGAACCTTTTACCACCCTTATGCATAAGCTCCGAAACTAATGAAAACGTATCGGCGGTAACGCTTGAGTCAGTAAAATTAGTACTTGCTTCCTCTATCCCCATGAGAAGATTCGTCGCAACATCCTCATCTAATTTTAAATCGCTTTCTCTTATCAGACTGGCTACAACTTCCGAAACCGAAGAAGCGGGCCTTGAAAATGATACGTAACTTTTATTAGAAGATAAAGAAATATCCCTAGTCCCGATGTGCAGAATATTTGCTCCTGACAAACTTTTCTCACTAATTGCGGGAAAGTGGGATTCATTCGCCCCACCAATAATAATAACCGTGTCGGCCGAGACGCCGGAGTACGCAAGTTCAACCTGCTCTTTTGTTGGGGGAACCACTCTTTGTTTTGGGATAACAGTAAGTCTGAATTGACTATTTTCGATATCATAGGACACTCTTTCTATATCACTTGCCCGGTAATCAGTAAACCTTATGACTAGATTTTTGTTGCCCAATTCCTGAGAGATTCTGTTAACTCCTATAAGTCGATTAAATTCAACCGTCATCGGAGCGGGGGAGGAAATCTGAATATCTTTCTCTCCTCTTAGAGTTAAATATAACGAAAGTCCGGCTGCAACCTGATCAAAAAAAGGTTTTGTTGGAAGTAAGATAAGAATAGATTTTGACTGGTCAATAATATTTTTGAAAGAATGTTCCATGAAATAAGTTATGTTATAAGTAACAGGTTAATAAATACAAGCTAAACTACATAAATGAGTTAACTTGTCACGTATTACTTGTCACTTGTTACCGTTTAGGCACCGATAGTATAACATCTCCAACCTTGAAATCAAGCTGGGGTGTAAATAAAACCCCACACTCCTCACCCTGTTTTGCTTCCTCAATATCACTTCTTCCCCTCTTTAAAGACAAGGTAGAAACGCTCCCTACTTCTTTACCGCCACGAGTGAGTAGGAGTGTGTCCTTTTTTGTAATTTTTCCCTGCAGAACCTTACACCCTGCAACCTTTATCTGATCATAAGGAAAGACAGCTAATATTTCAGCTTTGCCTAAAATTTCAACCTTGTGCTTTTTAGTTATTTCATCCAGCCTGTCAAAAAGCTCATAAATTACGCCAAAACTCTCGATGTCCACCCCTTCCATTCCCGCTAATTTTTTAACTTGGTGTGGCACTTTTGACTCAAAGGCAAAGATAAGCGCGGAAGATGCTTTTGCTAAAAAAATATCAGACTCAGTTACGTCTCCTACCCCCGAAGAGATAACTACTACTGACTCCGGAAGGTTGGATTGAATTGCTTCAAGACTCCCTGCATTTTGGGTTTTCAAACATATTGCAAATTGTTCCTCTGAGACAGACAAGTCAAGAAGCTTTTTAGGCTCAGAAATCTGTGGGGTAAGTGTTTTTTGGTCAACGCTCCAAATTCTACTCCCAACCGGCGGAGTTGCCTTAAAACCAAGTATTTGTGCAGGTTCTCCCGGTCTAACACTTCGGACGGATTTCTCGTTATTGTCAAAAAGTCCACGGATTTTTAATTTTGCCGTTTCTGTGATAATTTCTTCTCCGACTGACAGGGTACCGTTTCTAACTACAACCGTGGCGGTCGGACCACGTCTATCTTTACCAACTTCGATGACAACTGCCTCTAAAGAAGATTGGGGATCCCCTTTAATATCATTCAACTCTGCGACAAGCATTATGACCTCAAGAAGCTGATCAACTCCCCTTCCGGTCTTGCCGGAAACTCCAACCAAAGGAATATCTCCTCCCTTGCCCTCAAAAAGAATGCCTTCTTTCTCAAGTTGGGTCTGCACTGCCTCAAGATTAGCTGAAGGCAGATCTATTTTTGTCGCGGCTACAATAAAAGGTATCTTTGCGTCAATTATCCGTTCAAGTGCCTCCTTAGTCTGAGGCTGTACACCATCACTGGCTGAAACTACTAAAATCGCTATATCGGCTACATTGGCTCCACGGGAGCGCATTTTGGAAAACGCGGCGTGACCCGGAGTATCAATAAATGTAATTTTTTTGCCTTCTTTTGTGGTTACGATCGAAGCTCCTATTGACTGTGTTATTCCACCCTCCTCTTTGGCGGCAACCTGCGTAAGTCGTATGTTATCAAGAAGAGTTGTCTTGCCATGATCTACATGACCAAGCACTACAACAATCGGCGCTCTTTCCTCCCGTTGAGTAGTATTTTTCTTTTCCATAATTATTTTCCTTACGAATCTTGCGTCCCATGAATTATTTAGATATTCCCTGATTTTAATTCTGACTTACTCTTTGCTTTGGTGTCTTTTTTAAGGGAAACCTTTTTGGATTTAGTAGGTTTTCCGTTATCACTATCTACTGCCCTTTCCTTCTCCAGCTCCTTAATCTCAGCTTCGGGTTCAGTGATCTTTTCTGCCCTATCTTCTTTCTTCTCCTTTTTGGAAACGGAGTCAGGTTTTATCTCAATTCTGTAGCCTGTCAATTTTGCTGCGAGACGGGCATTCTGGCCATCTTTGCCAATTGCCAAAGAAAGCTGATCCTCAGGAGCTCGGACTACCGCTGTCTTACCTTTTTCATCCAGCTTAACACTTAACCCTTCGGCTGGTGCCAAAGAAGCTTTAATGAGGCTGGATAAATCTTCCGTGTACTGAATAATATCCACTCGTTCCCCTCCCAGCTCATTTGTAACAGCTTGCACCCGAACACCTTTCTGTCCTACACAAGATCCCACAGGATCAACTCCGCTCTGATTTGAGGCCACAGCCATCTTTGTCCGGACACCAGGTTCTCTGGCTATCGCTCTCACTTCAACATTTTTGGAAGACATTTCAGGAACTTCGCGTTCAAAAAGTTTTGTAACAAAAAGAGCATCTGATCTCGAAAGGATAATTTGTTTGCCTTTTGCGGTTTCCTCTATATTTTTAAGAAGAAATGCTAATCTTTGATTTGGGTTCAAGCGTTCATTGGGGACTCTCTCTTCTTTTGGCATAATTCCCTCTGTTCGGCCCAAATCGACTCGCACGTCCGCTCCGTCAAATCTTAAAATCATCCCGGAGATGAGAGATCCAACACGACCTGAAAATTCATCCATAATCGCGCCCTTTTCTGCTTCACGAATCTTTTGGTGAATTACTTGCTTAGCGGTTTGGGCGGCGATCCGACCAAATCCTGGAGGAGTAACATCCTTTTTTTCTTTCTTGGCTTTCTCCCTTTCTTCGTCAGTTGCTTCTTCGGATGGCATTGCCCACGAGAATACCTTAGCTTCTCCGTTTGTCGGATCAAGCTCTACATCAAAATCCAGTTCATCCACCTCAACACCCGCCTCACGCGCATCGCGTTTATAGGCTGCAATGATTGCCTGCTTTATTGTTTCTAAAATAACATTTGCCTCTAAACCACGCTCAGAAGCAACTGCCCTTAGCGCTTGTGCAAATTCTGTTCTAGGTGTCTGCATATCCTTCTCGGACTTTCTTTAAAAAAAGAAAGTCCGGCAAAGAAAAATACCTTATTTATTTAAAAAAAATGGCGGGCATCTATCCCACCACATCCTTCCTACTTAATCTAACTCAAATTTTACTCCGAAATTACCTCGTAGTCAATCAAAGTCCTTCCTCCTGAAGCATTTTAAGAATGGCTTTTTGTTCTCTTGATACAGTTTCGGGAACCATCACTTCTAGACGCACGTATTCATCCCCACGGTCACGTCCACGAAGTGCTGAGACTCCTTTACCGCGAAGCCGCATCATCGTTCCTGACTGCGTACCCGGCCGAACTCTGATCTTTACTTCACCGTCAACTGTCGGCACCTCAATATCCCCACCGAGCGCGGCCAGAGAGAAGGATATCGTAACTTTGATATAAATATCGGCTCCGTCTCTCTCAAAAATGTCATGGGGCCGGATATTTACTGACAGCGTAAAATCGCCGAAATTTATTCTTGATCCTTCATCAACTCCAGGGGGAATTTTTATTTTTCTTCTTTTTCTCTCTATCTCAACTTCTTTTTCAGTCCCCTTTATTGCTTCCATAAAATCAATCGTCATCGAATAGCGAGGAATAGAGCGTGTTCGACCGAAAGGCGAACCGCCACCGAAAAAGGATTCAAAAATATCAAAAGGGTCGCCAAAATCATAACCCTCAAATGGAGATCCTCCGCCTCCGCCGCTAGTTGTATAAGTGTAAGTAAACGGCCCCCAACGGCCTTGTTGTCCCTGACCAAAAGGGCTACCTCCGGAAAAACCACCAGTTCCTCTTTGACCGCTGAAGCCACCTCCGGGGGCAAAGGCTTCATGCCCGAATTGGTCGTAAGCTGACCGTTTCTGGGGATCTGATAGAACTTGATAAGCTTGGTTTATTTCCTTGAAACGCTTTTCAGCTACTTCTTTGTCATCTTTGTGCCGATCAGGATGCCACTCCAGCGCTTGCTTCCTGTAAGCTCTTTTAAGCTCCTCGGCAGATGCAGTCTTGGTAACTCCTAATATGTCGTAATAGTCACTCTTAGCAGCCATATTCTTTAAGTGCCAATTATATATAGATTTCCTACAATTGTGAAGCCTTTAGGTAGAAATGCTTTACTGATTGTTATCAAAAAATGATCTCAAAACTTTCCCTATATTAAACGCAAACTTTCTGTCAAATAGGTTCGAACGATTTAGATATTGCATTTGCTTCCCTTCTTTTAAGGAAAGTTCACTAATTCGAGCTTTTGTTTGTACGTAATAGATATATTGAACTGCATCGGCATTCTGGATATTTCGCTGAACTTTTTTGCAACTTGTAATAAGTCTTTGAGTCAAATTTATCTCTTCCTTTAATTCCCTAAAAAGTGCAGCCTTAGGTTTTTCACCCTCCTCAACTTTTCCCCCAAACAAGGTCCAACAAAGTGGATATGACGAAGCCTTCTCGTCTCTTTGTTGTAAAAGAAAACCGTATTTGGGATTTTCAATGATTGCGCCAACAAATTTCACTGCAAGTAAATAATATCATCAGAGATTGTCGAACTCCTCTTTAGTTAATCCCATCTGCGCGACAATACTTTTTACAGTACCTGCTTTTATCTCTTTATGATGAGGTATAACGCATGTTTTCCTTTTCTCCTCATTCCACCAAATTTCGTGAGTTCCACCTGTCACTCTTCTGAAGAAAAACCTGCCTTGCGGGCTTTTTTGATAACATCTTTATACTTGAGAGGTTTGTAGCTCATGCCTCAACAATTACAGGTATAGAAAATTTCTCTCCGATTAGCTTCTTGGAAACTTTTCTTTTAAGAGGTATCTTCAAATCCTCCTCGTTATAAAGTTCAATGAGTGATTGCGCAACTCCCGTAATTTCTAAAATCGCCTCGTCTACAGTCTCGCCTTGTGCATAACAGTCGCTCCATGTAGGGCAAACTGCAACAAACCCACCTTCCTTTTGAGAAAGAATTTTTATAGGTAACCCGTATTCCAAAACCATCTTTTTCATAAGCGGTTTATAGCACAGAAAAATGGCGGGTTTTTAATATTGCAATTGTGTATCGATGATTCGAATCATCGATACAGACTAGGAAGCCAGAAAACTACTTAAATCAGAAGGGTGTGAATTCGTATCACCCCTCGGGTGTATCTTCCCCCCCATTGACGGGTGTATTTTGGTATTTTATGGATATTTTCTTTTTACCAATTTTTACATTCGTCTATACAAATATTCGTAGCTTCATCGCTATTGATGTTTAGCATAATTTTTTCCCTAGCACACTTATATACACAGTCGTCAAACTCCTTTGTTATTTTAGCGTCATTAAACATTCTTACTAAGTAAAAAGCAGACATTATATAAAACGGAAGGAATATGACAAGTACTATAAGTTTAATCCACTTTGGCCACTTAGTAATTGAAAACATCAAAATTAAACCCAGGGGATTGAACAGCAATAAGGTAATTATAGTTATAATTGTTCGCCAAGCGCTCGTTTTATTATCATCAGATGTTCCAGGTAAATTTGATTTAGGAGACTGTACTGTTACTGAAGTGAGTGCTTGGGTAGCTTCTATTTTTGTAGGTACGCCGTTACTAGGACTACTATTACCAACTGTAGAATTCTCCATTAATTCCACTTTAGATTATAATTAACTTTTATTCAACTACTTCCCCTTCTTCCACTTTCTCTTCCCCATTTTTCTTTTTTTTCCCTTGGCTCGCCGACGCGCCAGCAGTGGAACCTGATTTATTGGAGGCGGCTTCATCCTTGCTTTCTCCCTCAGCAGGCTCGGGACCTGCGGTGCCTGCAGCACCTCCAGCATACATTTCCTGGCCAATTTGACTCAAAGAGTCCTGCAAATCCTTCGGTCACGAAAGCTAAACAGACATGACTGAGACCAAGAATTCTAATTGAGCTCTACCTTTAATTTCTCTTCCTTAACACACGGTAATCTGGGAAAGTTATTGCAAGCAAAAGAACGTGGTATCTCTGGCGCAAAGAATTCGATCCCTTCATATAAAGATATCGTGTTTTCTTTGAAAAGGCTATTCATTTCACGATATGTATATGTAGATCCTATGCGTTTTGAATTCGGATATATAATAACGACTAAATAAAGATTCTCTTTCGTTAAATACTCCTCTCCCACTTTCACATTCAGCTCGTTAATACCTTGTTCCAGACTAGTTTTCCAAAAATCTTTAGTAAGGGGAAGTTGTCTATTGTCTTCGTGTCGACCAGATCTACTATAGACACGGACATTATAAACGTCATTAATTGGTACGGAAATCGATAAGTGTATATTTTGAGTATTCCTGTTATAACTCGCCGAAACTATTTTATATCGTTCCTGCATCAGCAAAGAAAATTCCCCGTTATAGATGTATGCTTTGTGTCCATAATAGTTATCTAATCTATAAGCTAACCATAGTGTTATCATCCCCCCAACTATACCCATTAATACTGATACGTAAATTTTGTGTGCTAAACCAACCTTTTTACTTCTCTTTATTAGATGTAAATAGGTAAATGAAGTTATAAAAGCTGATAAAAAACCTGGCGCAAAAAAACTTGCAAGAATAATAAAACCCCAAACCATTATTCCAAAACCAAATTCAGGGCCCACCATCTTAAAAACATTATAGTCATATTAAACCGTGATTGTACACATTACCTCGGTCATATAGAGTGCCTGAAATACTTAAATGGATTGAGTACACGACTGCGAAAAAATCCCAAACGATTTTTAGCTTAGGATGTTTTAAGCTTTTCGTAATCCGTGTATATTTTTCCTGGAGGTCCTTGGGGTGCAGAAACAAATATGAGTGGGTAAACAGTAACAGAAGAAAATTAATACTTGTAAAGAAATAAGAAATTATAGCTACTCAACCACTTCCCCTTCTTCAACCTTATCGTCACCATTTTTCTTTTTTCCTTTGGCTTCTGAAGATTTATCGGAGGGAACCCCTTCCTCTTTTTTATCTTCACTTTGCCCTTTGTCATCTGTACTTTGTCCTGCAGCTTGCTGATTTCCATACATCGACTGGCCGATTTGGGAAAGGGGATCCGATAAATCTTTCGTCGTTTTTTCATTTTCATCTTTGCCTGCATCTTCTTTTGCCAAAACATCCTTGACTCCTTTGATTTTTTCTTCAACTTTGGTTTTTACGTCGCTAGGTGCTTTATCGCCGGCATCTTTCAAAGCTTTCTCGGCTGCTGCAACCAGTGCGTCGGCTTGATTTCTTGCAGTAATTTTTTCAGCTTTCTTAATATCTTCCTCTTTGTGATGCTCTGCCTCCTCCTGCATCCTTTTAACTTCGTCATCAGACAAACCAATTGCGCCTGTAATCTTGATATTCTGAGTTTTGTCTGTTGCTTTATCTTTTGCAGTAACAGTCAATATTCCTGATGCATCCATATCAAAGGTAACTTCAATTTGGGGTACTCCGCGGGGAGATGGGGGAATTCCATCAAGGATGAAACGGCCAAGAGACTTATTATCAGAAGCCAGTGGTCGCTCCCCTTGGGTCACATGTATCTCAACCTGAGTTTGATTATCAGCAGCTGTAGAGAAGACCTCAGTTTTTGAAGTCGGAATAGTAGTATTTCTCGGAATCATAGAAGTGGCAACAGAACCCAGTGTTTCAATTGCTAAAGTTAGGGGAGTCACGTCCAGTAGTAAGATATCCTTTACCTCGCCTCCTAAAACTCCTGCCTGAATTGCCGCTCCGACGGCAACGACTTCGTCCGGGTTAACACTTTTATTTGGTTCCCTGCCAAAATACTCTTTAACGATTTCAATGACTTTCGGCATTCGTGTCATTCCACCGACAAGAATAACTTCATCAATATCATGGGGATCCAGTTTTGCATCCTTCAAACAAGCTTCTACCGGTTTTTTAGTTCTTTCAATTAAATCATCTACCAAACTTTCCATCTTAGCTCGAGTCAGTTTCAGTGTTAAATGCAGTGGATTTCCGTCCTTTTGAGTAATATAGGGTTGGTTGATTTCAACTTCCTGGCTCGCCGAGAGTTCTATTTTGGCTTTCTCAGCTGCGTCTCTGACTCTTTGCAGTGCTTGTTTGTCGGCTCTTAAATCAACAGCATTATCTTTCTTAAATTCGTCACAAATAAAATCAACTATTTTTTCATCGAAATCGTCTCCTCCTAAATGGGTATCACCGTTTGTGGCTTTAACTTCAAAAACTCCTTCTCCGAGTTCGAGTACCGAAATATCAAAAGTTCCCCCGCCAAGATCATAAACTGCAATTTTCTCAGTCTTTTTCTTATCAAGTCCATAAGCCAAAGCTGCTGCTGTTGGCTCGTTAATAATCCTTTCAACTTTGAAACCGGCAATTTCACCTGCTTGTTTGGTCGCCTGCCTTTGAGCATCATCAAAATACGCAGGAACTGTAATAACCGCTTTGTCTACACTTTCTCCAAGATGGGCTTCGGCGTCTTTTTTAAGTTTCATCAAAATTCGGGCCGATACTTCCTGAGGAGTATATTTTTTCCCTTCAACTTCAACTTCCGCCATCCTGTCTTTACCTGCGATGATCTCGTAAGGAACCATTTTTTTGGTTCTTTCGGTTTCTGCATCATCAATACGTCTCCCCATGAGACGTTTTATTGAATAAATCGTGTTTTTGGGATTTAAAACCACTTGCCTTTTGGCAACATCTCCTACCAGGTTTTTGACAGGTTCAACAACCGAGGGAGTGAGATTTCTCCCGGTATCAGCCGCAGGGATAACTTTCGGATGTCCCCCCTCCATTACAGCAATAACGCTGTTTGTTGTTCCCAAATCAATTCCTACAATTTTGCTCATATAATTTCCTTTCTAAATAGCGCAAAAGTGCCAAGCTCGGCTTACCAAAGTACTCTTTGGCCAAGCTCGGCTTATTATTTTGCTCATATAATTTCCTTTCTAAACTTGATCTCCATATACTTTCACTTTTGCCGGTCTTATGACAGGGCCATCTTTCATCATCCAACCGTTTAATAATACTTCTGCAATTTTTCCTTTATTATCTTTATCTTTTACTTCCTCTATGTCAACAACTTCCTCCAAATTCGCATCATATGTATCACCTTGATTAATGGTAATTTTAACTATTCTCTCCTCTTCTAAAATTTTTTCTAGCTGGCTAAGTATTTGTTTTAAACCATCATCCTTCAAGTGATCGTAAGCCAGATAAAGTGTATCGATGACAGGCAAAAGTCTTGTAAAAAAAGTTATACTGGCTAGTTTTATAACCTCCTGACTTTCCCGCTCGACTCTTTTTCTCAAATTGTCGTAGTCAGCCAATGCCCGGGCAAGTTGATTCTTCAGTTCCTCTGCCTCCCTTGTTGTCTTTATCTTTTTCATTTTACCCCAACTTCTTCAATAAGTTCTTTAAAATATCTTATTACGGGAATGACTCGGGAATAAGGAAGACTGGTCGGTCCGATTACTCCTAGGGCTCCATACTTACCCTGCAAGGTAAAGTGTGCCCCAACTACGCCAACAGGACGAAATCCCGGCCAACCCAACTCCTCACCGAAAACTACTTCCACAGGGGAACTTCCGGTCATTCTTCGAAAGAAAAGTTCATGCATACTTTGAACTTCCTCGAGAAATGAAAAAAGCGAAGCAGTGGACTCTAAATTGTTAAATTCGGGATTCAAAAATACATTCGCGTACCCGGCATGCCAAACTCTGTCCTCGTTATCAAGAGTGCAAACCGCAAGTGAGGAAGTTACCTGAGATAGGGCGTGAGTTACTTCGTTAAGAAGTTCACCATAATCATTTCTTGCTCCTAACACATCCTCTTTTGCCTTTACTTCTTCAGCTAAACTCATCTGCTTTTCCTCCATAAGCTGGTCGATATAAAACTTCATGGCACTGGGGGAAGGAATACGGCCGGCTGAAGTATGAAGCTGTCGAAGGTAGCCCATTTTAGTTAGCGTAACCATCTCGTTTCTAATAGTTGCCGGAGAAATACCCAAACTATACTTCTTCTCTAAGCTTTCTGAACCAACGGCTTCCGCTGTCTCGATGTATTCATCTATCAGGGACTTTAAGATATGTGTTTGGCGTGCTGATAATGCATCAGTCATGGTTCGACTCACTTCGCTCGCTCACCACAAATTTTTTTAGAAGGACTTGCCCTGAGCGAAGTCGAAGAGTTAGCAGAAGGTTATCATGAGTGCTAAAGTATGTCAAGTACTTTTGTCAAGTCTGATCTTCGGTCGTAGAAGTCATGATTGCTTCTTTTTCTGTCGGAACCAGTACTGTTTTTCTCCGAATTACCAGTCTTATCAAATTTGAAAGTTCATCTACCTTAAATAACCAGGAAAGGGTTAGATAAATCCCGGCTCCTAAAACTGTCACAAAAAAGGTCAAGATAATAAGATTAAAGGTATAACGGGTATCCAAGACAAATTTCTCAAAAGGAATATTAAGAGATAAACCGCTCAAAAAAGAAAGCTTCTTTATCCAAACAGATCTGTCAAAAAATTTAAGAGTGAAAAACATGCTTGTTGCTGCAATGACTGAGAAAAGACAAGATCTTATGGTTGGCATAAGAGTTGAAAGTTTAGCACTTCCAATTTTTTCAGCCAAAAGAAGATATAAAACTGAAACTTGTACAAAAGCCGCAAGTGTATTTGCTAAAGCCACAGACCAAACAGGAAAATGCAGATATAGAACAAAAAACGCCTCAAGAATTAAGGTAAGAACTACATCAATAATGGAGATTATAACCGGAGTTTTAGTATCATGCCGGGCATAAAATGCTCGTGAGATAAGTGCCAGAGCAGCTTGAAGCGGAATCCCAAGAGCAAAACTGGAAAGAAGTAGTCCTATCTGGACAGTAGCATCCCAGTCGAGTGAATGACTTGTCCCATACGTAAGACGAACAATTGGAATTCTAAGAACGAGCATAAAAGCTGAGACTGGGACAACCATAAACATCATTTGATTTAAAGTAGATGAAAATATTCTCCTGAACTCCTTCATGTCATCTTGGTGAGATAAAGACACCAATGCAGCTTTAGCTAGGGATATACCAAAAAGCATGGTCGGAATCGACTGAAGTGAATTTGCTAAGTTAAGATAGGCGTATGAGGCGAGAGAAATGATAGATGAGAAAAAGAGCTCAGCTGATTTTTGGATTTGAAGAACACCAAGATCTATAAAACGCGGGGCTGCCAGTCTTCCTACTTCTTTCACTCCCTCATTTGGAATCAAGTGGGAAGTAAAACGAAAACCCAGTTTATAGGCAACCGGAAGTTGGATAGCGAGATGCACTATTGCCCCGAAGACTACTCCAACTGCAGGTGCGTAGATTCCCAGAGATTTTGAAAGAAGAAGTGTTCCTGCGATAATTCCAATGTTATAAAAAATTGGCGCTAATGCTGGGACAAGAAATCTGCGAGATGATTCCAAAACTCCCGTTATGACATAGCTTATGACAAAAAACCCTTGAGCCAAAAAGATCACTCTGGCAACTTGAGATACTAAAATCGTATCGGCCTCGTTGAAACCAAAAGCAACTACCGAATAAAAATGGTATGAAAAAATCCCAAAAACTATTGCAAAAAAAAGAAAAATAATAAGTCCTATGTTTGCCACCCGTGAAGCTGTATCCCATGCCATTTTTTGATCTTTTTTAAGATATTTAGTAAAAACTGGAATCAAAGCAGCCGAAAAAGCCCCAAACGCAAAGACTTCAAATACCAAGTCAGGAAGTCTAAAAGCAGCCATAAACAAAGAAAAGTTCTCTTTGCCTAGATATTTCAGGATTGTCCACTGCCGCACTAAACCGAAAATTTGTGAGAAAACAATCATCACCGTAATGACACTTGCTGCGGAAAGAATTGAGTTTTGCTGAGAAGTCAAAATATCTTTCCCCTGCTTTAAAAATCTATTTACCATCTTGATATTGTTGAAATTTTAGGCTTGTTAGATTATACTCACAAAATGGTTATTAGTTAATTAGTTACTTCGTTGTTTTTGCAAAAAATATTCTTACAAAGTAACTAATTAACAAACTAACCGATAACTAAAGTGCCTGTAACTAAAACCGCAAAAAGAGCTTTAAGAGGCTCGAGAAGAAAAGAAATTGTAAATAAAAAAGTACTCTCGATGCTTGAGATAAATATTCGAGTTGCAAAAAAAGGTAAACGCGAAGCTGACTTAAAAAAAGCAATCTCTTTTGCTGATCGTGCAGCAAAAACTCATACAATTCACAAAAATAAAGCAGCCCGCATCAAAAGATCTCTTTCAAAGCTTTTACCAAAAAAAATAGTCTGGGGGAAGAATACTAAAAAGACTCCAAAATCGTCCAAAGGACGACCTCGTCCAAAGAACGACCAGCCTATGGCCGGCGCCTCTGGCAGAAAGAAATAATCTTCTTTCACTTCCTTTCTTATGGTATATTGAAAGTAGACTAGAACAAAGTGCAAAATGCATAGTGCAAAGAAAGAAAAAGAAATCTAATTTTTACATTCTTTGTACTTTGTTCTTTGCTCTTTGTACTATACGAAGCGTCTATGTCTGCCCGAAAACAATCCGGAATTAATCTTCTTCCTCAAAAAGGATTTGAGGCTACTACAACAGGTAGGGTATTAGCCTGGATATTATCTACGTTTAGAATTATAGTGATTGTGACTGAAATTATCGTCATGATTGCATTTTTGTCCCGATTTTGGCTTGACGCTCAAAACTCCGACTTAAACGAAAAAATAGAAGAAGAACAGGCTCTCCTTAAAGCATCTTCTTCTTTTGAGAGGGACTTTAAAGACACGCAAAAGAAACTTGCTATCTTTTCAGAACTAACATCTAAAGGAAAATCGTTATCTGCCTCTTTAAAAACAATTACTTCATATCTACCTGATGATCTTTTCTTAACTTCGGTTACCTTCGGCGGAGATATCTTCACAATCGAGGGAATGACTCCCAATGAACAGAGTATTCAACAACTCATTGTAAACCTGCAGGAAAGTGGTGCATTTCAAGAAATCGGACTTTCGGCTGTTAGTACGGCAGTAAGTAACCCGGATTTACTTATCTTTAAATTATCGGCAAATACGACTGCAATAAAGGAGGAAAACTAATTACTATGTATCCCAGTTGGCGAAATAATTATCTTCGATATAGATCATACTTCTTGAATGTGATGGGAAGATATAAAGAAAGGACTGATATTAGGGCTTATTTAGAAATCTTACTCTCTCTTACTACTATTTCCATTTTTTCGATCTTCGCTCTCCGTCCTACCCTCCTTACTATAGCTGAGTTAATTAAAGAAATAGATTCCAAAGAAGAGACGATTTCAAAAATGGAACAAAAAATTGGAAATTTGGCACAGGCGCAAACACTCTTTGACAAAGAACGGCCGAGAATCATCCTTCTCGGAACATCCATTCCGAATCTGGGAGAACCTGTTGTATTCGCAAGACAAGTTGAAGGTTTATCTTCAAAATACCAACCAGCTATACTTGGAATTTCTACCGGCGGAACCAATATTCTCGGACAGGATTTCCTCAGCAAGGCGGGAAATAAGGAAAAAACAAATAAAAAGGCAGTGGATCCACTGCCTGAAGGGGCTGAAGAGTTATCGTATTCTTTCGAACTAACTTCAGCAGTAGAAACTTACAATTCTCTTACAAATTTTCTTTCAGATTTTGAAAATTTGAGAATGCTTGGCGTAATTGATTCTTTAAAAGTTAGTACAGAGGAAGATAGCGGAAAGAAATCCTTGATAATGAGTGTAGAAGGACGACTACCCTATTACATAAAGGTCGACTAAGTAATATGAATAAATCCAAAGCACCGCGACTTGTCACCGTAGCAATATGCACAACTATCACTGTCGTATTCTGGATATTTGTCGGTCTTTATACTATCTTTACTTCAAAATCTCAGGTAGAAGTCGACCCTAAAATATTAGAGCCCTTGATACCCACTTTGGATACTAATGCTCTTTCTCAACTTGAAGGTAAAGTTTTTTTTGAAGAAAATGAGGTGATCGAACCATTTCTTCCTTCTGAAAAAGTTAGTACTCAACCTGAAGTCGAATTTGACCAGCCAGCGCTAGAAGCCTCTGAGTCAGCCGAAGCCAGCCCAAACCCAAGCGTAACACCTTAGATTTGAGCCAAAAGAGTTTGAAGTGATCGACTAATAATTTAGATTAGTTGACTCGAGTTACTGCCAACCTTATTATTAATGTAGTCTTTGATAAATATGTCTGACCCTAACCAAAATACCAGTCCAAATTCAGTACCATCCTCAAACGTTAATGATAATCCTTTAGGAACTTTACCGTCCGCACCTAACAACCAAAATTCTCCCGGTACGGAAGGGCAAGATTCTTCAATCACACCACTTTACTCTCCGCCTTCCGATACGATATTGCCAACCGCTACTCCTCAAAAGGCAGACGATGATAACTCTTCTTCCCAAAGCCAGATGAGTGCGGTAGTTAATTCGCCTCATGTACCAAAAAAATACGGTGGGAAAAAAGTAATTGCTACTATCTTTGGAGTATTGCTTCTTATTGGCGGAGTCGCGACAGGTGTATTTTTAGTGCAACGTCAACAATTGCTGGAACAGGAAGCGACAAGCGGAGCAGAATGCCAACAAGCACCGGATTGTATCTTATTGGACGATGCAGCAAATTCAGGTAGCTTCACTGCACCCCAACCAATACGATTGGTAAAAATTACCAATC
>CAZVJU010000023.1:0-16551 GCA_964627195.1 uncultured Gammaproteobacteria bacterium | reverse complement strand
CTTCACTTCCTCTGCGGGTTTACACCCGCAGTTTCAAGTAAGGTAAGTATGAAAAATCCCGATTTATCGGGATCGTCAAATAAGTAAACCTTATTCTTGACGAGCTCCGTTTTTACGACACTCGTTGCGGTCTTTAACGGTTTCGCCTCCGTACCTGATTAGGGTCAGCTCCACGATCCCAACCTTATCGCATCATAGCTTTTATTTAAAAAGTATATTAGCAAACAAAAATCCAAAAAGCAAATTTTAGACTTTAGAGTGTTTCTTTAGTACTTCTTCCTCCTCTGTTAATTTCTCTATCAACCACATCCTAGAAAGCGTTGTTAGATTTAGTCCTTTTATCTTCGCTAGTTTTTCAATTTTATCTTTAACAGATTTCTGAACCCTCAAAGTCATCATAACCTCTTTTTTCGGCTCGATAAGCAGAAGTTTGGAAATAGGAGTTTCAGGATCCTCAAGGATCTTACCCAGATCGTGAGTGTTCCAAAATTTTGCCTCTTGATCAAGATTTCTAAATGGTTTAATCGGTTTTGGTTTTTTCATAATATATCTCCCTTTCGTTCTTACTCATATCTCTTGCGGAAACTACATAGGCGTCCTTTTCATTTCCAAAAGACAAAACTATTGTTAACAATCTACCGTTTACAGTTTTTCCAAAAACCATTGTTCTTCCTAGATATGATTGTTTTACCGCTACTGCGTTTTTGCAAACTTCTTCGACTTCAGATATCGAAACACCGTGCTTTTTAATATGCTCTTTATTCCAGTTATCCCAAATTAATCTGAATTGGGCTTGTTTAGAAGACATTGTATTACAAAGTAATCACGTGGTCAAGTGGTTAATTGGTGCCAGCGATTGGGATCGAACCAATGACTTTTCGCTTATGAAACGAACGCTCTGCCACTGAGCTACGCTGGCTCACAAGCGAAATTTTATCAAATTTTGTGATATAATACTACTTGTTTGAAATACATGCGGGGTAGTGTACGGCTGCACGGAAGGCTCATAATCTTCCAGGCTGGGTTCGACCCCCAGCCCCGCAACTGAGGGCATCAAATTCAAAAAATCCGCTTCGACGGACTTTTTTCATTCCGCCCTCATGAGGTTGATAGCGAACGAAGTGAGCTATAATAACCTCAATGTATTATGTCTATGTTTTACAGTCTATAAGGAAAAGGAATTGGCTATATAAAGGCTCCACGTCAGATTTAAGAAAGAGGCTTAAAGAACACAATTCTGGAAAAAACTTTTTCACCTCTCCTTACATGCCCCTTAAATTGATTTATTATGAAGCATATCTTTTAAAATCCGACGCCGAAGCTAGAGAGAAATATCTGAAAACGTCTATGGGCATGAGAGTTATCAAGAAACAACTGGCTAACTACCTGAAATTGGCAAAGTAAATTCACAACTCCAGTTCAGCAAGTAGGGATTCCTAAAATTATGCTGCGGATTTCCTAGGCTTAAACCACTTCGGAAATTGGAAAAATCAGGTGGGGTGGGTAGATTTACAAAAATGGTTGTTCTATGATGAATCTAATGGGGTCGATAGAAAATCCTAGTGCTCAACCTTTACAAGGTAACAATAATCCTCAAGTTGCAACGCCTACTTTACAGAATCAACAACCTTTAGAGCCAACAATTACATATTCGTCCTCCACTCCTGAATCAGCCCCGAAGAAAAAAATATCGATTAAGAAATTGTTGCTATTTTTCTTTGGCTTAATCCTTATAGCAATTATCATATTTATCGGAGCAATATTATTTTCAACAAGAGTGTTACACAGAAACCCATATTTAGTTGTTGTGCCAAAAATAATCCCTACAGGCTTTGTCAGAGCTGACACAGTTCAGTCAGAAAGATACGAGACTGGCAGATTCTTTGTCTTTACTTATAATAATCCGAGTGGAAAGAAATTTACTTATCACTTACAGTTTGATGCTCCTGAAACAAAGAAATGTTCACCCCCTCAAACTGAATCTACATTTATAAGCGATTATCAAGTTTTTAGGCCTAAGGATTCAAGCAACGGATGTGCAATGACTCTAACCGACAAAGATGGTAATAAATCGAGAGTATACAAATGGCGTTCTTCTGATAACACTCAGTTCTTCGTCTTTGCTGACAACTTGAGCGTTAGTGAACAAGAAGTATTGACTATGGCCAATTCTCCAAAAGTTCAGCTAATTTTTGTTGGTGGGTATGTTGACCCGAACACAGGAAAAGAGGTCAACTAAATGGGTTTTGTAATCCTGCTATTTCAATCAATTTTTAAGTTTGACTTTATTAAGGCCTCTATCGCTTTCGCAATAGTCGAGATTGGTTCAGTTTTGTTTTTTGAAACAAAAATTGAAGTAGCTCTAATAAAACTGGTTCTGTTCGTAATATTTTCCTTTCTAATTGATAGGTTTCAGGACTCAATTTTTAAGTGGTTAGTTGTTCTAATTTCCGCTGGACTCATTTTTGGGTAACTAGGTGATTGTAAATAGGAATTTTGTATTGGTTGTATAGAAAAATATCCGAACTTTGTCCGCGGACCACCCCGAAGTTGAAGAAATTGTCCCATTTTGCGATGATAGGACTTATAACGCAGGGATGAAAATAGGAACCTGGATAGTCAGGAAATAATTTCTGATTTCTTTCAGTTTCCGCAACACAATTCAAAGAAATAGTTTTACCCACTTCTTCCAATTCGGATCCGGTAAAACTTCCTCTTCCATTTCTA
This sequence comes from uncultured Gammaproteobacteria bacterium, assembly GCA_964627195.1. GTDB lineage: Bacteria > Patescibacteriota > Microgenomatia > UBA8517 > UBA8517 > CAZVJU01. Next base: position 13,824 of record CAZVJU010000023.1, on the reverse strand, counting down.
CCTTAGGAGCAAATTTCCGAACAATATCATCTTCAGGCAAAATTATTATTATTTCACCTTCTTTTGCCATTCCCAATGTATCCCTTAGTTGTTTCTCAACAAACTCCTCTGATTGAACTTTCTCAATTTCTTCTTTCAACTTTTCCTGGTCATCTCTTAGCTTACGAACTTCATCTTCTCCTTCTTTAGCAAGCATCTCAGCTTCTCTGACACGCTCAAAATTTCTTACAATCGACAAAATAAAGATTCCAAGAAGTATCAAGAGAAAAAAACCTAAGGATTTTTCTCCTATTAATTTGACTTTTTCTTTGAGAGTATTAATAGCCAATTTTCCTCCTTCTAGTTGACCTTTTTTTTAAAACTATGTTATCATTACATCCATAGTACTAAAAATGTGAGCAAAATCCCATTTCTATGCTAAAAACGATTCATAATAGTTAAATACGATATGTCGCAGACGAGCTTTCAAAACCTTCTCCCAGAATTTATTCACAATCTGGAGACAATGGGTCGATCCCCCTCCACAATTCTAGCTTACAGAGCTGATCTTGAACAACTTTTGGAATATCTTACAGGCAAGGGTAAAGTTACTCCGGATCAAGTACTGCAAGCTGATATAGAAGGTTTTCGAGATACCCTCCTTAATCAAAAATATACTCCGAAATCAGTTTCCAGGAAACTAAATGCCGTTAAAACCTTTTTCCGTTGGCTCATTGCGGAAAAACACTCCATTGCCAACCCAGCTGAAATTGTGGCCCATCCCAAGATTGAACCGGCAATGCCAAAATTTCTCTCCCCACTGGAGTATAGAGCACTAAGGGATGTAGTTAGAGATGATCCCAGAATCGCAGCAATAGTTGAGTTAATACTTCAAACCGGCATAAGAATTTCCGAAGTTGCAAATATGAAGCTTGGTAATTTGACAGACCACGAAATTGTAGTTGATAGCTATGCGACTCAGCCTCAACGCACGATACCCCTAAATAAACCTGCAAAAGAAGCTCTCGATGAGTACTTGAAAGAAAGACCAAAGACAGATTCGCCTTACCTCTACGTCAGTAAAAATGGCAAACCCTTGGCAGTTAGAAACATCCGTGCTGCAATTGATCGATACATGCAAAAAGCAGAAATCCCTCAATATTCAGTGAACGATCTTAGAACTACATTTATCATCCACAACCTAAGAGAAGGAGTAGATCTGGTTGTTCTTTCCCAAGCAGTTGGCCATAAACGACTCTCAACCACTGAGCGTTACCTTGATCTTGCAGGGGTAAAAGAATCAGGCAAAAAACAAGTCCTATCGGAACTTTAGTAGTCGCCTTCATTATATCTGATAGCTACGTCAAGAGCGCTTGTTGTATGGAGCACGGCAGCGGGCTGTCCTTTTAGTACCTGTCCTGCGGCTTCGGCTAGGGCTTGTGCCTGCCTTAAACCTTCAATAGTCGTTATCGCAAGTAGCTAAAACTATCCTTCTGTTTTCTTCGCTCAATTCCCTACCTCTATCAGTAATCAAAGCAACTTCCAGAGCGGCAACTAATTCTTGAGTTGCATTTCCAGCAGTATGATCTATCACTTCTGCAACACTTGACCTTGCCGTCCTGTATTCAATACTCATGAGCCTATTATAACAAATCTACAACTAATTGTGGTGCAGGGTGGATTCGACAATTTGTAACCAAATTGATTTCTCCCCATAGACTTCCATTTTATGACAGATACGTCTGACATGACAGAAATTGAGTGGGTGCGCATGGATTCGAACCATGGACATCCACTTTATAAGAGTGGCGCTCTTACCGCTGAGCTACGCACCCAATTTCTGTCATAAGAATGGTACTCTAACCACTGAGTTACCGAGCCAGATGCTATATTATACCAAAGTGGAAGCTAAAAGTAGCTGTTATCTTTTAGAAGCTCTTCTTCCGAAAGCACTGTCCATTTTCTCCCAGTCTCGATTTTTTCTAATTTTTAAATTCTTTTCCCAAATTGCATTAAAAGCTGACATATCAATATTATTTTTTTTAGCAAAAGCTAGAAGTCCAAGCATATCCTTAGGGAAACATGCTTGACCAAACCCAAAATCTCCATCCCATCCGGGCACTTTTAAAAATGGCCCAATTCTTGAATCTACCTCTACCATTTTTCTGATATCATCGTATTTTACCTTCATTTTTTTTGCTAAAAAGTAAAACTCATTTGCAAGAATGATTTTGCCTGCAAGCATTAAATTGCTCATATACTTTGTTATTTCTGCGCTGGTTGTATCAGTAAGAAAATACTTCTGGCCTTTCGGAAGTATGGTTTGGTACAATCGTTTGATTCTTATCGCATCACTTTTACTACCCGCTCCAATTATTGTCCTTACTGGATTTAAAAAATCTTTTTCAGCGTTACTCTGAGCCAAGAACTCTGGATTCATAGCAAAATGAACGTCAGGATATTTCTTGGCCAACCCTGCTGTTGTACCTGGAAGGGTAGTAGACTTTATAATCACAATTTTCTCAGTACCTTTCAACTTAGGCGCAATTTCACTTATCACAGATAGAACTATACTCATATCCATCCCCGAGTAATCACGAAACATCGGAGTTGGTACAGAGACGAAAATAAACTCACTTTTTTCAACTATATCACTGAGTGTATTGGGGCTTTTTTTATATTTATCGTACCAGAAGATTTTGTTCGACTTATTTGTAGAAAATCCTTTCCCAGTCGCACACCCGACATATCCCCAGCCAATGATCCCTACATTTGCCATTGAAGAAGTATACTTTTTTTCCACAAATATCATAGTAAGTGACAGGTGCTATAAAAATCGTCAGATCTGTTATAACTTTGCGCGGCGTGCAACTTCAGATTCGACAAGTTTTACATCCCGACCGTATCTGAGTCTACTCATTTCTTTAATAATCTCGGCAATCTTGGGATTCATCAGTGCTTTTTGTTTAGCCATGTCTTTGTGTAAATCCATTGAAAATGGAGGTACTGGCTCGTTATTTACAATTGTCTTGGTGTAAACATTGTATTTCTCAATATTAAGAAGGTCTTCCTCACCAAAAACCGGGGTAAACTCCCGCTGTAAATAATTCGCATCGGTTACCCCAATTCTGAAACTTACGATTGAGCCTACATTTCCAAAAATGGCATTTTTAACCTCCTCATCAACTTGGCCGATAAATTGATTAGCAACGGTTAAACCCAACCTATATTTTCTCGCCTCGGATAAAATGACGGCAAAATCCGGCGTTGCAAAATTCTGAAACTCATCAACATAAAGAAAGAAATCCCGCCGCTCCTCCTTAGGAACATCAGCACGACTCATCGCTGCCATAAGTATTCGGGGAATCAGAATTAATCCTAAGAAACTAGAGTTCTCCTCTCCTAAGTTACCTTTTGAGAGGTTTACAAAAAGAATTTTTCCTTTGTCCATTACATCTCTGAATGAGAAGGATGATTTTGATTGCCCTATGATATTTCTGATCACTTTATTTGTAACAAAACGCCCGAATTTTGAAGTAATGTAATCCAATACCTCTGATTTATGAAAGTCAGATGTTTGCGCTATTTGATCGGTCCAATACCGCCGGACAATCGGATCCTGCACTTTAGGCAGAAGTTCTTGAACATAGCGTGCGTCTGTTAAAACCCGCATAACTTCAACAAAAGTATTCCCTTCCTCACTCATGACTGTAAGCATTGCATTTCTGACCGCATGCTCAAAACGAGGTCCGACAATTCCGGTTTTATACGGATCAAAAAGTTTGTACATCATATTAATAACGGCTGTCGCCGCGAAATGCTTTTGGTCCTCAGTATTTGCTTCCAAAAGATTTAAACCCATCGGCCGAAGACCATCAGAAGGATTAAAGTAAATAACATCTTCTGCCCGCTCCGGAGGAATCATTTGCAATAAATCTTCAATAGCATCTCCGTGCGGATCCATAAAACAAACTCCTTTGCCTGCTTTAATATCCTGCATAATAAGATCAACCAAAAGCTCAGATTTCCCGGTGCCGGTTTTCCCGATAATATAAATGTGGCGAAGACGATCTTCATTGCCTATGAATACCGGTCGCTTTATTCCGCGATAAGCACTTAGTCCCAGGTAAAGTCCTTCCTGAGGAATTTGGGCTGGGGCCGGCGCCTTTTTGGAATATATCCAGTAAATGTGCGGGGTCGCTATAAGTTTATTGGGAAAATGATAAATTGTAGCCAACTCTTCAGAATTTAAAATCGAAACCCTATTGCCTCCGTAGTTAAATAACGGCTGATAGCGATAAAGAAAATCTTCAATAAAAGCGCCTTTTCTCCAAATTTTCCTACTACCAAAGCCGTTACTGTCTCCGGAAAACTGCTCAAACGCACTCATTATGTTTGTAATATGTGCGTTCGCCGAGGCTTCATTTTGGGAAACGCATACAATTCTAATTGAGGCTTCAAATCCGGGTTTTGAAATTTTATTCTCAATCCCTTCCAGAGTTTTTGTTGAAACTGCAAACTTGGCTTTTTCCGGATCCGACTCTTGTTTTTTGGTCTGGGTTATAAAACTGGCACCCGCCTTTTGCCAAGATGAGTCGGCCGGAGAAATAAGTACCTGTATTGCTGCTGCCTCATCCGCACCCATTTTGGCCAGGGCTGACGTCAAACTGGCTAAGGGATCCGTTGGAAGTTCCCGAAAAACCTTCAGAGGATAAAAACCATCTTTCTTTATTTGAATGGATTTATAAGCAACCTTCGCATTTTCCGGGAAGATGTTGTATTCAGGAACTTCGAGTATTTCCGCGTCAGAATATGCACCATGAATTTGTTTTTCGATAAGATCCTGAAATACTTTTGGAGTCCATATAAAAAAGCGGATATCTTCCTGTCGGGCAACAATTTCAAACGATATGGTCGGTTGTGTAGAGTACTTCTGTTTCCAACCACCTTTCTTTATCGAGTAGAGGGCACTGAAAAGCTGCTCCATGGCATCAATTTTGACTTCGTTATTTTTAGGAACTGCAACCTGGAGGAGAACCGAATCAATAGACTTTTCTTCTCTACCTTTTCCTTTGTAAAGAGCCAAGCCGAATACCGCGGCCCCTGCAAGGATAAAGATAAAAAAGCCGGCAAGAAATATCGTTATGAAAAAAAATGTCAGATCAAACGGTGTTTGCAACATTTGCGTTTCCTCCTCCAGTGAAGTAGCTTCTCTGAAGCACTTCACGGAGTCACGTTGGATGCGTTCGCGCTATCCAATTGTGACCCCCTCATTAAAACTCTCCAGCCAAAGTGAAGTGCTTTTTTAATCAGTCTCAGCCAAAAGAAAGCAAACCAGGTCAGAGAATCTGAGGGAGAGCCTTTTGACCAGTCATCAAGTTGTTGCTGGGTCGCCGGGATTGTTATTGTAGCGGATTGGGTGGCGGGTGTTTGAATTAGTTGAGCTCCCATATTATCAACTGTGGGCACTGTAACTTGACTCGGAACACTCTGCACTCCCACTTCCTTCGGTTCTGAAGTAGGTTCGGGCATTTCATCTTCCCTTCGCTGTGCCCCTTCGGGGATTTGCGGAGTTGGTTCTTTTCTTTCAGGTTCCATAGAACTTTTTTCAAAACTCTCCGCCAACTGGCGGATCGTTTTGTAGCTTTAAGGTAAGTTATATGAAGTGTTTCAAAACCACTTCATAGGCTAATTGTATCACCCGAAATTGGAAGTAAGAAGTAGGACGTCAAAAATTATTTTTTAGTTTTCCAAATTTCATCACTAAGTCCGCTTTTATAATTCACTTCTCTTGCCAGCATAAAAAGGGTGTCGGATAACCTATTAAGGTAGGTAAGAATAGAGGGTTTAATCTTGTCAACTTCAGAGAGTGCAACTACCCTCCGCTCAGCTCTCCTTGCCAAAGCTCGTGCATATTGGAGCAAACTAGCCGCCTTCGTTCCTCCAGGAAAAATAAAGTTTTTTAATACAGGAAGTGTCCCCTCCAGTTTATCAAGTAAGATCTCTAGTTCTTTAGTTTTTTTTGAAGAAAATGGCAATTTACTTCCGGCGATGATTGGCCCGATTGTCAAAAGATTTTCCTGCACTCCTTTTAAAGTAAGCCTTAACTTAAAATCCTCTGAAGATGAAATTGCCATCCCCAGAAAACTGTTTAGTTCATCTATTGCGCCTAAGGCTTCAACTTTCAAAGAGGACTTGGAAATTCTGATCCGCTGCGTTGCGTCTTTATCAAAAAGGCTCGTTTCCCCCTTGTCTCCGCGTTTAGTATATATAACCATCGTTGGTAATCTAACAAAAAGTCAAAAAGAATATAGTGCAAGCCCAGGAATAATCTCAAAATGTTTTCTGTTAAGAGTAACTAGCGATGCTCCAATATTCAAAGTCGTAGCAGCCACAATATAATCAGGAACCTGCATATTTTTGTTTACTTCCCTGAAAATTTCTCCAGCCACTTTAGCTATATCCCAATTCAGCTCAACGATATCAAAAAAAGTTAATAATTCCTTTATTTTCCTAACCTGATCTTCCTTTCTTGAACTTTCTCCGGAAAAAAGTTCAAAACCTACAATAGAAGGAAGGAAAAGCTCGTGGTCGGTTTGTTCTACTCTTGCTAAGACATCTCTTGCATTTTTATGGAGCCGTAAAGCATCAATCAAAATACTAGTATCGAAAACCAGTTTCATTTATCCTTTATCCTCACCAAATCTTTATCCCAATTACCTAAAAAGTTTTTAGCCCCAGATCTCCTTAAGGGATTATCTTTCGTAGAATATCTAAAGCCTTTCGCTGCTTTATCAAGGGCTTTAAGCAATCCTTTATTTTTTCTTTTCTCTATTACATGCGGGATAAGTTGGGCAATAGCCATCTTATCCTTTTCTATAATTAAAGACCTTCCGGCGGCAACTTGATCCAAAAGTTCAAAAAAGTTATTTCTCGCATGGGTTGCAGAAACCCTAATAGTATTCATATCATGAATTTATCATCCGATGTACATCATGTCAATAGTAAATTAGTAAAAACCTAAACTAATCTGAAGTTCTTTAAGGCTTTAAAAATTCATCTTTCTATCTCCTTTATATCTTTTGATCCATCTATCGTAAACCAAATTTTTTTTCAACAATCCTCCAAATATCCGCGGCAACTTTTTCTATTGGTTGATTAGCATTAGCTTTCTTCCACCTAAACAGCTTTCCAACCTTCCTGTGCATATTTCTTCCCTTCATCCACATACCCTTGTCTTCATTGTGATGACCTTTTTCTATGGCTTCTTTAAACTGTCTACCATCCAGTAAAATTCCCAGATCTTCTTCTAGCAAATTATCGTTTAGTTCAAGCATTTTTTTTAGGGGAACTCTATGAGTTGCTCCCCAACAAATACCCGTTCCCTTGTAGTCTTCCGCAACAACCCAGCAACTCTCCTTCAGCATTTTCTCGAGCTGGGGTTGAAAATCACGCCTGTTTTGGACAAAAATGTATTGAGCCTCGTATTCAGTAAGACGAAGATTTTTTCTTAAAAATTTATTCAGAATAGAACCAGTCGGTTGTAAAGTATAAATCGGATATTTTAGGTACTTTACTTTCTTACCCAGTTTCTTAAGTCGTTTAACTAAAATCTGAGCTTGCGTTGTTTTACCAACATTATTTGCCCCATAAATAATAATAAATTTTCCCTTTCTCATTTCTTCTTACTTAATTTATTTAAAAAATTCCATACTACACTACCTACCGATCCTTTATCATAATACGAAAAGGTCGCATGAGGATTACCTATAATGAGGTTAGAAGTAGGTACTTTCTCCAGACTTTTGTGTCTGAGAAGAAGAATTGGTTTACGCTTTTTGGCTAATCGAATTAATCCTAAGGCATATCCCAGCTCAGTCCCAACACCTGTTGATGGTTGTGATACCTCAGCAATGATTGTATCTGACTCGGTAACTAATTCAATATCTTCTTCAAAAATCGCCCGAGCTCTTTTTACTCCTTTTAACTTAGGAAATCTTTGTTCGTTAATTTTAGGATCCACAACAAAAGGAGTAAGAACAATATGGCCCAATTCTATTAAAACTTTATTTATCGCAACCAGACCATCTGCGTAATCCCGTCCGCCAGCCATTGAACCAGCTAAATATATTTTCATTTTATTTTAGAAAGTCTTTCCTGGGTTGAAATTTCCGCCTTTAGTCTGCCCAAACCATAATCTTCTGTCCAATCAGTGTGGGTAAATAAAGTTTCAAGAAACGGCATTTTGGTAATTATGTGACGGGTTGCTTCCTGGAGAGCTCGCCGATATGTCGGATGCCCACCTGCAATTGTCCGAAGCTCAGAAAAAAAGACCCATTGACGGATATTTGCCCGAACATTAAAGCGCACTTTATTCCCAAGTAAAGTAATGTACTCCGCCGCAGAAAAAAGCTTTTTATCGCCGCTTGTTAGTAATTTTTTTTGCAAAGTTAGTGTTTTACCAGCAAGCTTTAGATAATCCCCGAGAACATCTTCCATTCCTTTATCTTGATATTCTTTAGGAATATAAAGGTCATCTGCGCGATACGCCTGCCGCTCGGTAGAGCTCATCCGATTACGCTGCAAATCTTTATAGGTGCCGATATTGTCGAAAAAATCTACCTCTATGTAAACATGTTCGAATGCCCTTGGGAGTTTCTGTCGCCTGTTTCTTCCGTCTTTTTTTCTATCAGGAACTGCTGAGAGGATTATTTTAACGAGAGTCGGACTCCACCGTTTCCCTTCCGAGTGTTTTACTTTTTTCGCCCATCTGATAATGTCCCTTTTCGCAAATTGACTTTTATTAGCTATATAAAGAATTTGCGATGCCAATTTAATATCTGCATCTTTGTCCCAATCAACAATGGAAACATCACGGCCGGCTTTCTTTTCTATCTTTTTTCCCCACCTCTCACCAATTTCATCAGCTTTCTCTCTTACGTCCATCCGATACTGCCTCGCAATCTCGCCAAACTGATGATCAATATTTTGCATGAAATTCGGAGTTACTTTGAGAATTTCCTCTAACGCTGCCTTTCCCATTACCCGCGCTTCGGAATAGGGCGAGGCAAGCATTTTATTGATGGTAGTTTCTGCTGCGTGGCCGGAAAAATGAGCACCTAAATTGGTTACCGTGGTAATCGGCAAAAAGGATCTGATTGTATCAAATGCTTTTGCTTTTAAGGCACGTTTATAAGCATTTTCAATATTTACCCTCTCTTCATTATTTCTAATATCTGTAAACTTTACTTTATTGCCAGATAAACTATCTTCTATAATCTGTTTTTCCAATGGATATTTTTCTGACAGATGGACAATCATTTTGGGAAGATGTTTGTTGTAGGCGTCAAAAAGCGCCTTATTCCAATCGAGAAATTCCTGGGCAAATTCCGATTCCATAATTTCCGGCGGTTCCATAAAAAGATAATGACCGTTTACTTGACTGCCGAAATCAAGATAGCGTGTTGATTTTTCAATATAGGCGGAGGCGACTCGTTGATCCTCAACTGCTTTTGCACCAATTAACTGGGAAACAAATTCAAATGCAATGTGTACGCTTCCCATTTGGATGACGGAGTCATCACCGTACTCGGCAAAGACGCGTTGATAGAAGTTCTTAGTCCGTTCTCTGGCTTTTACCAAGTCGTCACCGCCCACTCTGGTTGCTTTCTTAATACCAAGTTCACTTGCTGTCCAAAATTCATCTAAAAAAAGCCTGCGGACACTTTTCGCTGAGCGAGAGTAGCGGGAAAACATCGCTCCGATAACCTCCTGCGGAAGATTGTGAATGGCAAAAATCGGCTTATCTACGTTCGTAAAAAATTGCAGAAGTATCTTTTTCTCTTCCTTAGTAAATTTTTCCGGAATGTAGGGAAACGGATACTTGTCAGAAATATTAAGAGCATCAATAAATTTAAAAACTGTATTATTGTCAGGCATCAGTTGAGACTTTTTAACATTAGAGGGGTTAACAAATCAACTGGCAATAAAGAAATATCTACTTACTTCTTATTTAAAGAAGACAAATAGTCTTGCCAAAATTCTTTGATCAAAACCTCACTCCACCTCTCAACTCTTGGCCCCTTTCCCTCGATCCAGTCCAGCATTCTAGTCTCGAATTCCTTCTCCACCCCCTCAAAAGGTATCCACCAAGCTTTTTTTATTTCGCTTAGTCTGAACGTTAAATGGTTCGTAAATAACGGTTCGATCTCAATAACTGCGCCAATTGCAGTATGCGCCCACTCTACTTGAATTTTATCCAGAGGATCTAAAAATCTGGCATCATAAAATGCCCCGAGAATTGTTAAGTTTTTAATCTGATCTCTTGAAAGACCTATCTCTTCTTCCACTTCGGAAAATAAACCCTTGTTAATACCGATTAAGGTACTGATTTCACCTTCTATTCCCGGCAACAAATCACGAAGAAAAAAAAGTTCTTCCCTACCTAAGTCAATGTCATCACGAGTTTTGTGACCACCAAAACCAACTGAGAACCTTCCCTGTAAACGAGGCTCTACTATAACCTCATCTTTTTTTGTAGTCAATTCTGCCCGCTGATACCACAAAAGGTGTTTTTGACAGGTGACCATCGTATAAACAATAATTTGTTGCCTTGCCGGATCTTGCTCAAGTCCTCCTTCACCATACCTTTTGGCAATATTTCCGTGCGTAAAAACAGTTTTAAGTACCTTTTTTATATCCCTGCTTACCAGGACTTCGCCGGAGAAAATCGACTTCTCAAACCCGTTTTCTTCGTTTATCAAATGTTCCTTAGGAACAAAGAGTGAAGTCTTTTCAGGTAGTGGTATGACCTCCTTTTTGGCTTTTATTGTATGGGGAATCGAAAGTACAAATATTTTCTTAGCGAATTTTGTCTCCGAAGATCTTTCCGTCACCTTTTTCTTTTTTCTTGCCATTAAAAAACCCACCTTTCGGAGGGCAGTGACACCATTTTACTGATTATTACTTTTCTTGCAATACTTAAAACCTATAAAAAAAGGTTAAAGGAATTTCTGAATATCCTTAATAGCAAAGTCTCTCTCTTCATTTTTGTCCACATCGAGTGCTTTCAAGAGCCATTGCTTTTTAGGATGCCACTTAGTACTTCCGTACCAAATTCTTATGGGCTGAACGTACCTAACTGCCCTTTTCCCTTCCCAATTTAAGTAGTCAAAAGAAAGCGGGGGTGCATTGCTAATCATATATTCTAAGTATTATAATCCCTTTAATGCGAAAGCTGCGTGGTAAATTTTTAGGAGAAATTAACCTCTAAAAACTTTTAGAATTTGCTAAGAAGTATAGGAAGGTTCGAAAAAAAGTATGATTCTAGGACACTCCAAACTAAAAAAATTACTAACATCTCAAAACCTTGTTGAAAATCTGTCGGAGCGTGAGTTAAATGACCCCGAAGGGTGCGTTTTTGATTTGAGACTTGAAAAAGTTTATGCATTAAAAGGAAAGGCCTTTTTGGGAATTGATGAAAGAGAAACGCCGGATCTCATAGAAGTAGCATCGTTTAATCCTAAAAAAAGAACGAGTTTTACATTTGATCCCGGAAAATATTACTTAACCAAAACAATTGAGAGTGTTAATCTTCCTGAAAATATTGCAGCTGTCTTTAAACCCAGAAGCACAACTTTCCGGTGCGGACTAAATGTACGGACTGGTCTTGCAAATCCGGGTTATCATGGACCATTATTTTTCTCTGTTATTAACGAAGGGCCAATCCCTGTCAAAGTTGAATTGGGGGCACGCTATGTTTCAATCTATTTCCATGAAATAAAAGGTAAACCAATCCATACCTATAGAGGCCAGTGGCAAGGAGGAAGAGAAACCACCAAAGGCAAGGAGAAACAAATATAAGTTTAGTGTATTATAATCCCAGTCATGCGAAATTTACCGCCGAAATTCTTAGCCGCAATGATCGCTGTCCGTGCTCTTCCGGATTCCCCACTCTACGAAGGCGATAATAAAAAGATCATCAAAGAAGCATTAAGAGATCTTGAAATGTATAAGACTGTAGATGTGGATAGTGTAATTCTTGAAAACGACTTCGATCTTCCCTATATGAAACCGCCTTTACCGGTTGATGCAATAAAACTCATGACTCAAATAGCAAAAGAGATTAGAAAAAGATTTGATAAACCAATAGGAATTCAAATGCTTGAGGCAGCAAACATTACGTCCTTGGAAATAGCTGCAGAAGCAGATCTTGATTATATAAGAGTCGAAAGTTATGTTTTTGCACACGTTGGCGGAAGCGGAATAATTGAAGGTTGTGCAGGCCCTCTTCTTAGAAGAAGAAAGGAAATCAAAAGCGAACATATAAAAGTTTTTGCCGATGTCAAGAAGAAACACTCTGCTCACGCTTTAACTGCTGACTTAGACATTACGGATGAAATAATGCAGGCTGAGTTTTTCTTGGTAGATGGAGTTATTGTTACCAGTCAATTTACGGGAATTGAACCGAAAGAAGACGATCTTAAAAAGGCAAAAAGTATTACCAAACTTCCGGTTATAATAGGTTCCGGTATGACTCCTGAAAACATCAAAACCTATCTACTACTTGCAGATGGCTTTATCGTCGGCTCAACTTTTAGAAAAGATGGGAAGTTTCTAGGAGAAACCGATCCCGAAAGACTTCAAAGGTTTGTAAAAAAAATTAAAGAAGAAAGAAGTAAATTGCTGTAAGTTCAAATTCCTAAATTGTTGTTGACTTTGTTTTACATCTAAGCAAAGATGGATGTATAATGCCTGCTGTCCAAATAGAACTTCATAAACTAACGGCAATCCGATGTTTAAGAATATAGCACTTTGTCATCGTGGTCTTTGCGAGGCAACTAGTTATTAGGTGCGCCCGAAGAGATTCGAACTCTTAACTAGGATTTAGCAAATCCTTGCTATATCCTTTTAACTACGGGCGCAACGATAGTTGCCTCGCAGAAATCACGAACTTTAATACAACAAAAAAGGCTCCTTTATTCTTCTAGGGAGCCTTCATATTAATTTCACCTATATTTACTCACCTAGCAAATTTCTCTTAACCAACCGTCGAAGCACCGGATTGGTGAGTATAATTTTTCTTTTAAAGAACAGGTTACAATTCACAGGTGCTAAAACCGCACCTGGCGCATTTGTAACACTTCTTGTCTCTCTTCAATGGTAAATCGCAGGTCGGGCACATTTTGACTTTCTCCTCCATTCCCTTGCTTCCACCAAATTCGAAAACCTGATCCTTTTTAGTCTTGTCTCTATAAACTGTTAGACCCTTACATCCGAGTTTCCACGCCAAAACATAAGCTTCTTCTATATCGTTTGGAGTGGCTGAGGAAGGCATATTTATAGTTTTGGTGATAGCATTATCGGTCCATTTTTGAAATGCAGCCTGCATTTTAATATGGTCTCGCCAATCAACATCATGGGCAACTTTAAAAATTCTTCTAAGATCAGCAGGAATTTCTTTGAGTCCTTGAATACTTCCGTGATTATCAATTATTTTCTGAATTAATTCGTCAGTGTAAATACCACGCTCTTTTAGTTTTTTAATAAACAAAGGGATTATTGTCCTCAGTCTCATCCCATCTAGAACGTTCTGCTCATAAGCTAGTGCAAAATACGGCTCTATCCCGAAAGAAGTTTCACATATAACTGCGTTGCCACTTGACGGAGGGAAAGTCATAAGTGCAACGTTACGAGGCTTCCGTTTCTTATTAGCCCAAATGGAATCTTTAACTAAGGGAAAGGGCCCTTTTTCCTCAGCAATTTCGCAAGAAGCATCAAAAGCAACGGTATACATTGTCTTTGTTACTTTCTCTGCAAGGCTAAGGGCCTCTTCCGAATCATAAG
>CAZVJU010000022.1:0-18919 GCA_964627195.1 uncultured Gammaproteobacteria bacterium | reverse complement strand
CCTTTCATCAAAAAGCCCATCCTTTTCGGGCTTTAGGGTTCTGTAATTAATCGTTTCGGGTTTTGTCACTTCACCCCTGGACCAACCTCTGATCTCATCAGATGAGGCCAGCGTTATTATTAAGCTTTTAAAATCGGTTAAATTTCTGAGTCCTGCTAAAGGTTCCATAAATTAAAAATTATTCCACGACCTCCTCAATTTCCATAGGTCCTTCCGGCTTTGTAAGTTCGGGAGTTGCAACAACTTCAGCACCGGCAACAACAGCGAGTTCTTCCGCTTCCTTCAAACTACCCACTTCGTCGTCATCGGTGTACACTCCGCCCTTGGCATCAATGGAGAGGCTCAATGCATTAAGTTCACGCACGAGTACTTTAAAGCTCTCCGGCACCATTGCCTCGGGTATGTCAATTCCTTTTACTATCGCCTCGAAGGCTCTGGCTCTTCCCACCACATCATCAGACTTGATTGTCAACATTTCCTGTAAGATGTAAGCTGCACGATGGCCCTCTAATCCCCAAACCTCCATTTCTCCTAAGCGCTGTCCTCCCATTTGGGCTTTTCCTCCTAATGGCTGTTGAGTAACTAACGAGTAAGGACCGGTTGAGCGCGCATGGGTCTTATCCTCAACCATGTGCTTTAGTTTGAGAATATAAGAAACTCCAACAACAGTTTCTTCTTTGAACGGTTCTCCCGACTTCCCGTCAAAAAGCTTCACCTTACCACTTACCGGAAGATTTGCCTTCTTGAGTTCATTAATTAGCACATCCTCGGGTACACTCTCAAACACAGGAATAGCTGATTTCGACTTTGTTTTAGCAAGCGCCCACCCAAGGTGAGTTTCGAGAAGCTGACCCAGGTTCATTCTGGCTAGAACTGAAAGCGGTGAAATTATGATATCAACGGGAGTTCCATCAGAAAGGTACGCCATATCGGCAGCAGGCATAATTTTAGCAATAACTCCTTTATTACCATGCCTTCCTGCAACTTTATCTCCAACCATTATCTTTCTCATTTGTGCTACCCGTACTATTACACGCTTTAAGACTCCAGGTCCTAACTCATCGCCTTTGTCACGATCAAGAATCGAAACATCAACGATTATTCCTCTCTCGCCATGGGGTACCCGAAGCGACGTATCACGAACTTCTCTCGCTTTCTCTCCGAAAATAGCACGAAGGAGCCTTTCCTCGGCAGTAAGCTCAGTCTCGCCTTTGGGAGCAATTTTTCCAACGAGTATGTCATTTGGTCCAACCTCGGCACCAATTATTATGATTCCATCTTCAGCCAGATTAGCTAGGTCTGTTTCTGCAACATTAGGAATGTCCCGAGTCAATTCCTCCGGTCCTAATTTTGTATCAACTACGTCGGCTTCGTACTCTTCTATATGAATGGAAGTTAATAAATCCTCCTTTACAGCACGATCTGAAATGAGGATTGCGTCTTCAAATCCATAGCCTTCAAATGAGGCATAGGCAATAATAAGATTTCTCCCTAAGGCGAGTTCCCCGGTTTCTACTGCCGGTCCATCTGCCAAAAGGTCATCCTTTTTAATTTTTTGTCCCACGTTTACAACTGCTTTCTGGTTGTAGCAGGTAGAATTGGCAGTTCTTTTGAATTTGGTAAGATAGTAGGTAAGTTTCAAGCCGGCATCGCTTATTTCTATATCCTCCAGTTTTTCGAGATCCTGTTCCGAGAAAGGCTTTGGAAGTTTCATCTCAATTTTATCCGCGTCGACATATGTAACTTCTCCATCACTTAGTGCTCTTATAAAACGGCCCATACCTTCAGCGATTAACCCCTCCATTCCAGTGCCGACAATAGGTGATTCAGGAGAAATCAAAGGAACCGCCTGACACTGCATATTAGCACCCATAAGTGCACGGTTTCCCTCGTCATGAGATAGAAATGGAATAAGCGAAGAAGAAGCTCCCACTACTTGTCGGGGTGTAACATCAACCAAATCGATTAGATCAGCTGGCCCCTCTGTAACCGTACCTTTGAATCTAAAAGGTACTCTCTCGTCTTTAATGTATCCATATGAATCTGTAGTCATATTTGAGTGTGTAATATAGTAGCCCTCTTCATCATCAGCCGTAAGATAGACTATTTCCTCTGAAACCTTTACTTTCGTTTTGCCGTCCTTTGTTACTTTTTCCACTTTCCTATATGGTGCTTCTATAAATCCGTACTCATTTACCCGTGCAAAAAGAGCCAGATAGGTGACAAGACCGATATTAGGTCCCTCCGGAGTTCTCACAGGATCGATCCTTCCGTACTGGGAAGAATTAACATCCCGAATGGAAAAGGACGCTCTCTCTCTATTGATTCCGCCTGGTCCGAGAACTGAAACACGCCTCAGGTTATCAATTTCAGAAAGGGGATTAGTATCGTCCAAAATAGTTGAAAGCTGATTTGACCGGAAAAATTCATTCAGTGCCGCAATCAAAGGCCGTGCATTAATAAGGTTTGCGGGTAATGGCTTATCATCCGGCGAAATAAGACTCATCTTTTCTTTGACCGATCTTTCCAATCTCAGAAGTCCGACGCGAAGAGCATTGGTAGCAACGAGCTCTCCGACACGGCGCAACCTTCTATTACTCAGATGGTCAATATCATCTACTCTTCCTTGGCCATTTTGGAGCCCAATAAGGTAGGAAATCGTCGCGACAACGTCCTGGCGAGTCAAAACCAGGTTCGTTTTTTCATTAGGAATTGTGAGATTGAGCCGTTTATTTATTTTATACCGACCGACTTTACCCAGATCGTAGCGGCGTGGATCAAAAAAGAGGCCTTCAAAAAGGGCCTCGGCGTTTTCCAGAACTGCCGGCTCTCCCGGCCTCATCTTTCTGTAAATCTCCAAGAGTGCTTCCTCACGGCTCCCCGATGAATCTTTATCGATGGTTGCTAAAGCATACTTGTGTTGTGTATCCGTATCCACCTTTTTAAAAATTTCAAGAAGTTCTGCATCAGATTCGATACCCATCGCCCGCAGAAGCGCTGTAGCAACCACCTTTCTTCTTCTATCAATTCTGGCTGCAATTACATCGTTTCGGTCAACTTCAAATTCTAGCCACGAGCCGCGCAGGGGACGAACCTCTGCTCCATATAACATTCGACCGGAAGAGGTATCCAGTTCGCTGGAAAAATAAACACCGGGACTTCTGACGATCTGATTAATTACAACCCGCTCCACTCCGTTTATTATGAATGTTCCCCGAGAAGTCATTTGGGGAAGGTCTCCCAAAAAGACTTCCTGAGTTTTCTTTTCATTAGTTTTTTTGTTGATGAGGGTTGCAGTTATTTTGAGGGGTACGGAGTAGGTAAGGCCTTTTTCTGAAACTTGGCGTGGAGTAATTTTTGATTCTCCCAGTTCTGGACTCTCGAGAATAAGCTGCCAGTTCTTACCCGTAAAATCATCAATAGGATTAATCTCGGACAATTCTTGCTCTATCCCTTCTTTTAGAAACCACTCCCAGGATTCCTTTTGAACAAGGGAAAGATTAAGTTTTGGAATATTTTTCTCTTCCTTTCCGAAATTTCGTCTTTGAGTCGTCATGTGGTAAATTTCGACCAAAAAGCCCAAGATTTCCTTGGGGCATAGATTCCCACTTGCTTACAATGCGAAGCAGTGCTAAGTTTCGCTTACGCAGTGGTCCCTGACTAAAGTGCAAAGCACTTATAGTCATAAATTTTCACCGAGTCTGACTCGGTGAAATATATCGAAATATGAAAATAGAAACGAACGTACATTTGTACGCCTATGGAGGATTATATAATATAAAGTCAATCTGTCAAGCCTTACTTTCCCAAATACTGCCTCACATTTTCATTGTGCTCTTCGAGAGTCTTTGCGTAGTGGATATTTCCCTCAGGATCGTGGATATAGTAAAAATAATCCGACTCTTCGGGATAGATAGCAGCACGCAGAGCCGCTAGACCCGGATTTGCAATAGGGGTGGGCGGTAATCCCCGGTATTTATAAGTATTGTAAGGCGAATCAATTTGCAAGTCATCTCTTACTAAAATCGGCCACCAGACACACTGTGCCTCGCTGGAGCCTTGGCGAAGACGGGTTTTACACTTTGCACTAGCTATCGCATATTGCACAGTTGCATCGGCCTGCAAACCCATTTTAGTATCAAGTCTATTGAGAAGTATTCCTGCTACGACCGGCCTTTCGACATCAGCTTTTGTTTCTCTTTCAATTATTGAAGCAAGCACTACACTTTCTCCTAGTGATAATTTGGAACTTCCATCTCCACCGATTTCACTAAGTCTTTTGTCAAAAGTGTTTCTCATAGCTGAAATAACAGTATCAACTTTGACATCTCTGGGGAAAAGATAGGTGTCAGGGAACAAAAAACCTTCTTTACCCTCCGACTCTTCCAAAAACTCTTCCCGAAAGAGACTTGTGCGATCTCCCGGCATTTCAAGAACAGTAATGAAACGCTCAATAATTTGTTCTCGTCTTAAGCCTTCGGGAATTGTAACCCACAGCTCTTGCGGTCCTTTCGAGATTACGTCTACTATTTCCGGAATAGAGAGACTTGGAAAAATTTTAAATTCACCCGACTGAATATCGTTGGTTCTTCCCATAAGCTGAACGTAAAATTTAAATGCTAAGGGACTTTTAATCAGATGTTTCTCATATAAAGCTTCCGCTACCTCAACCACTGTTTGGCCTCTAGTTATGACAAATCTTACCGGCGTCTCATCCGATGAAACTGCCTGGGAACTTCCTCTCCACCAAAAATAAACTCCCAGGACAAAAAAGAGAATAAAGATAAAAAGTATTAAGGGGAAAAGAAAAAGGTGCTTAAACTTTATTTTTGGGAAAGTCATGACAAAGAGTATAAATGGTATTTTGAATCTTATCCAGAGAGTCAGAATACTCAGAAACTATACTTCTTCAAGGAGTGCTCGACGGTATTTTTTTGTTTTGGAGTCGTAGATATAAATTCTCCCGCAGGAGTGAGTTACCCTGTAATTATCATCTCCTCTTTTTTCCCTTTTGCTCTCTTCAAGCGGCTGCCCGTCAGCGACACATCTTCCCTGAGTGATAAGCCAGGCCTGAATCGGAGCAATAACATTCTTTAACATTGGTAAAAGTATAACACAAAAAATGTCTAGGCAAGAAACTAGATTCTAAACTCATCACCGTAGTTCTGTTTATAACGACTTATAAAATCTCTAGTGGTAAACCTATGTGTTTGAGTGCCATATTTTTCAACCGTGTATACGGCGGCAACCGCACCCATTTTTCCGCAAACGTCGAGCTTTAAACCACGGACATAGCCGGCCAAAAAACCCGCTCTATATGCATCGCCGGCACCGGTCGGATCAGTTTCATTCTTTGGCTTTGCAGATGGAATTTCAAAAGAAGAAGCAGATGTTTCAATTCTTGAACCCTTTGCGCCCAAGGTAGTAACAACAATCCTAGCCAATTTAAACACTTCTTTTTTGGTCAATCTAAGCTTTTCTTGTATCAACTCGATTTCGTAATCATTGCCAATTAAGATTTCAGACTTTTTAATTGCCTTTTTTAAGTCCTTGGTTTCAAAATGGGGAATATTAAAAGCCGGATCAAAAACGTAAGGTTTGGCAGAACCTATCGCTTCATTAACATATTTAATCATTGCCTGCGGATCATTTGGGGCAATCATTACTATTACGTCTTCCTTTAGCAATTTCTTTAAAGAAAGCGTCCTAGAGTTTTTCATAGCTCCTTCATAAAATCCCCAGATTTGATTATCATCACCATCAGTGGTCACAAAACCCCTTGCTGTATGCACATTTTTGAAAACTTTGACTCCTGATAAATCTATACTTCTTTTGTTAAGATGTTTCTCATAAGATCCGAAATCATCTCCTGCAGCAGCTACCAAGGTGGTTGGAGTTTTCAGAAAACCTAGAGTCCAAGCAATATTTCCTCCAGTTCCGCCGAATTCTTGTCTGAAAGTATTCATAATAAAGCTTATATTTAATATATGCAGTTTCTCTGACATTATGTGGTCTCTGAAATACCCCGGCATAGTCATAATATGATCATATGCCAGAGAACCCGTTACTATAACTTTTTTGACCATGATGAAGATTTTAGGTGCCTTCTTTCCAGGAAGAAAGATATTTTTTCTGTTCAGGAGTAAGCTCGTCAAGTCCCCAACCCATCGCTTTTAACTTCAGTCGTGCGACTTCTTTATCAAGTTTTTCGGGAAGCCTATAGACTTTATTTTCAAGCTTGCCTTTGTTTTTAACGAGATATTCCGCTGCAAGAGCCTGATTTGCAAAGCTCATATCCATGACTTCTGCCGGATGACCCTCCGCCGCAACCAAATTAATCAGTCTTCCTTCACCTAAAACGTACAGCCTTTTTCCGCCTGGAAGCAAGTACTCTTCAACATAAGGCCGTACAGTTCTTTTACTTTTCTTTTTCTTTTCTAATCCAACAAGATCTAGTTCAACGTTAAAATGTCCCGAATTCGCTAAAATTGCACCATTTTTCATGGTCAACATATTACTTACCTTAATTACATTAATGTCTCCCGTGACCGTTACAAAAATGTCACCAATTTTGGAGGCATCTTCAATCTTTTGAACATCATATCCTTCCATACCTGCTTCAAGCGCACGCACGGGGTCTACTTCAGTCACAATTACTTTTGCACCCATCCCCTTTGCCCGCATCGCTAAACCTTTTCCACAATAACCATATCCGCAAACTACAAAATATTTTCCGGCCAAAAGAATGTTAGTCGCGCGAATTACTCCGTCCAAAGTCGACTGCCCGGTTCCGTAACGATTATCAAAGAGGTGCTTTGTATCGGAGTCATTTGCTGCAACGACAGGAACGCCCAATACCCCTTCTTTCTCCATAGCACGAAGCCGGATAACTCCTGTTGTTGTTTCTTCGGAAGAGCCGATTAAGTCACTAAGTTGGCTTTTTCTTTTTGAATGAAGCAGTCCAATTAAATCCCCGCCGTCATCCATCGTAATATCAGGGTGGTAATCCAGTACTTTATTTAAGTGCTGATAATAAGTTTCATTATTTTCTCCTTTAATCGCGTAACTTGGAACCTGGTAATCCTGTACTAAAGACGCGGCGACATTATCTTGTGTGGATAGGGGATTACTTGCACAAAGTGCAAGACTAGCTCCTCCGGCTTTCAAGGTAATCATTAAATTCCCCGTTTCGCTAGTTACATGAAGACAAGCACCAAGTGTAATTCCCTTTAGGGGTTTTTCTCTTTCAAACCGCTTACGGATCTGGGCAAGAACTTTCATTTCTCTTGCCGCCCACTCAATTTTTAATTTCCCTTGGGGAGCTAAGGACAGATCTTTAACGTCATGATCGGGAAGTTTAGCCATTGTTTAACAAATATGGTCGCAGTATAACACTCAAGTTTATGGGAGTAAATTACTTTAATCTAAATTATGGGAGTCCAAATAACTCTGCAAAAATAGAAGTCCACATCTTATGCCGTGGTCCTTCAAGATCCCTTCGTTTTTTATCAGTTTGGAGTAATTAATCAAGTTTGTGCCAAAGTTTCAAGCCTGGAATACCTAAAAAATGCCTGTCATGGGTAACTAAGGTAGAATTGGTTTCAATTGCACTTGCAGCAATCCAAATGTCGTTTGTTGGAATAGGTTTGCCTTTTTTTCGCAAGAAATAACCAATCTCTCCGTAAGTTTGTGCTATTTTTTTATCAACCTTAACAATTTGAACCTTTTGTGTGTTTAAAAAATTAATCAATATTCTGTCGTTTTCGTCTTCTTTATTCCCTCCTTTGAAGCCTAAATACAATTCACCCAAGGAAATTGCTGAAAGATATATCTTCTTTGAAGAAGCAGCTTGTTTTTGAATTAACTTATCCCCCTTCCATAAAAAAGTGCAGGAGTTGGTGTCTAGAAGTATACTTGTCATTTCCAATCCTCGGGAAATATCCGCTCACACTCTTCTTCTATAACTTTATTAATTCTATCTGCCTCTTCTTCGGACATTACACCTAAAAATTCAGAAAAATCCGACTTTTTTCTGGGAAATTTCTTCACCTTTCTGTAATTTTTCCTAAATGCCTCGTAATCAACTATAACCAATTCTGGCATATTATTTGAAAGAACAGTTAAAGGTTTTTTTATTTTTTTGGCCCTTTGAACTACCCTCTTATAATTCCTTTGTAGTTCTGTGGCTGTTGTCGTTGCAGGCATTAGTCCTTCCATATAACCATCAGATTAACATACGTATAATTATCTGTCAATCAGATTACATTTGGTCCAAGTAACTTTGAAGAATTAGGGCAGCTGAATAAGCATCTTCCATCCCTTTTCGTTTTCTTCTTTTTATCCCCGCTTCTATCGAGAGCTCCTGTGCATCATGAGTAGTTAGGGTTTCATCCTGAAAAACAATTGGGGTCTCAATTTTTTTTTCCAATTTTTTTGAAAATTCTTTTATTTCCTTTGCCATTTTCCCTTCCGAAATTCCCATTACCACTTTATCCACTTCCCCTACTTCCACGACTTCCCTTATTTCCGTTAAAACATCTTCTTTTTTCTCATACCTGATAACCGATAATGGTTCAGCTAACTTAGTTTCTGTATCACCTATGGCTAATCCTATTTTTCGCCTGCCGTAGTCAATAGCTAATATATGCATTTTTTTGATTCACAGGAATAAGACGCGCCCGGACAATAAGTCTCTCGGGCTTTCTCGGATCTCCCGGCGGAGTACATGTTACCAATGTCAGGAATGAACTACTCGAATCTTGTTCCAATATTTGTATATCGTCAGGCTTAACTTCAAACACATTTTCGACTTGGTATTTAAAACTAATGCCGTCGTAGAAAACATAGGCTTCGTCTCCTGCTTTCAATTTATAAAGAGTGGAAAATATTGCCAAATAATTCTCAGGGTCATAAAAAAGAGGTAATATCGAGTGACCAAATATAACTGTGTTGCCCGGCTTACCCGGTAAGGCAGTTTCAGGAAACTGAATCAGGTTCTCGGATAAATCTTCTCCGCCGATAGCCACTGTCGCGTTTTCTATTTTTAACTTAGGGATTGAGAGAGTAAAAAATTTAACATTCTCGGAGGTAAATTCTTTTTGTGTACCCTCAAACCAATTACCGGCTTTAGTGTAGTCCTTTTTTGAAAATTTGAAACTTGCCGTTTCTTCATCTACAAGCGGACTAATAAGAACCGGGTAGCGTTTTCCCAACTCCCACTCATAGGAAATGATTGGGAAAAGAGTCGAGAAAAGAATCGTCAAACCCGAAATAGCCATGATACCGCCACAGATTCTGATGATAAGTTTTTGAGACATTTACCGCTCTGCTGCTATTTCTACTTCAATATTTTTTGTTACATGAGGAAGCGTCTTTAATCTTTCTGGTAAACGGGGACGGATTCTAATATCTGCCCGAACAAATCCTGGTACTTCTTTATTTAGGTATTCCTCGGCAAGATCAGGATATTTCCCTTTAATCTTGTCTACAACAACTTCTGTATCAATTTCAGGCAGCAAGTTGGCAACAACTCTCACCTCAAAGTCATAAACACTTTTGTCGGTATTTTTAATCTTAAACTCAAAATCTATTTGCTCGCCCCGAAGGACAAACCCCTCAGGTATTTTAACTTTAAGTATTTCTTTTGCAAGTTCAACTATATCGTTTTTGGGTATGGAAACAATGTCAGCAGTAAGCCCCAGGGACAGCTTCAAAGTATCGGCTTCATCACCAACCTTATGGTTAAAAGTACGAGATGAAGCAGTTGCAAAATACGATTCTTCTATTAGAAATACTTCTTCAGATATCTTCGCGATAAGTTCTTTCCTTGCTTCCTCGGCCAATTCTTCGCGTAGATCCTCTTCAAGCGATGTTAAATCCTCAGAGGAAACTGCAGTAATTTCTCTGCTTGTTCCTCCGGAAAAAGCCGTCTCATTTTTTGCTTCCAAGTCAGTGGTTGTAAAATTTCCAACTCGAAAAGTTGTTCCGGAAGCTAAATTATATCCTGCCCCAATATTTTCAGCGACAACTGAGGTTTTTACTTCTCCCACCAAACCCGCACTTCCGCTCGCAACTGTCACCTCTTTGTCTAGAGTAAATTTTAAGTTCTCAGGACCGTACAAAAGAGTTCCTGCCGGAAGGGACATCTCTGTCCCGACCCTATAAAGGGTTAATTCTCCTTTAGCTTTTTCTCCCACCGTTTTGGTTCCTGTAGTATCTTTAGTTTTTTCTCCCTCAACCTTGGCCTGAAGTACTTCACCCGAAAGAATCTTTTCTGAGAAGTCAGATGTATCTTTTTCTGTGTCCACACTCATATCAAACTTGTCTTCCAAGTGTTGGGGTGCGACGTAAATTGTGACAACCGCTTTCGGATAAAACCACCAGGAAGCAAATCCTAGCAAAAGAAGGAGCAAAAGAGTAACGGTAACAACAACGAGCGGTTTATTAAAGCCAAAACCTAAGCCATGGAAAGTAGTTCTTTTTGGCAATCCGAACTTCATGTTTCTACCCTTCAAATTTAAAAAATTCGTAAAAAAAGATGGCTTTTTGACCTGGGGAGTACTTACTTCTTTATCTACACCCTCATCACTCTTTTCGGTCATTCTGCCAACTTTGCCATCATCAACAGGCTCAACATTTCTGTGAATTTCATCAATCTGGGTTCTTTCAATCCCAGGATCGTTGCCATAAGAATCCTTATCCCGGTCTTTTAGATTATTCTCTTTTTGAGAACTTTCCGGCTCTTCGGCAATATCCTTTTCCAGGAAAAAACCGAGCTCCTCCGGAGTCGCACTACCATCCTCGGATACAAAATCGGTCTCCGGGCGAGGATTAGCATTTAGATCTTTACTATCTTCCTCGGGTTTTTTTAAAACCTCGACAGATGTAACGCTTGCCATCTCCGATGCTCCAGCCAACGAAACGGCAAAAACTTTCTGTCTTGCGTTAATTATTTCAATCTTTGGAGTATGCAAAAACTTCAAATCTTTGAAATCTTCCCAATTTACTTTGAGAAGTAACTGTCTGGTCTCTTCGAGCTCGCTCTCCCTCCCATCATAAAGTAGGATTCGCGAAGGAAACGCATCTTTCTGGCCAAAACGGGTTAACCCTTCGGCTACATCATCGCTTACAGAGACACTCCGAGCTACGTGTGTCGTCCCGAGAAGAACTCCGAGTTTAAATAAAGTAATCTCGAGATGCTCTTTATAGTTCCCCAGGATAACAGCGTTTAAGGGACTCCCCTCTTCTGATTTAACAAGGTGTGCAATTGCCTCCGGAATAACCACAAATCCGATAGGGTTAAGGGTTAATTCATTACAAAGCTTTTTGATCTTTGCCAAATAGTCATTTTTAATCTGACCTTCGGATACCCAACCTGCGGAGACTCCAAAAACAGTTTTTGTCGGTTCCGCGACATCTTCGGGAAAACCCTGAATTGTGGATGATAATGCATTGTCTCCCGCAGAAATTAAATCCTCATCAGATTCCCAGGAAAAAGGAGAGCTAAATAAAACTATCTGGGCTTTCTTTTCTTCTATTCTCCATATACCAGCCTGAATCCAGCCCGGCTCAATAATAAGCGACCAGAAGTATTGTTTCTCGGTATCATTCTTCTTGGGCAGAAATTTTTTCAGATCCATTTTATTCAACTACAATATAGATGCGTATTAATCCCGCACCTATTTTCTCTTGCTTTTTTATTCTAACATGCCCGATCTCTCCTGTGTGTGTTACATGCGGCCCGCCGCAAAACTCGCGACTAAATGGTCGCGTCCCGCGAAGCCTTGGCGAAGTGGGACCTACGGTATACACTTTTACCGTATCCGCGTATTTTTCGTTGAAAGCGTGGATTGCGCCTGTTTTTAGTGCTTCTTCCTTTGGTAAAACAACAAAATTGACGGGTAAATCCTTCTTAATTACATCGTTTATCATCTCTTCAACTTCTTTTAATTGTGCATCAGTTAGCTTTTCAGGATTTGGAAAATCGAACCGGGATCGCACTTGTGTAATATTTTGGCCTTTCTGTACCACCTGATCTCCCAAGATTTTTCTCAAAGATGCCAAAAGAAGATGAGTGGCGGTATGAAGCCTAATTACTTCCGACGAATGGTCGGCAAGTCCACCTTTAAAAACCCCAGCCGAAGTTGTCCTTGAATCGTCCGAGTGTTTCTCGTTAAGTTTCTTAAACTCCTCCCACTGAACAGTTTTTCCAAACTTTAATGCTAACTCCTCAATAACATCGGGAAGTAATCCATAGGTTTGATATAAATCAAAAGCCTCTTTACCATTTATAATTTTTCCTTCTTTTTCCATTACCTTCATTGTAGGTTTGTAAGCCTGATTGAGACTCTGTAAGAACTTATCTTGCTCGTCCTTCACCACCACCTTCAAATTAACTATTTCTTTATTGGTTAATTCCAAATAAGTCCCCTTAAAAGGTAATACCACAAAAGGCATCAAATCAGAAAAGTCATACTTTTGCATAGCTTCCGTTACTGGCATATCAAACAATTTATTGACCTTGACCATTGACCGTCTTAATAATCTCCGAAGAATGTAATTATGTCTTTTATTACCCGGGGTTACATCACCTCTTATAAGCATTGCAGCTGCTCTTAAATGATCACTAATTATTCTATACGCAGTCTTTATTTCCTCGGAAGAGGCATAACTTATTTGTGATATTTCCTCGAGTTTTTGGATCGTCTGATAAAACAGATCTGATTTGAATATATCAGGCTCGTTGTTAACTGCCGCTGTGATTCTCTCCAATCCGCCTCCAAAATCAACATTTTTATTTGGCAATTCCTCAAGTTTATTTTCTCCAACCTTTTTGTACTGAATAAAAACGGAGTTGCCGATTTCCAAAAATCTGCCGCAGTCACAATTTGGATGACAGTCTTTGCCGTATTTTGGATCGTGTTTAACCTCCGGAAATTCGAAAAAAACTTCGGAATCCGGACCGCCGATTTCTCCAACCGGCATTTCTTGCGGAGTTCCAGTTCTACTCCACCAATTTTTCTCAACCGAGTAAAAACGAATTCTTTCTTCAGGAATCCCTAAAGATTTCCAAATTACAGCAGATTCATTATCTTTCGGAACTTCTTTATTCCCTTCAAACACAGACACCCATAACCTATCCGATGATAGGCCCAATTCTTTTGTAAAAAACTCATAAATCCAAGGGAGTTGTTCTTTCTTGAAATAATCTCCCAAACTCCAATTCCCCAACATCTCGAAAAAGGTGAGATGCAGATTATCTCCAACTTCATCTATATCAACGGTCCTGATACTGGGTTGGGAGTCAACCAACCTCTCTCCCCTTGGATGAGCTTCACCCATAAGATAGGGAACTAAGGGTTGCATGCCGGAAGAAGTAAAGAGTGTTGTGGGGTCATTTTCCAATACCAATGGGGCTGGAGAAATTTCTTTATGATTTCTCGGGGCGCCTGTAAAAAACTTTAGATATTTTTCTCGAACATCACTTCCAGTCATGCAGCCAATTATATCTATTAGCCTCAGGCATATCTACTATGAATAAAGAAGTAAGATTATTACCCCCCAGCTCTAGAAGTGCCGGGCGGTGTTTCCACCTGTTGGGACTTATTAAAACCTTCGCTAACTTTCCTCGCATAATATACCACTTGTTGAGCAACCTTACCTTCAGACCCAAGTCCATAAGGGATGTACTTATGGACCCAACAACGACATCAAACCCATGTTCAGCTAATGTATTAGTAAAATACTCTCTCGGAGGAACTGTTGCATCACTTTCACCCTCAATATTTGCAGTCCTAACAGTCAACAATCCTCCTTCTTTTAGAGCTAAATTCGCTTGCTGCGGCAACCTTCCCCAGCCTGCTCTTTCATTACCACCAGGATGAAACCTTAAATGTTCTGCATATAAAAAGTCCTGGGAACCTGCAGGTACCACTTCACTCATATTATTAACATCTACTGTAAAATCAGCGCCAGCAGTGGGATTAATATCAAGCGCATTCCAACCTCTTCGTCTCCAATCCTCAGAATTCTGCCCCGAGCCTAAAACTATACCTCTCTTCCTTTGGGGCATTCTGTTTAATGCCTCTCTCACGCTACCAACGGATTCAAGGAACTCGTATCCTGCAACGCCGCGAAGACCTTCTCTATTAAACCGAGCTATCGCATCATCGAATATAGTCAGAGGGGAACGTTCTTTGACCGCTGACTTTTCCATAGAAGCAGGCACTATTTCTACTGGCTGCTCGTCGAATTCAAGTCCTTCACCACCTTCAGACACATCTTATCTTACCACTAATATCTCTAATACGACGGTATAATTTCAACTTTCTGAAGATTTTCAAATTCTTGTTGTTTAACTAGGTAGTCCAACCCAACCTTTTTTTCAAATTCCACCAAACTGTCATAGTCCCAAAACAGCATAGGCTTAAGATCTGACAACCCCAACAACGTAAACACTTTACTTCCTTGCGCCTTTGGGAAGAAAAAATACAAGCCGTCTCCATGTATGACCTTTTCGATTTCCTGGACAGAAACATTTTCACCAAACTGCGTAAGTTGGTTTATATCACCTTCCCGACTCACCTCAAAATTGCCCTCCAATTTTAATTCGTGAGGATGAGTGCACTGGTAGGAAAACAGTTTCTCTCCGGAGGCGTAAAACTCAAATTTGATTGACACATCGTCAGTAACTGTATAAATACCCTTCAACTTAAAACTCCTAGTCAATATTTGTACACTTTCGCTCGAGACGATTTCTTTTCCCCTCAAAAAGAGAGTCGTGTAGTTGATTTTCTTAGAGTATGAATAATAATATGAGACGACATCGAAAAAGTTCTCAGCCCCGAAAGATTTCTCATTTCTATCTTGCAAGTCTTTATCAAATTCTCTATTGAGAGCAAAACTACAGTTAAGCATATTTTATTCGACTTTTTGCTTTATTTCTTTAAATCCTTCTTCCTTACTAAGCACAACAACATCTATCTCACCCCCAACAGTCTCCCGCTGATTGATAGAGTACCTCCTGATTATCGAGGTTAAATTAACCATAGTCCTCGCGAGCTCACAAATATCCCCCACCCCCATGTAGCGTACCGAATTGATAATAGGAGATGTATAATTAGTATCCTTAAAATGTTTTAGTTCATTCCTAAAGTTATGAACCTGCCTATAAGTAAAATGGTCAATATCACTCGTTATCCTAGTCTGTTTCTGTTTCTCAAGCTGTGAAATAATTGCATGTTTTTCTATAAAAGTAAGTAGTTCTACAAGGTTTTTGTCCTTATTCTGATGAAAAAAATCTTCAAATTCTCTGTTAACACCGCCCAATATCATATCAGCTCCGTCAGTCTGTGCAAAGGATAGGACAGAAGACAGCCTTCGATCACCATTGCCATTAGGATAATAGGTTCCGATCTTATGGATAACAGGGGTAGACATACGTATGTGGTTTTCAAAAATGCCTTCCACTGAAACCTTAACCAAGTAAGGATAAATATCGTTTCTTCCGAAACCTGCCACTATTATCTCGCTCATAGGTGAGTGTGTTATTTGCTTTAGGAAGAGTAGAGTCAAGTAGTGAACCATTTTTTCTCTATGCTTTTTTATTAGTTCGGAATGTTCAATTTCTGCATAGCTATTTATATTTTCCAAATAATCACCAACTGAACGAGAGATAATGTCGTGCTTGGAGTTATCAATTAAGTCTTGATTACTCTTATCTAATCTTTTGCATTCAAATTCTAGAAAAGTAGTTAGCCTTCTATCACTTTTTTCTTTACCAAACTTACTCACTAAATAAAAATATCTTTCATATAACCAGTCCCTGAAAAAATCAAAATTCCGTTCATAATTCGTAAGTTCAGGTTTTTTTTGGATATAGTCAATTAAACTATCGAAATAGTCCTTGAGGGTGGCTTTTTCCGTCGCATGCTCTTGACAATATAAACCGACGATCCTTGCCCAAGGTACGCTCAAAAAATTGCCCGAACCGTTAACCATAATTGCAACAGGCAAGTTGTCTGCTAACTTAAGGATCTTATGGTATTGGCCAAAGATTTTGGAGTCCCCCACACTAACTGCTGTATCCGAAGCTAGAACGGCCACCTCAGTATTTAATACACCAATTTGAGCAGTCATATGATAAGTATAAAATATCAACTGTCAATTAATAATAGCCAATATTGATCTAGCTCATCGTCAAATCCATTTGACAACACACTTCACCCCACTTAATACCATAACGGCAATATTTTACTAGCTACCTTAACTACTTGTTCTTACCCCGACATTCCAGTCTGCCGTTTAAACCGTGATATACTATCTCAAATGGTCGGATATCTATGCAATTTAAGTACATTGCCGTTGGAGCTTTAACTGGAATTGGAATAGGAATTCTCCTCATTATATTATTTCCGTCGTTACTTACTGTAAGTTATAATTTCAATATGATGTGGTTGAATCATCAGTGGCTTTACAGTGGAGGATACGTCAATTATAAAACTGGTTCTCCTTACAACGTAGCAGCTACTTTTCCAACATTAACTGGCATCGGTGGCGGCGCAGTAGGTTTCTTGCTATTTAAACTAAAGAAATCAAATTCTAAGTAATTACTGGCTTAATAAAATATCTCAGATCTAAGAAGTTTTAGATACCATACATAATAAATTCCAGACGGTTTCGATTTGATCTCATCGCCTAAACTCCAATTCCCAAGCATCTCAAAAAAAGTTAAATACCGATTATCACCGACTTCGTCGATATCAATAGTTCTAATTGAAGGCTGGGAGTCAACAAGTCTTTTCCCTTTTGAATGAGGTTCCCCCATTAAATAGGGGACCAGCGGTTGCATGCCGGATGAGGCAAAAAGCGTTGTCGGGTCATCCGCGAGTACTAAAGAAGCTGGTTTTATTTCTTTATGATTTCTCGGAGCGCCTGTAAAAAACTTTAGATAATTTTCTCTGACCTCTTTCGCTGTCATGGATTTTGATTATACTTGCGAAGCTAAATAATTTCCAGAGATATATATTCATTATTACACACTATCGATGTACAATCACACTATGGCATATGAATCGGAGGGTGGAAAGGAAACTCTGTCGGGATCAAAACCGGTATCTACTCCAGCTATGACACTTCAAAAAGCGGTTGATTTGGGTGAATATGATCTTGAATATTTAGCTACATTTCCCGAATGGCATACACTCTCCCGCCATGTACAATTCCAATTTGTAAAACAGGGCTTAGACAATAGAAATAAACAGCTTCTTACTCACTGGGCAGAAACCGTGAATATTTTAGACTTCAGCAAAAAGCCACAATTGGCGGAAGCTTTAAAAAATATCGAGAATTAAATGAAAAAGTTGGATCGGGATCGCGAAAAACTTTACTTGGAGTTTTCAAAAGTTTGATCATCCCGGAGACATGGGTTCGTGCATTCCTCCTTCACCGTGACTTTCAAGTTTTCTTTTCTTGCCGAAAAATTCCAATATGCCGGTCAGCTTTTCCGGCCGGATTAGACCACCTCCCAAAATTGAATCCTCAAGAATACTGTTTAAGCGTTTAATTGCACGTCTGAGATCCACTATAACCAATACTACTTGTACTCCTACAATAATAAGAAGTACTGTCAAACTTACAATAACTACTGCCAGTAATTTTTGAACACCATCCATAAATAAGTTATAAGCAGTTAGTTGTTAGTAGTTGGTAAACACAAAAAATTCAATCTTGATAATACTACCTCGCAAACAACCAACTATTTATCACCTAACTCAGGCTTTATCTTACGCGAAACAATGGTCTCTTTTCCAGAGCGTGATCGTGCAACTACCTTAACCTCTTCGGTTCCTTCAAAAACTTCAATTTCCGCCCTCCACTTTCCGTCTTCCCCAACTAAAGTAGGTTGGTTATTCACAACTATCGTTGCATCAGGATCGGTTCGGCCTTCTACGGTAATCGTCTCCGAGGTTACTATTTCTCCTTCTTGTGGCGCAGTAACCTCAAGTGGAGGCGACTGTATAAAACTAAAATACTGAAATAGCAAATACCCTAGTACTAGAATTGATACTAGTGCTACACCGGCAATAAAGGTGAGATGAGGATTCCATTTGAAAGATTCAGAAAGGTCAGGCTTCGGATTAATAGGCAATATTTTTGGAGGATAATCACGCCGAAGGATAGCCATCATCGACTTTTCGTTAAGCGACAGAGCTGAGGAAATATTTTTAACAAACCCGACTACCACTGGATACTCCGGCAAAGCTTCCCAGCGTCCGGCCTCCAGATTCTCAATAAATTCTCTTTTTATTTTGATCAATCGCTCGAGCTTTTGCCTGGATATTTTTTTCTTACTACGCGCTTCCTTGATAATTTTCCCTATTGTTTTCATAAAAATATAATGCCAATCTACGAATGTATCCAAATGATACGAATTACTACGAATAATACGTCCGTAACTTATGTTTTAATCATTTGTAGCCATTTGTTGCATTCGTATAAAAATTCGCAGCATTCGGATTATAATGTGCGCGTTACTGAGTTTCGCTCGGGGTACTACCAAATACCTCTTCAGGATTCCGTACCAAAACTTCTCTCGGTTTTGATCCTTCGGGAGGTCCAACCACACCTGCCGCCTGCAGCTGATCTAAAATCCGAGCCGCACGGGCATAGCCAACCGACAATCTTCGCTGAAGAAGAGAGGCTGAAGCACGATCATACTGGCATACAACTTCGACCGCTTCCCGAAAAAGATTGTCGACTTCTTCAGTCATTCCCGGAACTGTTGTCGCACCTCGCCTGGGCATTGAAGTAACCTCTTCTGTATATTGAGGAGATATTCCCTGGTTTTTCAAAAATGAGGAGAGGACACTTACATCTTTATCGGTGATAAAGGATCCTTGGATACGGATAGGCTTCGCCG
>CAZVJU010000021.1:4506-19036 GCA_964627195.1 uncultured Gammaproteobacteria bacterium | reverse complement strand
GGTGTTACTTATACAACGAGAGCCATACATCAACTTGAAAATAAAATCAGTAAACTTCAGCCGGACTATATTGTTTGTGCATATTATGACAAGATTCTTAAAAAAAGTACTTTGGATATTCCCAAAGTTGGCTGTATAAATATCCACATGGCTCTTTCGGATGAGTATCAAGGATGTTGGCCAACAACCTTTCCTATTATCGATGGCAAAGACCACGCGGGAGTCACCATCCACTCCATGATTTCCAAGGTTGATGCCGGAGATGTATACGCAAGGGCCAAAGTATATGTGGATTCTACTGAAACGGGAAAAAGTTTATATATCAAATGTGCCGAAGCGGGAGCGTTTCTGTTCAGAAAAAGATGGAAAAATATTAAGTCCGGCAAATTAAAACCACGCAAACCCGTTGGAAAATCTATACCAGTGCACCATAAGCGCTCCGATTTTCCTTCACACAAGATTTCCTTATCCTGGAGGAAAGATAAAATAGACAAATATGTTCGTGCCTTGACCTTTCCCCCATTCCCCCGGCCATATTTCATCTACAAAGGAAAAAAATTTGAAATAGACTACAGGGGATAGTGTGGTACAATCTTTCCTAGATTATGGCCAAGTATGCAAAGTGTGTATTCTCCTCAGAGCTGCCTTACGAGAAAGATCAAGTAGTCACCCTCTTTCTTAAAGACAACTTCAAGCAAGTAGACAGTTTTATCATGAGCCTTGGGCAAATGACCAATATCCCGCCCAACAGACTGCGGACTTACAAAGATGGTAAGTTAGTAAACGAACAAGTTTATGCGAAGAATAATTTAAACAAAGGCGGCCTCCCACTCTATTTCTATTACATCCCAAAGTCTCTTTTAATTGTAGTCCGCGATCATTTGCGGGCTTTGAAAAGCATCAATTTTATCTGCGATATTTTCTTTGCTCAACACTTTCTTCCGGCGTATATTGCCGTGGTTTTGCGAAAATTAGGTATCCTAAAATGTAGTAAAATAATTTTTTGGATGTTTGATTTCTTTCCTATTCCCCCAGAAGTGACCAGAAGCATCTATTACCGCGGAACCGACGTAATGCAACGATACTTGCGAAAACACGTTGACGAAATATGGTATTCAACCCATCGGTTAAAAGAAGTGGATAAAAATAGATTTGGTGCGCTTAACAAAGATGTGAAATCAAAAATTACTGACGGACTCTTTTTTAGAAAAATAAAAACCAAATCAAGTTCTGGTAAAATCCCGCCTCTTAAACTTGCATTTTTAGGATCTATCAGAAGAAATAATGCAATATACGAATCTGTCGATGCAGTTAAATATTGTGTTGACGCCGGAATGAAAGTAGAGCTTCATGTAATTGGATCAGGTCCGGAAGACAAAATATTAAAAAATTATGTTAGAAAATATAAAATCGGTAAAGCAATAAAATTTTACGGCTTTGAGGATAGAGGGGAAAAAATCGCAAGTATCTTTTCCAAATGCCACTTTGGGATGGCTCTCTACCCCGCAGACCCTTATAGTGCAAACTGGTATTTAACTTCCGGCAAGTTTAGGCGGTTCATCTCTCAAGGGTTACCGGTAATTACTTCAACCATTCCGTATTTTTCAAAATATATAAACGATTACAAGGCTGGATATGTCGTAGACAACGACCCTCAAGAGGTATATAAGGTACTAAAGAAAGTTTACGATAAGCCAGTGACGCTTAATAAACTACGACGGGGAGTTAACATACTTTATGAGAAATACTACGCAGACAAAATACTTGACGAAGCTTTTGCTGATACACTAAAGGATGAGTGAGCTGATACCTGTTTTTAGGCCAAACTACGATGACGCCGAGACTGCGGCAGTCACTGAAGTGCTAAATTCCGGCTGGATTGGTCTTGGGCCAAAGACCGAAAAGTTTGAGCAGGAGTTTGCCGAATATATAGGATGCAAATTTGCGGTAGCTCTAAATTCTGCAACTTCCGCTTTGCACTTGGCTTTAATAGTGGCTGGTGTGGGGCCTGGGGATGAAGTCATTCTTCCCGCACTTACTTTTGCGTCTACCGCGCATGCAGTGCTTTACGTCGGGGCTACTCCGGTTTTAGCTGATATAAAGCCGGATACTCTTTGCATCGACCCTGAGGATATTAAAAAAAAGCTTACCCTTAAAACAAAAGTTATTATGCCCGTGCATTACGGCGGCCATCCAGCAGAACTTACTGATATCATAAAAATCGCCAATAAAAAGATTGCTATCATCGAGGATGCTGCACACGCCTGTGGCTCCTTCTATAAAGGTATAAAAATTGGCAACATCACCCCGTTAACATGTTTCAGTTTCCACGCAGTAAAAAACCTTGCAACGGGAGATGGCGGAATGATTACAACCAACAATAAGACTCAAGCAGAAAGACTCAGGCAGTTAAGGTGGCTCGGCATTTCCAAAGATACCTGGAAAAGGATTGAAAAGATTAAGACCTCTGAGAAATTCAGAGTTAAGGGCTATGGTTGGTACTATGAGATTCATGAGCTTGGATATAAATATCACATGAATGACATTGCTGCAGCCATTGGCATAGCTCAGCTGGCAAAGCTAGAAAAGTCGAACGAAAAACGGCGAATGTTGGCAAGAAGATACACCAAAAAGCTTGCATGCCTTGAGGAAGTCGTCCTCCCCACAGTATATGACCATGTAGTCTCAGCTCAACACAACTATGTTATTCAAGCAAAGAAAAGAGACGAGCTCCATCTTTACTTAAGAAATAAAAATATCTCAACCGGAGTACATTACATGCCGATTCACATGCATCCCTTGTATAAAAAAATGGCTAAAACCAGCAAATTGCCAGTGACCGAAAAGGTATGGAGGAATTTGTTAACCCTACCACTTTATCCGCAGCTAACATCCCAAGAGCAGGACAAAATTATTAAAGAAATTTGGAGATTTTACAATTAATAAGTGTTATACTTTTCAGATGCCGGAGATAAAAAAAGTTGATGTAAATTTAATTGCCGAAGTTTGCCAAGGGGCAGAGAAGTCAGCAAAGAAGCGTGCGTTTAAAATCCTACATGATTCACCCGAGGAAGGAGTTCAGCGAATGCTCTTCGCACTACAACCAGACACTTATGTACACCCACACAAACATGAAGTTGGTGGCCAATTTGAGTTCTTAACAGTAGTCCAGGGGAAACTTGGCGTCCTGGCTTTTGATGAAAAAGGAGCAATTACTGAAACTCATACTGTGGGCCCTAAAGGGGAGCTAAGGGCAATCGAGATTCCACCAAATATGTGGCATACGGTTGTTTGTTTGGAAAACAATACTACGGTGATTGAAATAAAACCGGGGCCTTACAACCCCGGTGAGGTTAAAGTTACTGCTGTCTGGGCTCCTGACGAACAAGCACCTGATGTTGTAGCTTACCTAAGCAGTCTCAGAGGAAGATTTATCTAGACGAGGTTTGGCCTCCAGATAATCTTTGGCAAATTTTGCAACATTCGCAATATAGCTATTTGAATTTTGAGAATGCTTATTTAATAGAGCAAGCTCTCTATCCATTTCTTCACAATGAAGAGCTAGCGAAAAAGTAAGCGCCTCAACAACCTTGGCCTGATCGGCTTCTGGCATACTTCCAATCCTCTGGGTTATTTGCGTTTTCACATTTTCTGGAACAAAACTACTGGTTACTTCTAGAAAACGCAAAACCTTGTCGGTATTACTTAAGCCTTGAAGCTCCGGAAAACCCGACGGATTGCTAATAAAATCACGATATTTATCCAAACCCTCCTGAAAAATTTCGTCGGGGATTCTCTTTTTTGACCAGTGGGTGTCCCCGGTAAAACCAAGCTCCGGGGCGAAAGTCTGTCCAAAAAGCTCCGTCTCTTCTCCGCCCGAAAGTAGTGTTAAAAGAACCACATTGTTCACGCGCCTTTTACTGACTTCCTCCGCATTTCTGGCCATTATTCTTTGATACACTTCGGGGTTTTGTGAATTGGGCTTAGCTTCTGATGGATAAAGATTTCTAGTCATAAATTCTGCCCAGTCCATGATTGAAGTTTCTACTACTCGAGACTTTCTCGTGTCTTCAATAGTGGGAAATAAGTCCCAGCCCAAGGTGGCAAAGCCCATACTGCAGTGACCTTCTCAGGGCCCGTGGCTCAACTTGTTGAAACCTATTGCTTTGCTTTACCAAATCCCCAAGTACGTCACCACTATTTGGCTCACCATGGGTATAAATGCTTCGCATCACTCTTCCAACAATGATATCTGTTTCGGGGGCTTTTTTTCTATCACCGTCTTTTTCCAAAAGACCAATTATACTTTTCGCGAGCAGTATTCCAGTAACTTGATGGGTCTTATTATTGCCTTCAATCAGTCGTCCCAGATTTTCATTCACTCCGCTAACTAGAAGTTCCCAAGTTTCATACTCGGATAACCCACCTTCTTCACCATCTATCATTCCCAATACATCGGTTACCGTATGGACCATATTTTCCATGTCATGCCCCGCGATATCTACGAAGTCATCAGGATTATTCTGACTTTCTTCTGATTCTTGAAAAAGTTTTAAAGAAGCCTCCAGGTATTTATTAAGAAGCTCGTGCTTTCCACCGTTACTGTCATCATTGAGCCACTTTCCCAAATGAACCACCTCTTGACCTGACTTATCGGGGCTGTTAAAGTCCAGCACTTTTTCAGCTAACCTAACAAACCGGGAGGTAGCTTCGTCTTGACCTTTGTGTAATTATCCATTAACCAACTCTCTGGCTTCATGCAGTAAATTATCTCTCATTGGTCAGGCATTCTAGCACGGTTCTGAAACTTTAAAGTTAGCCTTTTGTTTTCAGGATTAACTAAAAACCCATTCACAGAAGCGTTGACTAGAAAGTGTTTTCCTGTTTTATCCCCACCACTATACAATTTCCAACCTTTATTAAAAGTTTCATTAAAAACAATAATAAACGGCTTTTTAGCGTCTTTGACATTAATGTTGTACTCCTCCGGGCTAATTTTAGTAAACTCAAGTTTTGCCTTAGCAATATTGGAAATATCAAGTTCTTCATTAACTAAATAAATCATCTCCCCGTTTTTAGACTCCTGAGAATTTCCAATATCTGTAAACATTTCTTGTGGAGATTTAACTTTCTTTATTGAAGATGGTGAATAGATCCTTGATGTTAAAAATTCATCGTCAATTTTATATAAATCTAAATTCCCGAAAGTTTTAATATAGTGAATATGTTCTTGCTGTATTTTCCGGCCGCTATCCAGATAAATACCGGAGAGGATGACGTCATTATTTACCATCACTCTAACACTCTGAACATTTTCAAAATATATATTTGACTCGTTTTCAATTGGAGAATAGAGCCTTATTGTTGTCATATTTCCATTTATCGTTTCCTCCCACGAATAACTCTGATTTTTAACATCAATAACTGTAATTTTCACTTTGTATTTCCCCGGCAGTTTAAATATCGTTTTTACAAAGTTTGCTGCCCTAAAGTCAGCCATACTGGGGAGAACATCACATTCCCAAAAGGCTTCAGTTTTTGTAATTTTATTACACACTGACATTTCTTCATCTGAAGGAGCGTAGTAATTATTTAGATAATCAGCATATTTATCCGGTGAGAATAAATTTAACTTCTCGTAGTCAATATCTCGATTCACTACAATATATTTCGCGCTAAATAACCCCGCCAACTTCCACTCCTCCATGTATGGAATATATTTCAAGTAATTATAATAAAGATTTTTATAATTGTCGTTCCCTATGTTCCTGGCAATTGTTGGGGCGTCATATAGAAAATGACTCGGCTCCCCTCCATGATAAGGATTGTCCCATTTCATGATTGACCCGTCAGAATACATCAGAGGCATCTGGATAATTCTATAACTCCCGACGTCGTCAATAAAGTCATCTAGCTCACGATAGTGTCCTGGAACCTCGGTGGCAATGGAGACCCCATGAGTCTCAAATATCTTTCCGTTTAACACGGGATATGAATAAAATAGAACTAATCCTAAAAATATAATTTTCAACTTTTTAGATAGTCCGCTTAAACCCAGTCCAAAAAGCAGCGAGTAAGATAGAGCAAGAAGAAGGCCTATCTTTTCAAAAGGGTTTCTCAAAAGCTGTAAAGGCGCAAGTTTAAGAAACAAAAATTCAAATAAATTGCCCAAAAATCCGGAGCTTCCATTGGCAATAAAAACTGCAACCAACGCCCACAAAAATACAATTCTCACACCTTGTTTTTTTCTATATTTCCAAAAAGTTACAATGCTAATTACAAAAGGCGACCAGCTTATTAGTTGATAAAGTGTTTCTTTATAAACCTCGCCCCAAGCTAACTCTTGAAAGAAATCCAGTGATAGTAGTCTTAGAACATAAGGGAGTGTATAGAACTTACTTAAGGATCTGAGTGCGTTTAAGCTCAACTCAAGCGTTGTAAAACCCTCTGAACTTTGTGGCAAACTAATAAGGCCTTTAATCCACCAATAATTCAATACAAAGGAAATTATAAAAGTTGTGACAACGTAACCTGGTAAATAATTTTTATTATTACCGAAAAATTCATAGCACCAATAAATCAAAAGTGGCAAAGCAATCAGAAGTACGGTGGCTGGAGAGCTAAAGGAGTATGCAAACGTTGCCAGCGCAAGTGAAAAAAAAAGCGAATAATAAATCTTTCGTTCATTTATTCCCTTTACAAAAAAATACAGTGAAAGTGGCAAAAGCGGAAGTGAGAACATAAAGGGATATAGAAATCTATACCAGACGTTGATGGCCACAAATGGGTTAATAAGATAGTAAATACTAGCCAGAAAAGCTGCCATCGAAACGTTTTTAAACTTTCTAAAAAGTTCAGTGGCGAGTAAGTAGGTAGAAACTAAACTCAAAAATATAATAAAGAAAAAAAGTAATTTTTGAATGTCGGGCGATGAAGCTCCCAGTCTTGATAAAGCAAATAGCAATTGGTATGTTGGCTCGGTGGGTTTTGCAGCAACATTTGGGATCCCCATTCCCAGCTCCTGCCAAGAGTACTTTGCAATTTGTACAGTTTTTGCCAAATTATAAAGCGGGATCTCCTCTTCCGCTTTAGCAAGCATTTTCCCCTCTTTAAACCAAATAGTAGTAAGAATAAAGCTTATTGCAAGAAAAGATAATGCTATATATTTTTTATTCAGAAGTGAGCGCAACATTACGGCTTTCTTGCCAAAAGGAATACTCCAACAGCTGAACTATCAAGGCTAAAATTCCTGTCATTAAACCTATCAACATAATTAGCAAAATCAAGGAAACGCTGATACAAGCCCTTTTCACTTGGGCGTGTATCGGAAAATTTGCTTAGTGATTTTTCAGTGGACATACTCACTAAGTCTGATTTTCGAAGACGGTAGCCCAGATTAAGAAGATAATGGTTAAACGGTAAACAGTAGTGGGTTACTGTTTTGATATCTACTATCGTAAGCCCGGCGTCGGTAACCGCCTTTTTAAGCGTGTCCGGAGTGTAAAGTCTAAAATGCTGATTCCAAAGACCCGCCCAGAAACCATTCTTGATATGAAACCCAATAGCGTGCTCCAATAACCAATTAATTGGATCCCACAAAAAGGGATAATTTTTACAGGGAACTGTAATTGCTACCAATCCTCCTTTTTTCAAAACTCTTTTAAACTCTTTAAGGCCAACGATATCGTTTGGCAGGTGCTCCAGGACTTCACTACAAATGATTCTATCAAATGTATTATCTTTAAAAGGCATATTAAGGACATCGCCGTTAATCAGTTTCATTTTTTTACTCTTTACATATTTTTTAGCAAGCGCCAAGGCTTTAGGGTTATCGTCAAGGCCTGTAAGTTCGGAACCAGTTGTTTTAGAAAGCAAGTGAAGAAAGAACCCGTCACCACAGCCGGCATCTAAAACTTTGTGATTATTCCGGGGCGCCAGGCCAGTGATAATCTCCCTGGATCTCCTTTTTAAACATAGGTCTCCAGTATTTTCTAATAAACTACCTAACTTACTTAGCTTATTTTTAGCAAAAACATCCGAATATGAATTTGTAATTGTTTTGGCAAGTTTATCACCAAAATTTTCTGAAAACTTTAATGCGCCGGCGGAAAGCTTGCTCCAAAGCTCTTTGTCTCGGGCTAATTTATCCAGCTTACTCGCTAAGTCACTAGCCGTCGGCTTAATAACAAAACCGACTTTAGCACTAAGTTTATAAGCTCCGGAACCGGGGTTAGTGTTTATAACTGGAGTACCTGTAGACATTGCTTCCAAAAGTGTTCTGGCGACATCTTCCTCGTACAGCGCAGGATACACAAAGACGTCAGAAGCGGCGTAATAACGGGCCAATTTATCATAAGACACCGGGCCAATGTACTCAAAATTTGTTAATTCTTTTTCTGCCTTTTTTACAGCGGGGAGCTCCGGGCCATCATCACCTATGACCTTAAACTGCATATCTGCCTTGACTTTTTTTGCAGAGTTAATAAATAAACTAATACCTTTTTCGGGAATTAATCTGGCTACGTATAATACTGTAAATTTATCATCCCAGCCGAGCTCTTTTTTCAACCTTTTTTTATTTTGAG
This sequence comes from uncultured Gammaproteobacteria bacterium, assembly GCA_964627195.1. Taxonomy (GTDB): domain Bacteria; phylum Patescibacteriota; class Microgenomatia; order UBA8517; family UBA8517; genus CAZVJU01. The sequence goes on along the minus strand of CAZVJU010000021.1, from coordinate 10,451 downwards.
GTTTGAACTTTTTTTGGTTTACCCAATGGCTAAATACTCTTACTCTTTCGGCGGGTATCCCGAGCTTGACCAGCTCCTCGCCAGATTGCACTGAATGGGGCAATAAAAACTCAGCGTCTATAAAGACCCACCTAGCCACCTTTTCGTAAAGAGAATCTTTAGGGAAAAAATAAAGATTTTCACTGGTGTAGACAAAAGGGATCCCGAAAAATATTTTAAAAAACTTGGCAGAAAAGGAAGAGGAAAGCCCAATTGCATGGATAAGGTCGTAATTGTTTCTATATCTTAGAAGATGAAAAAACGCTCGTAAAAATAAATATGGAGTAAGATACAGAAAATTAAAAACGGGGTGCATATTAACAAACTTGGGAAAATAATTTCCACTAAACCAGTTAAATCGTCTAACTGTCAGGTTTCTTTTTATCTCAAAGCCTTTTCCCGGCACCGGTGTTGTAATCGGCTGATAAGTCAGAACGGTTACTCTATATCCATTATCATTTAGATAATCGGTCAAGTCTTCCAGGTGGGTTTCAACACCTCCCAAGTTAGGTCTAAAGGCAGGAGTTAAAAGCAAAATCCTGGGTTGTTTCATATCTTGGAATTGTAGAATAGTTTTATCGCGGACACAACCTCGGCAACCTTTGTCTTTTGAAGGCCGGGGTAAAATGGCAACGACAATGTTTCGCTAGCGAGCTTTTCTGAAACAGGAAAGTCACCTTTCTTGTAGTTAAGATCTTTATACGCTTTCTGTAAGTGAATAGGTATGGGGTAGTGAATTTGAGTCTGAATGCCCTTGCCAGTTAAGTAGTCCTGTAATTTGTCGCGGCGCTTAGCGCGCACCACATACAGGTGATATACGTGGGTAAAGCGTTTGCTAGTGGAGGGCAATTTAATCTCCCTAACGTTTTCTAGACCTTCTTGATAATAGCTTACAATTCTCAGCCTCTCAGAATTCCACTTATCAAGCTCTTTTAGTTTGATGTCTAAAAACGAAGCCTGAATACTATCGAGTCTGGTGTTTAATCCCTTAAGGTCGTGATAATACTTCTTTCTTTGGCCGTAGTTTCTAAGCAGACTCAAATTTTTGAATAGTGTCTTGTTGTTGGTTACCACTGCTCCTCCGTCTCCCAGGGCTCCCAAGTTTTTTGCAGGATAAAAACTAAAAGTCGTAATGTCTGCAAAGTTGCCTATTCTTCTACCATTTATCCTGGCTCCATGGGCTTGGGCTGCGTCCTCAACTAAAAACAATTTGTGTTTCCTGGCAATTTTTCTAATAAATTTCATATCGGCAGGTTGGCCATAAAGATCAACAGGAATAATCGCTTTAGTCTTTTGGGAGATTGCTTTTTCAATTATTGAAACATCGATATTAAAACTATCATAGTCCGCGTCTACTAAAACAGGTTTGGCGCCAACAAAACTAACCGCAAGTGCAGTTGCAATAAAGGTATTTGCGGGAACTATCACCTCGTCGCCAGGACCAATGTTTAAAGCTTTAAGAGCCAAAACAAGTGCGTCCGTGCCACTAGCTACACCGAGACAGTATTTAACACCTAAGTAATTTGCGAAGCTATTTTCAAACTTTTTCACACTAGGGCCTAAAATATAATAGGACTCGTCCAAACTATCTCTGAAGGCTTTTTCCAAACCCCTTCTTATTTTGTCATTCTGAGGTCTTAAATCAACGAAAGGAATCATATTAACTTATGATTATAGTCGTCGGGGTTCTTTAAATCAAAAGGTTTGGTGAAATAATCAACCAAGATAGTACCCTTTTCAAGGCTTTCAACTGCGTGGGCAACATAGGGCTCAATTATTAGAAGCTCAAATTTTTCAGATTTTGCGTTCAAAATATATTTTCTCTTCTTTCCAGTTTTTATGTCTTCAAGTAGAATTTTCACTTTACCCTGTACCAGGCCAAAAAATTCTTTCTTTTTTTTATGATAATGATTGCCGCGAACTATACCTTTTTTAGCAAAGGTAACAAAATAAATATGGCCAAATATTTTCTCGCCAGTTTCTTTTCTGGTAAGGTACTCAACCAGCTGGCCTCTTTTGTCAACATATCTTTTTCTCGTAACTATTTTATAGAATGCCATATTAATTCAATATTAGTTTTTTAAACTCTTTGTAACTTTTTTGCCAAGTAAAGTTTTTGGACCATTTAATTGCATTTCGCGATAGCTTTTTTCGAAGCGGCCTGTCTTCAATAATTTTTATTAAAGCATTTGCAAGCTCTCTCGAAGACGGGTTTGAAGATACTACTATTCCTGTTTTATCTTTTACAACCGAATCGCGAAGTCCAGTCACATCAGTAACAACCGCGGGAGTTCCACACGCGGCGCACTCCGTGACAGTCATTCCCCAACCTTCTTTCACTGAAGGGAAGACCAGCGCCCAAGCCTCCTGCATTAGCTTGATCTTTTCATCTTCAACCCCCTTTTTCGAAAATGGAATTGTTTGAAAATATACATTCTTGTCTAAGTTATGTCTTTTTATCTGTTCTTGTATACTTTCTTTATCATAGCCAAAACCAACCAGGGCCAGCTTAGCCTTTGGATATTTTTTAACAACATATTTCATCGCCTCGACAGACAGTCCTGTTCTCTTCATCTTAACCATACGGTTTATTCCAATGAACAAAGGGTCTTTTGACTTTTTGCCCGGCTTAAAACCTTCATGCCTTATTCCTAATGGAAATACCCCTACGTTTTTTATATTTATCTTACCAAGTTCATGTAGTTCGTTCTTGGTACTTTCGGAGTAACACAAAAAATCGGTGTGGCGGTAAGTGATGTATTGAACTCTCTCGATCAGTTTTCCGAGATAAGCAATAACGGGATTATATTCATAGTCAAACACTTCCTGGCCAAACTGGTTAAGATAAGCTATCTTTTTTGACTTAAAGGCCCAAAGCGGCGACTGCCAATAAATAGTGTTTGACATGTCAATTACAATATCTGGCTTCTTTTTCAGAAACCAATAATAAAGAATCGCGAAAAGATACATTGTAACCAAATTCCCTTTTCTAACAATATGAATGCCATCAATTGCGTCAGTTTCACTTCCACCAACGAAGCTTCTCGAGAACCATGTCGCCTTGTGGCCATCTTTAACCAGACGCTTAACTAATTCAAAGACAATTATTTCAGCACCCCCCACTTGTGGATGCTTCATATCTTTCCAATTGAGAATTAGAAAATTTAAATTCCTGGGGATCTTTCGTTTAACCATTTAAATACCACTAGAATACCTTCCTCCAAACTAACTTTTGGTTTCCAGTGTGTTGAGGCGGTTAATTTTTCGGGGTTCATTTCTCGCCTATCTGCCGTTATCGCAGTAGTCTCGACAGACTTAAATTTAAATGACCGTTTGTCTCCCGAGACTTTCCATATTAATTTAGCAAGATCAATGATCTTGGTTGCGTCTGCCGGCCCGATATTGAAATCTTCGTTAATTACTTTTCGATCTCCTCGCATTACGCCTTCAACTAACCTAACTGTGGCATATACCGCATCGTCAATGTAAGTAAACGGCCTGGTAGCGTCCGGGTTACCAAGTAGTTCTAGTGGATACTGTCCCTTTAACACTTTTTCGACTAATGCAGGAATAACGTGGATGTCTCCCGGGGTTGAGCCTTTTGAATCTTCCCCTTCACCATAAATATTGTGATAGCGCATGATTACATAATTAAGTCCATATTGTTCTTTATACGATTTGCAAAAATATTCACCCACGAGCTTAGACATACCGTAAACATTGGTGGGGAAATTAACCTTATCAATGTCGCTTTCCCTATACGGGTAAACGCTCGATTTTTGAAAAACCATAGAGCTGGAAGAGTAAACCACACATTTTATTTTAGCCTTAACCATTGCAGGATAAAGTGTCGCGTCTATTGCACTATTTTCCTGCAAAATTTCAGCCTGATGATCGCGCATGTAGGTAAGAGATCCAATATTCGCCGCAAGGTGGACTACAAGGTCTATATCTTTAAGAGATTTATCTGCGACTTTTGAATCTCTCAGATCTCCTATCGTAGCTTTAATCTTCTTCGAAAATATTATGCCTCTTTCTTTTGGCTCAACTTTGTCAACAATTGATACTTTATAACCTAAATCAAACAACCGCTCCGTAACTCTACTGCCCACATACCCACTTCCACCTGTCACTAGTATTTTAAGGTTACTCTTGTTCATTTTTATCCAAGTACCTAAGGGCCAACACAATACCAAGCATACTCATTGCGATATCTAATTTCAGACTAGTAATTTGTTCGTCTATTGTTTTTCCATCTACTAACTCCTCGAGTTGTTTGCGTGTAACTAATATCACTTTTCCTTCAGGCTCTTGGACTTTGGTAGCATTATCAGCCAAAAAAATATTGTGATCACCGCCATCTATTTTGTCTGGAAACTCCACCACGGCTCCTCTTAAGAGCACCAACTCTTCTGCTATATAACCAGCTTCTTCCAGCAATTCTCTTCTAGCAGCTACTTCCGCAGCTTCACCTTTTTTGATTCCGCCTGTAGGAATAGTGAGAAAGTTTTGAAGAGTACCCTCTGGTGTCGTATGTCCATACTTTGGCTCTTGAACGAGGAGAAATTCTCCTGATCCAGTTCTAACTACTACTGCACTAAACCCTTTCCCTCTTCTATCCCATACCAGCTGTTCCCGAGCTTTTCCGTCTGGGTCCGTGACAGTTCTTTTAACCACAGCAAAAAAATCATTGTCTAATACTTCTTCTTCTCTAAGAATTTTCGGAGTCTCTGCGGCCATGTTTGTGTGAATATTATATAGTACGCATTGTTTGTTTACAAGTCGAAAAAGATCTGTCCCTTCCCTAAAACGTTCCACATATCGCATATTAACACTTTATTACCCACCATATGTTTAATGCCTTCAGAAGTAAGGTTGGTATATTCATCATGATTTACCGAAATTATAATTACATCAGCATTTTTCAATACTTTCTTCAATTCTCCCTTTGCAACGTATGGGTCGTGTACCGATACGCTCTTGCTTTTTTTCTCCAGAAGATCGTATAACTTCATCGACAACGATCCCCTAGTGTCGTCTACATTCTTTTTGAAAGTCAATCCCAATAACGCTATCTTCTGATTTTTTAACTTAGTTCTTTTATTTAATTCTGACACTATATATTCCGGCAATCTATCGTTTATTAAATACGACCCATAAATAACGTCGTTATAAGGCGTGTTGTGCCGAATAAAGAAACTGTCTTTCACTAAACAAGGTCCAGCAGCGAAACCTGGAGAGGGTATGCCTCCTCTTATATAATCCTTGTTCGCAATTTTCAATACGTCATAAATATCTTTGCCGTGATGATTGGCGATCATCATAAGCTCATTGGCAAGGGCAAATCGAGCATATCGATATGTATTTAAGGTTAGTTTTGCCAACTCCGCAGTCAAAGGATCTGTTTTGATAACTTGAGAAACAAATAAGGAAAAAATTTCCGATGCTTTGTCAAACGAGATATCATCAAAACTTCCTATGATCTGTGGTAGTTCATATAGTTCCTTGACTGCGAACCCTTCAGCTATTCTCTCCGGGGCGTAAACTAGATGTATATCTTTAGTGGTCTTCTTCTTGATCAGCTTGAAAATCTTTCTCGTTGTCTTCGGCTCAACAGTACTTCTAAGAACGATCAACGATCCGTCCTTTAGCCGCGGGGCGATATCCTCGACTACTTCGACTACTGCTGAATGATCGGGCAATAGCTTGTCACTTAATAGTGTTCCAACTGTAATAAAGACCGCATCGCAACTACTCAGCTGATCGTTAGTACCTAGCGTAAAATCTTTATTAAGATTTCTTTCAAGAAGTGCCAGTACCCCTTCCTCTAGAAAAGGCAGTATTCCTTGGGAAATCGCCTTAATTTTTTTTTTATCAATATCAACACCTATAACCTGACATCCTTC
>CAZVJU010000021.1:0-4496 GCA_964627195.1 uncultured Gammaproteobacteria bacterium | reverse complement strand
CAGCCATTACCAGCGCAAGAGGCAGACCCACCCTTCCCAAACCAATAACTGCGACTTTAACACCAACACTTTGTGCATTCTGAGATAAATATTCAAGTGCATAAACCAATCCTGAGAAGATTGGTTGTCCTATCTTTGTTACCCCCGCTATCTTCATGGTGCCAACATAGTACTAGAAGCTTCAAGAGAAATCAACAGCTCCTGAACGTGTCTTTGGTCGTATGATACAATGCTTTGCTAATGCGCACCGAGACAGAACTAGCAAAATACTCGACCGATATTTTAGTCAGGGAATTAGCACAAAGAAACAACCTGGTAGACTCTGAGGGGAGAATCAACTCGATAGTATTAGATGAAATTATCATACCCAATATGCCTATTTCTTGTGTTGATGTTATCCCGGTTCGACATACCGAACGGGGATATGAGATAGGAATAATTAAAAGGGGAACCGGGTCACAGGCCGGCAAACTTGCCATCGTAGGCGGAAGGATTTTTAAAGACGAGTATCCAAATGATGCAATTCGGAGGCACCTTATCAAAGACTTAAACGTACATGGCTTTGCCCACTTCGGAAAGGCAACTGACCATTCACCTTTCTTTCTTCAAATGTATGCTCATGCAAACTCCAGCCAGGCTGAAGGTTACGGCTTTGACCCTACAAAACAGGCAATTACTTTAACTTATCTTGTCCAAATTGACGAACAACCCCAGCCCTCCGGAGATGAGGCAATTGAATATTTGTGGATTGACTCCGAAGAACAAATTCCCGAAGATACTGCCTTTAACCATGGCGTTGCAATGAGAAATGCAATTAGACATCTAAAAGATATAGAGATTTAAATTCTAATCACCTCGCTTTAAAAGCTGACCGTCTAAGATTCCAAACACATAAACTATAGTTATCCCCAAACACATAAAAGGATGAACAAACCAAGCAAGGTCGGGAACCTTCAAAAATCCGCGCGTAGCATCATAAGTTGGCTTGACAAAAGTTAGCGAATAAATAATAAATTTTAAAAGTTTTAAATAATCTCCCTTCATGTAAACACTGTAACGACGGTTTTTGTTTTCTTCAAAGTGATATTGCTTCATGAACTTAAGGCGTCTATATAAAAAAGAAATAAGTCCCCGCGAACTCGTAAGGTGGGTCAAAGAATTTTTAGTAAACGCAAAGGTGTTGTGACCCTTTGTTATTACATCTACCATGACGTCTATTGGGTAATGGTGAGCGGGGCGAACATCGGCATTTTTGACCACAAGGGCACGACGCATCATACAACCATTCGTACCGATTGTCGGAATTTTTCGCGGGTTTTTATCAAACTTTACTAAATAATAATTTTTATATTCCCTAGACTTTCCCAGTAGATTCCATTTTCTAGAAGTCCACATCATGCGGTCTGTTTTACCAAAGTAATATGGGAGCGGATCCAGACATCCAAAGAGGGCGAAATATCGGTCTAAAAGTGGAAGTGCTTTGCCGTAGTGATAATAGGCGCTTTCGACTGCAACTAATTCCTTGTGTTTCAAAAACGGTTCTACATATTCCCTTAGAAAATTTTTAGTCGGCATAAAATTGTCATGATCTAAAATAAGTGCCAGTTCGTTTTTGGCCTTGCTAAAGGCAACCCCGCGATTATACTCGGCGTTCTGTTTAGCTTTTGGAATAAGCACGTATTTAGCTTTATATTTTTGGGTAATCGGAGTAATTTCGCGCTTACTGCCACCGTGACCTATTATTATTTCTATTTTCGTCTGCGGATAACTTTGGCTTCTGACAATTTCAAGGCATTTATTAAGTGTTTTTAAAGAACCGGAATACGATGCTGTCACAACCGAAATACCGGGAAGAGCTTTTTTCATTTGTTCCAAATAAAAAGCATAATCTTATTCCATAAAGCGTTTGGTATTATTCTATTAATAAAACCAATGAGTTTGGCATCCCGCCCCAGAGACACTTGTGACGGTGGAGATTCTTTATTGATTAGTTTCAAAACTGCTTCTGCTACTTGCTCCCTGGTTATCATTGGCAGCAAGAACTTTAAAAAGGCAAATTTTTCTCTTGCCGGCTTATGGCCAACATAGCTTGCCTCTGGATCGTAAATGGCCCCGGGGGCAAGGTTTATCACTTTAATGCCAAATTTCTGGAGTTCATAATACAGAGCTTTGCCAAAAGCTTCGGCGGCAAATTTTGATGCCGAGTAAATTGCAAAGCCAGGAAATGAAACAAGACCATTTAGCGAGGTGATATTAATTATTAGACCCGAGTTTTGAGATTTCATCTGTGGCAATACCTCCTTAGCCAACCTGAATGCACCCACCGCGTTTACATCTACCAAGTTTAAGAAGTCCCTGGCAGTGAACTTCTCAAATGGACCGGAAACTCCCTGCCCGGCATTGTTTATCAAAACATCTATCCTGCCCTCTGCATCAACAATCTTTTTCACAGCACCATGACAATCCGAATCTCTGGTAACGTCAATTTTTATAAAACTTATGCCGACGACGGCCAATGGCTTTTTATTTCTAAATCCGGCATAGACTCTAAAGTTAGTTCTGGCCAGATGCCTGGATATTTCAAGTCCAAGGCCAGATGAGCCTCCAGTTATAAAAACAACTCTTTTCATGAATAGAATATGAAACCCCGGATAAGCCTATATAGAAATGAATAAAAAGCAAAATTACCAACATTTATTGCATCGAGAACCAAATGAGAAGCTAAACCAAAAAACAAAACTGTGAAAAATCCTCTCCACCTTTCGCGATATGAAAGAAGCCCCAATATTAGAAGCCACTCCCAACCATGAAAGATTACATAAGCATGATGGCTTGCTGCAAAATACTCACTACTTAGAAAAAACCCCAAATCAAAATTTGACCCAGCGTACAAAAAGTAGTCAAGCAAGTGATCCAGATCTATTGAATAAGCTACTACAAAAAGCAAAAGTATTTTAATTAACGACTTTGTATTTCGCCACACAATAAGCACAAAGGGGATAGCTATTACGCCGTGAAGAAGCTCATGAGTAGCAAGTTCGTGCATTTTATTTTATTTTTTTCCAAATTTGGGCGTTAGCGTTGTCGTAAACCAACTCAACTCCCCAATCTCCGGGAGAATGAGGGAGAAGTTCTTCATAATCTCCAATTCTAACCAGATAAATATAGTCTACACCAGTTTCAGCCAAAAAGTTCTTGGCGTCCTCTAGAGCAACGTCCTTCAACTCTTTGCCTGCATATTTTATCTTCTTATCGGATAGGGTTTGTACATAGCCACGTTTGTTATAAAATGCGGCAAATGGGAGATCGGAATAGTTGGCGCACTGCAAACATTCGCTGTTTGCTACCAGAACCTCTCCTGACTCCATGTCTCTCAATTTAGTTAGAGCGGACACTTCATCGTGGGCCACTTGGTATTCAATTAAGTTTTGGTTATACCAATAGCTACTCCCAAGAAGCCAAAATGCCAATACAGCCGCAGCTTTCCGTCTTGATACCCTAATATACACAAAAAGTGTCAACAATACCGGGATAATAATATAAACAGCGACAAATTTTTTAGATTTAAGCTGTCGACTTGCCGATGCACTTAAAGCCTGAAACTTATAATCATATGATAAATCTTTACCTTCATAAAATACCTTCTCATCCGGAGCGCTTATGCTATCAACTAGCGACGGTAAGTTAATATTGAGAGAACTACTTCGATTTGGGACAAAATAGTAAGGCTCGCGATAATCAGACTGGTATTTTCTATAATCGAATATTTTAAAATTGCCTTCTTCTTCCAAAGCTCCCACCCTATACTCGGTGGACTGATACCACACGACCTTCTTTCCACTGCCAAGAAAGTCAGCAGCTTTATAAATATGAGCCGGAGAAACACCTGGATACTTACCTATGTACCAGTCTGCAAAATCGCTTGCTTTAACGGCAACGACTTTTCCCTCTTTAATGTATTTGGCTACTATCTTAAGTTGCTCGTCAAATTGGCTGCCAGTTTCATATACTTCAGGGGAAAAATCAGTTTCAAAACCGACAACCATTTGCCCAAAGTCATTTTGGTTTCTGAGCGCATAAAGCTTTAATAATTCTTCAAAATATGAATGCGGGAGCGCTAAGCCCATTGTTTGATAATCCTGTGTGCTATATAAACTACTTCGATAGCCATTTAGAGGGTCGCGTGGCGCCCACTGAAGCATTACGAGCTTTATTTTGTTATCACTATCCCAAGCGGGAACTCCTGCATGAAGTTTACCTGGGTAATAGGCTGTAGACCAATAAGTTCCCCAAACTCGGTAACCGTCGGTTGAAAACTGATCAGAAACCCCCAGGTTTGCGACGATACCGTAGCGTGACTGCATATAGGAGAGAGAATAGGCATCGGTCCACCACGAACCGACAGTCCTTGGGTAATAGCCAAAAATATCAAAAAACCTGGCGAACAAAGTATCTATTAGAATTTCTCTCTGCTTTTGAGTGTAACCGCTTAAAAA
>CAZVJU010000020.1:0-20106 GCA_964627195.1 uncultured Gammaproteobacteria bacterium | reverse complement strand
TTTGAAAAATGGACTAAGGTTATGATTTGTTTGGCATACATCACATAATTTACCAAAGTACTCTTTGGCCAAGCTTTGCTTACTTCGAGTAGAACGAGAAGCAAGCTTTGCTTATAGTCCAATCTTGGGATGTGATGTCTGTAAATAAATAGTCAATTATCAAATGAGAGAGCTTCCGGGTAGAAGTATGCCTAATATGAAGTTGATTATGGGTGAAATTACCAGAAAAAGAGGAGAGGTTCCTCTTACTGTTGGGAAGATAAGGAAAAAGAGGATAAACATGCCATAGCGTTTTAAGAAAAGATCGGCTTCATAGGCGTCCTTTTCCGGCAAGATGCCAACAAATATTTTGCCCCCGTCAAGGGGATGGATTGGAATCAAATTAAAAATTGCCAAGACAACATTTAAAGTAATGATGGGGTAGACTAGATCCACCAAAAATCCCGAAATTATAAATCTCAAAACCAAAGAAAGGAGGATTGCTAGGAGTAAGTTGGAGATTGGTCCGGCCAGAGAAATGATGGCGGAATCACGCCTCGGATTTTTCAGGTTATAAGGATCAAAGACAACCGGTTTTGCCCAACCGAAGGGTATTACCGGAAATCCGAGTGCTCGTAAAAAGACTAGACCAAGTAGTAAAGTAGTTCCTATAGGATCATAGTGAACCAGTGGATTTAAAGAGAGTCTCCCCATCAAGCGTGCGGTCGGATCTCCCAGCCGATCCGACATAAAAGCGTGTGAGGCTTCGTGAATCGTTATAGCTATGATAAAAGCGAGTATCCAGGCGATTAAAGACATAATAATTATCCTTTGCTATACTAACGCCTTATTAGTATAATAGACACTGTTTGTTAGGTAAAGCTGATTATGGCGACACCAATATACGAATTCACACGAATTACACAAATGGTTAGTTATTCGTGACATTCGTGCATTTATTCGCGTTATTTGTGTCGAGTTGAAAATGGCATATATCTGTCAAATTTGCGGTAAAAAAACAAATGTTGGGAGAAGTCAAAAGCACCACAGGGGTGTTGCGGGTAAAAGGTGGAGAAAAAGAGCTCAGGCTACGGCAAGACTTTTCAAACCCAACCTTCAGAGAGTAACTTTGAAAATCAATAGTGAGGTGCAGAAAATGCGAATTTGTACGAAGTGCCTCAAAAGAATCAAAAAATTCGGCTCCATCAGGGATTACAAAAATATTGCAGTAGCCTGAAGTTAACTAAATTTTGCTTCGGGGTAACCTTGTCTAAATTGCTCCCAAGAAACGGGGGATTTGCCTTCGAGTTGGACAAGGTCAGGTACAAGTAACAAGTTAGAAGTAACAAGATCCTTTTGAATATGTGCTTTGAGAATTTTTAATCTTCTCAGTGAATTATCCTTTGTAGCCTGTTCTAACGAGACGTATGTCCATGCTATTGGCCAGGGGTGCATGGCACGGATAAAATTAAAGAGGTTGTAGGTTGTAGGTTGTACGTTGTAGGTTTGGTCGTTTACCTTAATAAAGGGGATTGTCCACCTACCTTTAAAGGCCTGGCCTTGCAAGGCGGCATTTAGAAATTTCGGAGGGATGAACGCGTCTTCTTTTTTTATTTCGTGGGTGAAAGTTGCTTCTCTATGTTCTTGTTCCCTTAATTTAACCTTTCCCTCTATGTAGGCAGGCAGGAGGTTAATTAGCACATCTGCCGATCTGTCAAATAAGCGCTGTCTTAAACTTTGGGTTGTATCCTCAGGCAAGATTTCATCTTTAAATTGTGAAACTATTGGGCCGTGATCTAATTTGTCATCTATTTTCATAATTGTTGATCCGGCCAGTTCTTCAGTTAGAATTGTTGCTTGAACAGGCGAAGCACCCCGCCATCTGGGAAGAAGAGACGGGTGGATATTTAGGATGCCGTGAGGAAAGGCGCTAATAACTTTATCGGGGATTAGAGATCCATAAGATGCAAGAATTCCCAGATCTGCAAGAATGGTGGTTTGTAAAATGTCTTTAGGATCGAAAAAAATCGGGACATTCTTTTTGTGAGCCCATGTGTCTACAGGCGAATAGTCGAGGATTTTCTTTCTTCCGACAGGTTGTGGTTTCTGAGTTACAACTGCTGCAATGGGAGTTTCTCCGAAGCGGGATTTAAATGCTTTATGCAGTTTTTCTAAAATTGGGACTACATAGTCTGGTGTGCCAAAAAAAACAATTTTCATAATAGCTCAACTTTTTCCCATTCTCCGTCCACATATTCATACAATGGTTTTTTCTGCTCGATGAGACGGTCTACGAAAAGCGCACCGTTTAAATGATCTATTTCATGCTGGATAATTTGGGAGTCGAGTTTTTCAAAGGTTTTTATAACACTTTTGCCGTTTTCGTCCAGGTATTTGATGGTGATTTTTGCAGCCCTTGTAATAGGACCGTAGTAATGGGGAAGGGACAAACAACCTTCCATTATTTTTTTGCCGGAGTCCAAAGCATATTTCTTACCTTGTGGATGTTTACGAGAAAGTATCCTTCTTTTAACAACACTCAGTATTTCCGGATTAATAATGGTTGTAATTTCACTACCCGGCTTCATTATAAATATCCGCAGATTTTTCCCTATTTGCGGAGCTGCCAGACCGATGCCTTCCGGATCTTCTTGGACGATGAGTGTATCTTTTAGATCGTTAATAAGAGAAGTGATCTTTTTATCGATAGTTTTTACCGGTTTTGAAAGAAGCCTAAGACGAGAATCTTTAGAATCTAAAATATCACGTACCATAATTATGGGTTAGATTATATCATTGTGAACCCAATTCTTCGAGTTCTTTTTTGGCGTCGGAATCATCCGGAGCGATATGTGTAAGAATATACTCCAATTCTGTCTTTGCTTTTTCTTTTTCGCCTGTATCTATATACATAAGAGAAAGAGTATAGCGTGCATTCCTATAGTTAGGTTTAAGGCTAACCGCAGTTTCCATAGTTGCGATCGCTTTGCCATAGTCGCCCGTGCGAAGCTGTGCCAGAGCCAGATTGTATATAAGTTTTGCCTCGGTTGGAGCCAACTTTGTCGCCTCCAAAAGTGAGTCTCTTCCCAGAAAAATGTAATTCTCGTTTAGCGATGAAAGATTAATAAGGACACTTGCCCGATCTCTTTTTAAATTTACATTAGCAGGAGAGAGTGAAACAGCAATCCCTGACTCTGTGACTGCGGAGCCGGCAAGTTTCTGGGCCAATTCAGTCTCTTTTTGCGTAGCGGCCATTAAAGCAATAAAAGAAGTTGATTTTGAAAGTTCATTCCAAAAAATGGCTTCCTTGGATGAAAGTTTAATTGCTTTATTCAAAAACTCCCGCCCAGCGACATAATTTTTGGCATCGTTGTTAAGTTTTCCTTGAGCATAAAGATAGTCGGCGTACCAATATGCCGCTATGCGGGATAGCGCAAAGAGCATAGCGCAAAGAACAAACAGAGATAGAAAGATCTGTTGATTTGTTAATCTGATAATTTGATTACTTTGCACTTTATCCTTTGCACCTTGCTCTGCAAGTGTACTTGCAAACGCCGGATAAAGGAAAAATTGAAGTGCTACGACTACTACCGAGAAACCGAAAAAGTTGGTAACTAGAATGCTGGTAAAACCAGCAAGGAAAGATATAAGCAAAGCTTGGCCCCGCAGTGGCTGGGTAAGCAAAGCTTGGCCCCGCAGTGGCTGGGTAAGCAAAGCTTGGCCAACTCCGTTGGTAAGAAGTAAATTCTCGGAAGTAAGATTACCCCCCTTTACTTCATGATGCGTGGTTCTTAACCCCTTTCCAATTTGGAGAATGCCAGCTCCTATCAGAAATAAGTAAGCCAAGAGTCCTATGCTTCCGGTGGTGGCGGCGAAGTTCAAGTACTCGTTATGGGCTTTGTTGTAGAGAAAATCCCATTCAGAAACCAAGTTGTGCTCGGCCGACCGGAAATTGTAATAGGAAAAAGCAAATGTTTCGACGCCGCTGCCTAAAATGGGATAATGTTTCCAGATATCAATAGCGCCTTTCCAAACAATTTGGCGAATCTTGCCCGACTCTGTTCCGCCAACCTCAAGGGCAGGACTTGAAGGAGTTGTTGGTTGTAAGTTGTTGGTTGTTGGTTTATTAATAATATCTTTTAATTTCGGTGTCCATGGAGTACCAACAAGGAAAGTAACAAGTAACAAGGGACAAGTAACAAGAAAAAAATTCGGTAATATAGTTTTGAGACTTCTTCTGTAAAAAAACATAAGTAATGGCCAAAAAAGGAAAAAAGAGATAGTAAAACCCAAGATACCGGATCGGGATTTTGTAAAAAGAAGTGTGATGAAAAATAGAGCGGATAAACCTAGCCAAAAAAAATATTTTTTGGAATTTGTCCACCAGCCGGCCGGCCGGGATTTTTGAGGGAATTTAGAATTTAGTGCGAAAGCCCACGTTAGCGGAATTAGCGCAATGATCCATGCTGCCAGCCAATTTGGTTGTCCTAGGGAAGCGAAAACCCGTGTTTGAACATCTTGCATCCAACATGAAACGTCAAATGTTCGAAATGGTGGGATAATAAAACAACTGACCGAATGACCGAAATGCTCAAGGATTCCCCAGATACTTACAATGCCGGCACTTCCTAGGAGTACCTTAAGGCTTCTTATGGTTCCTTTATAATCCATATTTGAGACATATGCCCAGTAGAGAACTGCGTAAGAGTAATAGGAAAGTAATCCTCCGTTGAAGCGGGAATAATAGCCTAAGAGGGACGTTCTGGGATCGACTGAAATTAGGCTTGACAGAGTCTGAGAAATTAAAAAGATAATTAAAGGGATATCTAACATAGTTCGACGGAAAATTACTTTTCTGTCGGTTAACATTCTTAGTATCCAGAGCGAAAAAATAAGAACTGTAAAGATATAAGTAAGAAGTATTTTGTTAAACTCAAAAAGTTCCGAAGTCATTGGTAGGAATGCCAGGGGAGTTAAAAAGAAAAACAGATAAAAAAGATACTCTAAAATTTTTGTAAGATTTTTTACCATATCATAATGTACAACGCCACCAACTCCGTGGCAAGATTTCAATATTACCCACCACCAATTCCTGCCATTTGCATCCAACAACTAAAAAGTTATACTGCAAAGTGAATGAAAATCAAAGTAAAAATCTCCAATTTAGGTAAGGTTTTACCCTCATTTCACATCAATAGAATTTTAGGTCTTTTCTCGCATGATGTGGGGATTGATTTGGGTACCGCCAATACGCTTGTCTGGGTTAAAGGCAAAGGAATTGTTATCCGAGAGCCATCACACGTTGCCCGACACAAAAAAACAAAAGAGATTTTGGCAATTGGCGCTTCTGCAAAACGGATGCTGGGTCGGGCACCGGCTATGATAGAAACAGTTCGGCCGCTAAGGGACGGTGTGATTGCTGATTTTGACGCAACCGCGGCAATGCTTTCTTACTATATCAAACGTGTTCATGAATCCGGTGGCGTTATTCCCAAAATTCCAAGGCCCAGAGTTGTTATCGGAATCCCCTCAGGTGTAACAGAAGTAGAAAGAAGGGCTGTAGCAGATGCGGCAGTTATTTCGGGCAGTCGTGAGGCACACCTGATTGAAGAGCCTATGGCTGCGGCAATTGGGGCAAACTTGCCCATTGAGTCGCCTGAAGGAGTATTTATTGTTGATATTGGAGGTGGCACTTCGGAAATGGCGGTTATCTCTATGGGAGGAGTGGTGGTTGGTCGCTCAATTAGAATTGCAGGAGATGAAATGACTGAAGCAATCATATCCTATGTTCGGCTTAAATACTCTCTTTTGTTGGGCGAGGCAACAGCCGAAGAAGTAAAAATTGCCATTGGGAATTGTTTACCTCAAAAGGAAGAAAAGTTTTTTGTTGTCCGGGGCCGAGATTTGGAAACCGGACTTCCCAAGTCAATCAAACTAACAGGAAGCGAGGTTCGTGAAGCTCTTGCTCCTACAGTTCAGGAGATAGTAGGAAACATTGTAGATACGTTGGAAGAAACACCACCTGAACTTTTGGCCGATATTATGGGAAAAGGAATTGTCATGGCAGGCGGAGGAGCACTGCTTAGTGGAATTGATAAGGTTATAGCGGAAGCAACAAAAATGCCTGTATATGTAGCAGATGATCCATTAAGTTGTGTTGTGAGAGGCTGTGGGGCAGTATTGGAGGACATGAGTCTCCTAACTAGAATAAAACAAATCAAATTCTAAAAAAGTATGGAAACTTTATTGTCAAGTAAAACCCAAAGTTGGCTTATTTGGTTTCTTCGTGGCATTTTGATTCTTGGCTTTTTGGTACTTTTTGGCCGTCTGGCTGATCTGCAAATTATTAGAGGAAAATATTTTAAGGTGCTTGCCGAGGAAAATAGGATTCGGCGTGTGCCAATTGTTGCGCCGCGCGGCAAGATTTACGCAAGAGGGGGAGAAATTATTGCGGAAAATAAGATGGTTATGAAAAGTATTGTTTTTAATTCTAATTCCGGTTTTGAGAAGCATGAATCAGAAGGGAATTCCGATGAAGGGTTAATTACAGAATGGGTACGCACCTATCCCCAGGGTCCCGAATTCGCCTATATTACCGGTTACTTGGGTGAGGTATCTAAAGAAGAGCTTGGGAAAGTGGAGGCTGAGTGTCTTTCTAAAGGGCCTCGGGAATTAGGTTCTCTTATGGGGAGAGGCGGACTCGAGCAAGTTTACGACTGTATTTTGAGGGGAAGTGATGGTGAAGAACTGATAGAAGTGGACGCACTCGGAAGAAAGGTAAGAACTTTGGGAAGAAAAAATCCCATTCCGGGTAGCGATCTGACAACCTCTATTGACTTCACCCTGCAGAAAAGGATAGTGGAGCTATTAGATGGTAAGAAAGGAGCTATTATTGTAAGTGATGCAAGGGGAGAGATTTTAGCTTTAACTTCATCGCCGACATATGATCCCAACATTTTTGGCAACAAAAAGTATTCTGCCGAAATTGCTCAAGTTCTTTCTGATCGCGATTTAGTGCTTTTCAATAGAGCCATTTCAGGTACATATCACCCGGGTTCTGTCTTTAAACCTGTCGTTGCGATAGCCGCGCTTGAAGAAGGAAAAATAGACAAAAGTTACATCTACGATGATCAGGGTTTTATAGCTCTCACCAGTGTTTACGGTAACTTCACTTTTAATAATTGGTATTTCACTCAATACGGGGGGCGTGAAGGAAAAATTGGATTGGAGCGTGCGATTGCCAGGTCTACCGATACCTTTTTTTATAAACTAGGGGAGCTTGTCGGGGTTGAGCGTATCGACACCTGGGCTCACAAATTCGGGCTGGATGAGCTTACAGGAATAGATCTCCCCGGGGAAGCTACCGGGCTGGTTCCAAATCCCATTTGGAAAATGCAAGTGAAAGGTGAACGGTGGTTTTTGGGGAATACATATCACTTGGCAATTGGGCAGGGTGATTTAGCTCTAACCCCTATAGCCTTAAATCAGGTGATATCGGCGATTGCCAATAATGGTGACTATTGTAGTCCACACATTGCGGAGAGTGAGAGTAAATGTAAGAGTTTAGGTATTAAGGAAGAAAGTATTGAGCTTATCAAAAATGGGATGCTGGGAGCCTGTAGTGCGGGAGGAACCGGCTATACTTTTTTTGATTTTAAAGAAAGATCCGGGAAAGATGTTTCCTGTAAGACCGGAACTGCCGAGGTGGGAGATGGGAGCAATGACACCCATGCCTGGTTTACGGCTTTCGCTCCGTATGCGGACCCTGAAATAGTTGCAACAGTTTTAGTCGAAAGGGGCGGAGAGGGTTCACGAGTTGCAGGGCCGATTGCCCGCGAAATATTTAATTATTGGTATAAAGTTCAGCCGTCGGTTTCACCCACACCAACTGCTCATGACAGACAATGACTATTTAGTTGCACTAGCGTCCTTCACGTCTTTTGGTCCTTTACGGATAAACCTACTTACGGAGTATTTTGGGAGCGCTGAAAATGCATGGAAGACCTCTTTTAACAAGTTAACTAAGATAGGCCTTAATGAGAAACTTGTTAGAAGCTTTTTGGACTATAGAGACAATTTTGATTTCAAAAAGTACTTTGATAGATTAAATTACCTCAAAATAGATTTCGTAACAATTAAAGATAAAACTTACCCCGAGAATCTCAAGGGCTTGGATGATGCACCGGTTGTTTTGTATGTCCGGGGGAAGATGGTTAAAAATGATGTAAACGCGGTAGCGATTGTAGGCAGTAGAAAGATGACTTCTTATGGTCGGGAAGTGACAGAAAGATTATCCGCCCAATTGGCAAATGTTGGACTAACCATAATTTCCGGTCTTGCTTTTGGGGTGGATCTGGCCGCACACAAAAGCGCGATAGAAGTCGGTGGTAGATGTATTGCTGTTTTGGCGGGAGGTGTAGACACTATTACTCCAAAGTCTAATGAATGGCTGGGCTTGAAAATTATTGACTCGGGCGGAGCAGTTATTTCGGAATATCCTCCCGGAGTTACTCCGGAGCGGCACCTTTTTCCTTTTAGAAATAGGATAATTTCAGGATTGGCAAAGGCAGTTATTGTTGTTGAAGGCTTGATTAAAAGTGGGACTATTCATACTGCTAATCACGCAGCAAAACAAGGAAGGACCGTGTTTGCAGTTCCCGGTCAAATTACTTCTCCGATGAGCAGCGCCCCGCATTATTTAATAAAAAACGGTGCCAAAATGGTTACCTCAATCGAGGATGTACTGGAAGAGTTGGATTTACAGCTAAAGGTGGATAGAGAAGCGGTTGAATCTGTTTTGCCCTCAGACAAAGACGAAGGGAAATTGATCGAAATTTTGGCAAATGAACCCCTACATCTTGACGAGCTTGCTAGAATATCAGGGTTGACGGTTTCAACAATTTCCAGCAAACTAACTGTTATGGAATTAAAAGGAATAGTCAAAAATATCGGGAATGGAGTGTATAAGAAAATATCTTGAGATATTTTCTTGGCCATGAGTTTGAAATTACTGAAGAATAAATTCTTAGTATTTCAAAATCACGGTAAAAAATTTAAATATGGATTTGATCATTGTTGAGTCACCGACTAAAGCTCGAACTTTGTCCCGTTTCCTCGGGAAAGATTATTCCGTTGAAGCGACAATGGGGCATATTAAAGATTTGCCCAAAAGCGAATTGGCGGTTGATGTAGATAATAATTTTAAACCGAAATATCTGGCTCTTGAGAAAAAGGGGGAAACCATCAAAGAAATAAAAAAGGCGGCCGAGAAAGCGTCAAGTATATTTCTGGCGACAGATCCTGATCGTGAAGGTGAAGCGATTGCCCAGCATGTTAAAGAAATCCTGACGGAACATAAAGCTCTAAGTGCCGATCATTTGAAACGAATTGCTTTCCACGAAATTACGAAAGAAGCAGTTGAGACGGCGATAAAAAACCCGCGGGAAGTTTATAAGCATTTGGTTGATGCGCAGATAGCAAGAAGAGTACTGGATCGGCTGGTTGGTTATAAATTATCACCTCTTCTTTGGAAAAAAGTCAGGCGAGGATTATCAGCAGGGCGTGTTCAGTCAGTTACTGTAAGGTTGATAGTAGAGCGGGAGAAAGAGATAGAGGCATTTAAAGCGGAAGAGTATTGGGAGATATTTGTAGATGTAAGAAGTCGGAAGTTGGATTTAAGAAACAAGAATTTTTTAGTTAAGCTTATTAAGGTTAATGATAAAACATTTGAGGTTAAAAACGGCAAAGAAGCCAAAGAAATAGTAACTGATCTTGAGAAATCCGACTACACGGTTTTTGACGTCAGACGACGAGAATTAAAGAAAAGTCCTTATCCGCCATTTACGACTTCCACAATGACTCAGACGGCCGCGAGGTTTTTCGGCTGGTCCGCAAAAAAGACGATGAGTGTTGCCCAGAAGTTGTATGAGGAAGGTCTTATTACTTACCATAGAACTGATTCAGTGAATTTAGCCCAAGCTGCTATAGATAAAGTGAGGGAATTTATTGAAAAAAGTTACGGAAGAAGTTATTTGCCGGATACTCCTCGATTTTTCAAAAAGACGTCGAAGCTTGCTCAGGAGGCCCATGAAGCAATTCGGCCAACGGATGTAAATTCAAAAATCGAAATTCCAAAATCCAAATTTGCAGATTCGGAGGAAAGACTCTATGGGGTTATTTGGAAGCGGTTTGTAGCTTGCCAGATGGCCGAGTGTGTTTTTGACGAAACAGTGATTGACGTTTCAGCCCATACTTACACCTCCGAGGTGAAAGACGTTCACACCTCGGAGGTGTTTGGGAAAGTCTATCTTCTCCGAGCTTCCGGACAGGTTTTAAAATTTGATGGTTGGAGAAGGGTAATTCCATTATCAAAAGAGGAAATTCCGGAGTTGCCAGCAGTTGAGAAAGACGAAGCCTTAGACCTGATAAAAGTTAATTCCGAACAGAAATTCACACAACCGCCGCCGCGGTATAACGAAGCGTCGTTAATTAAGACTTTGGAAAAACTTGGCATCGGCCGGCCGTCAACTTATGCGCCGATTATTACAACAATTCAGATTCGGAATTATGTTGAGAAACTCGAAGGTAAATTCTGCCCGACGCCAATCGGGGTTGCGGTCAATGATTTTTTGGTTACCAACTTTAAAGATATCGTTGACTATTCATTTACGGCTGAGATGGAAGATAAGCTCGATAATATTGCGAAAGGCGATCTAAAGTGGCAGGAAATGATGAGCACTTTTTATGGGCCGTTTGATAAAAAACTCGTCGAAGTAGAGAAAAAGTCAAAACGCGTAAAAATTGAAACCGAAAAGACCGGGAAAAAATGTCCAACTTGCGAAAAAGAGGGAAGAGTCGGGGACAAACAAGGGGATTTGGTTATCAGAGTTGGGAGATTTGGGAAATTTATATCCTGCTCCTTATTTCCCGAGTGCAAGCATACTGAAAAATATATCGAGAAGGCAGGTATGAAATGTCCTGAGTGTAAAGAGGGAGATGTGATAGTTAAGATAACCGGGAAAGGAAGAAAATTCTTCGGCTGCTCCCGCTACCCCAAATGTAAGTGGGCTTCATGGCGAAAGCCGGAAAAGTTAGGAGTATAATTGGCTCGTGAATATTAAAATTATTAAAACCAGGAAATTTTTACCGCCGAAGGATGACTTGTGGAGTTTAATCAAAGAAAGTATCTCAGAGCTCTCCGAAAACTCTGTCGTTGCCATAACTTCAAAAGTTGTATCAATTGGGGAGGGAAGATGTATTTTTGCAGATGGATCTGTTGATAAGAGACAGTTGGCAATTAGCGAAGCCGAACTTTATGTTCCAAGAGAAGAAGATAGAAAAAGAAGGCTGCACACAATTACCCATGGAATGCTTATGGGTTCGGCAGGAATAGACGAAAGTAATGCAGGAGGATATTATATTCTTCTCCCCAAAAATCCTGACAAATCTGCGAAAGAAATTTGGAGATTTTTGCGGCGTGAATATAAAGTTAAAAGTCTGGGTGTTGTTATTACTGATTCAAATGCAGCGGTCCTTAAGCGTGGTATTGTTGGCAAGGCAATAGCTTTTTATGGCTTTTCTCATCTAAAAAATTATGTAGGAAAGAAAGATTTATTTGGTAGGAAATTTAAATATTCGAGGACCAACATTCCTGACTCTTTGGCCGCTTTTGCGGTTTATTTAATGGGAGAAGGGAGAGAACAGACGCCGATTGTAATCTTTGAGGATCTACCGTTTATTAAATTTGTAACACGCCCTCCGCACTACAAAAAAAGATTCATGAGTTGGAAGGTTCCGATGGACGAAGACCTTTTCAAGCCCTTTTTAAATTCGGTTATTTGGAAAAAGGGTGGGGTGTGAACCTAAATCACCCTACGGGTGATTTAGGTTCAGGTTAGGTTAGCTTTTTGCAAGGCCTTTTGCAAGGCCTGGCCTTTAAGGGTTAGCCAAATTGATAAGAGATTATATACCTTTTATAAATTTTGATTTAATATACAGTTAAGAATGGACAGTCATATTGGCTTGGCAGTTTTTCTCTAGAATAAAGTTATGGACAAAATATTTGAACTAATTAAGGAGGAAGAAGTTAGACAACGTAACACTTTGATGATGATTCCGTCGGAGAATTATACCTATCCTGAAGTTCGACAAGCGGTTGGATCAGTTCTGATGCACAAATATGCAGAAGGTCAGCCTGGAAGGCGTTACTATCAAGGAAATGAGGTAGTCGATGCTGTCGAACGTTTGTGCGAAGAAAGAGCGTTAAATGCTTTTGGATTATCTGATAAAAAATGGGCTGCAAATGTTCAACCTCATTCTGGTTGCCCCGCGAACCTGGCGGTTTATAATGCGGTTTTAACTCCGGGAGATAAGATTCTTTCGATGTTTCTTCCTGATGGCGGTCATCTTTCTCATGGATGGCAAATGCCGGCTTCGACGCCAGGCGAGCCTGACAAGAAAGTGACTTTGGTTTCTAAAATTTTTACCGTACAATTTTACCATGTTGATCCAAAAACACGAGTATTTAATTACGATAAAATTGAAGCTCAGGCGAAAGTCTTCAAACCGAAAATGATAATTACCGGCGGAACAGCATATCCAAGGGAAATAAATTATAAAAGACTCTCAGAAATTGCCAAGAAGGTGGGGGCGTATTATCTTGCCGATATTGCCCATGAGGCTGGGTTAATTGCAGCCGGAGCCAATAAGTCTCCCTTTCCATATGCTGACTTCGTTACCATGACCACCCAGAAAACTCTGCGTGGTCCTCGGGGAGCAATAATCATCTGCCGCAAGGAGTTTGAAAAAGATATTGATTTTTCCATTATTCCTGGACTCCAGGGTGGACCACACTTACATTCAATTGCGGGAATCGCTATCGCTCTGGCAAACACCAAAACCCCAGCATTTAAAAAATATGCACATCAAACCGTTAAAAATGCGCAAACTCTTGCCAAGTATTTTGTGGACAAGGGATTAGACGTTGTTAGTGGCGGAACCGATAAACACCTAGTTTTAATTGACTTAAGGAAGGATGGAACGAATGGTTGGATTGTTGCATGGGCTTTGGAGAAAGCAGGAATAGTTGCCAACAGAAACACAGTGCCGAATGATTCTGGTTCTCCTTTCTATCCCTCGGGTCTGCGCCTTGGAACTCCTGCTATAACCGTACGGGGAATGAAAGAAAAAGAGATGAAAATAATTGGTGAGTGGATTTTTCAAATAATCGATCACATTAAACCTTACAAATTCCCTGAAAAGTCGGAAGCAAGAGCGCAGTTTTTGAAAGCGTATAGAGAAAAGATTGAAAAAGACAAATTCCTTCTGGGAATCGCAAAAGAAGTAAAAGCCCTCTGCAAAAAGTTCCCCGTCCCCTAATTTACTAAAATAAATATATGCGTGAGATTGATTGTCCAGAATTGCAAAAACTGGTAAGAAACCTTCATTCGGACACTACAGTGAGAGACTTAATACCTGAAGAGAAAGAACTAGTTTTTCCCGATATGATGGGGGAAATTGATAAAGATTTGCGAAATCAACCCGGAGGAATGGTGGATATTGCTGTAAGATTACCGAGTTACTATACAGATCCTGAGACTGAGGCAACCAAACTTAAAAATTTATATGAAAAACATTGCGAGTAGTTTTTTAACTTGCTTGGACAAAAAGTAAAAAACCCTTTTGCCAAAAATTCCCCGTTCCATAGTGTACGTTATAAATTACATTATTGATTACAGAATACTTGACAACTTTGTGTAACATAAGTATTATTTATCTATGACAACGATAATTCCGATAACTAAAGCCCGAGGCAAACTAGGTGCTCTCGCAGAAAAAGTAACTGGAGAGGATTATATTGTTTTGACAAAAGGGGGTGCTCCCAAAGCTGCTTTGGTCGACGTTTCATACTTAAACAAACTAGAGAGCGAAGTTAAAAAGATATATAAGAAAACTTTTATAGATAGAGATTTACTGAAGTATACAAGAGAATTTAGTGATAAGGAAATAGAAAAATGGCTAAAGGAAGACGAGCTTTAAAGTCAGTTTTTCTTGATTCAAGCGTACTATTTACTGCTGATAATTCTCCGACGGGTGGTTCCTCAAAACTTTTCACTCTGAAAAATATTAAACTTGTGACGTCAAATCTAATATTAACGGAAACAGAAAGAAATATTCATAAAAAGCTTCAAAGTTATCACCAAGAGCGATTTTTTATACTGGTTGACAAACTTGAAGTTTTAAAACAAAGTCCAGATGAAAAGGGTATTCAAAAGGCAAAAGGGGTTATTGCTGAAAAGGATGCTGCGATTTTATCAGAGGTAAAGAAAGCTAAAACTAATTTTCTAGTCACCCTTGATAGAAAGCATTTTTTAACGCAAAGAGTTACAAGATTTTTAAGACCTCAAAAAGCTTTAACTCCAAGGGATTTGATTAAGATGTTTGAATGAAGGAATTCCAGAAGTAAAATCCCTCTGTCAATTATTTCCGGTTCCTTGATTGTGCGACTACCTTTAAAGGAACATCCTTGCAAAGTAGTGAGAATTTGATCCTTTGTTGGATGAGAATATTAAGAGAGAGCGGGAAAGTATTGCCCGAAACGACTATTTAGACAATGTCAGGTCCCGTTTCTGGTTCCGGATAAAATGCATTTGGCTTATCAGGCTTTTCAACAAGATCTCTGTACCTTAAGTGTGGGTTTATTGTAAGAAATTTGGGATTAATACTTGAAATTAAAGGGCAATCTTTACTACACACGATAGTTTTTCCACCATCAAGATCACCAACACACAGTGCGCGACATTCTTTCTTCGTTTGAGTGATGTTACAATCAAGGATTGTATTAGTAAAGAAAGAGCAAGATGGGGTGGTTATAACGTAGCATAATGGAATGAACACCACCTACATATTATACTTTCCATGGAATGAAGAAAAATAAATTAAGAGATAACCGGAAAACTTTTTTGGTCTGGGTGTTAATACTAGCATTTGGAACACTCTATAGCATTTACTCAGTTGTTCGGCACCTCCGCTTTGAAACTTATATTTTCGACTTGGGTTATTATGATCAGCTTTTATGGCTTGCGGCTCATGGCAAGAAAATTTTCTCATCTGTAATTGAAGCTCATCCTTGGGTAGATCATTTTTCTCCGTCAATTTTTCTTCTGACGCCTTTGTACTGGCTTTGGAGTGATCCACGGGTTTTACTTATATTTCAGGCTGGCTTTATAGCTCTGGGAGCGTATCCAATCTACAAGCTCTCACTGAGAAAGACAAATAGTTATATTTTCAGTATTAGCTTAAGTTTGTGTTACCTTACTTTTTATGGACTACAAAATGCCATTGCTTATGATTTTCATGCGGTTGTCTTAGGGCCGACACTTCTTGCGTTTTTGTTTTGGTTTTATGAGGAGAAAAAGTTTAGGTTATTTTGGCCGACACTTATTATATTTGTCGGACTCCAGGAGAATTTTTTCATACTGGCTTCAGCTATTGGTCTTTTTTTGATAGTAAAATACAAAGACTTTAAGCGGGGGCTACCGATTTTTCTCGGCGGACTCATTCTTGCCGGGGTCTTACTTTTTTATCTGATTCCGTACGTTTTCGGCAGCCGATATTATTATGTTCCCGCCCATTTGCGTCAGATTAATTTAACTCAAATCATACATGCTCTTTATACTCCAACTTCAAAGATAGATGTAGTAGTTTTTGCATTTATCGCATTCGGACTTTTACCGATTTTCTCACCACACTTTTTGATTATTTTGGGCGAGGAGTTTTTAGGCAGATTTTTAGGAACCACAAATCCAAATTGGTGGATTTTAGGTTTTCATTACAATGCTATTTTGGCTCCTATTCTGGCTTTTGCCTCTATCACTACTTTCGACAAGTATTTTCGTCGGAAAGAAATATTGGCGGTAGTTCTGCTTTTCGGCGGTATGATTATTTCACACATACGAGTAAAACCGGATATTTCCAAAATGTTTTATACCAGTTATTACGATTTATCGGCAACGTCAGATGCCAAAAAAGTGCTTGCATATCTACCAAAAGAAGCATCAGTTGCTGCGTCAAATAATTTGGGTGCGCAAATAGCGGGACGGGAAGGTCTTATCTTTTTGACCAATTGTGTGGAAAATACCGAAGTATGGGGGGCGGATGGCCGAAGATGTTATAAGTTAAAACCGGAATATATCTTAGCTGATATGAATCCAGATGACAAAAGGAATAATAATTTTTATCCTGATTATGACAGGGAGTCAATTTGGCGGTATCTAACTTATGTTCAAGAAAAAGGTAAGTACACGCTAGTTAAAAATGTAGGCTTTGTTTATCTTTTGAAAAGAAATGATTGACGCTGATTAAACTAGCGGCTTTTGGCTACAAACAAAACATGGGGATATGGCAAAAAACTTGTAATATTTTCCATCCTTTCTACAATCAGGCCGCTTTTTTTAATTAAAGTAAGTGCCTCTTTTGTATCCTCAAAATAAACCTTGTCATAATCGGTGTGCGTGATTTTTAAAAATTGCGTCATTATTTTTTCCTGGATTTGTAAGATGTTAAAAATCCATCTCGGTTCTTTACCGTTTATTACTAAAATTAGTTTCCCGTTTTTGGCAAGTAATTTTTTGGCTACTTTTAACATCTTCAGTTTTTCCCGGGGAGGAAGCAGGTAAAGTACGTCAACCAAAATAACTGCTGTAAATTTTCCCTTTATTTCAGAAAGATAAGCCTTTCGAAAAGTGGGGTTATGGCTATTTCTAAACTTCTTTTTTGCAAGTGCGATTTTTTTGGCAGATGGATCTATTCCCAAAACTTCCCTTGCCGGTGACTTTTCAACAAGAAAATCAGACAAAATGCCATGACCGCAGCCAACATCAAGAATAGTCCCTTTTTCAGGAATATACTTTTCTATAGCACTAAAATTACAAGTAAGTTGTCGGATAAATTCAAAGACCATTTAAATTGCAGAAAATTTTGCCAATGCTATATTCTTGGTTCGTATAAAACTTGTCAGTTTTGCATCCAGAAGAGTTTGCGCTTCGATTTCGCGGGCTTTATCCTGGGAGAACTTTTCCATTAACGGACTTGGGAAAGTATTATCTCTGGGATCGTTTATATAACCCGGGTGGATAAGAATTTCGATGACTTTGAAATTGTTCGTCAGCGCATTACTCAGGCAAGCGCTGAATGTGTCGACGGTCATATTGTTGGTATATAAGACTCCGTAAACCGCATCCGTATAGTGTAATCCGTAATTGTTGGCAGTTGTCATATTTACTTTCGAAAACTCTTTTAATACAAGGTTTTTAACTATGTTCAAGGTCAGAAAAGGATATAAATACTCTTTAGACAGCAAGAAAGGCTCATTTGTTAGTCGGACGAAGGGGATGTGGTAGCGTTTGGCTAAAGAACAAGCTATTTGAAAGATTTGCGGAATCATGTGGACGTGTTTGTCGCTGTCTATATGATCTAAAGAGAGATCTCTTGATATGGCTGACTCTATTTGTCTTGCAAAATCACTTCTTATTGACTCCAGAATGGTGGGATTTGTGAGGACTTCTTTGTAAAGGCTGATGAACGTAAATTTGTAGTTTCCATACACGTCTGCTAGCTCTTTAGTTAGTGCTGGTCCATCGGTTAAGTTCAAGTGTATCCCGACCCCAATTTTTTTGAGAGGCCCTGACTTAATTGATTTTACTGCAAAATCGTAGGCAGTTCCGTTTACTAAGATCGATGCACTTCTTATCAAACCTTGTGTGTAACAATCCTCAACTGCTTTCGTCAGACCGTAGGTAAGAGCTAAATCGTCAGTATTTATAACCACTTTCATTTTCCTGAATTTACCCTCTCTTTAATAATATACGGCGGTCTTTTTTTCACTTCCTTGAAAATTACTCCGAGGTATTCTCCCAGAATTCCCATAAAAAAAATTTGAAAACCATTCAGGATTAAGAGCAGAAAGACTATTGTTAAGTAGCCTTCAATAAGGCGTCTTCCTTTATAAATAGCGCTTAAAAAGTCGACAATCAAAAATACCGCTGCAGACACTCCCAGAAGCAAGCCTGCATACGTAGCAATTCTTAAGGGTTTGGTACTAAATGAAATTAGGCCGGTAATAAATAAGTCTTTATTCACCCAAAAATTATAAGACGAGTCTCCGAATTTTCTTTTACCAACCGTATAGGGAAGCATGACTGGGTTTTTTGCTGCCAGACTGACAATACCTCTTAGAAATATCTGACTCTCTTTATTTTTAAGAATAAATTTTTTAATACTTTTATCCATGAGCCTGAACTCCGATACGCCCGGGGTCAAAACTCCCTCGCTTACGACTTTCCATAGCGCGTAGCCTGCCTTTCTGAAAAAGAAGTTAATAATTTCCTTTTCCTGGTAAACTTTTTTTTGCATGAGGATCAAATCGTACCTATTTTCCCAGAGTTGAAGCATTTTGGGGATATACGAAGGGGGGTGTTGGTAATCGGCGTCCAGTGTGATTACGGCATCACCCTTGCTTTCTCTTATTCCCGCCAAAAGAGCTGCTTGATGTCCGAAACGTTTGTAGAAAGTAATACCTTTAACGTTTCTATTTTTGCTCCCGAGTTTATTAATTACTTTATATGTGTCATCATCTGACCCATCATCCACGAGGATTATTTCATAGTCGTAAATATCCGGGATTTCTGTGATGATCTCGGGAACCAAGCCTGTGATATTTTCAGCTTCGTTATGGCAGGGTAAAACCACGGAGATTAGTTTTTTCATGAACTTTATATCCAAAGGATACCACATGTTCGGTGATTTTACCTTGGGGGAGCTCGTGATTTCCCCGTTTTGATGGTATACTCCTCTTACTCAGGTTGTAACCTTCGTAAGAGATTATGATCCCCAAAAATACTATTTTTAATTCAAATTAAAGTATTTTTGGTATAAAATTAGGTATATATGACGATAATTTTCAATGGGCGTGTATTTGCAAGACAAAAAGAAAAAGATTTAAGATTTAAAATTTTAGATTTGAGAAGAAAAGGCGTTAAGCCGAAACTGGTTTCTATTTTGGTGGGGGAGAATCCTGCAAGTATTCTCTATGTAAATTTGAAGAAAAAGGCGGCGGAAAGAATTGAAGCGGAAGTCGATGTAAGAAATATGGTGTCTCGTCCAAAGGACGATCAGCCTTTGGCTGAAGATATAGGAAAAAAAGAAATAAGTGACCTGATCGAGTCAGTAAACCAGGATAAAAACGTGCATGGGATTATGGTACAGTTGCCTTTGCCTGAGAATTTTTCACTTAAAGATAGGAATGAAATTTTAAATGCAATTGCAAAAGAAAAAGATGTTGATGGCTTGCGTGAAGATAGCCCATTTTTGACTCCAACTGTTAAAGCTACTTTGGAAGTAATCAAGGAAGCAACTCAATATGTAACTTTAAAGGCCTGGCCTTTAAAGTTAGTCGTTGTTGGAGCGGGAGGTTTTGAAGGCAGAAAAATTTACAAGGTGTTGAAAGAAATGGGTTATGAGGTTGAAGGCTTGGATCGTAAATCTGAGAATTTCAAACAAGTGATAGTAACTGCCGACATTTTAATAAGCGTGACCGGTTCGCCGGGGATTATCGGGAGCGGTGAGATTAAAGAAGGGGCTGTGGTTATCGACGTTGGTTCACCCAAGGGAGATGTAGTTACAAGAGAAGTTCTTGGCAAAGCTTCCTTTATCTCTCCGGTTCCTGGCGGCGTTGGGCCGGTTACGATTTCATGCCTTTTGGAAAATTTAGTTGACGCGGCTTCTTGATAAATATTTATACATTATGTATATAATCGGTATATATGAGTAATGTAATCATTGTTAAAACAGACTCAAAGCTTAAATCCCAAGCTCAAAAAGTAGCAGCAGAATTAGGTTTAACTTTGAGTGCTGTAATAAAAAGATACCTCGAAATTTTTGTAGAAAATAAATCTATTTCCTTTGGGAAGTGAAATTGGAAAAAGAACCCCTCCTTATGCAATGTTTGGCGGAGTGAAGATATCGGAAGCAGACATCGAAAGAGTTAATGGCTTGTGGGAAAAAGATATTAAATGAACCTGGGTATCCACTTAACACCACCATATAAGCATTTATTCACCAAGCTTTTAA
>CAZVJU010000019.1:0-20670 GCA_964627195.1 uncultured Gammaproteobacteria bacterium | reverse complement strand
ATGTTCGACTTTATACCAGCAGTAAGTGAAGATGACTTCTTCCTTGTCCAAGAGATGTCGCAACGCCATACAACTTTCCTGAAACGTCAAGCAAGGGCATTTTATCCATTCAAGGGTATTTTGAGGTGTGCCTTTTGTGGAAGCTCAATGCGGGTTGCACCATCACTAAGTGGTACAAAGAGCAGGGAACGCAGGATATTGTATTGTCGATGCGATAACGAATTATGTACCAGAGAAAAACGGAGTTGCAGGATGAAAGTCATAACCGAATTTATTGATGCTGTCTTAAAAGATGGGCTTAACCTAACTGAAAAGGAATATCAACTTTATGAGGAAGGCATGAAGCAATTAACAGATGAACAGCGTAGCAGATTACAGCGGGACATTCACAGCTTACAGGGAAGGCAAAAGGCAACCAATCTTGAGCTTCGCAAGCGGTCATTAGCGATAATTGAATTTGATAAAAGCTCACCAGTGTATCAGGTCAATCTCAAGCAGATAGAAGAACTCAAGCAAGAAAACGAGCAAATTGAACAAAAGATTGGTGAATTAACCACAAAATTAACAGACCCAGACAGAGTAAAGTTATCATTCGAGCAGTTCTTGAACTTATCGAAAAATGCCGCTATGGCGGTCAAATCGGCAGATGCAGTGAAAAAGGACGCAATTTGTCGAATTATTTTCTTGAACGTGGATGTTGGTATTGATAATGTGGCGTCATATCGGGCTAAACCACCATTCGACACGTTCATCGAAACCCGACAGATACTACTTGGTCGGGGATGGCAGATTCGAACTGCCGACCTCCGCGTCCCAAACGCGGCGCTCTACCAACTGAGCCAATCCCCGAATTTACTCCGACTTCCTTTTCTTCGGAATTTTATATTTTAATTCACAAAATTTGCTTTGCAAATTTTGAGAGGAAGAATAGACAGAAAGCTGAAAGTAAATTGCTTTAGCAATTTACGAAAGCAATTGCCTAATTCTGACGAGTGCCGAAGGGGGGACTCGAACCCCCACGTCAGTTGGCTGACAAAGGCTCTTAAGGCCCTCGCGTCTACCGGTTCCGCCACCTCGGCTCACATTTCAAACTTTCTTTAGAAAAGAAAGTTTGACTTTGACAAAGAAATTGCTAAACATAAGACATGCCTATTTTACTATTTTAAGTTCACTTAGACAATGAGGTGATCTATTTTTTAGCATTTAAGATGATAGAATAGCTGTATGATCTATCTGAGGCAAGTGCAACATCTTCTACCAAATACGGACAAAGACTGAAGTTTCCAATTTACAAAATACAGGTTACTATAATTTTCCAAAAAATGGCTAATCCCGAAAACGAAGAAAATCCTTTTTTCTCGAATGAAAAAATAATCGGATGCCCTTGGGCGTACGACTCTGGTTTTAGTATAGAAACGGTTGAACCAAGCGGAGTTGTTTTAATGGCTTTAAATTTAGGTGTAATTAAATCTGGAAGCAGAGTTCTTGACTTAGGATGCGGCAAGAACCCACGTAATGCACTTTTTTTAGCATACCTTTATGGCTGTAGTATAGATGCCATAGACCTTGAACAACCCATATTCCCGGATAATCTTCCCTCAGAAGTCCAAGAAAAAATAGCGTTTAAACAAGGGTCTGTTTTGGAATTCGATTACCAAAGAGAAATTTATCAAGCAGTAGTTATGGCAAGACTTATACAATATTTATCTCCTGACGAAATGGGCTTACTCCTCTCGAAAGTCAGCGAGTCATTACTCCCACTGGGAGGTGTTGCTCTAAGCTATACTGCCCAAGGAGGGATTCTAAATAGATCGGGTGAATATAACATACAAACATACGCTCACCCTACTGAAAGTGTGACAGATTTATTAGAGCAAAAAGGGCTATCAGTAAAAGTACTGCAACCCGGAGCGAGTCAAAGTACCCATGTACCTCATGCTGGTGAACAGGCGGTAACATTTGATATCGTTGCTCAAAAAGCTTAGCCAACCCCATTACTTTTTTAGCGTGGCTTCAATAAAAGCACAGAAGATTGGATGGGGAGTAAGAGGGCGGCTAATATATTCCGGGTGAAACTGCGTTCCCACAAAAAACGAGTGATCGGCAAGCTCAATTGCTTCGACAAGTTCCCCGTCAGGAGACGTTCCGGAAATAACAAAGCCTTTAGCCTCAAAGCGTTTCAGATACGCATTATTAAACTCATACCTATGCCTATGACGCTCGTAGACTAGTAATTGGGATTTTGGATTTTGGATTTTGGATTTGGCCAATGGATTGGGCTCAAACCACGGACTTAATTTATCTTTGCCGTATTTTTGGTATGCAGCCTCCAGTTTCGTTCCCTTTTTA
Organism: uncultured Gammaproteobacteria bacterium; assembly: GCA_964627195.1. GTDB lineage: Bacteria > Patescibacteriota > Microgenomatia > UBA8517 > UBA8517 > CAZVJU01. The sequence goes on along the minus strand of CAZVJU010000019.1, from coordinate 18,321 downwards.
ACAATACACGGCCAGGCGCCAAGTCGGATGGTACCCCCATACTGTTTTTTGGCTAAATATTCTTTTTGATTTGGCATAATATGAATTACGGGATAGGGGGTTTTGGGATCAACCTCTTCAGTATTGGCATTCCTTAATCCGACAACATTTCTTCCGAATTCGATAGTTGCCATTTGCATACCGAAACATAAACCCAAATAGGGGATTTTATTCTCACGTGCATACTTTACTGCTCTGATTTTCCCTTCCGTTCCCCGTGAACCCCAACCTTGAGGTACTACAATTGCCTGAAAACCGGCAAGAACTCCTGTATCCTTTTCTACATCGTCACTATTTAGCCAATTCATCTCAATACCGACTCCCAACTTCCATGACGCGTGTTTTAAACTCTCCACGACTGACACATAAGAATCAGCCATCTTGTAATCACCTGTTGAAAAATATTTTCCGACTATGGCAATTTTTACCTTGTGCTTTTTTACTTTTTCTATGGTAGCTACTAACTTCCTCCATCTACTGATCAGTTTGTGGGGTTTTATTTTTAGATGAAGAAGGGCAAGACAGACATTATCCAACTTGCCCTCGAGCAAACCCGGTACCTGATAAACGCTTTGCATATTAGGCGCTGAAAAAATATGGTCGGGGCGGATATTACAAAAAAGTGCCAGCCTATCCAATCTCTTCTGGTCAATCGGATTTTCTGATCTGGCCACCATAATGTCAGGATGAATTCCCATTCCGTTTAATATATGAACGGATGTTTGTGCGGGTTTACTTTTCAGCTCCCCAATACTGGCAAGGTAGGGAAGATAGGTTACATGAAGCTGGACAACATCCTCGGGATATTTAAGCTTCATGATACGGGTTGCCTCGAAGAAAATACCGTTTTGATACTCACCAACTGTTCCGCCTAACTCGACTATGACTATATCCGCTCTGCGGGAATCTCCGGCCAAACGAATTCGCCTCTCTATTTCATCTGTAAGATGGGGAATTGCTTCGACATCTTCTCCTTCGTATTCAAAAGCACGTTCTTTCCGAATAACTTCCTGATAAATTTGACCTGTTGTAATGTAGTTTTCCCGAGTAAGGGAGTTGTGTAAGAAACGCTCGTAGTGGCCGATATCTTCGTCTGTTTCCATTCCGTCGTGGGTAACAAACACTTCGCCGTGTTCTTGTGGACGAATAGTACCTGCATCAATATTGATATACATATCAATTTTGACGTTTGTTACTTTGAAACCTCTGGACTTGAGAAGAAGACCTAAAGAGGCGGAAATAGTGCCTTTGCCAAGACCGGAAACAACCCCACCGGAGACAATAATGAACTTCACTTTATCTTTTATACATACGGCGTGAGAGATATGTCAAGAGGAAACTTGAGTGCGTCCAGGGGGAATTGACAATTCCATTTCTTACGGAATTGGTTACTCACCCTCATCCTCGGTTCCGACAAAATATGCTTAGTGCATCCGGCGAGAGTCGACAATTTGTATTGCAAATTGCTTGTTCTCTTGCAACCTACTGTATATTCGAAAATTAGCGATGTGCCCGTGGGGGGAGTCGAACCCTCATCAACGGTTCCGAAGACCGCTACTTTATCCGTTAAGCTACACGGGCTAATTTTTCTGATCCTGCATAATTTTACTTTATCCTTGCTACAAATTATACTACGATCGTGGGAAATTTTTCTTATTCTACTCCGCCACCCGAAGAGGAAGGCCATCCCCCAAAAAAAGTTGATTTTGTAATTGTGGAAGAAATTACATTTCCAGAGATTGAAGAGCAGGGTTTTCCCGGTCCATACTCATACGAAGTACATAATCTTCCTAAAACTACTCCAGAAGAGTATTCTGTTACCCCGGAGCGCCGGAATTAAATACAATAGCTATAATATATCTAAATGTCGGACATACCTTCTCAGATTGAGTCAATTGAAAAAGAAATCCGGGAAACGCCGTACCACAAAGGCACCGAGCACCATATCGGCAAACTTCGCGCAAGACTCTCAAGACTGAAGGATAAACTTCAAGAGTCGTCGACCCGAAAAGGCGGAGGAGGTGGCGGTGGCTACGCAGTAAAAAAACAAGGAGATGCAACTGTAATTCTTATCGGCCCACCGTCAAGCGGCAAGTCAACCCTGATTAACAAGCTAACAAATACCAAAAGTCGTGTTGCACCGTACGCTTTCACCACTGTTTCTGTCATTCCAGGAATGATGGAATACAGAAATGCTAGGATACAAATTCTCGACGTTCCTGGACTTATCGAAGGCGCAGAAGAGGGTAAAGGAAGAGGCCGCGAGGTTTTATCTGTCGCTCGGGGAGCAGATCTAATCGTTTTAATGACCGATATCGAACGCCCTGAGGCACTAGATAGAATCAAAGCTGCCCTTGAAAGAAATGGAATACGCCTTAATATTGTACGACCAAATGTAATTTGTGATAAAAAACTTGGCGGGGGAATAGTACTACACACGAACATAAAACAAGACTTAAGCAAAGAAACCATCAAAGCTGTGATCCAGGAGTTGGGAATTAAAAATGCAGAGGTAGCGATAAACGAAAAACTGACTATTGCCCGCTTAATTGATGCCTTCTCACCCAATCGAGTCTATCTTCCTGTTTTTTTCATTATTAATAAAGTCGACATGCCCGAAACCAAAAAGAAATCTAATGATTTAAATCATTGGAACAAAATCAGTGCAGAAAAGGGAATCGGGCTTGAGCAATTGAAAGAAAAGATTTGGGAAACTCTTTACTTTGTTAGGATATATCTTGTTCGACCCGACGAAGAACCGGGTTTCGGAAATCCCATTATTATGAAAAATGAGCAAACATTGTCTGACGTTACTCAGAAGATAGGATCTGAATTTGCGGAAGGCAAAACCCGGGCAAGAATTTGGGGTACGGGAGCCAAGTTCGCGGGTCAGGAAGTGTCCTTATCCACAAAAGTCTTGGAAGGCATGCAGGTGAGGTTTATTTAATTCTATTTGATTTGTACTTTAGAGCTATAATGGTAACGATAGGCGCAATTTTACTTAGTTAATATATTATGAACTACGACTCACTAGCACCATATGAAACCGTAACAAAGGTTGTTAATGCTCTCAAGGCAAAAGGGTATGAGGCGTTTGTTGTTGAAAATGGATCTCAGGCTTTAAATAAAATCAAAGATCTTATCCCGAAAGGCGCGTCAGTGATGAACGGCGCCTCAGCGACGCTTGAGAAAATAGGTTATCCTGAATATCTTGAATCCGGAAAACACAAGTGGGTTGATCTTCATGCTAAGGTAACCGCAGAAAACGACAGGGAGAAAAGGGCAAAACTCAGGCGCGAGTCAGCACTATCGGAGTTTTATTTGGGAAGCGTTCATGCACTAATTGAAAATGGGGAATTTATTGTAGCCAGTAACACCGGAAGTCAACTACCCCATATAGTTTATACTTCACCGAACCTTCTTTTTGTTGTAAGTACCAAAAAGATCGTTCCGACTCTTGATGCTGCGATGAATCGGCTAACAAACCACGTCTTTCCGCTTGAGAATAAATTTATGCTTGAGCACTATAAAGTCGGGACAAATATTAATAAAATAATCATCTTCAAGGGCGAACTTCCAACCTCCGGTAGAAAAATAACATTTATCCTGGTTAATGAAAACTTGGGGTATTAAGATATTCCATCTACTGTTCCAGTATCTATCATCATCATATTTGGTACTATAAATAAGTATGAGTCTGAAAAAAAATAGAGCTAGGCACACTTTTATATTTCTTCTTTTACTTGTATTTATCGCATCCATGGTTATACTCCATTCAAAATACGCCTGGAAAACATTCACAAGTAATCGTGCTAAGTTTAGTTTCAAATATCCACCTACATGGTCGATAACTCAATGTGGCGATGAATATATAAAGGGGTGGGATAGAATCGAGTATATTGAATTCTCAAAAACATGTCCGTCTGTAAATATTACAAAAGTAGAAAGTTTCGGAGATATAACTGTACGGTAAACTGATAGAATTACTACCGTAGAAGAAATAAAAAATGAACGAATTGATTGGCTAAGGCAAGGAAAATTACTTGATAGTTCTGAAGTTTCTGAAGTAATGATAGGAAACCAAAAGGGAATAGAGGCAATAACCAAAGTTAATCTCAAGCAAAATTCTACTTCTTCTGAAAAATCAATTCAGTTAGATACTTATGTTTACCAAATAGCCAAAGGAGGTTTGCTTTATACAATCTTTTTGTATAATACTCAATTTAATTCAAATCAAGAAAACATCAGAACTGTTAAAAAAATTCTCTCGACATTCAAATTTAATTAAACGCTTCTCTTACTTTTATCCTTCGTATTAATTTCTTTTATTCGATATTTTACAATTTTTTCTATTAGAAACAAAGGCATTGGTTTATCAATCGGAAATCTGACAGAACCTTTTGCTCCTTTATATTTCGATAATTCTTTTTTAAAAGCTACGTTTCCTGAAGGAGTCGCATAAAAGCCGATATGCTTTTTCCAAGCTGCGAAGTGGATTAAATTCCTGCCTTCCAATTTGAATGTCGGCATTTGATAACTGATTGCCTCCACTCCCTCTGGTGCTGCCTTTTTTATTGTTTGCCTGACTTTCTCTAAAATCTTTTGAACAGTAATCGGAAAAGTATTTATATACTCATCGATGGATTGAAAATTTGTTTTAGCCATACTTTGTTACTTACCACTATATGCTTTCTCTAAGTCAGCGACGATAATTTTATGCATCTTGAGCATTGCATTAGCCACCTTGTGAGATTTTTCTTTATCAGGACTGCTCAGCAGTTCACCTAATCTTCTCGGAATAATTTGCCACGAAAGTCCAAATTTATCTTTACACCAGCCGCATTGTTCGGACCCAGGAACAGCTGACAGCTTCGCCCAGAAATAGTCAACTTCTTCTTGATCCCTGCAATCTACCATGAATGAAACGGACTCATTGAACTTAAAAATAGGGCCACCATCAAGAGCCTGAAATTTTTGACCATATAGTTCGAATTCTGTGGTCAGCACCTTACCTTCCATTTCCTCAGCTCCTGGAGATTCTATTCCTTTCTCGTATCTTTGGATAAAATTTACTTTGGACTTATAACTCCTTCCTGGCGCTTCATTGAATACTTTGACGTAATAATTAACGGCTTCTTCGCAGTTCGTATCAAACCACAAAAAAGAAATTATCTTTTGCATTAGTAATCACCCCTTTTCAAGATTTTTCATTAGTAAATTGTGATTTTAAACAGATTGAGCCACAGGTCTACATTTGTGACGGCTGAAGCATACCAACACGGTTACCTTCGGAGTCTTTAAACATGATGAATTTGCCGATACCCTGAATATCCATGGGTTTGCCAAGAATTTTACCTCCAGCTTTTTGGACTATTAACATGTGCTTCTCAAGGTTGTCTACTGAAATTACAAAATGAGGAATGGTTCCTTCCTTTTTACCATATTGGAAAAAGCCACCGTTTATGGCGCCTTTCTTCTTGTGCATTTGGTTTTTATCTACAGGAGATGTGGTTGCAAGAAGGTAATCGCCCATGTTTTTCCCAAGCTGTGTCATTTGCCAACCAAAGACGGATTCATAAAACTTCTTTACACGTTTTTTGTTTACAGCAGGCATTTCAAAATGGACAACTGGATTCATTTTCATATTTTAAGTATAGTGCTTTAAGTCACAAATTCAAGACCTAAATACTTGCGTTGTCGGATAAAAATTTCTTGAGGGCAGCGAGATCTTTCTTGTCTGAGTCATAAAAATAAGTGGTAATGCCTACCGACTGGGCACTCTTGACCGCCTCGGGGTTGTGTTCGAAGTAGATAACATCATTTTTACTTAAACCAAAATGCTTAAGCATTGTCTCATAGTATTTGGGATCGGTCTTTTCAGGAATATGTTTAAGTGTAAAAACTTCGTAGGGCATTTTGTCTAAATTCCAGGCCTTAAATTGATCGTCGTTTGCACCTGTTAATAAAATTTTTCGATTTGGAAAAGTTTCAAGAAGTTTGTACATATCCTCAAAGATATGAAATGTCCCATTTTCTTCGATATCAAAGGCATCCACCGCATCAACCAAAATTGTTTTCATAATTTTTTTAGAAACTCTTTTACTTCTCTTGTTAATTTATCTTCGCAATCCCTGAAACTATGGGAAGCACCTTGAATGATTGAAACCTTGGTATTATTGTTTTTAATTTTATTTACTCTATCAAGCCACTTGTCCATTGAACCGTCAACTCTCAGTATTCCAATATCGGCATCACCATAAATAATCAAGGTTGGGACTTCAACTTTACCTAGTGGGGCCTTTCCACTATTTCCATAGATATCTACAGCTCTTCCGGCTTCACAGATAGTTGGATATGTTTGAGCAGAAATGGGAGTTTTATCAAGCCAACATTCAGCACTAACTAGTTCTTCACCTTTACCTTTTGCTATAAGTTTATTAGCTTTTTGCAAATAGTTTTTGTGGTTGGAATCAGTTCCCGCCCATCCTGGCATATTTGTTGGAGCAAGCAAAACTGCGGCGATAATTTCTTGTGTTTTTTTACTAACAATATAATTAACAACCTTACTTCCGCCTAAAGAATGGCCTTGCAAAATGAATTTACTTTTACCTAGAGTTTTTAGGTAATCAATAGCTCCCTGAATGTCATGTACACTTTCTTCAAAAATCTCGAAACAACTGCCTCCGACTTTTGTTCCTTCACCCCACTTGCTTAAATCGCTGCCTTGCCAAAAAGAATTGATATATCCGCTTCCGCGAGTATCAATCGGGAAAAATGCAATACCATTCTTGTTGTACATTTCCCGCAGGTTATCAAGAAAATAATTCTCGTACCCATTTCCTGACATGCCGTGGATGTGAATTGCAGCGGTTTCACTATCTCCATCACTAAACCATCCCCGCAATTCAACGTCATCACTTGTCTTAAAGCGTACAAAATCTACGTTCACATTTGAAGTATATCAGATTCGCAAGAGACATAGGGAAACCTTCCGAAGTACTCACTTTCTCAAGTCAAGCCTACTAAAGTTACGGTTTACTATCCATGGATAACCGGCAAAGAGGAGATAAAACCAGAGATGGATCGAAAGTGTCAACAACACATAACCTCTAAGAATCAGAATACTAAAAAGGACTGCCATTGGAAAACTAAGTATGAAAAACACCATTGCCTCGCGCTTGGGTAAGAAAAACAAATTGTTAAAATGAAAAAAGCCGATTATAAGAGTAAAAATGATTGTTCTATCGATCGGGGATAGCGTTACCAAAACAACACTAAGCATAAAAAGAAATTTTATCTGCTGAAATAATACCTCAAAAAATTTTAAATAAAGCGTATGAGGATCGAATTTAACGACGAACAAGGTTGGTTTTTGAGAAATTACCTTGTCAGGATAAACTCCGATTTTTCGTATTAAGAAAGGCACTGAAAACCAGATAGCTGATGTGAGACTGACGGCCACAAGGATCCATGTGGGGATAGACACATTAAGTTCTTTTATCTGTGACAAAAGTAAACCAGACAGGATTAAAAACCATGCACCTAAGAGTAACGCAGTGGAATTGGAAATGTCATTTAGTCCGCGGGGAAGCTTTTTCTGCAGTACTTTGTACGGTAGGTAACCGATTAAAATGATGATAAGAAGGTAAACGAACTTTCCCCAATCCATAATGTTATTTTAGCAAACAACAGACCCTTGGTAATGAAGTAAAATTATCTGTTATTTCTAAAAGGGAGACTTCTTGACTTTTGTCCGTGACCTAGATTACACTGTATAAGTTTTATGTTTGCCAAATTTAGATTATTTTTACTGCTTTTATTACTTGCGACTGTGCTAATCTTTTCTCCTTCTGTCACTTTTGCAAGCCATTCATGGGGGAATTACCACTGGGCTCGCACTATTAATCCATTTACACTGCAACTTGCCGACAATCTTTCAACCTCTTGGGATCCTTACCTTGTTACTACTTCAGCCGATTGGAGTCAATCGTCGGTTCTTGATACAACCATCGTAGCTGGATCCCAAAACCCACGTCGTTGCCGACCGACAAGTGGTCGCGTCGAGGTTTGTAACTATCGCTATGGGAATAATGGTTGGCTGGGGATTGCACAAATTTGGGCGAGCGGGAGTCATATTACCCAAGGACTTGCAAAAATGAACGATACCTATTTTGGTTCAGCTACCTATAGTACCCCTGCATGGAAGAATTTGGTGATGTGCCAGGAAGTTGCTCATACGTTCGGTCTTGATCATCAGGATGAAAACTTCAATAATCCTAACCTAGGCAGCTGCATGGATTACACAAGCGATCCTGATGGTCCGCCAAGTAACGAACATCCAAATCAGCATGACTTTGACCAGCTTGAGGTAATTTATTCACACCTTGATAGCTTTACGACACTTGCAACCTCAACTCAAAAACTGCCCCTAGGCCTCTCAATTGCCGATGCAGCAAAAAATGGAGATTTTGAGAATCAAAGTGATTGGGGAAGATCAATTCGCGATAACGGCTATGTAGCTCTTTTTGAACGTGATTTGGGGTTGGGGAACAGACTCTTCACCTTTGTCATCTGGGCTCAAGAATAAGTTGATTTATACTGTCTGGTAAGTGGTCAATTCCTGCAAACTCTTTTACCACAAAAGATTTTATATTCTTTTTAATATCTTCTCTTATATGAGTGTAGGTCATTTCAACTTCTCCTCCAATACTTTCGCAATCATCCTCAATTAGAATATCTGGCATCAGCTTTTCGGCAACGTCGTTATATGCTTCAGCTTGTCGTCGAAATAATAAGTTGCCTGCATCAGGGAAATCATGTCTTTTTAGTACTGCTTGTATTACCTCAACATCTGGTTTAATTCTTCTTGAAGATAGGTAGTAAATGATAGCTCCTTGATCTTTCCACTGTTTCAATTTCTGGACGGCATTTCCATTTGATATGTAGTTACCAAAGTCATACACAGAGTTCGGTTGTACAGAAACATCATGTTTTGATTTGTAGTTTAAAGACGCTTCTTCTCTTTGAATACCTTCGAGTCTAGACTGTTCAACAATTTCCTCACGGCTTTTTCCTTCCGCAGATTTATGCATTAACACGGTTCCTTCCGTAAAACCAAAATTTTCATAATTGAAGTATATCAGGTGGGGAGAATGAGGAGGCGAAGATGCCGAAGTAATCGCTTAGCCAACTCAAGCCTCAAAAATATAAAATCACTTTACCCTGGGATTGAGTCAAGCGTAAGACAGCCAGGAACTTGATATGAATTTTCATCATAAAGCGTTTTATTCCCTATATAACTCTCCCAAGATAGATACAAAGTTTTTATGCTGGCCAAGGTTTCTTCCTTTATAGATTCGTCAAGAAAGGCAAATGGGCAAACGTGCTCCGGCGGATTTCCGCCCTTTAAAATTCCAATCTCGACACTTCCGAATCCTTTTGGTGCTCCCTTATTAAAATCGCTAACTTCTCCCACAATCTGGCCGGCTGTAACTTTATCGCCCACTTTAACCTTGGGATTTATTAAATGTTCTGTCTCGTAAACCCACTTTTGCATTTTCCCGTCAGTAGTCACTAGGACGGAATAGTCTCCACTCCAGAGTGTTGGTATTGCAACCACAACCCCATCTACCAAAGATCTTGCGGGAGTGCCTAAAGGCACAACAAAAGTTGGTTGAGGATTAGCTTTATCTTTGCCGGTGCTGGTAGTATTAGCCGGAATAACAAAACCGTAGTCCATAAAAAGTCGGTTAAACTCTAATTTATCCTTGGTAAATTTAAAATCAGAAAAATTGACCCCGATACTTTTTAGCTTTAAAGGAGGATCGTCTGAATTTACTGCAATGTTAGTTTGAACAAGCTTTTGGGGAGAGCTTGTAAATAATTTCAACAGCACTAATGCCAGGCCAACAATAACTAAAATTCCTACTACTACTTTAAGCATTAAAATAAGTATATCAGGTTCGAGGGGATGAGGTGACAAAATTGTCGAAGCACTCACTTCATCAACTTAAGATTTGATTAGTTTTTGTGCTTCCTTCAGGAAAGCATATTCCCGTGGCATAATGTAAACCCGACCTTCGAATGAGGTTGTGTTAATTGAAAATTTACGCAAAGCTTCTTTATATGAAAGCCAGATCGGTTCAAATTTGTCTCGAATTTCATCTTCCGTAAATTTCGAATTACCGCTTTTACCCTTAAGCCTCGCCAGGTAACAGTAGGAAGTTTGTTTAAGGTTGAATGATTTCCGGTATTCAACAATCATACCCACTTCACCAACAATTTCTATTTCAGCTCCGATCTCTTCCAGACATTCCCGCCTAAGCGCTGTGATCCGGTCTTCATCTTTTTCAATTCCACCGCCAGGAATTTTATAGTAATCATATTTGAGAACACGAAGTAGGGCAACTTTATTATCTTCATTAAGAACTATCGCGCGAACAGCTTCGCGTACCTGAAACTCCTTAACTTTTTTATTGGTTGCCCCTTCCGGATTTAATAAGAGGATTTTTTTCATTAATGAAGTATATCAGTTTCAGTGAAAAAATTGCCGAAGCACTCACTTAATCAAGACAAGAAATATTAGGAATCTGGATTTAATTATGTATAATAACATTATGGAAATGTTAATTAAAAAATTTAGAGGTAAATGGGTAGCTCTAAAACCTAACACAGAAAAGGTCATAGCAAGTGGAACTAGTGCTCAAAAGGTTTATAAGGAAGCACAGGAAAAAGGTGAAAAGATACCAACTCTATTTAAAGTTCCCACAAAATACATTCCTTATATAGGATAGCTTCTATGAAATTCAAATTCCCTTTTCAAGTTACCTTTGGTGACAAAATTCCAATGTTGGATATTAGGGTAACCAATAAGGACAACGGCATGACAACGAACTATCGTGCAATGTTGGATTCAGGTGCCTTTGCGAATGTTTTTCACGCTGAGATAGCTAAAGTACTCGGAATTGATTTGTCGGCCGTCAAAGAAACAGTTCCTTTCGGTGGTGTAAAGAAATCAAGGCAGATGAAGGGTAAACCTTATATTGTTGAGCTAATGGTTATGCAGAAAGGGAAAAGCCATAAGCTTGATTCCTACATAATTTTCAGCGATGAGATTTCAAATACTGGAGTTCCATTGTTAGGCAGACAAGGCTTTTTTGATCAGTTTAACGAAGTTTGCTTTAACTACAAAGCAGGAAAGTTTTATCTTGAAAAAGCATAAATTTTACATGCTTTATAAGAGAGGGTTGCCGAAGCACTCACTCGGCCAAGTCAAGTTTAAAATTATATTAAAGTTTCCCTTCTTTTAGCAAATCAATAGAAGATCTACCTGACTGAACTTTAAAAACAGCCAACTCTGAATTTGCAACTGCGTCCTTTATCCTTTCTACTTGTTTGGGTACTGTATTTGAAGGAAGTTTAACAATCGCAAAATAATCAATTTTATCTGCTTCTTCATTTAGCGTAATATTACCCTTGATTCGCTTACAAATAAACGCAAAAACAATCTCATTTTTATAAGGTTTACTGTAAACTCCGATCAATTTTAAAACCTTAACATCCAAACCGGTTTCCTCTTTTACCTCTCTTATTAGTCCGCCCCACGGTGTTTCGTAACTTTCCAAACCGCCACCGGGTAAATTCCATAGATCATAATCACGTCTGTGACATAGAAGTACTCTCTTCTTATCATCAAATATAATTCCAAATACTCCTATCGTAAATTTGCTTTTCACAACCTAAGTATATCAGGTTCGGGAGAAGGAATGGGGAAAGTTGACGAAGCACTCACTTAATCAAGTCAAGAGTTAATCACCTTTCAATACATGTATTTTTTTCAGCAGAAGATTGAATGCTTTTTTCTCATCATCATGTACCATAGTTTCCATCACTTTCTCAACCAGCATCCAATCGTACCCGATACTTTCTTCGTTTAGCACAATTTTTACGTCAATATTTGGAACTTTCATTGCAAAGAAGTGGACAACCGTAGGTCCGTGTTTACCTGAATAATCAGTAGAATAGTTAAGATCCAATGTATCGCCGTCAAATTCCCTAATACCGAATTCTTCTTCGGCTTCTCGTTTTGCTGCTAAGATTTCGCTTTCTTCGGGGTCAACGGAACCAAACGAAACAGTCCATTCATCGTCGTATCCGTTAAAGGGTTTGCTGTGTCGCATTAGAAATCGAATTTGATTTTCTGGATCAATAGTCCAAAGTATTACTGCAACCTTTACCACTCTCCCTTTTTTATCCTTTTTGTGCATATTGAGTTGAAATTACTTATAGGTGAAGTATATCAGGTTCGGTGGAAAGATGAGGCAAAGTTGCCGAAGCAATCAGATTTTATCTTGATTCTTGACAGTTTTATCTGTTTCGACGTTACCTGTATTCACCGCGCCTTTAGGCTCAATTAAAACTATTTCTACTTCTTCGGGAGCTTCCGGTTTGTGTTCAATTGGGTGGGGGATAATTATAAATTCTCCCTCATTAACTTCAACATCTTTCTCCCTAAAATGAATTATCAATTTCCCCTTGATAACCAGAAACAATTCGTCTTCTTTGTCGTGATGATGCCAAACAAATTCTCCTTTAAGCTTTACAACCTGCACCTTGTCGTCATTTAGTTCTCCAATAATCTTAGGACTCCAATGTTCTTTAAACATTACGAGTTTCTCTTTTATATTTACAGTTTTAATTGCGTTTGAGCTAGATTGCATAAAATTTTTGCACAAAAATGCTATTACTTAGTTAATTATTTAGCTTTATTTTTCCAGTTACTGCACTACCTTCTCTCAAGCTAATGTGTTCTATTAATTTATTAGCAAGCACTTTAGCATGCTCTTTGCTTAAACCAATTCTGGAAACAACACTAGCTTGGTTGGAATTTCCAATTCTTTGTGTTACGTCAAGAATGATTCCATTATCGCTAAATGTCATCATAATTGCATCGGCATAAATAACTGGCGTTCTAATAGGATCGATTGCTACATTAACTTGTCCTACCTTTGGTTGTATATTTTTGTCCATTGTTATAATGTCACCTCCTTTATAGCAGATTTCGAGAAAACTCCGGGCCCTTAGCTCGGAGATGAATCGAACTCTGATATGTCGTCCTCCATAAGATGGAAACCCCGCGTTGTCAGCGCGGGGAAGACGTCATAAAAACACGGTCCTTTCTACCTTTTTTTCTTCTTTAAAAGTTTCTCCTATTTCTGAACCAGAAACCCTAATACCGATTGGTTCCTCGTTCAAAATGCTTGTCTCAAGTTGATAAGAAGGAGCCGCTGAATAGTAAATGATGTAGTTAAAAACGACTTTTGTCTGCTTTTTCTGGTTTATCGGCTGTAAATAAATTTTTAATCTAGTTTTTAGAGCTCTTGCAACTTTATTTAATGTTTTGAGAGAGTAACCTTCGTAATCCGCTCGTTCAAGCCTTGCAATATTGGATTGTTTTACACCTGTCAGTTTTGCCAGCTCTGCCTGAGTCATATCTCGACTTTTCCGCAATTCGTATATTTGCATAGAGACATCAATGGCAACACCAGCCCTGGTAAGTTCATTCTTCAACTTAGGGTTTTTTTTAATTTCTCTTTCAATATAAGAATCAAAATTTGTTTTTTTCATTTTATTCATTAATTTGTTTTACTCTCCTTCTTGCAATCTCCAATTCATTTCTTGGTATTTTCTGGCTCTTCTTAACATACCCGTGTAATAAAAATATTCTTTTACCTTTTTCGAAAGCAAAGAAAATTCTTAATATATTATTTTCAGACTTAACCCTCAACGAGAAAATACCCGGTTCGATATATTCCGTCAAAGGCATCTTGTGATACTCTCGCTCCTTTATTTTCAGTAAAGCTGCTAAAGTTTTCTTCCATAAGGAAAGGTTTTTAGTTTTTACGCCTTCCAGAAATTTCTCGACAGGTCTTTCTCCGTTCTCCAACTCATAAAATTCAATATCAAATTTCATGACCCATCATCATATGTAATATACCAATCTTGGTATATTATGTCTAGTGTCAATTTAATAGTATTATAACAGATCTCGAGAAAACTCTAGGCTCTTAGCCCGGATTAGAGGAAACCGCGGACTATAAGTCCACGGAGGATGTCATAACTCCTTAGCTACTCCATTTTTGGCAAAATTTTTCTGTAGCGGAAAATTTTTTCTGGCTTGCTTATTGCTGCATAGCGCGGGGAGGTCGACGGTGAAGGTAAACATTACAACGTCAGCTTTGTTTTACCTTCCGCGTAGTGGTTGATAAGAAGACCAATGAGGGTTTGATAGGGAATATTATTTCTTGCAGCCTTAGCTTTTAAGCTAATTAAGTCCTTTTTCTTTACTCTTAAAGTAATGCTTCTACTTTCCTCAAGCTCAATGTACCTTTTGGCTGCTTCTTGAAGCATTTTTTTGGTTTCCTTAAAGTTTGGATCACTAATAAACTCCCCCTTGTCTATAAACTCTTTCAGTTCTTTTTCGTAGTCGTCCAATGGGGTTTCGTCCATATATTTTTTGTTCAGTTTTTTGTTCATACTTTTTTTGTGTATTTTTTCTTAAGTATTCTGCTTGGATAAATGGTTTTTAAAAACTTTACTTTTCTTTCTTTATCTAAAACATAAGGAACCGCATAGACCTTATTTTTTATCTTAACAATAAGTATTCTTTGGTTGGGATATTTTTTCTTGTTAAAGTGATCAATCTCATCCAATATATGACCTTTATTTAGTTCTTCTATAACATCCTTGAAACCGATACCTCTTGCCTCTCTGAGAATCAAATCTTTTTCTTTCGAAAAATCAAAATTGTAGTTCACCGAAAATAGTATAGTATTTGTACATACTTTGTCAAGACAGATCCTGAAGATAATTACCTCTTAGAGATTCTGAATCGCCTTCGACGAAGAGAAGAACTTTCTTCAGATTCCTAGTTTTGGCAACACTTTTTTGTAGTTTCTAATTTTTTCTGCCTTGTTCATTACGGCATACCGAGACGAAGGGGAGGGGAGAGTGATTAAGTCTATTTTTGGATATTTTTGAATAGCATCTTTAAATTCTTTCCGGAATAACTTTTCAACAAATCTGCTAGTGAAGAAGATTTTTTCAATTTTATTCTTGGCCAAAATTGCTGAAATTGCTGTGGTGTTAAAAACCAAACACTTAAGGTTGATGTCCAAATTACTGCTTTTTACACGCTCACACTCAAGGATAATATCGGCAATTGCCATTTTCAATTTAACGAATAACGCTTGCTGAGCTTTTTTTGTTTTTAAAGGCACTTTGTAAACTTCTTCAAGTATCGGCCAGAATTGGTTTCGCCCATTGGCGTAAAACCACTCGTATTTATGTGTCGGTTTGGTGACAAAACTCCCTAGAAGTAAATATCTGGAATTAGGCGGAACAAAATTTCCGAAAGGGTGTCTTTCAATCATAAATTACTCTGGAAAGAAATATTTCAATCATCCACTCTATATTTATCTAAGAAATCTCCAATTGCCGCGTTTACTTTTTTAATCATCGGTTTACTGGATCTGTAATTATGACCGAAGGGGAGTTCATATAATTCTTTGGGTACACAAGATAGTTTATAGGTCGTTCTTACTACGGAAGGATTAACGACCTCGTCGCGCTTGCCTAATATAAATAGTTTTGGTTTTGAGCACTTTGCCAGACCCTCGCGTATATCATAGCGTATTCGATCTTCCAGAAAAGTATAGGGAACTTTAAGTTCTCTTTTCTTATCAAAGTTTTCCGGCATATCTCTCTTTGAAACTCTGAACCCTTGTGATTTCCAAATTTTATCAGGATATCCACCATGATGTTCTGGTTTATACGAATACCAGGACATGAGTGAAGCAAAATGGGTTACTGCGGGGTTAGTAATGCCAACATACATGGCGATGCTTCCGCCGAAGCTATGGCCCATAACAAAAGTCGGTTTACTTCCAAAATAGTCAATCAGTTCATTTGTGGCTTTAATATAATTAGTCAGAGAATAAAGTCCAATATCACCCGGACTATCCCATGTGCCGGGAGGATCAAAAGACACTGCAAAGAAACCTTTCTTTGCCAAAAAATCTACATGTGAATGAATGTGAGGATAATCTTTTGTATCCAGTTTTCCGGGAAGTACTAGAGCTAGTTTATCTGAGTGTATATTCCCTTTGGAATATATAGCCAATCTAAAACTCTTTGTTTGCACAAAATCCATATTTCCATCTGATTTTACCGCAAATTGGTATAGCTAACACAATTAGTAATCCGGAGTAGTTCCAAAAAAAAAGGGGGGATTAGTTATTTTCCCACGGGCTCATGAGTTGGAAGTAATTGCCGTCAGGATCGGCAAAAGTTGCAATCCACATACCCTCCATTTCGTACGGTTCTTTAATTACCTCAGCGCCGAGAGCTTTAATCCTCTTAAACTCCTCCTTTACTTCCTTTGTCTCAAAATTGAGTATTATCCTTTGCGGTTCTTTCGCTTTACCCTTAACTTCTGAGTGAATACCAATTGTTAAAAATGATTTTCCGATTTGCCATCCGAACCACCCATCGCCTTCGCCCATATCTGAAGCTCTACCGATCACTTTTTCGTAAAACTTAGCCAGAACTTTCGGTTCCGGAGTACCAAGCATTACAGAGTTTAAATCGAGCACAGTTGTATTATACATCACACTGCAACACCATTAAAATAGGAAAAGGTAGTTGAAAAAATCACCTATTATTTTCCTTTTGGTAATTGGGATACTTGTATAGGAGTAAACAAACCAAGGCCAGAGGAACTAAGGTGAACCAATAACTGATATTGAAAATGGCTACGGTAATAGGAAGAAGTAGAGCAGCACCGAGTTTGCTTACGAAACTAATACTTGATAGCGACACTGCGCGATCAACTGATGCGAAAAAGCGGTTTGTAATAGTTGGGATAATATGCAACCTCGCAGCCCAAATCAAATCAAATGCTACTCCGAATATGACAGCGGGAAGTAAATTGTAAACATTGCTAAAAACGATAAAAACACAAGCGGCTAATAATGAATAGACGACAATTGCAGTCTTGTCTTTTTTAAAGTTAAGTTTAGGAAGAATTGTCAACATGCCAGTCATTAAAATAAGATTAATCGCATCCAGTACTCCCAGATAGAGAATTGGGAATCCCAATGAAGTGATTTTCGGAAAGTAGAGGATATTATAGAAAATATTGACGAAAATCAAAAGAAGTGCATCGATAAGCGCAATAAGTAATATTGGTTTAAATTGCAAAACATTTTTAATACCGTCAAAAATTCGGACAACTCTTTGAACTTCGTGCGAAGACTTTCTTTCTTTTATAGTTAATACAAATAAAGCTAAAACAAAATAAACAATCGAAGTAAGAATAAAGGGCAACTGATGATTTACCACAAATAGTAACGGTCCCAAAAATGTCGCGATTGCTCCAGAGACTGTTTTTACAGAAGTTCCGTGGGAACTTACTTTCAAGTAGTCACCCCCTTTTCTGTCAGTCTTGAGTTCATCGAAAATTAAGGAAACATCAGATCCGCTTATGAATGCTGCTCCCAGTCCTAAAAGTACAGCAACCGGAATTAAAGTATAAAAATTACTAACAAATGCAATTACCAAAAAAGCCAAACTTTGGGAAAGAAAACCCAATGATATGGCTAACTTTCGGGAGAATTTGTCAGCTATAAAGCCGGTCGGAATTTCAAATAGTATCGAAGTAACTGCCGTAATACTAGCGAATAACGCCAGTTGTGAAACTGTAATACCTATACTTACCAGATAAATTATTTTAATGGCATAAATAAATTCGAAACCCTCAAGGAATTTCCACACATAAAATTTAGTGATATTTGTAACGGAAGATTTCACCTATTTATGTTACTCCATATATTTTGGGGATACTTTGAACGGTAACTAATCACTAGAAGAAAATGCAACACTGTGGGTGTGATCGTTCGACCAATGGGTTTTTCAAACTTAAGTTTGATTTTCTACTTCTATTGATCCATCACCAGAAGTAATCACCACACCTAATGATGGAATTTCAACTTGTGGTTCAAGTGTCCTAATTACAAAAGCTCCGGCTACTTCTTCACCGACAACCTCTAATGGGTCTCTTTCTGGTGGTTCACTGTCTTGTCTTTCTGCCATGTTATTTAATCACCTCTTATTTATTCTAACCTATTTTGTAACTTTATGTCGATTTATATTTACTTATATCACTTTTGGAGCGGCGGAAGGGATTTGAACCCTCGACCTCTTCCTTGGCAAGGAAGCATTCTA
>CAZVJU010000018.1:18639-22139 GCA_964627195.1 uncultured Gammaproteobacteria bacterium | reverse complement strand
AAACGATTTGTTACAAAAATTTCGAAAAAAGAAATCTTAAGATCAACGAAGAAATTAAATATTTCGGAATCAGCGCTAAATAAACATATTAAAAATCATTTCATTCAAGTTAATCTCAAGGAACCATTGTCAGACATTAAGAAAAAATATAAAACGTATACATCAGATATAGACGATGCTCATATAATTAGGGGGGTTTTAGAAGCTAAAGTAAAAATACTAGTAACTTTCAATATAAAGCACTTTAATAAGAATAAATTAAAGGAGGAGCGCGGTATTAATATAATGACTCCAGGTGAGTTTATACAACACTTAAGAAGTAATTAAAATTTCGTCTTCTCCAAACTCGGCTCTTTAGTCCAAAAAGCAGTTGATTGTTGTAGGGAGTAATTCATCCTTTTCTCTTTCTTCTTATCTTTCTGAGAATAATAAAGGAAGCTCCGATAACTATCGTTACGATAACTAAAGAAATTAACTTATCTGTCTGGCAATTCTGAGTCTTGAACGGAAGATGAGGGATAATCCCACAAAAGCAACGTACATTTGTATAAAAGTGGGGGCGGAAAGTGTTTTTTAACATGATTCCTACTACTCCTACAGGCATCACAATTGGTTTCCCTCCAGCCAACTTGCAATTATCGAGAGACCTAAACCAAATAGAAGAAGCACCATCTTGAGCGTAAGTTGTAAAGGGAGTAAAAACGAAAATTAAAACAAATAAAAAGAATAAAAGTAATGTGCGAATCGGTATCATAGATCCTGGTTTAATAATAACACTCTCTTAAGAATTATGTTTTTTATGCGCCTTAGGGGTGAAATAAGTTCACATCTTGGGCTTTATCCAAAAGAAATACTTCTTGCTTTATTTCTCAAGAATTTTTGCTTCCTCAACTTAGAATTCAACTCTTCTCTATAACTTTGGATCGAGTAAAGATAAGAAATTTCCTAAACAATGACTCCAAACTAAAACTCACTACCTCAAATGGAGGAACTTTAACTTTATTGTATTTCCCATTATGGAAATGCATGGGGAAAGTTTTTATATTTCCCCATTTAGGATCCGGAGTATTATCAACTCTGTAAAAACTTTTGTCTAAGTGGCTTCTCTCCAAGTGAATTGCAAAACGAAGTTTTTTAAGTTTAGTAGTAAAGAAAAAATCAACAAAACTTTTATCCTTAAAATATATTCGGAGTTTGTGACCAAGATAGTGAGTTGAAATTACGACGTCTGAAAATTCCGTCTCGGCAATTCGAGCAAATCTTGTAAACTTTTCCATGCATCGGACTTTTTTATTGAGAGCTTTTTAAGTTCTTTTTCCAACCTTTCTTTCTCGGAAATTAGATGGTCCAAACGGAATAAATCTTCTCCCACCCTTTCTTCAGATAACCCACCTTTTGCAATCAAGCTATCCAGCTGATCAACATTTTTAACTCCATGTTTGGAAGCAATTCGGAAGATCTCGCTTTCCACCAAGCGAAGATTTTCTAAAGTAACAATTGCCTTTGCTTTGGTTCTGTCGGTCATGACCAAAGTATAACATAAATAAATTTCTTCCGTCTTCTCCAAACTTAGCTCTTTAGTCCAAAAAGCAGTTGATTGTTGTAGGGAATGAGTCATCTTTTCTTTTTTCTCTTTTTACTCTGCTCGTAGATTTCAGCACCGGCATAGGTTACTACACTCGCCTGAATCGCCAAGAGTGCTAGCGCAGGTGCAAAACCTATAGCAATCAGTCCACCGAGAATTGTGGCTACATCGGCAATTTTGGAAATCCGCGCCAACTTTTCACCTGTCGTTTTTCTCTCCCAGTCCGACCCTAACACCATTTCTTTAAATGCCATTGTCATATTATAATGATACTTCCATGAATTTATATGTTTTTCGCCACGCGGCTACATATCACACCAAGACCACCATCCCTTACGGAAATGAAATAGAAACAGCAGATATACTTTCCGAGGGAATTCCGGCAATTGAAAAACTGGCAAATTTCTTAAAAAGAATTAAGACTGATGCCAACTATACATCTCCTTACAAGAGGTGTTTACAAACAGCAGAAATAGTTACCGAAATTAGCGGGAAAGCATTCCAGTTAAATGATTCTTTAGGTGAGTATCGGGAAGACAAAGAATCTTTTGAAGACTTTTCCCAAAGAGTAAAAAACTTTCTTAATCACCTTGAGAAAGAAAAAATCACAAGCTCAGCGATATGCACCCACGGAGGTGTTATGGCGGGAATTTTTGAACACATTTCAAAAGGCGAATTTAAAATAGAGTACCTCAATAACTTCCCATTACCAGGAATCTTAATAATATTACACGGCAAAGAGCTTCAGTATACAGACTTCAACTAATTCTTCTTCTTACTTTTCTAACTACAAGCATTGCTATCACAATTAATAAAAATGCCGACAGGCTCATCCAGGGAATTGTTATATAACCAAAATAGGTAAAAAACCTCTCAGAGCACGACACGGAAAAGCCGACAGTTGAACATGGGATTAAGGGATTTCCGGTTACCTGAAAATAATAGTGGTAAGCCGCAATTACAAGTCCGATTATCGAGAGCGGCAAAACATATTTATCTACGTCCTTAGTTTTCTTCCATAATGAAATTCCTAACATCAAAGGCAAAGGATACATAAAAATTCGCTGAAACCAGCAAAGCTTGCAAGGCTCAAAATGGGCAACCTCTGAAAAATATAAGCTTCCGACAGTTGCCGTCAGCGCAACTACAAAGCTAAAAAATAAAGACTTTTTGCTGAAGTAGGTTAGAATTTTTTGATTTTGCTTTTTTGCAACATTCAACTTTAGAAGCACTAAAGATACTAAAAACAAAGTTGCTCCGACATTTGAGGACAGAGTAAGAACTGAAAGCACTTTAATTAGCTCTTGAGGTGTCATTCGAGAGTATAGCCTTTAATTTGTGTTTCCACCAAACTCTTAAAGTCTTCATAGCTTCGGGGTTGAACTTTCTCACCGTTTAAGAAAAATGTCGGTGTCGCGTTAAGACGAAGGGAATTAGCTTTAGCCAAATCAGAGTTAATTAAGCTTTTTACCTCACCGGAATCATAGTCGCTTATATATTTTTGTTCATCTAATCCAAGGCTTTTTGCATATTCACTAAATTTTTCTTTGGCATCTCCTGCCTCGGCCCATTCGCTTTGTTTATCGTAAAGTAAATCGTGCATTTCCCAGAATTTGCTTTGTTTACCAGCAGCTTCGGCAGCCTGAGCTGAAGGCATGGAGTTCTTGTGAATCGTGATAAGTGGAAAGTGTCTATAAACTATTTTAAGATCCTCTTGGAATTCTTCGCTTAATTTTATTACAAATGGGTTATAAGTCGCACAGGCGGGGCATTGATAATCTCCGTATTCAATTAAAATTACTCTCGCCTCTTTGTTTCCTCTCACCCAGTCGTCTTCTTTTACTTCAATCGCCTCGCCGGCAACTTCAGGAGTAGGTGCACTAATCCATCTCCAAGTTTTAAAACCGATAAAAAG
>CAZVJU010000018.1:0-18629 GCA_964627195.1 uncultured Gammaproteobacteria bacterium | reverse complement strand
CAAGAAAATCCAAACCAAAAACTTCCTGACTCTTTGTGCAAAAAGAGTCTTGTCTCTCTCGTCTTTCTTTTGTTCTTTGGCAAGTTCTCTTTTTTCTTTCTTAGTTAACATTACTTCTTCTTCCACAATAAGGCTAGTTTACACCAAGTTCATATTTATGCCAAGTTCGAGAAACAGCTTGTCAGAAGAAAAATCCGAAAATAAGAAGGAGTGCTCCATTTCCAACCAAAAACCACCGTCTTTGGACTTCCGTAAGGACCACTGGAAGCTTAGTAAACCAACTGTCCAAATTGCTTACCTCCATCAAATCGACAACTTCGTCGATAAGTAAATGGAGCATAAAAGCTAACACTAATCCCCTTCCCAAAAGAGATCCCGAGGAAGTAGTAATGAGCAGCGCAAAAATTATAAAGAGTATTTGGAAATAGGCTGTGTGGAAAAGGAGGTCTTTCCTCTCACTTCTCATCGTAGCCAGCATATTCCAGCTTTGAAAGAACTTTCGCTCTGAGAGAAGGTTTGTAACTTTTTGAGAAACAACTTCATTTGGCTTAAGAACATAAACATAAATGAGGTGATCAATATCGGGAAGAAATGTTCCGAGGATTCCACCGAACCAAAAAGGTAGAAATTCCAACCTCAACCAGTCTTTATACAGCGAAATAAGAACAAAAAGGGCTACCATGAAGGCAAAGTGTGTTAGAAGATCTTTTTTCATACCACTTCTCTATTTTTGCACCTTTTTGGTCAATTTAGCAAGCCTTCCTTTCGGAAAATAGTTGCTGTATGGAATTTTCGATGAAATCATCGAAAGGTATATTGAATCCAATCCCAATTCTTCCAATAAATTTTGATGGGGCACAAATCTGTATTTTTCAATAACAAGCGTAAGATCGTCATTTACTCTAATTCCCTCTTCCACAAGTAGTTCTCTTTGATCCTCAGCTGTGTACTTCGATCCTTTAATACTTATTCTGCCTTGATTATTAACAACCCTCCACCATGGAATTTGAACATCCCCCTCCATCCGATTAAGCATCCAGCCAACCTGTCTTGCCGCTCTTGGAATCCCGATATAAAGCGCAACTTGACCATAACTGACAACCTTCCCAAACGGAATCAAAGATACTACTTCAATTACTTTTTCCTTAAACTTGGACATTTAATCGGTGAAGATTTGTACAAACATCTTTCCGTAAATCCCGTTGTCAATCACCCCTACACCAAGACGGTTAAATTCAGTTTCCAAAATATTTGCACGATGGCCTTCCGAATTCATGAGACCATTGTGGGCGGTTTGAAGTGTCGGAGCTAGTGCCAGATTTTCTCCGACTACGCTAAAGTTAACATCCTCAGTTTCCATTCTGGCAACAACATCTTCTCCGTCGGGAGAAACATGGCCAAAATATTCTCTCTTCCACATGTCTTTGGCATGCGCACGGGCCACACTAACTACTTCGTTTCTCCAGGTAAGCTCCGCAATCCCTCTTTTTCTTCTCTCCGCATTGACAAGATTTAATAAAGCCAACTCAGATTCTTCATCGACGCTCAGTTCTCGCGAATATACGGTAATTGGAATGAACTCTGTACTACCAGGCTTTACGGTAAGATAGGTAAGAGAATCTTCAACCAGTCCTCCGAATATTTCGTTTACTTTTACTTCAAGACCTGAGGTTTTTTGAACTAAATAGCCACCAATTTTTGACTCGCCAACGTCTGACTTCAACTTCGGAGAAATCGGAAGTCCGGTAGCGAGAGTAAGAATAAATGAAATAAGTATGAGACCCTGGCCGACAGCAGGTATAATTGCCGCAATATTATTCCAAGGTTTTTTCCAAAACTTGTAAGGGATTTTTCTTATGAGATGTGCGAAGACAAAGCCCAATAGTGCTTGCGAAAATGCGGCCATAATCAGAAAACCGACAGCGTTTGAAACCGAATGGGCAAGGGAAAAATTAGTACGTAAAATGTCAGCTGCAAATTTGTATCCTCTTAAGGCAATAACAAGCGACAGTAAAAAGCCAAAAAAATCAGCCACTATAATCCAAAATCCAAATCTCCAGGCTTCGCTTACAAAATAAAGCAAGATTGCTAGAATTAGGATATCAACCCAGTTACCCTGTAAAGAAAATGCAGACATTTTTAAATCCAAAATCCCAATTTCAAAATCCAAATTATAATCTGGATTTATTAATAATTGTTGAAAATATTCTTATTAATTGTAAACACTCATCACGAAGAGATTCACATTCTTCAGGATTGGTTCTAGGATTTTTTATTAAGGAAACTTTTAACCAATAGCGAGTCTCTTTTGCTTCTTTTCTCATAATTTCCATCTTATATGAAAAGTCTTTCTTAGTATGCGCAGAGTCTGCTTCTTCATAATTAGCACCTATCGAAGTTGACGAACGTGCACATTGATCAATTATTACCCTGTTAACAGATGTCCGCGATAATTTATTCAAATAGTCCAAAACGTCAACAACAAATTCAAAAATTCTATCGGCCAAATCGTATTTCTTAGTATTTGGATTTGAAATTTTGAGCTTGGGACTTAATTGTAAATTTGTCATTTGAATTTGGGATTTTGCTTCGCCCTGCGAAGCTCAGAAAGTTTCCACATAAATAGTTTTGCTTTGGACCTTACATTATACGCGTCTTTGACGAAATTTCTCGCAGCTTCGAGGAATCCTCGTGGAGTCTCTTTGGTAAGTTTGATATATAAAGATTTATTTTTCAGATCCCCCAGCTCGTCTGCTAAATCATAGCCATATTTTTGAAATTCCCGCGAAATATATTTATCTTCGTCTTTTTTAAAATCTTTAAGAATGTCTCCAACTTGGGAAAATCCTTTTAATGTGGGTTGACTGCCTTTTATCTTATTCACCATTACTATACACACCTTGTAAGACACGGTCTTCAAAGGGCAAAACGACTCATTAACTCCTTTACTATATTTTCAACTACCTCTTTTACTTGGATTGTTTCTTTGTCTGTAAACTCCTGCAAGACATACTCCTCTCCTCTTGGTCTTTGTTCTTTATCTTGTGTTCTATTGTCTACTCCAATCCTTACACGCCAGAAAGCTTCACTGCCAAGTTTTTCTTCAATTGAATTGACCCCATAGTGAAGTCGGGGCCCGTGGCCTTGCTGGATCTTGTATTGGCCAAGAGGTATATCCAAGTCATCATGAACTACCCACAAATCCGCCAGCTTTGTTTTAAAATACACAACTAAGTCCTTCGCGGCACTGCCTGAAAAATTCATGAAGGTCTGAGGCTTGGCAAAAATAACTTTAGTAGAAGGTAACAAATAACAGGTAACAAGTTTTTTATCTGGACTTCTTGTTACTTGTGCGTTGTTACTTGTCACTAATTTGTCAACCACCTTAAACCCTACATTGTGTCGGGTGTTAGCATATTTCTCTCCAGGATTCCCAAGACCTACTACTAATTTCATTGAAGTAATTGTATCACCTTTCTTTGAAGCTAAAACGTAAGCTAATCAGAAAATCAATTTACCCTAAATCTTTTCGGGTAAAACTCGTCAAAGGACAAAATTCCATCAAGTTTATATTTCTCAAGCACAGCTAAATTCGCACAATCAATAAAAGACATTCCTTTCTTGGATTGTTTTTCAAAAATTTTCGACGAGTTATTCTCAAGCTCTAAATCCAACAAGATAATTTGCACTGGTAACTTACGAAATAAATCTAAAAACTTAAGACTTTCTTTTTGGTTTCTCTTTTTACTTATTACTTATAACCGTAGCAGTTTCTTGAACCACCAAATTAAGAGCTACCAATTTTATATCTTTATCTTGAAAACTCGCAAATATATCTTTGCAAATAGTATGGTGGGGGTCATTTTCAATCACAACTCCGAAGAGAAAATCACTATCAAGAAGGTATTTCATACCACATCATTTTTATAATAATCATCGATCAACTCTTGGCCGCTTTTTTTAGGTCCTCCTTTTATCGCCCCAATAAACTCTTTCCAGAGATCAGTTTTGCTTTGCTTTTTAGTTTTCTTTTTGATAACAAGCCTTGCTCCCTCGCGAATTAAATCGGAAAACTTATCCTTTCGATCAGCAGCAATAAGTTTAAGCTCGTTGTATAACTCATCTGGTAAATATATTTGTGTTCTAATCATAGTTTTAATTTGTCATTTGACAATTTGCTCAAGCAAATTGGTTATTTTATTTTGATTTGGGATTTTATAAATATATTGTATGTCGTATGTTGTATGTTATCAAGCTTAGTTTTTTTCTTTTACAAAGGGTACGAAGTGGAAAGTTCCGAATTCTTCTCTCTTTGCTTCGCCTAAGTTTTGGTGAAGGCGGGTTTTGGTATACCGTGTCATTACTTTATCGTGTCCGGCCCCTAGAGGAGCAACTAATACACCATCTACTTTCAGCTGATCAAAAAGTTCCTCGGGCACCTTTTCTCCCAAGCCTGCGGTTACAATAATTGCATCAAAAGGAGCTTTGTCAGACCAACCATACTCCCCACTCCCAGATTTAACATGTACATTTTTATAACCCAATTTTTTCAACACTTTTTTAGCTCTCTCGGCCAACTCAGGGATAATCTCAACAGTGTAAACTTCTTTCGCCAACTCTGCTAAAACTGCCGCCTGATAACCTGACCCAGTTCCAATTTCAAGCACTTTTTGCCTGCCTGTGAGATCCAATAAATCAGTCATGAAAGCGACCGTATAGGGCTGGGACATTGTCTGACCAAATCCGATTGAAACCGGACCGTCATGATAGGCAATAGTTTTATATTTTTTCGATACAAACTTCTCACGAGGAATCTGAAGCATTACAGAAAGCACCTGAGGTATAGTCAAACCATATTGCTTTTTTATAATACGCACCATCTGCTCCCGCTTGTCTTTCATGTCTTTAGCCTCCGGCTCAGAGAATCTCTGGCTCGGAGAGGGGCAGATTCAATCCTTATTCTAGAACCTGCGAATATCTCGCTGCTTGCAGCGCAGGATGAAGCAGATTCAAGAAGACATACGTATCGCAAGATACCTTCGCAACTTGTTGCGAGGAGTACGTCATGCCTTTTTTAAAAATTTTCTCGCGTACTTTCCTAAAATAGGTACTTCCCACTCACTCCCTTGCCAAGCTTTGTATATCAAAACTAACCAAAGTGCAAAACCGAAAACCGACAAAAGAGGTACTAAGGGTAAAAGCACTAACGTTAATCCAAAAACCCATTGAAGTACGAAGAGTAAGGCAAAGGTAACTATCGACTGCATCGCATGAAAACGCACATAGGGATCTTTCTCCAGGACATAAAACACAACCCCTGTTATCGGACCCAAAACGTACGCAAGTGCTGCTGCCGTATTTTTGGGTAAACCTGTTCCTTTCATTTCGCCTGCCATATCTTTATCACCACCCTTCCATTGTGTTGCTTTATTTATCTTTTCAGAAACTACCCCTTTGGTCAATATGGAAATTAAAAAAAGTGCCGCCGGAGTCAGGAGGGCTTTGGAGTAATACGGTCTTCCCCGATAATAATATCAAAAATGAAAAAGGGGCTTGCTAAAATCCACATATAAACCTCTATCAAAAAGGCTCCTGTTTTAACGAGTACTCCTTCAACAAGCATATTTATTATTTTACTTACGTAGGTCTTCAAGGTATGCACGCCGGTATACATTTTCTACTGGATGCCATACAAAAACTCGTCTGCATATACAGGTTAGTAAAAATGACCCGTTTTTACGTTCTTTATCCTCCTTCGCAGAAAATCCTGAGCGAAGTCGAAGGAATGAATGCGAAGTGTTTTCTGCTTCGGCGGGATTTCGCTCCCGACGAAGCAGCGAGGAGAAGATCCCCCGGGTTTCAACCCGGGGAGCTTCATCAGCCTCATGTAACCTCTTACCGCAGCATACGCATCGACCTGTCTGTAAAAGCCAGTACTGAAGTTGGTGTATTGATGGCTTGTAATCCGTAAACATTAGTCTTTAAGGAGCAGTTTGAGTTTTTAAGGAAAGACTGAGGGGAGAAAAATCTTATTTATTGAGCTAACCGCTTATTAAGTTATCTCCCTCTCAGTCCCCTCTCTCTTATCTTTCTAGTGAAAGCATAATATATATAAAAGGAACCTGCTTGAGCTCTATCTAAGAGGTTTCTAGTAAGTCAGCCTCGAACAATCTGAGTTTCCTGACTCGAAGAAATTGCCTCTAGAGAACTTGAGTAGTAAAATACAGACTTAACATGGGAGGTCTTTTGACAGAAAGAGTGGTCTTATTAGTTGAGGCCGGAGTTAATACCAGCGAGATTTCTGCCCAGACTGAATTAGAAGAGCAGGGCCAAAAAGCGGCTGACTTATTGCTTGCCCGGTTACAAGGAGTTATTCCAGAAGAAGAAAGAACAACTCCAATAGTTATACTTATACACGAAAAACCTTTTGGGACTTTGGGAACACCTCAGTTAAGAAACACCGTCATTCGTGCTGACGGACTGGCAGGGGAAAATCCTTCTGTCACCATTCTTAGAAGAGACAGAATGGAAAGTCAAATATCCGAAGCTTGGGCACATACAGTCGGAACTCCAGTAGAAACCATACCTGTTCAACGTTTAGCAAGAGATAGAGACCTTGCTGTTAATTTCGGTGAATCTATGGCTATCTCATGGAGTGGTTACACGGAGATCCCCCTTCCAATCCCCGAGCTACACCTTCAACGGCTTAAAAAATGGCAAGCGGTATCTGAAAAAGATGTTGGTATAATAAATTTCGGACGATATCTTAAAGAGACCGTTGACATGCTTAAGGATGATAGTTACCTGGTTGAAGTTTTACAACTTCCTCTCGCAGCCTAATTGAACTTGTTGTACTTGTACTAAATTGATGTTCCGATATCGAAGGTCTATAATCACTTCGCCTTTCTTTTTAGGAAGGCTTTATTTATTCAGAAAGTATTTGTATTGTTGTCTTTACATGTTGATATCCTAGATTAGAAAAGTAATTAAGTCGGGATTTATCATTCCTTAAAATGTCTGAAAGATTACAACCAACGTTCCTAATGATGCCTGACAAATTTGGCGATACCGGCGGATCGTCTCACAATAAAAGTTATGCGGATCTAGTTACTGAATCACAAAATGATTTACGATCCAATACTCAGAGACTCGGGATGGTTCTAAAAAGAATCGTTACACATACCGAGAATCACCGAGGAATTATAAGCCTCCCACCCGAAATTGTGGTCGATGAGGAAGGACTTTTAACACTTGCAAAAAAGTTAAATGATCCTGTTGTGGATACTCGTTTAGAAAGAAACTTAAAAGAACGTCCATATATCAAAGATCAGGTGCGACACCTTGTTGCCGCTTCACTCCATACTGCTCTTGGTGTACCTAAAAAAAATGCAGGTACTGCAGCTGGTAAATTGCTCACAACTCTTTTTGAAGAGAGCAGTCAAAGCAAACCAGTAATTGAAAAAGAAATAACTCATAATCTACTCAACTCCAACTTACTTGACCAAGGAATGACTCTAGCATCTCTAGTTTCAGAAGAAGGATCAGTTGTTGATCAGCTAAAGGATCCCTTTATCCTAGCAAGAAATGGATTAATTGTTACTACAAGTGACGGAAGTACAGATCGTGGGTTCGAATTACCTCAAACTCTCCTTGCAATACTTCGGGATTTAAAGTATCCAGAATCAGCTGAAGTTCTAGAAAACTGGCTATACCAAAAACTATCCGGAGACGAGGCTGAACAGTGTATCGGATTTCTTCAAACTCTGACGGAATTTACAGTATTTCTTGATTCAGAAACATACTTTCAGTTGTATGCAAGCGGAGATGAAGTATCTTTACTCCCCTTCCACTCTCTCCATAAAGGAGTCGCAAGAGCCAGAAATTATCTGAAAGACAAAGGAGGTTACGAAAATGCTGTCGCTCAGCTAGAAAATACACAAGATCTTATTATTTCCAGATTCCATCAAATACTTGTAGGGCCCTTAAAAGAGGAGTTAAGTGCACGGAATCCTAAAGTATTAGAACCTCTTATGGACGACTTAGTCTTCCGATTTAAAGAATGGGCAGAGCCGAGAATTGAGCTTGGTATGTTGGATACCCGAGAAGCCGCCAGCTATATAGTTTACTTTCTCCAACAAACAGGTATAGAAAACATTCGAGAATTCGCGGCTCTTTTATCTAGTTTGAATGGCGACGAAGATTTAAATGGAGGACATGATGTTCTCAGCGAAGAAATTATTAGAGAGGCTGTACGTGTAAACGCCCTTCGAGACTCAGAAGGTAGTTATTTGCGGGAAGCAATGGTCGATACTTATGACAGATTGAGGGCGGAACCTTTTGTTGATTTGGCAGATCAAAACTTAGGTGACTTAATTGAAAAGGACACAGAGACTATTGAGGTGTTTTATGCCCCAGGAACATACGGGTTCTGGACTTACACTGGCCATGGCGATTTTAGGACAAAAATAATGGCTTATATGGATCATCTTGATGTTTTAGATGCTATGGACTCACAAAGAACAAAGACGCAAAGAATTCTTGTTGTAGCACCGATTCCAAAAACAAATGCACCGGATTACAAGAAAAAGTTTGCTAATGTAGGAAGATTGGATGAAAGAGTCGGCGCCATAATTCTTCAAAACGCGGATGTAGATCGCAAACGAATGTTTCTAACAACCAAACTGCAACCAGAACCCGCACAGGCTGGTGACATTTTACGAAGTATTAACCATTTTAGGTCAGCCTTCAGCCGCCAATTGGTTGATGATATGAAGACAAGAGGTAGATTGGCAACGCAGGGTGTTCAAATCACACTCTGTTCTGGTCTAGACGAACTTAATTGGGAAAAACGAGATGAAGAGTACATCCTAAGCAAAGTACAAAATAGAAAGTTTACAAAAGGTGGAAATAATTTGCTCGTTGGAAGATATGGTTATCTCATGCAAGGCTTTCAAAATGCACAAGAAATCTTACAACTTACACCCGCCGATTTCGTCTTTACTCCAGGATCTCCCCACACAAGCTCAACAGAAGCAATTAATCAACTCCACTTGAGAGGTAACACACCAATGGTTCTTGCGACTGCACTCCCCTATGTTTCAAAACATTGGAGTCCGGAGATGGTAAATAAGAGAGCTTCAGGAGCAATTCAAGAACCAATAAGAGTTCCATCCGTCACTACCATATCGAAACGGGTAACAAATGAATATCATGAACTCCTTAAAATGATGGGGATCGACTTAGGAGCTGACTAATTTATAACCTCGCCCACGAATAGTGATCAGGCTTGACTTTATCCCAATCTTTTTTAGTTTCCTTCTCAATTTACTCATTAACTGGTCAATCGCCCAGTCAGAATACTTCTCATAGGATTCTTTTCCCCATAACATTTCCCCTATCTCGTCTCTTGTAAATAATTTGTCTTTCTTTTGTAGAAACATTGAAAGAATCATATACTCCTGGCGGGTAAACAATTCTTCAACCGTTTTTCCACCTACCAGAATTGCTCCTGTATTCTCATTTATATGCAAATCCCCATTTGTTCCAGTGGAATCATTTTTTTTCTCTTCTGAACCGACAATGGATTTGGTAAATAGTTCACCAAAGAGCTTATTGGTTACTTTTTTATCAAAAAATGTTAAACCAAGGTTTCTCAGGAATGTAGATATCTCATCGTATTCCTGTGAGACCTTTTTTCCTTCAGCAACTAGTTGAAGAACTTTCTTTTCCTTATCCCCTCTCGCTTCGAAAATAGCGCGGGCAACAGATTTTAATTCGTAGTAGTCACTCAATAGAGACTCCAATTGCCCTGGTGTAAAATTTTCATTGATGTTCCTTGCCAAAAAACGCACGGCAACCTTTATCATATAAGGATGACCCCCGCAAAGATTCCGGATTATCACCTCCTGAGCTTCTGAGATTTTCACTTTATATTCTTCGGATAAATAGTCTATCATGTACTTCGTATCTTTTTCTGAACGTAAAGGAACGTATATGATATTTTGCATGATTGCTTCGTTTAACTCTCCCCACTTGGAAATATTCTCTTGACGAGTAACTCGCTCGCGCAACAAAAAGATGTAATGAAGTCTGGGGTAGAGTCCACTCCATAAACTTTTCAGGTTGTTGTAAAAAATAGTGTTTGCGAATTTAAGCTCGTCGAACTCTCCGACAAAAAATATTACTTCCAAACCCGAGTCTGTCGTTTCCTTAAGGAGTTTCTTTAAATTTTCAAGAAGTAAGGAGTAAGTTGCCTGATCGTTATTGAAAACCGCCCGATAAGCGTTAACTACATCTTTCTTTACATATTTATTTGCGAGCGCAACCTCAATAAAACTTTTCGCCATCAAGCGAATATAGCCTGTTAAACTCTCTTCAGTTAAATCCAGCGGTTCGATATAGGTAAGAAGGTATTTGTCGTAATTTGGCAGCTCCTTGTCAAAAAGTCTTATATTTTCGATGATGAACTTGTTCCACATGCGTCTCCCCGCCATAGGAACCCAAACAGTAGTCACGCACTCGCCGCGTCTTATCGGCGCAAAAATATCCTCCGCATATTTATGAAGCGTCTCGGGTGTAACAGGATAAAGAAAAGAATCTTTAGTTGTCACAATATTGCAGGCAGATTTTACTCTAACTCAGCTTAGTCAGTTTAGTCAGATTTTACTCAGAAAATGCTTTGCAGTCAAGAAGTATTAAAACAACGAGGTTTGCTCTTCTTTTTTATCCTCAGTTGTCTGAGAAGAGGAAGGCCAGATTTTAACAGTCCCGAATACACCATCAAACCCCGGTGTAATAACAATATCTCCACTCCGAACTTTCTGTATTGCCTCAGATGCTCTGTGTCCCCCAATCTTCGCGATATCTTCCAAAGGAGTTTTGAGAAGTACTGAAAATTCACTACCTAATCGTGATACTAAAAGTTCGTAAAGATCCATCACTTTTTTGCTGCTCACTCCCAAACTAAGACTCTCTGCAAGTATTTCCAAAAGAGGAACAAGCATAATATAAGAAGGATTCTTCGCCGATTTATCCTTAATCCACCTGACACCAAAACTATCTATTTCCGACTCAACTTCAACCTCTAAACTGGCTAGTGTTTCAACTCTGCTCATAACTCCTACTGTAAGTGCCCGCCCACAGACAGGACATGTCATACCCATTTTTCTCGCATCATCCGGCGAATAGGCAATGCTACACTTCCTGTGACCAGTGTAGTGGTATTTACCTTCTTCGGGATAAAACTCTATGGTATAAGCAATTTTTTCCGGCCCCTTCCCCCACAATGCCCGGCCGATTGCATCGTACGATAATTCACCCATCTCAAAGACAGTTGCCTCACGGCCTAACTTCTGAGGGGAATGTGCATCGCCAAAAGACACAATACGCTTATCGGTCAGTTCAGCTATTCTCCAGTTCATCACAGGATCACTACTAAGTCCCGTTTCCACTGCCGGAATCTTTTTTTCCAAATCTCCAAATGCCTCCATTAGAGAATCATATCCGCTCATGCTTCCATAAAACCCAAACCACGGCGTCCAGACGTGAGCAGGAATAACCAAGGCTTTCTCATTCGCTTCATAGGCTATTTCAGCTACCTGTGCAAGGCTCAAACCCATAATCGGCCTGCCGTCTGAAAAGAGATTTGCCCCGTGAGCGGTAAGTTCCGTATTAAATTTTTTAACGGACTCGAATGAAGGCATATATATCATTATGTGTACTCTTCTGCCTTTCCCCCCATGCTTATACATACAGGAAACCTCGGACGTCAGAAGAAATCTGGCTTTTTCACCCAGAGGAGAACCATCTTTCGA
This sequence comes from uncultured Gammaproteobacteria bacterium, assembly GCA_964627195.1. Taxonomy (GTDB): domain Bacteria; phylum Patescibacteriota; class Microgenomatia; order UBA8517; family UBA8517; genus CAZVJU01. The sequence continues at coordinate 6,816 of CAZVJU010000018.1, read as the reverse complement.
CTGAGACTTTAACCTATATATTCCCTCAGCATCTTCTTCCAAATTAGCTTCCAGTTCCCGTAGCCACATCGGATGAGTAAAATCCCCGGTTCCGACGAGATTAATACCCTTTTTATCTGCCCAGTCGGCAATGGTCGGCACATCCATCGAAGGCGAAACCGCTCGGGCATATTTACTGTGAACCTCCAAATCCGCTATGACTTGCATTTTTCCTACTTAAGCGAATTCTACAGCTCATTTCAAAAAATTGAAATGAGATGCTATAAGTCGTCGCCCAAGGCGACTTAAAAACCGAATTTAGAGGTTTTTAAAGGACTTCTACAACTACGAAGATAAAATACAAAATAAGAAGTACTCCTGCTTCCCACCGATCCAACCTATGCTTGGATTTGATGAAAAACCAGAACGTCAAAAATATGACAAAAAAGGCAACAACTCCGGTAACATACTCATTAAAGCCTGTTATCTCTAAAGGAGAAATGAGAGTGGTTAGCCCTATAATCAAAGTTGAGTTGGCAATAGTTGAGCCTAAAATATTCCCGAAAAACATACTGGGCTCATGATCTTCCAAACTTCTTATAGAAAACGCAAATTCCGGCAAGGATGTTCCAATCGCAAGTACAAAAAGGCCTATCAAAAATACCGGAATATTGGCTAAACTTGCAAGCTGACTTGAAAACCTAACCAGCATATCGGCTGAAAAAAGTAACAGTGCCAGACCTAAAAAAAGGCGACCAAATTCTTTTGCTTTTATAGACTCAATTGTTTTAAACTCTCTTACGAAACGGTAAACAAACTTCTCCTCGGCTTGTTTTTTACCGACTTCTTCGAACCTTCTTTTAAAAAACCCTGTTGTATAGGCAAAATAAACCATCAGTAAAATTAACCCGTCCACCCGACTTATGCTTTTATCCAAAGCTAGAAATAAGGGTAAGGTTCCAGCAAAAAGAGAAATCCAAACGTCGCTTTTTACATAATCGCGCACAAAAACTTTGCCGACCATAAGTGCTGATATTCCCCCGATGAGAGCAACATTCGAGATATTTGAACCTAATACAACTCCGAATGCTAAATTCGGGGAACCTTCCAATGCCGATGTTATTCCGACAAAAAGCTCAGGAAGCGAAGTACCAAGTGCCAAAATAATTGCAGCAACTGAATATGTTGCAATATGTGCTTCCTGAGCTATCCTTCTCCCCGCAACAATAACCATGTCAGCAGCCTTTATAAGCAGAAGTGAAAAGATGATAATGAGAAAACTAATAACTGGAATCATGAGTGAATATATTCTTCTTTTACAAAGCGCGCCCTAAATAGCACTTTAGATACTTCAATTATTATAAACATAATTGCTGACGCCACAAATACACTGATCCACTCCCCCAGACTTAAAGGCTTAAGACCGAAGAAATTTCTTAAACCGTGTGTTGTAAAAGGCAAAACCAGGAAAACTAAACCCGCAATTACTGCCGCGTTCAACCACTTATTAGCCAAAGGATTTTCATCCCAGAAAGGTTCTGTTAAAGTTCTTACCGAAAACACATAAACCAAAGAATTCACACCCAATGTTGCAAAAGCAATAGATCTGGCAAGGGTGATATCAGAAGTTTTCTGGAAATAATACGAAAAAAGAACCAAAGCAACTACCCCCCCACTTAAAGAAACAATAAAAATTAAAACCTTCATCCATTTTGCCACAAGATTCGCTTGGGGTGACCTGGGAGGTTTTTGCATTATGTCTTTTACTTTCGGATCAACAGTCAATGATAAATGAGGGAATCCATCTGATACGATATTTATCCACAAGATTTGGATTGCTGAAACCGGTAGTGGCAATGCAAGAGCCATACTACCGGTAACTGCAACTATTTCCTCAAAAGAATCGCTGAGTAAGTACAAAATAATCTTTCTAATGTTGTCAAATATTCCTCTTCCCTCACGAATGGTTGCAACTATTGTTTCAAAACTAGAATCCATAAGCACTAAGTCGGCTGATTCCTTGGCCACATCGGTTGCGTCTCCAACCACAATACCAATATCCGCCCGATGAAGAGCCGGAGCGTCATTTACCCCGTCTCCCATCATTGCAACTATCTCGCCGTTTGCCTTAAGGGCAGTAATTACTTTTAGTTTTTGTTCAGGGCGTGTCCGCGCAAACAAAATTGCGCCCTTCCCTTCCCTGTATAATCTCACAAGGTGCTTTGAAACTTCAGTCTCAGTCATTTTCTCCAAATCATGTCCTTCTATAACCCTCTCACCGCTTATATTCATATCTAGTTCCCTCATTACGGCGAGCGCGGTTTCAGCATAATCGCCTGTTATTAATATTGTTCTTATCCCCGCATCCTGTGTTTTTCTGAATGCTTCCGTCACACCATCCCGAACCGGATCACTAAAAACCAAGATGCCAACCCATTCCAGCTTGGTTTTTACATCCGCCTCAGAAATTTTATTAAAGGTTTCGGCTACATCCTTTTTCGCCATCCCAATCACGCGTTTCCCTTCCTTAGTTAACTGTCTTATCCTTTCCCTTATTTCTTTTTGCACATCAATTTTCAAAGTCGACCATTCCAATAAATGTTCCGGTGCGCCGTTTATGTAAATTTCACAATCTCCGTCCCTGTGTTTAATGAGAGTTGCATAAAACCTGTTTTTCGGAGTAAAGGGAATTGAGTCGATAAGCCGACAGTCTTTGGTAAATTTTTCTCCTATCTTTTCAAAATGGGTCGAATGTTCTTTAAGCCAACTTTTTGCTGCGACCATAATCGGATCTTTAGAGGAAGCGAAATGCTGTAAACACACCTCTTCAATCTCTCCTTCTTCCTCGACTACCTTCAACTTACCATATGTTAATGTTCCGGTTTTATCGACACACAAAGTTGTGACTCCGCCAAGGGTTTCAGCTGAAACAAGATTTCTCACTAAACCCTTCATCTTTAATATTCTCTGCATCCCAACGGCAAGTACTACAGTTAATGCAATCAAAAGTCCCTCCGGGATTGACGAAACGGCCAGTGCAACTGAGGTCTTGAAAATTTCGACCAAGTCTTTCCCTGTTAGTAACCCCACCAGAAATACAAAGAGTGTTAAAACTATAACCAAAAGTGTCAGCTGGCCACTGAATTTTTTTAACTGTTTTGTTAACGGCGTATCTTCGTCAGGCTTTTGAATCGAGACTGCAATTTTCCCCATTTGTGTTTTTGCTCCTGTAACAACTACTTCCATCAAAGCCTCTCCTGTAGAAACTATCGTTCCCATATATACCTCGCCATCTTTCTCTTTGCCAACAGGAAGTGACTCGCCGGTCAAAATTGCCTCCTCAACAAAAAATCTATTGGCCTGCAGTAATTTCCCATCAGCTGGAATTTTATCTCCAAGTTCGAGCTCGACGATGTCTCCGGGGACAATTTTGTTGCTATCAACTCTTATTTTTTTTCCATCTCGTATAACCTTGGCTGATGGCCGAACTAAAGATCTTAAAGAAGCGAGAGCGCTGTTGGCTTTTTTCTCCTGGATAAATCCCAAAAGCGAATTAACTAAAACGACGAAAAATATTATTGCGGAGTCAGAAAAATCTCCTAAGAATAAAGTAACTATTCCGGCTGCTAACAAAATATAAACTAAAGGATTTTTAAATTGAGAAAAAAAGATGCTTAACAAAGACGGTGGCGGCTTGTCAGGTAAAATATTGGAACCGTATTTTACCAATTTCACTTTAGCCTCTTCTGAAGTTAAGCCTAAACTTAAGGACTCCATATACATCCATGCTACCACAAGTTGAGTTTAAACTTTCTTTCCTTCGAAAAGTCTGATTCCCTTTACGTTCTCGAAATGCTTTTTATTTGAGGTGGCAAGTTGGGCGTCAAGATAAAGGGTGGTTGCCGCCACAATTGAATCTGCAAATCCTATCACATCTCTCTTTCTCCTAAGCAAACCCGATTTTTCTGCCAACTGTTTTGATAGGGGAATAACTTTTATTGACTGGAGCAGAAGTTTCATAGATTTTTCATTCTCTTTTTTGGACATGCTTAAACCTGCCCAAAGTTCAGCAACAACCGCGGTCGGAACATATAAAATTAATTTCCTTTCCCTATTTAACTCTGTAAGTTGAAAAAGTAAACCCTCTTTGGCACGTACGTAGTCTATAAAAATAGAAGAATCTATAACCACTTTCATCGATACATTTGAAAATTAGCTTAAAAAATCACCAATTCAGTTTTTTCAATCTTTCTCTGTCGGCTTTCCTTAATTTTCTTAGGTGTTTTGTATCTTCTTCAGTCCAAAAGGGTTTAAAATTTTCCATAAATTTCATATGTTCATCCCAATTAAACTCTTTTTTCTTCCTTCTCACTAATGCTGCTATCACCTTTCCCTTTCTCCCATCAACAATCTCCACATCTCTCCCTTTTTCGTTTACAAGGTCGATATATTTGGATAAGTTTTCCCTGAATTTAGAAACTGTAACAGTTGTCGTCATATTTTAATATTAGTACATCATGTACATATTGTCAATGAACCATAAGCTATATACCCCTTCAAGGGTTCAGCCTTTAAAGATCTTCCTAACTACCCCAATACATCAAGTTTCTCGACTTTATTTGTAGGTGCTTCCGTAGTCTTTGACATAACTGTAATAAAGCCAAAATATTTCTCTGGGACATCGTAAGTATATACTGCAACTTTATAAACTCCCGGCTCAACTTCCATAGTTAATCCGTTACCCTCATCATCTTTATGATGTAAATCTGAAAGTCTCACTTTTCCGGAAGGGAAATTAATATTATATATACCAGAGGAAAAGATTATGTGTTTGTATTCTTCATCTTGTGCAATTGGTTCATCACCTGTTACAAATCTAAGTTTCGCACCAAAGTCCCCGTCTCCTCCGGTTCTAAAAAATAAATATTCGCCTTTTTTGATAATTTCAACAAATTCCGTTTCTTTATAATCTTTAAAATTAATATTGAAAGAAGAATCACCTACTCCAACCATTCCACTTTCAACCTGCACCTTACCTTTAATTTCTTTAAGAACAGATGTTTTCTTCCCTCCTCCAAGTTCTTTTAACTTCTTGATTATTTTTGTTTTATCGCGGGCAAATTCGCCAGGGAATGTATGAATTTTTACAACGTCATCCAGAATACTAATAAAAATTTTTAATTTATCAGGGTTTGTTTCACCAAACTTGAAAGCGCATACTGCATAATATGCAGCTTTTTTAACAATCTTAATTCTATCTCTTGCACCTGCTGTCTCAAATAATTCCCAATAATAAAGAGCCATCTGACTAAATTCTGCCGCTGTCATACCTTTATTGTTGGTAACAAATTTTCTCTCGAGCTCGTTAATTTCCATAATGACCTTTGTTAAATATTATATATCAATATCAATAATCCTTGCTTTGTAAGTCCTGTAAATCATAGTTTTCCCATAAACCATTTCTGCGTTTGTATATTGATGGCCGCAAAAAAAAATATTTCGGCTCTTTTTCTAAAACATACTTTCTTATATTTTTACTCCCTATATGTACACTATCAGACGGATCATCAAGCATGCCGAAAGGCCCGGCATGAAGAAGTAAAACATCAACATAAGGAAAAGTATTTGCAAATACTGCCGCATCTTCTTCGGTATACATAATTCCGCTTTCTTTATATTTTAAACACCCCTGAAATCCTCCCAAAGTAACTCCGTTTAATTTGTAGCTTTTATTATGTAAATTAATTATTCCCAAATCTTCCAAATATCTTCCCGAGTCATGATTTCCGTAAATCCCAAAGGCTGGTTTTTTTGATATAACCTCACTGTAATTTCCAAAATCAAAAATCTGAAGATCACCTGTTGAAATAACAATATCGCACTGATTATACAAAGAAAGAAATTCAGATGTTCCTCTATCAGAATAGTGAAGCACTTTCATTGTAATTTAAATAGTCTTTTTAACTCCTCCACCGTTGTTGCTTCCCTAACACTCTTGTCATCTCTAAACTTCACAAGTCTTGGAAACCTTAGAGCATAACCGGCTGAATGACTGGGACTTTTGGTAATTTCATCTGCCGCGATTTCTACAATCACTTGAGGAGTAACCCAAAAATCAGGTTCCAAAAGTTTTGTAACTACATAGTTTTTAGGTTTATCTTTAACCTCAGATCCCAGTAGTCTTTTTTTAAGTTCTCTAAATTGATCATCAGTTAATCCCGTCCCGACCTTGGTTACTGTTTTTATCTCGCCATTATCTCGCACTCCGACTAAAAACTGTCCCAATCCAAAACTTACTCTTTTCCCGCGTCCGGCAGTATAGCCCATTACAACACAATCAACCGTATCGGCAAGTTTGCCGGAAGCAGCCTCTTCCTGCTTCATCTTTACCCACCGCCAACCGGTTCTTCCCGGAAGATAAGTTGTGTCATACTGTTTGATGATGACTCCTTCCAAACCGGCTTTAATTTTCTCCCGATATTCCCGATTTATAACTTCAGGGTCCGCGGTAACAATTGCTTCATCGACTATAAGAAGTTTTTTATCACTAATCGTCCTTTCTAAAATCTCACGTCTTTTGTAATAAGGCAGGCCCATCAAGTTTTCGCCGTCTTTGTAAATAATGTCGAATACCTGAAACTTTAAAGGAACAGATTTCGCTTTTTCTGCTATATTATATTTCCTGCGTCTTTGCATAGTCGTTTGAAAATTGACCATCTTAATCATCTCCGGATCCATTCCTACGGCTTCTGCGTCAAGGATTAGCTCGCGGGCTTTTACATGTTTACCAACTTCTTTAAGTTCCTTACATTCTTTGCATTTCTTTTTCATTTTGGT
>CAZVJU010000017.1:0-22224 GCA_964627195.1 uncultured Gammaproteobacteria bacterium | reverse complement strand
CATTGTTCAAGTTTCTGGTAAATGCCTTTACTCCGTTCACCCACCCTTCTGAGCTATCTCTACTTTTTTGGTAGTGAATCAATACTCTCAAACCATCAAATTTCGGTTCAACAAAAACCTTACCCATTTTGGCAATCATCTCAGCAGGACTTTTTATTCTTTGCGCAAGCATGGGTAAAACAGGAACTCCAACTATAGGCTTGATATTTTTAACTGCTTTATCGATACCTTGTTCTTTGACATTTTTGGCCAATAACCCCACGTCAGGCAAAATTACATAGGCTTCCTCTATCCTCTTACTTTTACTCTTACTCCCGGTTTCCGCCCAGGAAAGCGCATCAAGAATCGTTTTATCAGAAAAGCCAAGACGTAACCGGCCGACTGGAATTCTCGCAACAAATTTAGCCGACAGTGAATCAAGTTCTGAGAGTAACCTCGCCATTTCGGTAACTTTTCTTTCAACACTTTTCTCACCCCCATCTTTCGCTATATCTAAAAGTCTGTCAAAAACATCGGTAACCGAAAGATCCAACCTTTGCACTTTTCGTCCAGAGGACGACCAGCCTTTGGCTGGAGCTTTTACGCTTTGTGCGAGCACACTCGCAGTAAGACCAAGATCTCCTTTTTTCTTATAAATCCTGCGTACCTTGTCTTTCTCTACTCCATAAGCTTGAGCGAGCACTCCTATCATCATGCGCTCAGCTAGATTAAAAACGATTCCCTTATAAGAAGGTGCAAGGCAACCCAACAAAAGATAAGTAATCTTGTCAACTTCCGAAGATTGTGCAGACGTAAAAAGGTCGGCTAAAATTTTTGTAATGTCGATTCGGGAAGAAGTCATCTCCAATCTTTCCAGATAGACGGAGAGTTCTGCAAATTTCATACGGCTTCATTATACCATCTGTATAGTCACTAACTTGGAATGGATTGAGTGAGGTAAGACGAGAAGAAAAAATAGGCAAAAATAACTACACCGATAAAGATTATTCCAAAAACAATACTTATTATTCCGCCCGACTCTTCGTGCATCATTTTATTCAAGCCGTCACCAACCAAGGTCAGACCGAAAAGACTGGGTAGAACCAAAATCATATATAAAAATTGTGGATCGGATGATGACATTTTTTATCTACTTGCAATTATATACCGAGATGCTTTCGTTTTTCCTTCCTTTTTAATTATACCTTTCTCCATTAAATCAGAGACATCCCGCAATACTGTATCTTCGGAAACCATAGGAAGAACACTCTTCATATCCTGCATAACTCCGGATCCTAGTTCGGAAAGATATTCAACAAGTTTCATTTGCCTCTCGGTAAGTGCGATTTGCTCCCCGATTTTCCCTTTCAGGCGCGAATCAATTGACAGCTTTCTGACTTGGTCCTTTATTTTGGACAGTTCAATGGCAACAACCTCGGTAAAATAGGACAGCCAGGAAGTTAAGTCGCGTGCAGAAATATTCTTGGATTGTTTGTCAACAGAAGACAGAGCATCATAGTAAGCTCCCGGGTCAGCATCAAAATGCTCTTCCAAAGAAAAAAATCGTTTGATGTCATACTCCTCCCGCATCAGTATGAGATTGGCAAAGGCACGAATTGTCCGGCCATTTCCTTCGACAAAAGGGTGGATACTCACAAGAATGTAATGAGCGATTCCGGCTTTCAATATCGGATGAACCTCTTGTGCATCTATCGAATTTAACCACTCAAAAAAATCTTCGAGTAAATACGGAACTTCAATGGCAGGCGGGGGTTCCAGAACTATCTCACCACTCGATTCTTCCTTAATAATAACTTGAGTTTTTCGTAAAACCCCAACTTTCTCTTCGGCAACAATTTTCTTTACTGTCTCTTTATGAATCTCAAGAAGCATGCTTATCTCGTAGCCACCTCTTTTTAAGGCCAGCTCATCCAGAAGTTTAACTACATCTCTGTAATTAATTACCTCCTCTACGTCCCTATCATGAGCAACAACTTCTTCTCCTTCCAAAACCTTTTTAACTTCGGCAACATTTGACAATCCTACGCCTTCGATATGCGTTCCGTGATGAACTGTCCGTAAAATCGCATCAGCTTTAAATTGCTTTTCGTAGTATGGAACCAGGGGCGCATTCTCGATTACTTCCTTAGCAGCTTCAATTGCACCGATACTTTTGAGGATTTTATTTGTGATTACAAATTTCGGAGTATACATCTCAGTTTTAAGTAACAAGTAACATGTAACAAGTTTTAAACATTATTTTTGCGATTTCATCAAACTCCAAAGTAACTTACCGCTTTTCTCGCGTAAGAGGGATACTATTTTGTAATCATTATCTAAAATATACTTTCTTTTAAGAGCGAATTTAAGAAGATAATCGCTCTCTGCAAGAGATCCTAAGGCAATCCTCAAAAAATTGCGAAATTCGTTTTTATTGTATCTAGAATGGCCTTCCACTATATTTAGAGGGACTGACAAACCTGCACGCCTTAATTGCGATGTCAAACCGTATAACTCATGTTTAGGAAAAGAATCTGTTAACAAATAAACCTCCCACGCGAACTCATCCGCTACCTGCCAGGCCAATAGTTTTTCGTATCCAACAGGATTTATCCCAGTTTTTTTCATAACTTGTTACTTGTCACCTGATACTTGTTACTATCTTACGGAGAATCTGCGGAAAAAACAACTCGCTAGTTTACTCTATTAATTAGAGTCTGCGATAATAGTTTCAAGATGATAGATATAATGGTTCCACCATGCACGGACACATACGTGTATGGATCTTATAAATTATTTGAAATAGTGGCTGGAACAATCTGGGAATGTGTACGAAGAGGTGAATATTCAACTGAATTTATTTTGAGGATCTTAATAATAATTTCGTTGTACGTTATTTTTGGATTATTACTCTATAAGATGCCAAATTCAGATAAAAGAAAGAAGGTGTCTGTCTCATTATATATTCTGGCTGTTCTTTTTATTCTTATAAGTCTCTATCCGCTCATTCTTTTCCCAATAACAAGTTTACTGTTCCCTCCCAGAGGCGGAGGTCCACCAATTCTTTAAATGGAAGGTCTTTGAATTGTAAATTGCACCTTAGAGGTGAAATAGGTTCACACCTTGGAGTTGTTAGTTAATTGATTCAAAACCTCAGGAATTTTGTCGGCTAAATCGTCGGCGTTATAATTTGTGCCAACCTTTTTAAATAGTTCATCGGCTGCATACTTTTCAATATAACTTGCTGCACAGGCTGCTAAAAATGGGTCGTTCTTTGCTAAAAGCGCGGCTGTCAGTCCCGCCAACACATCGCCCGTTCCACCCTTAGTCATTCCAGGATTACCACCTATAACCAAAATACACTCATCGGGAGAACAAACTATGGTCTCAGGACCTTTGAGGATAATTGTGCATTTGTATTTAGAGGTTAGTCGTTGGAGGTCGGAGCTCTGATCCCTAATCTCTAATTCCTTCCCGAATAATAGCTCGAATTCCTTTCGATTTGGTGTCAGCACAGCTCCCTCTGGAATCCATTCGGCATCCATGACCTGTAAACTTCCTGCGTCAATCACCCAACGCTTGTTAGGAAATTTTTCTAAAAGAACTTTAGTGATTTCTCGCGTGACCTTTCCTTCGACATGATTCTCTTGTCCCCTTTGTTCTTCAGAAGTTTTCTCACTTCCAAACCTCATAAAACCAGGGCCAATCAAAACCGCATCGGATTTTTCAATATACGCATCAACTTCCTCCCAAGGAACCCAGATGAATGATGACAAACTCGCTTTCAGTCTACTGACTACGGAGTTCAGCGATTTTTCTGGTGATGTAAAAAAAACCATATCGGTTAACCTTGATGCTACTTTCAATGATAAAAGCGGTGCACCATGGAAAAGTTTTGATCCACCAATTATTGTTACTTGACCATTATCTTCACCCGAGGATTTTAAAAGGGGTTTATAAAGCTTCTTTAACTCTGTAGGGTCAAATACTTTCATAAATTGAACGCGACACAAATATACGAATTCACCCGAATTACTTTAATTATTCGGGTCATTCGTGCACTTACCACGCTAAGTGTGGCCAAGCTCTGCTTACTCGTATCATTCGGGTCGAGTTAAACAATGTTACACTAAATTCTATTGTATACTATGAACATGGCAACGAAAAAACCTTTGATAAAAGAAGCGGAGGAATTTAAGAAGCAGTTCGCAAAAAAACTTCTCTCACTGGTCACAAGTGGTTTCGGACTTGTAGCTGCTCTTGCATGGAATGAGTTGATAAAGGAAACGGTAAATACTTTTATTAAGCCGTACTTCGGAGAAAATTCAGGCTTAATTTCTTTGGCAATTTATGCTCTTGTGGTCACCGCGCTTGCAGTACTTATTACCTATCAGCTGAGTAAGATCTCGGGGATCGACGAAGACTAAAATTAAAAGGGGTAATCTTCATCATCAACCGACACAGCTAACTTTTCAGCCGAAGCTGGAGGAGATGATTCAACTAGTTCAGGTCTTTCCACTACTGGACTAAACGAAGAGGGACTATCGGTTGCACCAGGAAGACCTTGTGTTCCCACTCCTTCAACAGACGCCGACCATCTTTGCAATGCTGCTTGATCCCCAGCACTTACACCACTCTTTGGATTATCTGGTGTCATATTTATCCGAATTATAATTTAATAACTTCTACTTTTTCAATCCCCTCTATATAATGCTCATCCGCAGTGGTAATTATTGTTTGCTGTTTTTTTGCAGCTTCCACCACAATTTTTCTATGTTCATGGTCCAGTTCAGAAAAAATATCGTCTAAAAGTAGTGTCGGTTTTTGTCCTGTCTTTTCTTCTATAAAAGCCAGCTCCTCAAGTTTTAACCAAAGGATGCCCATCCTTTGTTCTCCCCTTGATCCGTATCTTCCCAAATCCCTCACTGTTTCCTGTTTGTCACTTTTAAGTTTAAAAACAAAATCGTCTCTGTGCGGGCCAACCAGTGTTGTCGCAGCTGCAACCTCTTCCTCTTTATACTGCTCCAGTCGTGCCTCAGTTATTGCGCTTCTGTCGTACTCGAGTATAAATTCATGCCCTTTAAAAGATCCGTGCGAATTGCAAAACTCTATAAATTCCTCTCTCGTTTTGGTTAAATAGTCGCCATTTTTAATAAGAAGCTTATCCCAAAAAAGTAATTGCGATCGGGCAACTCCTTCCTCCCGAATTCGAAAAAGAAGTTTATTCCTTTGTCGCAAACCCTTGTCATACGAAAGTGAGGCACGTCTATATTCTCTATCAACTTGAGATAAAAGACTATCTAACAATTTCCGCCGGATGCTAGGTGCACCGGTCACAAGATCCATATCCCACGGCCCAAAAAGAACCGTCTTAAAGGTTCCCGCAAAGTCCAAGAGTCTTTTGCCCACCCCATTGACCAGTAACCGTTTTCTCGCCACCTTCTCGACTTTCTCAAATGCTCCACCTACAGCAATTTCTCCACGGGTTAACACAACCTCTAGATTTGTTCCACTCTTAACATCTTCCTCAACAAAACTTCCCTTTACCCGGGCAATATCTTCGTCATAGCTTATCATCTCTTCCTCTATTCGAGCACGAAAAGATTTCCCTGTTGATAACAAAAATAAGGCCTCCATAACATTTGTTTTCCCTGAAGCATTCACTCCGACAATCACAGTCGTATTTCCTGAAAAAGAAAATACATTATCAGGAAAGTTACGGAATTTTTGTACTTGTAGTTTTTTAACTATCATTCCAGTTCCTCACCTAATGTTTCCAAAAGTCTCAAGAGTCTTTTCCGAACTGATTTTGGTTTTCGTAATAGACGCTCCAGATTTTTCTGAAGATCAAAGGCTGAATGCTTTAGTCCGCTGCCATTCAAGTGGTAACTCCCACCCATTTGATATTCAGATTGGTCAATTGGTATTTTCATTAATTTTTTAAATTGTAATTTGGCAAAACGTCGAAAGACTGTAAGTTTTTTCCCTTTTCGTAATCTCCGAAGCGAATAAACGTATCTGGGATCTTTAAAAATCTCGTAGTGCAACCCCAACTTGCGAGCAGCCCGTAAAAACGCTTCGTCCTCGGCATAAGTCAGATCTTCACGAAATCCTCCTACCTTTTGAAATCCTTTGTTTGAAATGCCGATCATACTTGCAGAACCTACCGGCTGCTCAACTAACCGTCCCAGTTCGAAGGCCAGATTCATTATCTGACCAACCACTTTATCCGAGGAATTATCACTGTCAACTTCGCACCAGGTTGTAAAGATTTCCGCATCGGTCACCAATAACCGGTATTTAATCCCTTCAATAAAATAAACAGGAAGCCTGTCATCCGCATCCAAAAAAACAATATACTCCCCTTTTGCCTTACTCGCTCCCAAGTTCCTTTGGTACGACGCACTTCTTTTTTGGGATATTATAAGCTGAAGTTTTGGTAACTTTTTCGCATATGTCTTAGCTTCTCTGACAGTTTTATCAACGGAATTTCCGTCGGCTACTATCACTTCAAAATCCCGAAAGGTTTGCTTTGCAAGATCCTGTAAAAGTTTCGGAAGATATTTTTCTTCGTTCAAAGTCGGAATGATAATAGAAAAAAACGGTTTACTTTGTTTCATATTCTCCCCACGAACCTGTTGAGAGTGTAGATGTTTCTCTAAAGATATGCAAAAATATATTACCAATTATGATTAGATCTGCCAAAATTAGACCGCTAATATCTGTAGTAATTCCAACATACAACGAACAATACTCAATAAGAAAATGTCTGAACCATCTATTATCTCAGGATTTCTCTAAACCATACGAAGTAATAGTTGTTGACGGGCCATCCCAGGACAAAACCTACGATATAGCTAAAAAGATGGGTGCCAGGGTTTTTAAGATTAACGAAAGGGGAATTAGTTTAGCTTGGCAAAAGGGATCAGAAAAATCTAGATCAGAAATAATTGCATTTACAGAGGCAGATACCCTTGTTCCAAAAAATTGGATCTCTGAAATTTATCAAAATTTTCAGATTAATCGCAGTGCGGTCGGCTTAGTAGGACAATACAGATTCAAAAACAACACTAAATTAAATTATCTGATAGCAATCATAATGTTTCTGGTCGATAAAATTCATGAAATTTGGAAAGGACATTATGCGTTTAGAGGAACAAATTTTGCGGTTCGTAAGGAATACCTGAAAATATGTGGTGGTTTTAACGTTAATATTAAAACTCACGGAGATGTAGAACTCTCATCAAGAATCAAAAATTTTGGGGAAATTATATATCTTCCAAATTTAATAGTTTCAACTACCAATCGGCATGTAAAGTCCCCTGGCAATTTTATTAATTTTCTAATTAGAGCCGGTAGAGCGATTTATTATATAAACGTTATCGGGAAACCTGAAAAAATAAATAAGATGTATGACATCAGATAACTTTTTTAAGAGAATCGCCTTGGTGGTTAAAAAAAACGAATAAATCCTGATTTTCTTTCTTAGTCAGTTCAGCCAGATTATCTCCAGTCCAAAGTGAAGTATTATTTTGGTGTGAAAAATATTTGTGTTTTTCGATCAACGCCTTACTTATCCCCATACCCGATCTGAATACAACACAATCAGGATCATTTATCCAAATCTTTTTGTGCCAAAAGTTCCTAGCCTCGCAATTCCTTAAGTTCTCCCGAAGCATATACTCATTCACTAGTTTGTTTACTAAGGGAATACCTTTAACAAGTGGGGTTAAAATATCTAGACCAACTCGGCAGTAATCAGTCAAACCGATGAGTGGAGAAATTTGGGTTATACAAGTTTGAATCAAAACATCTTTTCCTGCAGCTTTTTTAATTACCTCAAAGCCGGTTCTTAGAGCCCTGGCTCTAGTCATTGGAGTATGATAGTTAGTTGTAAAACAAACAGGATATGTAAAGTCTGTTTTTATGTACCGAAAACCATAACCTACCAGCTTCTCAATTACCTTCGCTAAATGGTTCTGAAATTCGGGATGTGTTGGGTCAAGAGCCCGAAACGATAAAGGGGGTAAAAAATCAAAGGGTGAAGTAAATCTGGCTTCAAAATAGTTACCGTCATCATCTTTTAAAAACCAGTCAGGATGTTCCCAGAATAGCTTACTACTTGGACTAGCAACAAAAGGTGCAATCCAAAAACCTGCCATTAAACCCCTCTTATTAATTTCTTTAACAATATAGTCTAACCCTGAAGGAAAAAGTTTGTCCAATGTACTTAGCCAATCTCCCCAAGGATTGGGCAAACCATCAATCTGAATTAATTCCAAACCCGACTTCTGAGGGAACTTATCAATCGTTTGAAGTTGATCCAGAATATATCTTTCGTCAACATAATTACCCTGATAATAATACGCACAACAAAGTCCTTTAATTGGTTTTGGTAAATTTCCAACTCTGTTTTCTTTCCGAACCAAATCCGCAAACTTGTCAAGAGTTTCTTGTTTTCTCCCCATCAAAAATACAATTTTTTCTGATTTAAAAGACTTGCCCGGATCTAATCGCAAACCATCAAGCTGGCAAGTAACCCTAACTCTGATACCCTGCTTTTCCTGCCTTAAATATACTTGGGTAAATTGATCACTAGCGCTTATTGCACCCACGACCAGCGATTCGTTTGACTCAATCAATTGCGTATACCATTCACTCACCAATGCGTTTTTTAAATAGCCATAATCTTCTCTAAAAGAAAACGGATTTTGATCTCTAGTTAAAAATAATTTTTTCTTTTTGGTCGGGGTTACTCCCTTTCTATAGCCTGAAAACCCCGACTGTGTCCACGAATTTTCTAAAATTTCATTTGGAAAATAATGAGGAATCAAAAAATCTACAACCACTCCCGCATATACTTTGAGGGGTCTACTCCCTCTATTCCGAAAGAAAAGATTTGTTATATACCCTTGCTGAGTAGGTAGTATTTTTCTCTGAAGATTTATAAGTTTCGAGCGCACTCTCAAAAATTGACTTTTTTTACCAGAATTTATAAGTACTCCATACTCAGAATTTTTAATAAGTCTATAGAGATCTCTTTTTTTGTACATGAACTTGGAGGATTGACTTATCTTATTTGACATACATAACCTAATTGCGTGTTTGTAAAAGCATTCACAAAACACCCCTACCTAAAAGTTAATAGCCTTCTCCACCCATAGGATATTCATTATTTCTATCAATTTTTAAACCCAGCTGCCTTTTTGTATTAACAAGTAAGAAAATATATAAATATTTAATAAGCCCTACTCTTTCTACTCTTCTTAAAGACATCGAGTACTTAGGTTTGAAATAAAAATGAAAATCAAGTCCTTTTTTATAACACCTTCTTATCAGATCTCTGTCCTCTGCAAACTCAATATTTTCTATAAAACCCCTCATTTTATTAAAGATTTTTCTCTTTATGCCCAAAAGACAACCGGGTGCAGAAGGTAAATGAAACTTGAAAAGCAACCAGTACGAAAAACTGGTAATTAAACAGAGTAACTGAAAAGTTGTTTTTTTATCTACCGAATCAAACCAGCAGGAAAAGGTATAGGGATAATCTATAATCAGTTGATTATTTAAACTGGACAAAAACCTGCTTTCTAAACGTGTGTCGGCATCGATAAAAAGTAAATATTGACCGCTGGATTTTTTTCCTCCCAAATTCCTTTGATACGAAACATTACGCTTTTTACTTGTAACAATCCTAAATTCTGGAAGTGTATTTTTAAAACTCAGCGCTTTTGTAACTGTTGTGTCTATTGATCCGCCATCTACAATGGTCGCCTCAAAATTTTTGAATGTTTGTTTGGATAAATCGTCTAATAAATGCGGAAGATATTTTTCCTCGTTCAAAGTCGGAATAACAATAGAAAAAAATGGTTTACTTTGTTTCATATTCTTCCCACGAACCTGTTGAGAGTGTAGATGTTTCTCTAGAGATTTGCAAAACTAAGGAGCAAGTTTCTGGCAGAAAGGACAAACGTAAGTTCCTCGACCCGAGAGAAAATATTTCTCAATCTTTGCTTTATGACAGCGTTCGCATGGTTCTCCTTGCCGACCATAGATAAGCGTGTGTTTTTGATATTCCCCTTCACTCCCATCAGGCGTAACAAATGCCAACTCAGAGGCTCCCCCGTATTTCAGTCCTGCTTGCAAGACTTTATAAATCGAGTCATAAAGACTTTTCATTTCAGCTTCAGTCAATTCCTTTGCAGATCTTTTAGGATTAATTTTTGACAGCCAAAGAGCGTCATTTGCATAAATATTCCCGATACCGCCGATTTTCGCCTGATCCATTAAAACAACTTTTATTGCCCGCGAAGTTTTTGAGACAATTTTTTTAAACAGATCTAGAGTAAGGATAGCTTGCCCCGAGGGACGATTGGTGACGAGAGGTTCCGGTCCAAGCTTTCCTATGAAACCTGTTACTTGTAACTTGTCACTTTTAACTATCTTTAGCCAACCAAAACGTCTGATGTCGTTGTAATACAGCTTTCCGTTTTTGTCCAAATCGAAAACTACATGAGTATGAGCTCCCGGAACACCACCGACAACTTTTTTTGACAGAGTCGGAATTTCCTTTAGATTCGGGCCTCTGTAAATTATCTGGCCGGTTAATTTGACATGAATGACAATCGAAAAACCATTCGCTAAGTCAATCGCCAAAACTTTTGCAAAACGCCTGACGCCTTTTACCTTTGCCCCAATCACATCTTTCGGATTTCCACTGAAAATCTTCTGGACGTTAACTTGAACATTCTTAATTGTGTGGCCTTTTAGATATTTTTCAAGCTGTAACTTAACTGTTTCTACCTCTGGTAACTCCGGCACCTTGGAAACACTGAAACACAGAAACGTCCACTGAGTACACTGAAATTTCTGTGATTTCTATGTACTCCTCAGTATCCTTTGTGTTTGCAGGCCTTTCTTATATAATTATTCTTTTAATCTCCAACTTACTCTTTCCAAAATTCAAAATTAAGCCAAGTCTAATCTTAGCAATCCTTAAATAACTAAATAGTTGTTTTATATGAATATCACTAATTCCACTAGTTGCTTTTAATTCTACAACTATTTTCTCATACACCCTAAAATCCATTTTCTCAAATCCAACTTCTTCGTCCAGGTAATGAATTTTAAATTCCCGCTCTCTTTCATAAGGGATTCTTTGACGACCAAACTCTTTAGCTAAAGCCCTTTGATAGATTTTTTCTGGGTATCCAGGACCTAACTCTTTGTGAACATTAATAGCAGCTCCAATTATTTTATCAGTCAAATTGCTATATAGATATTTCATTTCTGCGTTCTCAGTGGACTTCTCGGTGCACTCTGTGCTTACTTACTCCAACCTCGCCAATCCTTTTTCTTTACTTTTCTCAAACATAACAATAAAAAAGTAAATACCGAAAAGCAAAAAGAGAAAATTTATAGCAAAACTAATTAATAAAGGATGTGTATCCATAGTTCCTTTGGTAAGAACTGACCGCATTCCTTCGAAGATATAACTGGTCGGTAAAATGTATGAGACTTCTTGCGCCCAAACCGGTAAAGTTGAAATTGGATAATAGACCCCCGAAAAAGGAGCTATCAAAAAAACCGCGCTCCAAGCAAGAGTTTGGATGCGCATGCCATAGTAAACAATTAACCCAGCAACAATTACACCAACTGCCCAACCTGTCATAATTAAACTAATCATAAAAGGAAGTAAGTAAATTCCTAATGTAAAAATATTTGTTTTATAGGCAAAGAAGGCCAAAAGTGCAGCAAATCCCACTGCCACCAGCATTTTTATAAAGCCCAGTATAAAAACTCCCATCAACCACTCACGCAGCCGTAAGGGCGAAGCAAATAAATTCGCGAGATTCTGATTCCACATCTCCTCGAGTAAATTGACTGTTATTTCGTATTGCCCGCGCCATACAATCATCCAAAGAATAAGACCTGAAAGTAAAATTATCACAATATTAGGAAGAGTTCCTGCCTGTCTGGTAATAAACGTACTCGTAAATCCCCACAAAAAAATATCCATTGCAGGCCAATAAAAAGAATCCGCAACCTTATCAAGACTGCGACGGAAATTGTACAAATGCCGCCAGATAATTGCTGATACTATATGCCACTTCATACTTTCCCTCTCTTTACGCCGGAAGAACCTTCCTCGGATACTTTCAGAAAGTAATCCTCAAGCGTAGGTTTATCAATACTTATTTCGCTATATTTAATACCTCTCTCAGAAAAGAGAGATAACAGTTTTGAAATTTCAAACTCTTTCAGTTCAATCAAAGTATATCTTCCGTCGGAGGTTATTTTCCAATCATTTTTTCCAACTATTTCAGGTATCGCTGATTTTCCTTTTGTAATCAGAAATTCTATTTTTACCTTTTCTATTCTTGAAGCGAGTCCTGCCGGGGTATCTTCATCCAAAATCTTCCCTTTATACAAAAAAATGACTCTGTCGCAAAGCTCTTCAACTTCAACCATATTATGAGACGTATAAAGCATGGAAACTTTGTATTCCTTTTGCTCTTTCAGAAGAAAGTCACGTACGCGTCGGGCAACTTCCGGATCCAAACTGGCAGTGGGTTCGTCAAGTAAGATTACACGGGGATAATTTATAAAAGCTTTCGCCAATACAACCCGCATAATTTGGCCTGCAGACAAAGAGTTCATCGTTCTGCCTCTAAAGGAGCCCATATCAAAAGCATCTAAAAGCTTATTTATTCTCTTGAGTCTATCCTTAACTCCATAGAGTCTTGCAATTACATCCAAATTTTCATAAACAGTTAGACGCCACGGAAGTCTGATGTAACTTGAACAAAAGTTAACTTGCTGCAAAATTTCTTCCCGATGGGTTTTAAAATCTTTAGTAAAGTAACGAACTTCACCATCGGTCGGAGTGAGAGTTCCTAAAAGCATTTGAATTGTCGTTGTCTTTCCAGCCCCATTTGGCCCAAGAAGCCCAACAATCTCCCCCTCTTTAATATCGAAGGAGATATTTTTAACTGCTTTGGTCTTCCCGAAAGTTTTAGTTAACTTTTTTACTTCCACTACTTTTTCGGTCATGGTGATATTGTAAACTTGAAGATGATCGAAAGAAAGAAGATTATTTTAATACTTGCTTAATAAATTGATTGAGTTCCCTAACAAATCGTTCTTTAGAAAACTGTTTTGCATTTTCCTGAATTTTTTTCTTATCCCAGTTAATTCTGGCGAATGAATTAATCGCTTTTCTTAGACTTTCTTCATCTGTATCGTTAATCAAAATCCCGGTAACTCCATCTATTATCGATTCTTTAAATCCTCCCCCGTTAAAGGCAATAATAGGAGTTCCAGCTGCTTGAGCTTCAACTACGGTCATCCCAAAATCTTCATCCCGGGCAAGAGCGATAAAGCCTTTTGCTTTTGCGTAAAGAGCATAAAGCTCCTCATCCGAGACTCTACCCAAAAGCTCGATGTTCCCGCCAGATAATTTCTTAAGTTTTTTTTCTACGTCGGAAAATCCATGGGCTTCGCCAACAACCTTTAATTTATATGGCAATTTCTTGAACGCCGCCACCGCTTCCTCAAGTCCCTTAGCCCCAACCAAGCGAGATACAATGAGAAAATAATCCTCTTTCTTCAAACCTTTAATCTTTTTAATGACATCTTCTACTTCCACTGGCGGATAAATTACTGTCGAATCCTTTCTGTAAAATTTTTCGATTCTTGCCTGAACGTTTTTAGAGTTTGCTATCCAGTGATTAATTTTTTGGGCAGTTGAAAAATCATACATCCGCATAAAATGGCCGATAATTGCTGAGTAGATTTTTACCGGCCAGTACTTAGTAAATCCAACCGAAGTTTCGTAACCATACAGCCAGCGAGGAGGTGTGTGACAATAACAGACAACTTTTGTTTTTGGTCCAATTTTAAATCCGCGTGTGATATACCAGCTGCAAGAAGTGATAACTAAATCGTAGTCTGATAAATCAAAGCTTCTCCAAATTAACGGAATTAAAAACCGTAAAGGAGAATATAATTTAGCAATTTTTAAGATCGGGGCAAGAAAACTTTCATTGATTTTTCTGCCTTCAAATTCTTTCCATGCAGTTGAGTTTTCAAAAGCAAAAGCAGTATAAATGGGAGCATTCGGATACATTTCCGTGAGAGTCTTTAAAACCCTCTCCGCCCCACCGTATTCTTTAATATAGTCATGTACAAGTGCAATTTTCATATCTGTAAAGAAATCCTTAAAAAAGGTTTGTTTGATTTTCGGAAACGATTTGTTTGCCGACCTCTTTGACCCTTTTTGTCAAAGTCTTAAAACCAAAGTCTGCAAACAAATTCAGCAGCTTTTGACTATCAACCCTCCACATCTTTGCCTTTTCTAAATCATCTCCCAAATCAACATCAGTTACAATCCGAGCAAGTCTTAAAGAAAGATGTGCATTTTCCTTTCCCTTTTCTAATTTCTCTCTCAATGCAGGATTAATTTTTTTTAGATTATTATAAATATTATCCAAAGTTCCATATTCATCTAAAAGTTTGATTGCAGTTTTTGGACCAATTCCGGCGACCCCAGAATAGTTATCTGACTGATCTCCAACCAAAGCTTTATAATCAACAATTTTTTTCGGCTCAACACCCATTTTTTCAACAACCTCGCTCTCACCCATCAGTTTCGCTTCAGACAAACCCTTAATCGGCAAATATACTCTTACCCCTTTCTTATCATCCACAAGCTGGAGTATATCTCTATCCCCCGTAACAATAACTACTTCGTCAACTTTTGGATTTTGAGTCGATTGCAAAGCTATTGTACCAATCACATCATCAGCCTCAAATCCTGCCATCTCATAAATTGGGATAGTCATTGCTGTTAATACATCCTTTGCTTTCTGAAACTGGCTCGATAAATCTTTATCCATTGGAGGCCGCTGTGCCTGATAGCCGGCAAACTCTTTATGTCTGAAGGTCGGTTCTTTCCGATCAAAGGCAACAGCGATATGAGTCGGCTTCAAATCCTGAATAACACGCAGAAGCATCGAGGTAAGCCCGTAAACAGCGTTGATAGGCTCTCCTCTCTTTGTGGTTAAGGGAGGTAAGGCGTGATATGCCCTATGTAATATAGCATTCCCATCAATTAGAACCAGTTTGGTCATGGAGATATTTTATCCTATGTAGCTTATAGAATGTAGTTAGTAGAAAGGGTCCGAGAAATTAATTGCACGATTCACTCTACCTGCCACTTAACTACTCGCTATCGTTTTTCTTTCCCGCAATTTCCTCAAACTCGTCCCTACCCAAAGTTTCTTTGACAAGAAGGGCCTTAACAACTTTATCAATCTTTTTTCTCTGCTTTCTTACTAATTCCAAAGCGTCCGCATAAGACTTAGTGATAATTTTTTGTATCTCTTTATCGACTTTCTCCTGTATTGCAGGGCTAACCTGAGCGGGTTCATACCAAGTGGCTTTACCCATCTCATCATAATCATACTGAGGCCCCAAGTTTACCGGTCCCAGATCACTCATGCCAAAGTCAGCAACCATTGCTCGGGCAAGATGTGTCGCCTGTTCGATATCGTTTGATGCCCCGGCTGTCATCTCATTAAAAATAACGCTTTCCGCGGCTCTTCCACCCAACATGGCAGTAATTTGTTGGGTTATCCTGCTTTTCGTTTCGTGAGTTCTATCAGCTGCAACCGGGATGAAGGTATGTCCCAAACTCATTCCTCTTGCGACAATCGAAATCCGCTCCACAGGATCAGTCTTCGAAAGAAAATGGGTTACTATTGCATGTCCAGCTTCATGATAGGCAGTAATTTTTCTATCTTCCTCACTTTGTAATCTCCTTTTAGCCGGTCCGAGTTTAACTTTAGTTGCGGCCTCTTCAATATCCACCGTTTCTATAGCAATCTTATTTTCGCGAGCCGCCAGTATGGCTGCTTCATTAAGCATGTTTTCCAAATCGGCCCCGGAAAAGCCAACTGTTCTATCCGAAACTTTCGCCCAATTTATTCCCCGAACAAACTTCTTACCTCTGGCATGAATTTTCAAAATTGCCTCACGGCCTTCTTTATCGGGCATATCAAGCATTACACGTCTATCAAAACGGCCCGGTCTAAGAAGCGCAGGATCGAGCAAATCTCCCCGGTTTGTTGCCGCAACAACAATCACATTGTCATTAGGCGTAAAACCATCCATTTCAACTAAAATTTGATTTAATGTTTGTTCCCGCTCATCATGACCACCAACAAATCCGCGGCCGCGCTGACGGCCAATTGCATCAATCTCATCAATAAAAATAATCGAAGGAGCGCTAGCTTTAGCGGTCGCAAAAAGATCCCTAACACGCGATGCTCCAACTCCAACAAGCATTTCCATAAATTCACTTCCTGCCATGCTGAAAAAAGGAACCGCAGCCTCACCCGCAACAGCCCGGGCCAAAAGGGTTTTACCAACACCGGCCGGCCCAAATAGAAGTACACCTTTAGGCGTTCTTGCACCAATCTTTCGATACTTCGCAGGATTTTTCAAAAAATCAACTATTTCTTCCAATTCCTTTTTAGCATCCTCTACTCCAGCAACATCGGCAAAGGTAACCGACTGCTTCCCCTTTGCAAATAACTTTGCTCGTGACCGACCGAAAGAGAAAATATCCTGTGCTCCCTTACTTTGAGCACGAATGATGAAGAAGAAAAATACTGCCATAAGTCCGAGCGGTAGTAAAACGCTGAATATCTCTCCGATTGCTTTTGTGAGTGTCTGATCCGCAACCGTGTATTTTACAACTGTAGGATCCAATTCTGCCTTATCAATGAGCTCCGCATAGCTTTCGGTTGATTCTTTTGTTGCAGTTTTTATCGACCCGTCCTCATAAGTAAGTATCAACTTATCGTTCTGAACCAAAACTTCCTTAACTTTACCACCTTTAATATCAATTAAAGCCTGTGACGTATCCACATTGCCGTTTGTCTTTTGAAGATCCATAAAAGAAAGAATAAAAGGAAGGAAAAAAAGGATAAGAAAAAAGGCAATAAGTATTTTCCAAAGGTTAATACGCAAGCGAAACTCAAACTTTTTTTCGTCACCCGGGGCTTTTTTATTTTTTTTCTTTATTATATTTTGTAAGGGATCCATTAAAAAGTAGTTAGTAGTAAGTAGTTGGTAGAAAGTAAAATACAAAATACCAAATACAATCACTATTTACGGGGTAATATTAGCAGAAAACTTGGATGATTGCTAGCTAGATGACCTTAGTTCCAGGTTCTATGTCCTTATCCACTTGAAGTAAAACTGCTGTTTTTTCCCCGTCAACCTCTGGAGCAGCAGCCACAAGCATTCCTTGCGATTCTTCACTTTCACCCGCCGAAGTCTTGACGAAGGAGGGCATTCTCTTTGGTCCTATATTCACAAGGTATGGCAATAACCTTCCAACCAACTCTTCAGGTGTATACCACTTCTTAATTCCCGAAAAAATAATTCTTTGCCCAAGTTCTGACCCAAAATCCACGACACACCGAATCAATTTATCACTCCCGAAAACCTCAGTTGCTTCAAGAACCTTGCCTATTCTGATATCCAACTTTGCGAAATCGTCAATTGTTACTTTTTCCATATAATTCTATCTATTTAGCTTGTTAGTAATCCCAACCACCTGATACACCTGATCCATTGTTTCTTTTGCCACCTTTCTTGCTTTTTCTGCGCCGTTTTCTAAAATTTCTTTGGCCAGCCCAACATTATTTTCAAGTTCTTTTCTTTTCCTCCTTGGTTCTCCAAATTTGCGCACATGTGCTTCGAAAAGTTTCTCTTTAACCTCAACATCGCCCACCTTTCCTTCTCGGTACCTTTTTTTCAAATCCTCCACCTCATCTTTATTGTCATTTACTATATCGTGATATACAAATATAGGGTTACCTTCTACGTTCCCCGGGTCAGTGGTATGTTTCCTATTTGGGTCAGTATAGCTTTCCATTATTTGACGTCTGATTACCTCCTCATCGTCAAAAATATTAACTACATTTCCTAGACTTTTACTCATCTTCCGCTCTCCGTCTGTCCCAATAACTTTACTTGCATTACCCATCTGAATTAAAGGTTCTGGAATGGGAAAGGTTTCACCGTGAGCTATATTAAAAAATCTTGCTGTCCCACGGGCGAATTCTACGTGCTGCCTCTGATCCTCTCCGACCGGTACTCCATCCGGTTTATAAAGCAAGATATCTGCTGCCATCAATATTGGGTAATTAAAAAGTCCCATATTTATTTTTTCTTTGGAAATACCTTTTGCAAGTTTATCTTTGAAGGCATGCATTCTGTTGGTTAAACCGAAAGGAATATAGTTTGCCAGTACAATTGCCAGCATGCTGTGTTCAGGCACATCGGATTGGCGGAAATAAATTCCCTTCTCGGGATCGAGCCCTAACGCAATATAATCAAAAACATTGTTGATAATACATTTCTCAAGCTTATCCTTGTCTTGGATTGTAGTGAGCGCGTGCAGGTCTGCAACAAAATAATAGGATTCGACTCCCTTTTCCAACAAATCAAATTGCGGTTTCACAGCTCCTGCATAATTTCCAAGATGTAGTGTACTTCCGCTTGGTGTAATTCCAGATAAAACCCGTTTTATGGAGTCGTTCTTCTTTTTAGAAGTAAAATCTCCAACTGTTGCCTTATTTAATTTCAAAAGATCTTTGATTCCCATTTTCAAACCTATTACTTTATCTCCAGTGCCATCAAAAAAATAGTCTATTTCCATCAGTTTCTGATCAATATATATTGGTATTGAGTGTCCTAAAGGTGGAACCAATCCTGGCATCAAACTCAAACTTCTCATATCCTCTTCCGTCGCCAAACTAAGTCTTTTAATCCCCAAAGACTCTCTTAGTTTTTTGCTAGAAACCTTCGTGTCGCCACGCCGAGAAACTGCAACTAAGCCCTTTTCGGTTTTATAAATCATTGTGGCAAGAGCATGTTGCATCGTATCCCCATAAAACTTCATATGAGATGGAACATCCATAGGAAGACCTTCCGGTAAAGGAATAAATTCAAACGGGACATTTGCCTCTTTTAATAACTTTTCTATTTTATCTTTCATAGTTTTTATTATTATAAACCAAAACATTCGGCTCCTCTTGCTCAATATAAATTACTGGAACTTCCAAGCATTTATTTAACTTTTTCGCCGTTAACTCCAAAGGGAAATTCTCCATACTACTGTGGGAAAGTTCGATCAAAAGAATGCCCAATTCTTGCGCAGTACGAATTGCTCTAATATTTAGATCACCTGATATATAAACTTCCGGTTTAACTTGCTCAATAAGATCAGTTTGAAACCCGCCTCCCGCAGCGATTGCAACATCTATATATACTCTCTTTGGCTTACCATAAACCCTAATATGAGAAGACGGATATTTTCCTAATCTCTTTATTAGCTCAGTATGACTTATTTCATCTTTTAGCTTATAAACCCCATTATTAACAACTCGACCCTGAAATACCACCGGAAAAGATTTGGCTTTAAAATTCATCAGTTTTATAAAGCCAGCAGTGCTTCCAAGAGGAGAGATATCCAAGCAAAAAGGCAAAGTATAAACAGAGATACCAAATTTTTTGGCCAACTTAATTTTGCTTTGTGTAACCTCGCTACTAATAGATTCGTAGTTTGGCGGACCATGATGAACCAACAAAAGATCACAAGAATTTTTCTTGGCCATTTTCAATGTAGAAGAAATAAAATCCAAAGCAACGCCAACCTTTTTAATTTCAGTTTTTAGTTCTCCGTTAATTAATGTCTTCGGAAACTGCTCTGTTCCTGCAATAGGCACAATTTCCTCCAACCTATCTATAATCTCATAAAGTTGCATATTCATCTCCTCCTCTCTTTTGAGTAAAACTATAATTCAATATCGCTTCAATCCCCTCGATTGAGGAATAAAACAAGGGTTGGTCAAACATATGGAAAGAATTACCGTAAATAAAAACCGGCAAATATCCCTCTGTTTCAAGAGAAATCAAAAAATCAACCCCCGCTTTTCCTTTTTTGTCAATAAAACCTGTCCCATGCCAGCTTTCAATTCTCGCGGACTTACTGATTGTAGAAAGCCCAATTTGTCCAGGTTTAGAATGTATCGTGCATCTTAATGCGTAAGGCAATATTCTTACCAGAGGGTCGTTGCTTCGATCAGTCCTAATTGCTGTCATATAATTAATGGTAGATTTAAATGTAATCTCAAGAATTTTTTCTCTAATCTTTCCATAGTTTTTGTCTTTAGTATCGTAAATATCCTGAAATAAATATTTAATGTCGCTATCAGATAAATCTCTAAATAATTCCGAAAAGCAGATAGAATACATTGTCGATCTGAAAAGTGGCACAAATCTGCCTTCAGAGTTGCTGTAATCGAAATCCGGATCGTAAATCTTTGCATAGTTAAACAGATCAAATGAGTTTTTAAAATTTGATTTTCTAATTTTCTGAGAAAAACTTCTGTATTTACTTACTGCCTTTAAATAATTGAAGTTTCTTTGCAATTTTTCTTCTTTAGAATAATTCTCGTTAATAAACTTTTCATAATCCACAAGTTCCATATATTTATTGGCACCTGTAAGGTTAATAAATTCTTTAATTCTGTCTTGATAATTCTTTATATCCTCTGAAGAAACTCTCCAAGATTTCTTAAACCTGAAACCATCAGCTGCTATCAAAAAATGTCCACCTGGATTGTAAACTTCTTTAATCGCCAAACAAATCTCCATTAATCTCAGAATCGTTAATATTTCTGAAAGATCTGGATAAATCCCTTTCGCCTTCAATCGATTGTGTACCTTACAGGGAAAAAGCGGTATTACTAATTCCACTGGCTTATCATCTGAAATTTGACGTTTAATCTTAGAAATAAATTCTGGTTTTGGAATAAAATGTTTTGGCGATTTGCGATAATCGTGATCCATTAATATCTCCAAAATTATCTTTGGAGTATCTCTGCTGCCCGCCCTTTTTAGTGCATTCTTAGCTTTATTCTTTGCATTATAAATTACTCTTTCTTTCAAAATTGACAAGATATATTCAAAGTTTTTTCCGGTGATTATTATTTTATTTTTCCCACCGCTAAATGACATACTTTCTAATGGAAGATGGCGTATCGACGTAGAACTCAACACTGTTTCTTTGTTGAGAAAGATCTGATTCATATTTTATTTCCTCCTTTTTTAGGTTTGGGAAGAATAAAGCAAGGTACCCCATATAAATGTCCCATTATCGGGTCGTCTATACTTAAAATGATTGCTTTTCTTCTTCTCATATTTTCCCCAAATGTGAAAAACTCTATCATGTAACGCTTAGCTATTGCGTCCATTGCCTCATCAAAATCAGAAGGACCTAAATGTTTTCCTTTCAACCACTTTTGATACAGATATCTTCTAGTCAAAGCATTTCCTCTAATTTGAGAAGGAGTTAAATTAGCAACTTTACCCTCCCCTACGGTTTCATCAACTGCGGTGTAAAAACCATCTCGTCTCATTAAATAAACTCCGGAAGTTAAAAGAGGATGACCTAATATTCCAATCTCATTAAATCTACTATCCATGTCGGTGGTTGCGGATAACTTAGATTCTGAAACCCTACTGACAAATTCCGCTTCAGAAATTTTCATTTTTTCCTGTCTAAACCCGTCTTCGGCTTCTACATCAGCTAAAACCAAGCCATATTCGACTCTTATGCCTCTCTTTAAAAAGAAATTTATTAAAGTTGATGCCGATTTTAATATGATTTCGTTGGTTTTACCCGTCCCCGCGTACACGGTTTCTAAATCAGGAGTTCCGTCGATCCCATAACTATAATCAGCACATCCAGGAGAATATATATGAACAATTCCTCCATCAATCATGTTCGCAAGATGTTTTGTATACCTTTTCCCAGTTGTAAGTAAAATCAGTCCTTCGTCCCTAAGTGTTTTATCACGCAATAGATCCTCTATAACTTGCGCGCCAAACTAACCCCTGCCCGTTTTCAGAGCTAGGGGTCCCTTTCCCTATAAATATTTCGTTATCTTTTCCCATATATATAACACCCATCCTTCGCCAAGGCTTCGGAGGGTTGTGTATTATTTTTTAGTTTTCTAAGGTACACAAAAAAAGCCCTTGCAAAACCATTAAAATATAATGATCTTACAAGGGCTCTTACCAAAGAGTGTGCCACCCTTTTTCGTCGCCTTAAGTGAATCTCTACGGGTGTCGCTCGTTAACTCGCTTTACCCGTAGCATCATTGT
>CAZVJU010000016.1:0-25954 GCA_964627195.1 uncultured Gammaproteobacteria bacterium | reverse complement strand
CAAGTTCCGAACCTTGCGATAGCGAGTGTTCGGAACTTTTGCCCGTTCCCATCCTAAGCGCCAGCTGAGTAAGCAAAGTGCTCTTTCCTATCCCAGGTTCCCCTATCATCAAGCAAACTGCTCCGGGTACTAGTCCTCCACCAAGCACAACCACTTCTGGTGACCAATGGACTATCGTATTTGTAAGACCAACCCCGAGCAGTTTTTCAATCTCCCTCCAGATAGATTCTTCTACTATTTGTTCAGGATTTTTATTATATCTTAGAGTAAGAGCCGATCCGGAAACACAATCTTCGAGTTCAAGGTGTTTACCTCCTGCGTCTGCCCAGAGTGATCCATCCACATCGATAACCTGATGCCCGGGTTCAAAACCATAGGACGACACATCAATTCGCTTATTCACAATTCTAGCTCCACCAATCCCGGTACCAACTGTCACAAATGCAACGATAGAAAAACCACGGCCCGCACCCATAACTGATTCTCCCAAACCTGCCAAGCTTGCATCATTTTCCAGATATATCGGGCCATGAATTATTTCCGATATTCGCTTTTTAAACGGCTTCATAACCCAATCGGACAAGTGGGGTGCAGCAATAAGCATTTCTTTATCTTTCCCCAAAACTCCCGGCAATCCGCAACAAACCCTTCTATCCTCATGTGTAGAATCAACTCTACTTATATAATCACCTATAACGGCAATAGCTTTGTCAAAAGCCTTAGGAGTAAAAATAACTTCTGTACCATGAAGGTTTACGCCATCAAATGAGTTTGCTAACCTCATTTTTGTCCCGCCAATATCAAACAGTAAATACATATTAAGTAATTGGATAACAAGCTTTACACACTCCCAATTCTTCCAACTTTTCAAGATAAAAAATTATTGTAGTTACAAACTCTGCATGACTCCAAACTAAAGGCGAGGCAGATAAATGTGCACCCGTATAAGGATCAAATTGCTCCGGTAAAGTTTTGGAGAGTGATGCACGCGCTACTACCCAGGAAATCCATTTGTGGACATTTTCCATATCCGATTCTTTTTTAGCTCCTGCTATATAATATTGGGCAAGCCACATACTGGCAACTACCCAAGGATTGCCGGGATAATTTCCTCCCTGATGATGGTAAGAATCTCCTTCGAAGCGTGCTATTCCTCCGACTTCGGTTTTTACTTCCAGTCTCTCAATAGTTTTTTCCATTGCTGTTTTAACTTTAGGGTCGTCTACCGCTAGAACCTCAAACTTATAAATACCGTAGATACTTGATATATCGATAGTTTTATCAATTAAAGCATGAGCTTCTGTTGTGTCAATTAACTTATAAAAAATGCCTTCGTCTTTATCGTACAGATACTTGAGAATTGCTCTTTTGATATCTTCTGCTACTTCAGAATATTTCTTCTCGCTCTCGTCCTTACCCAAAAGCTTTGCAAATTTTGAAGCGGCTTTAAGTGCTCCGTAGACAGAACTTGCAGTATAAGTACTTATTCCATAAACCCGCTCCCAAATATCATAACTGGCTCTCGGAAGGCCAGTCTTTTCGTCCCTGAAGGAAACCATGAATTCTGCAGATTTTTTAATCAAAGAATTGTAAACACTTTCTACAAATTCCAGATCACGGGACAATTCATAGTGTTCCCACAAAGCATAGGTTACAATCGCGGTTTCGTCTTCCTGGATGGGAAAATGTTTCACTCCGCCACTCACCCAAGGATGCCACGAAGATCCCAGTGCTTTATCCGGCCTGTATTTATGCAGAAAAAAGCCTTCCTCGGTCATCACGTCATTACAAAAGTCAAAAAAGCGGCGTGAGGCATTAAAATCTCCCGCTTTTTCCAAGGCGAGAGCTGCAAAAGCGGCATCACGGGGCCAAACATATTCGTAATAGTCACGGCCAAACTGAAGCATTTCAGAGTCCCCCGAAGCTATTATCGCCCCATTATCCGATACATGAGCCCGGATATTAAAAAGGGACTGTTTAAAAAGTTCTACAATTTCCGGCCCTAACCCATAAAAACTAAAATTTTGTACATTAACCCAGGCTTTCCAGTAATCAGTGGTTGATTCGATAATTTGACTGGGGTGTCGGCTTAAAATTTCCTCGTTGAGTTCTTTCGCTACATCTATCGACTTTGCTACACAAATCCAGTAATAAATTATCTCTTCTTCTTTTGGAGAAATCTCCAAATTTAAACCAATTACCGAATCAACACTACCATGTTCGATAGGATTGCCTGACAAATTTCCGTCTTCGGCATCTTTGTAGGTACCATCTTTTCCTTCGATGCCTAAAAGGCCTACGCTATAGTCGTCAAATCCTTCATCTTCATACAAAGTATTTATCAGAAAAACCCTTCTCCCTTTATAGTGGATAATTACTTCACCTCTCGGATCGTAGTAAGCTGTATCGCCGCCTAATTTTTGGCTAATATTAAACTGCTGGTTAAAATAGAGTTTTATTTTGCGTTTACGATCATAAAGATTTCTCACGGTAATTTCCCGCAGAAAGATGTTTTTTTCATTATAGAGCGCGTCTGTAAAATGTAATTCAAGCCCGAGACCATCATTCTTCGCACGGATATCGGAAGCCATCGTTTCCTTTTTGGCTGAAATACTAAATTCCCATGACCCATCATCTAGCCAAGAGAACCGATCTTCAACAAAAATCCCAATTTTATGCGTCAAATGTTCTGTAACATGATTTTCCAAACCTGCATAATGAAAGTAAAAATCTTTTACTTGGCCGAAACGATTTAATCCGATTAGAACCACTCCGTTACCTAGTGATATAGATTTGGGCATACTCGACTCAGACTTTCTTTTTTTAAAAAGAAAGTCTGACAAAGAAAAGGATACAAATTATAAATTCACTATTTTAGGATCGATTTCAATTTTCTTCTTCGAAGTAGAACCCTTTCTCTTTAAGGGTTGTCTTTTTCTTTTATCTTTTCTTTCAAGTCGTAATTTTAAATCACTGGCTGCGTTCATAAATGAAATAAAGGCATCGTAAGGACTTTCGTAAGGATTGAAATATTTATGAACATCTCCGTCAGAGAACCATTTTGTACACATGTAGTAGAAATGGTCCGAAGTCTGGAGTTTCCTCCAACTGTCAATCAATTTCATGTCGGCAGATGAAATGATTTTGTCTTCAAGAGAATAAAGAAAACTAATTGCCGAAGTCTGTATTGCGTTACCTACCCATGCGGAGAGATCTCTTTCCGTATCCGCCCAGGTAACAACCGTCGGAACGTCAAGCTCATCCATCGCCGGATAACGCATCGCTGCCTCCGACACGGTCACAAAATCATTGTCAGGATGCCTGAGAATTTGTGCCGGCAGCTCTTTAAGGAATTCAAAAATACCATGCTCTTCCCACTGATGTTCCCCGAACGTTTCATAATCCATAAAAAGATTTATAACCTGACCGTTACCGTTAAGTGCTGATACCCAGGATGCAAATTTATCGGCTGTCAGGGGCCATTCCTTCCAACTTTTTTCAGAGAAACGAAAGGCAATATCATCCGACAATTTATAGTTTTTCAAAAGCAGTCTGACCTTTTTTGTTCCCTTAGGCTTGTAAACAAAGTTGGGACTGCGCCAACCCAAAAATGCATCCCAGCCTTCGGCCAAAATTGCTTTATAGCCTTTACTGTCAGCCCATATCCCTAACTCGTTGGTGTAGGCAAGTTCGGTATTCCGAAAGGCACTCGGCGTCACTCCAAAAAGTTTTCTGATCTTTTCTTCATGCAGCGCCACCTGCCTTTCAAATTCACTACGCGAGTAAAAAAAGGCCAAAGAGTGATAATAAGTTTCAGCTAAAATTTCAACTCTCCCTGTTTTAACAAGCTTTTTGAATGATGCAAGAACATTTGGTGCATACTCTTCCAACTGCTCCAGTAATATTCCCGAGAAAGAGTAGGAAATTTTAAGTTCGGGATGTTTTTTTAAGAGTTGTAATAAAAGGTTATTAGTAGGCAGGTAACTTTTTCTTGAAACTTTTTCTAAAACTTTCTTATTATTGAGGTTGCTTTCTCCCTTGTCGTTAAAATAATCACGATCCCAGCCGACATCAAAAATTCTATATCTTTTTATCCTGAGGGGTTGATGTACCTGAAAATAAAGGCATACTGACGGCATACATTATTCTGAGTTTCTTTTTAAAAAAGAAACTCAGACAAAGAAAAAAACAGTAATGTTAAACAAGTTGATTGTAGACACCAAGCACTTCATCGGCCGCGTGCGACCAACTGAAATTTTTGACTTCTTTACCACTTTCTCTTCTTAAATCGGCAGGCAATGCGTCATATTCCAAAACACACAGTATTTTATTTGCCATTTCTTCGACATCCCAAAAGTCTACTTTTAAAATATTCTTCATTACTTCGGCAACTCCGGACTGTTTTGAAACAAGTACAGGGGTACCTGAAGCCGCTGCTTCAAGTGCGACTATCCCAAAAGGTTCCGAAACCGAAGGCATAACGTAAATATCAGCTGACTGAAAAATCTGTCTTCTTTCGTCGCCCCTCAAAAAACCTGTAAATAAAAATTTATCCATAACATTCAGACTTGCCGCTTCTGCCATCATATAGCCTTGCATATCTCCGGAACCTGTAACCACAAATAACGTCTTGGGATAGTGGGCCGAAACTATCTTTGCTGACCTAACAAAATATTCAGGCCCTTTCTGTAAGGTTATTCTTCCCAAATAAAGCACAATTTTAAACCCGAGTTCTTTGAATTTTGTAAGAGCCGGAGGTAAGCGGCGGCCAAAGTCCTCGTCAATACCGTTATAAATAACTCTGATTTTTTCTTGATCAACTCCATAACTATTTACCAATATGTCCTTCATAAATCCGCCGACCGGTAAAACCCTGTCTGCGCAAAGGAGTCCCTCCCTCTCAATAGCATATACATAAGGGTTTGGATTATGACCTCCTGTCCTATCAAATTCAGTTGAATGCACATGGGCGACCAATGGTTTACCCAGAGCACTTTTTGCAACTATTCCTGATGGATATGTCATCCAGTCATGTGCGTGAATAATGTCAGAGTCATGTTTTTTAACAAGCTTTCTTACCATTTGAGCATATTTAAATGCAGCCCTAACAAAATCCGGAGGCAAATCATCTTTTTTAAGTAAACTACTCCAATGCAGGGCTGTTGTGTATACCCCAAGAGTTTTAACTACTTCTTCATCAACATCGGCAAAAACTAATCTCCATCCGTCGACTGTTATGTCGACTTTCCTCGGAAGCACAAAAGTTAAATCAACCCCTTTTTTGGCTAATGCGTTTGCCAATCCCAAACATGCTTCTCCCAACCCACCGCTATTGAAAGGGGGCAACTCCCAACCTAACATGAGTACACGAAGAGCCATATTATTGAGCAACTTTTAAAAAAATTGTTTTCTAGCAAAACAACCAGCTAGTGTTAGCGGTACATTTTAAAATTTGTCTCTTTAAGAAGCGCCGCAAATTTAGCCTACCAAGCTTAGCTTGGTCAAGCCTAGCTTAATACCATACTAACAGGAAAAACAATATTATTAAAAGAGGCAATTTTGAAGCTAGATAAGTCTCAGTGGTACATTCCTGATTATCAATCCTCATTAACCTTTGTTGACTCATCTTTCTCTAACCTAAATTCTTCCCGCTTTTCCCCCGGAACCAGTTTTACTTTATCCCCCTCTCTTACTTGCCCCGCAAGAATTGCACGCCCAACAAGATCTCCAATAGTCAGATTGACGATTCTCCTCATTGGTCTTGCGCCAAATGTCGGTTCAAATCCGTCTTTGGCAATTTTTACCGCAACTTCATCTGTAACTACAAGAAAAATATTTTTTGCGCGCAGATTCTCTGAGAGATCGGCGAGCATGAGATGTGCTATTTTGACCAAATCCTCTTCTTGTAAAGGTTCGTATACAACAACTCCGTCAAATCGATTAATAAACTCTGGAGAAAAAATCTCCTTTTCCAAGCAAAAGTTCACAATTTGCCTTTGCAATTCTTCCCCTCTAACTCCCTGACCAATTAGCTGGCGTGTATGCTCAGCACCTGCATTTGAGGTACCAATTACAAATAAATGTCTGCAAATAATCTTTTTCCCAAAAGCATCTGTGATCACTCCTTCGTCTAAAAGGGATAAGAACAAATTGTAAATTTCTTTACTTGCTTTCTCTATTTCATCTAAAAGCAGTAAACTTGCTGGTCTATTTTTGATCGCTGTAGTTAATGCACCTGGAAGATTTTTTGAAACAGAACCTACGAGCCTTTCTAACCCTTCCGCCCCGCCATACTCAGCCATATCGAACCTGAGCATATTTTCCTCACTTCCGTAATAAACTCGGGCTAAAACTTTTGCTGTTTCGGTTTTCCCAACTCCGGTGGGTCCGAGAAAAAGGAATGAACCCAAAGGTCTATTCTCCTTTACGACACCCACAGTTTTCGCCCGGAGAGTCTTGCCGATTAGTTTAACCGCAATATCTTGATCGATAAGGCGTTGATGGATAATATCTTCAATATTGCTTAAGCGGGTTTTCTCTTCGCTGGTTAATTTTGCAAACGAAATACCAGTTTTTTCCGCGAGAACCGCATTTGTGTCTTCAAGTGTAACTATTTTACCTCCCTGTTGTTCTTTGTAGGAAACCACCGAATCCAGTAGCTCAAGCGCCTTTTCCGGGAAGGGAACTTCTGTTATATATCTGTCCGACTCCTCAAGAATATTTCTGAGTGCCGGAACTGTTATAGTAAGTCCGGTAATACCTTCCCAGCGCTTCGCGGCAGCAACTAAAATTTCCAATGCTTCAGCTTTTTTTGGGGCGATTACCTCGACCTTTTCCAAGTACTTTCTTAAACGGAGGTTCGGGGCAATAAATCTTTCATACTCGGTATTTGAGGATACCGCTATAATTTTAAATTCACGCTTCTCCAAATACTCCTCAAAGATATCCGTAAAATCGTAGCCTTCAACATCGGGGTTAGTTAAGCGCTGGATATCACGAATCATCAGGATTATATTACCCGCCGACTCGGCCTCAGCCATAATCCAAGCCAGTTTTGTCTTTTTTTCATTTACATCTGATGTTCCTGAAAGAAGCGAGTTGTAATCAAACTCCAGCACTCGTTTATAGGCCATTTTTTTACCCAATTCCCCATTGGCAGCCTTACTCGCAAATTCCAAAACTACAGTCTTTTTTCCGACTCCGGGAGACCCCATGAGAAGGACGCTACTTCCCGCATTTAATATTCTCTCCATCCTTGATACGATTTCCTGCCTACCAATTAACCTGTGAGAAAAAGATTGGGGTTTGGCAAGATCAATCGAGTATTGGTTGAGAGTTGGGGTATAACCGAATGTGAGATCAAGCGCTATACCCGGCCGTCCGAGAACCCGGTCGCCGAACTTTGTCTCCTCGTCATTCTTTTTATCCCACCACTCTGCAGCGGTTATTAAATCATCTTTGTGCAATTCTTTTTTGTTAAAAAAAGTACTGTTCCAAACTCCGTCTTGCAACAATCTTTCAATTAACTCTTTATAATTTGTAGGGAAATTTTCTTGCAGGGTTACTTTTTCTACTTTCGCATTCTCTATTATTTCAGAAAGAGCTAAGCCAACATGGTCCAAAATAAACTGGCCTGCAGAATTATTAAAAATCGTTTGAATAGGTGAACCTTTTCCTGACTTAAGGGAAAACTCCAGTCCTTTCATAAAGTTATGGGTTTGCCTAACATACTTGTCATACACACCAAGTCCGAAAAAAGGCAAGGTGAGCCAGAAAATAAAACCCGCTAATCCGCCCAAAATCGTAAAGCCGATTAAAAGAATTCCTACCCAAAAAAGAGTTCCACGGACAGCTGCGCCGATACCACGAGAAATCAGATTAAAGGTAAATACTTCAAACTTCTTCTGAAAATTGAATCCGGGTGAGGTATCCTCGACAGTAAGGCGTTTCCAAGGAGAAAAAAGAGTTTTTAGTAAAAGTGGTAAGGAAAAATAATGGAGTATCCAGGAAACTGACCCAATCCAGCTAGTGAAAAAATAATCTATCCCCTTACTATAATGCCAAGAAAGAAATTCCATTATAATTTATGATAGCATTTACAGATACCACATTCCAAGATTGGACCAAAAATGTGGCATATGCCAAAGAAATCACATTCATAATCCACTTTTAGAATGTGATTTCTTTATATATAATACTAATCTACGAATCCTTCGACTTCGCTCAGAACTCTGAGTTTATCGAAGAGTATACCCAAATGGTACAAGCTACTAAATTAAATTGGATTTCGGAAAGTCTGAATGAACTAAAAAATAAAGGGCTTTATATTACTGAGCGGGTCATCGAATCTCCAATGGATGCGAAAATTAAAGTTGATGGTAAATGGGTTTTAAATTTCTGCTCAAATAACTATTTGGGGCTGGCAAATAGTGAAGAGCTCAAAAAGGCGGCAAAAAAAGCAATCGATACTTACGGCATAGGACCAACCGCGGTCCGGACCATCGCAGGAACTACCAAGCTTCATTTGAAACTCGAGGAAGAACTCGCAAAGTTCAAAAAGGTCGAGGCTGTAATTTCATTTCAGTCCGGCTTTAACGCAAATATAGCAACCATTCCTGCACTGGTTGGAGGGGGAGATGTAATTTTTTCAGATGAGCTAAACCATGCCAGCATAATTGATGCATGCCGATTAAGTAAGGCGGAAGTTATTCGCTACAAACACCTTGATACCAACGATCTTAATACTACTTTAAAGGCCAGGCCTTTAAAGGGTAATAAATTAATTGTGACCGACGGAGTTTTTTCTATGGATGGAGATATTGCACCCCTGCCGGAATTGGTTACCATTGCAGAAAAATATGATGCTTTACTTATGGTCGATGATGCTCATGGTGAAGGTGTTTTAGGGAAAAACGGTGCCGGACTGGCGGATCACTTCAACCTCCATGGCAAAGTTGATATTGAAATTGGAACAATGAGTAAAGCCCTAGGTGTAGTCGGAGGGTATGTTGCTGGCAAAAAAGTGATTGTTGACTGGCTTCGACAACGCGCCCGGCCATTTCTTTTTTCAAGCGCCATGACAGCCGCGGATGTAGCTTCATGTATAGCTTCCGTAAAAATCCTTCAAAACTCAACAAAACTCGTAGAGAAACTATGGGAAAATACAAATTATTTTAAAGAAAAAATGCATAAGTTGGGATTCGATATCGGCAAAAGCACAACTCCCATCGTCCCTGTTATGTTGGGTGAGATAAAACTGGCTAGGGAGTTTAGTCGAAAACTATATCAAGCCGGAATTTTTGCTATGGCAATAGGCTATCCGACTGTCCCCGAAGGACTTGCCCGGATCAGGGTAATGATGAGTGCAGCTCATAATACAAGTGATTTAGACAAAGCCCTTGAGGCATTTGAGAAAATCGGTAAAGACTTAAAAGTAATAATTTAAATGGATAACAAAGAAACAGTTCTTATTACCGGTGCCAACGGCGAAGTTGGCCACGCCTTACTCCCTAAACTCTCGGAAATGAAGGGCTATAACGCCATAACTCTGGACATCCGAGAACTGGACGATGACTTAAAGCAATATGCCCACGAGATAATAGTAGCTGATATTCTGGACAAAGATGTGGTCGAGAATCTTTTGAGGGAACATCAAATAACTACAATCTTTCACTTAGCCGCAATTCTTTCCACATCCGGCGAGAAAAATCCGGAACGAGCGCATGATGTTAATGTCAATGGAACTGCATCGCTTCTGAGCGCAGCTTACAAGATAGGTCTCGAGGGCAAATTCACAATTAAATTTGTTTTCCCGTCAACTATCGCGGTCTATGGTCTCTCTGATCTAAAAACAAAACAGGTTTCGGGAACACTAAAAGAAACTGATTTTAACTCACCGATTACCATGTATGGGATAAATAAACTCTATTGTGAAATGCTTGGGAATTACTATTCATCTCACTACTCACAACTTCGACCAAAGGTCGATCGTCCTATGGACGATACTACCCATAATTTTTCGCCAATTGATTTTCGATCGGTTCGTTTCCCCGGCATAATAAGTGCTTTGACTATACCTTCCGGCGGAACAAGCGATTACGCACCCGAGATGATTCACTCCGCTGCCAGAGGTGAGGGTTACGAAAGTTTTGTCCGTCCCGACACAATTATTCCCTTTATGGTCATGCCTGATGCTGTAAAGGCTCTACTTCAATTAACTGAAGCGCCGAGGGAAAAGTTAACTAAAGATGTTTATAATGTTTCTGGTTTCTCTGCTTCTGCCCAAGAAATTGCTGAGTTAGTTAACAAAGTTTTTCCTGATTCCGCGATAAGCTACGTCCCTGATCCTGCAAGGCAAAAAATTGTAGATAGCTGGCCAGCAGCAATTGACGATTCCGCAGCAAAAAAAGATTGGGGATGGCAAGCAGATTACGATATTACCCGCGCATTTTCAGAATATCTCATCCCCGAAATTCAAAATAGGTATAATAAAAAGACCAATGGATGAATCGGATTTTACCTCAGCCCTCAATCAAATAAACAAGGCTCAGAAAGGTGCAGCAAAAGAAGAAGTGCCATTTATCGCCGTGCAAGATCCTTATATGCATCATTCTGCAGAAGGGAAATGGAAGTTTATTAATAATAATCCCAACGAAGGGTACAAAATTCACCTAAATTGTGACCCCGTCGATGCAGGAGCAATATCTCGATCTTTAATAGCACGGGACTTACATCATAAATATTTAAGTGGTGGCGATGTCCGTGAAGGAAAGGTTTTTACAATATATACGGGGGGTAGAGCCCAAACTGAAGAAATTGTCAGAAGTTTAGCCGATAATTTAAGAGGTGTTTTAAAACCCCCACCAGTTACAACTACCGGAGAAGTTCCATATGCTCATAATATTTTTGGCAGATTTACAGGAAATAAAGCAACATTCCTCACAAAAATTCCTGTAAAAGGAGTATCACTTTTGAGAGATACCGAACAATTAAACCCAGATGAGGCTTTTCGAAGAAGCGATAAGGTATTAAGAGAGATATATGGAGATTACTACGGAGGAGGTATTACTTATTACGAACCCTCACCTGACAATAAATAACTTAGTGGTATTTAGATTTTTTTATACTCTCCCTCTTAGCATCATCGCATCGATTATTCTTTTGACAGCTAAAACGTAGGCTGCTTTGCGGTAGGATACTTTCTTGTGGTGAACTACTTTATAAATTTCTTCAAAGGCTTTATCCATAATTATTTTCAATTCTTCGTTAACTCTCTCTTTTGTCCAGCGGTAACCAT
Source organism: uncultured Gammaproteobacteria bacterium (assembly GCA_964627195.1). Lineage (GTDB taxonomy): Bacteria > Patescibacteriota > Microgenomatia > UBA8517 > UBA8517 > CAZVJU01. The sequence continues at coordinate 14,658 of CAZVJU010000016.1, read as the reverse complement.
GGAGATTCTGCACCCATTCAAAATAAGAAACAGTTACGCCGCCTGTGTTACATAAAACATCAGGTAGGATATCTACTTTCTTTGAAAGAAGTATCTCCTCGGCTTCAGGAGTTGTCGGACCATTCGCCATCTCGAGTACGACTTTTGCTTTTACCTTTTTAGCATTCTCGCTTGTTATTGAGTTTTCCAATGCAGCCGGAACTAAAATATCAACAGGTAATGCTAATAATTCATCGTTACTTATAAACCTATCAGCCAAAGGCTGACCATCCTTTGGACGGAACTTCTTTACTATTTCATCAAATGATCCCAAATCCTCTTTTAACTTTGCCAGTTTCTCAATATCAAGGCCTTTCAAATTTAAAATTGCTCCGCTGGAATCAGAAACAGCAACAACTTTATAGCCTTCTTTTTGAGCGAAGTAGGAAAACCAATACCCTACATTTCCGAACCCCTGGACAGCAACCGTTGTACGTGCAGGGATGTTCCTTACACGGTGTATATAGTTTTGGAGAACGTAAAATCCGCCTTGACCTGTCGCCTCTATCCGCCCCAAAGAACCCCCCAGTTCAATTGGCTTTCCCGTAAAAGTTGCCGGAGCATGACAACCAATCTTTTTCTCATAGGCTTCAAGCATCCATGCCATCTCGCGCTCACCAGTATTAACATCAGGAGCAGGAACGTCGCGCCATGGACCAATAAAAGGAGCTAAAAAATCTGCGTACTTTTTTGACAGTCTTTGAAGTTCTGCCTCTGAAAATTCTTTTGGATCTAGTGCAATTCCACCTTTCCCTCCACCAAATGGAATTCCCGCAACAGCACACTTAATACTCATCCATGTCGAAAGCGCTTTTACCTCATCTTCCGAAACTTGAGGGTGGAAGCGGATTCCTCCCTTAAACGGACCACGGGCATCGTTGTGTTGCGATCGGTAAGCCTGAAAACTTTTTGACTTTCCACTATCTAACTTTATTGCAATTTTTTTCTTTAAAACCCGCTGAGGTTCTTTAAGAAGTCGTATCGCTCGGCCAAATCTTTTTTTATCCGGATAGTCTTCAGTTAGAAGACTGGCAACAGAATCGATTTGTTTTTTTGCATTTTCAAATACTGATGACATCGCGAGTCAACTATATTACATACACTATCAAAATTTCAATACTATTTTATCAACCAGTTAACCGTAAAATACGGATCAATTTTTCCTGGTTAGTATGAATAAACCAAACCAGATAAATCCAAATCCCCGGATAGACAACTAGATTTTCAAACCACTTACCTGTTTTTATTCTTACTCTTCTTATTGGTGGAATTCCGAAAGTAATATTTATGGGGAAAAGAAGCGGCAGACCTTCCTCCGTAAAACTGTCCGCAACAAGATGAGAAATATACCCGATCATAATTGCCGCAAGAACAACTCGAGAATCTAAAAAGCCAGAGTTTAAAAACTTTGGTAAGATCCATTCAAGAAGTTTATAGATCCCAAATACCCCAATGAGAGAATGTGTCAGGGTCCGATGTTTATAAAATACTCTTCTGAAAATCCTCCCTAGAATATGGCCGGATGGCAGCAAATCCCAAAGGCGGTTTCCGGCCTGGTCAATGTCGGGAAGTAACGCCCCAATATCAGTACCAATTATCGAAACAGCTAAGGTCGTTAGTTTAAGGGATTGAGGAGGAAATAGCGCGGCTATAGTGACTAAAGAAGCAAATGCCATCGCATCGTGTGTTCTACCTGTCATGGATATACAAAAAAGTGTGGTCTAAATTTTCTATCTAATTTTTAGTTTAACGCCTCGTTTACCGCAGATTCCATATCTTTGAAGCTATAGGCGCCGGCGAAATTTTGAGCGTTTACATAAAAGCCGGGTGTTCCCTGTACTCCTAAACTTTGGGCTAAAGCAACATCGCTTTGTAATCTTGAGTCGTATTTACCGCCATCAAGACAACTTTTTAAAAATGAAGAATCAACGGCTGAAGCCAGAAACTGGGCAAGTTCCTGAGATTTAGTTTTATCATTTTTTACAGTGTTATTCAAAAGTTCATAGCCTTTATTTGTCATCAAAAGATCATGCACTTCCCAAAACTTGCCTTTCTCATAAGCGCAATAAAGCGCTTTAGTTCCCATTTCCCCATTCCCATGACCGGGAGTATATATATAGGCAAATGATGCTTTTCCTTCATCCAATAACTTTTTCATTCCGATAACAGGCGGATCATATGTCCCGCCATCGGAAATTAACTTAAACTGGGCGCCGACTTGATTATTTAACTCAGGATTCTTGCCAGCTGCAACATGACAATAAGGACAGCTGGGATCAGCTACTTCGACAAGAAGAAGTTTTTTATTTTCGTCGCCGAACTTAATAATATCTTTTTTAAAAACGTCTTTGATATTATCAAGGGTTACCTGCACCTGCGCCGGTTGGGTACCTGACGGCGTTTGAGCTCCGGCTTGTGTACCTTGGACTTTAGTTGACCCTGCCTCAAGTCCCTTTACTTTTTCCCACAAATTCCCAACCACAAAAGAAAGTGCAATAGTTGCGATAAGTAGAATTGGGGTTAATCTTTCCAAAAAGCCAGCAGTACGTTTTATTGCCATTTTTGCAGTAAGTGAAAGTTTAATAGATAACCTTACCTCTGTCAACGCTCTAAAAAAAATCGCCTTGACCTAGTGTCGTATAATGAATAACACCATGAAATTACCTGCCGTACTTCTGATCACATTTGTTTATTTAGTCTTTGCCTCAACTGTTGAAGGAGGAATTTCCAATAATATACGGGCGAGCAGTCATAGTGGTACTGGTGGAAATTCAAGTACTCAAGTATATATTAACAATAACGTAAATACCGGTAGTAGAGTTAACTCATATCAATCGGAAACCAGCACAAAGGTAAATATCAGCCAGGAGGGCGAAGGCACGTCTTCAGTTAAAATTAACGATAAAGAATGGAAACTTGAAGGTCCGGGAGAAATCAATGTGGATGAAAAATCAACTTCAACGAGTCCAAGTCCTCAGCCAGAGGCTGATCGTCCTTTGGACGAAACATTGAATCCAACAGGAAATCTATCTCCGACTCCCATTCTCTCGCCCACTCCAACCGCAGTCCCCGATAATGAGGAGGATCAGAAACAGTCGCTTTCTGAATTAATCAGGGAGAGGATAGAAGAAATCAGAGAATCGTTACAGAAACTATTCTTACAGATTTTTAAATAACCCGGTACAGTTTTTACCGATCCTTCTTTTAATTTACTTTACTTTGTATACCACTCCACGAGTTTTACCAACTTTTATTATAAATCCATCCACTTGGAGTTTCTTTAAATCGTAATGAAGTGTTTTAATGTTAACTGCCGAAAATCTTCTCGAGACAAAGTCAAAAGAACAATAGGGATGATCTTTAATAATTTCTAATATTTCCCTTCTTCTGGGGAGAAGACTGTCTTCAGGTAATTCTTCCCTTTTCTCGCTTAGTTTATTAAGAACTTCTTTCGTCTGAGTGACAAAAGATGCAAGAAAAAATACAACGAACGGATTTACATCTGTACTCGGTTCCAGTGCAGCATAATAAGCCTCCCTATTCTTATCAATCGTTTCTTCCATCGAAACTAAACCTCTGAAACCATAGCCTTCTTGATTCATGATATGTGAAGAAATTAGTCTTCCGACTCTTCCGTTTCCATCGGCAAATGGATGAATTTTTTCAAACATAAATTGTGAAATTGCAGATTTAACCGGAGTATTATTCTTACAATTTTTAATAAGTGTTATATACTCCGACATTAGTTTAGGAATATTGAAATGGGCAGGAGCCAAGTAAACCGTAATGCCTGCAGGATTAAAAATTCCCCAAGGGTCAGTGCGAAAATTTCCTGCATTAGTCGATATATTTTTCATAACCAGATGATGAAGGTCTTTAATTAACTGCAAATTCATTTTCTTTGGAGCATCTTTGCTGTAGACAAAATTATGAGCACGATGCAAATTAAATACTTCAAGTTGTGAGATATTTTTTGATGAGGGGGAAATAGAACCAGTTTTAATGTCTTCCAGTCTTAAGGGATTACCTTCTATCCTGGCTGAATAAACGGCGCTTTTGAGGATGGATTCCCGTCTTATGTTTTCTTCAACGTGGGGCAAAGGCTTGATAGTTTCAAAAACTATTTTTAAAGCCTCAATCTCATTTAGCAACTTTCTGATTTCTTCTGTTTCCTTATATTTATGTTTCAACATAGGTTAGAAGATATTGGCTAATATTAGAAAATCTTAGAAGATATTAGAATATATAGATTCGATTGTAAAGAATCGTAGAAGAAATTGAAATATTAAGAGTAACCATCACCATCCACCAACCACACCATGATGGCGTGGTTAACCAACCATCAGTTTAGCTTCAATAAGCCATCGATGGTGAAACTGATGGTAAGAAAGCGTACCTCCCAGGCTATATATTTAGGAATGTTACAATTATCAAAGTGGTAAAGCCGAAATATAATTTTATTTGTACCTATCCCATGAGTGTGTATATTATTTTTGATTCTTTAGGAGCAGCACAGGTCACAGGTCGAGGGAAAAATATCTTAGATGTGTTCAAAAATAATTTAAATACCAGAGAGTTGAGTTTAATTAAACAAACATGGGTTAAGTTAAATAATATTACAAGACAGATACCTTATTTTAATCTAAAGGTTTTTTCCAAATCGGTCAGTAATATTCCGAAACTAGAAAATTTAATTGTTCGAACTACCAAAGACAAACTTCTAAAAGAGAATTTACCTAAAGTTTTCTCTTTGATTGACAAATTAGTCCGACCAAAATTTAAAGGCAATAAATACCTTGACCCAATTTTATTCAAAAAACATTTTAAGCATGCTCTTCTCAAAACCCAAACTCTTTCTTTACTTGACCAATTCAGAAAATTTCTAGGCGACTATGCCGATAAAGAAACCTTAAAAATACAAGTCGCTATAGTTTGGCAACCAAATTATGCCAGTTCATCTGCAATAAAACCAAATTTAATAATCCTCGGGATTAGTAAAGATTTTAATATCTACTCAATCCTCAGAGTACTTTTCCATGAAAGCCTACATCTTCAATATGATCCATTCTTAGGAAAATTGAGGTTTAAGCTTGTCGGAAAAAAACCAAAAATTACTCAGAAACAAACTAACTTTCTTACTACATTTAATGAAGCACTAGCCTATCTTTGGCATTATGACTATTTTGAAACGGAATGTTTAAAAAATAAAAGCAGATTAGAAAAGGGTCTTAGAGAAAAAAATCGCTGGAACCCACACCATCTCGCTTTTGCACTCAAAATGAAACCTTTGGTTGATGAATATAGAATAACCCACAAAGAAATAGATCAAGACTTTTTGAAACAAACAAGACCATTTTACGATAAAGTGATGCAAAAATATCCTAATTTAATTTAATAAATACAACTCTTCAATATTTCAACCAACTTGCGGATAATGGCATTTCTTTTCCTTCGGATTCACTCAGGACTTCACATTTTTACCCATACTGTGGGTAGTGGCATTTTTTCCATCCTTCGATTACACTCAGGATGTCAACGCTGGTTATCCTAATTGAGGATAGTGACAGCGTTTCCACTTCTTACCTGACCCGCACCAGCAAGGATCATTTCTACCGATCTTTCTCTTTGCACTTTGCTCTTTGTTGTTCGTACTGGCAAAGGCGGTCCTGTCCGCCAAAGCTCCAGCGAAGGCGGGTTGACCTTTCTCCGCACCCAGCTCGGGAGTAACGGTATCGACAAGTCCTGAGGCATCGGATGTATCAACATTGGTAGTAGCTCTCTCCAAAGGAATTTCAGGCCGCGGGGCTTGCATGACACCGATTCTGAATATCCTCCGGGCAAGCTCGTCGTCAATTCGATTAAGTAAACTCTCAAATAAACCAAATGCTTCGTTTTTAAACTCAACCAAAGGATCTCTTTGGCCGTAAGCCCGCAAGCGCACACCCTCACGAAGTCCATCAAGGTGATCGATATGCTCAATCCAGTGTTTATCAATCGAGCCTAAGTAAGCAAATTTCTCGACTTGTCTGACTACCTCCCCACCCATATTCTTTTCCCTGGAGGAATACACATCATCAACCACCTTGACCAAAAATTCCTTAACTTTTTCAGAACCTTCCAATTTATCTATTTCGCCTTTTATTCTGGCTATGGAATTATCATCAAAAGGCACAATCTCCAAAAGATTAACTACTACTTTTTCATTATCTAACTCGTTTGTATCAGCTTTTTGGGAAAGTAATATAATTTTGTCAACTTGCTGCATTAACTTATCCAGAATTTCGTCTTTCAATTTCTTCGATTCCAAAACTTCCTGACGTTGTTTATAAATAATTTCTCTTTGCTGGTTGATTACGTTATCGTATTCAACGAGATTTTTCCGGGCATCAAAATGAAAGCCTTCAACTTTCACCTGGGCTTGCTCGATTGCCCGCGAAATTAACCTATTTTCAATCGGCTGATCCTCGGGAAGATTTAATCTGTCCATCAACGACCCAATCTGCTCACCGCCGAAAATCCGCAGAAGGTCATCTTCCAGTGAGAGATAAAATCGGGAGCTCCCAGGATCTCCTTGACGACCTGAACGGCCTCTTAATTGATTGTCAATACGCCTTGACTCATGCCGTTCAGTCCCGATAACATGCAATCCTCCGGCTTTCACAACTGAGGCGTGTCTTGCCTGCCAATCTTTAAACTCTTTTGTCTTCTCAAATTTTTCTTGAGAAATCCCCTCTTGACGATCCGGGACTGATCCTCCCAAGACAATATCGACTCCCCGGCCGGCCATATTTGTAGCGACCGTTACTGCCCCGGGTTTACCTGCGTCAGAAATTATTCCCGCCTCTTTCTCATGGTTTTTGGCATTCAACATATTGTGCGGAATTTTCTTGCGTTTCAAATACTCGCTTATAATTTCGTTTTTCTCTATCGAAGTCGTACCAACTAAAACAGGCTGGCTTTTTTTATACCTCTCAATTATTTCGCCAACAACTGCGCCGTATTTAGCACGTATTGTTTTATAAATGACATCCTGATGATCCTTCCGAACCATGTCCTTATGAGTCGGAATAACCACAACTTCAAGAGCGTAAATTTTCTTAAATTCCTCCGCCTCCGTAGAAGCTGTTCCTGTCATTCCGGACAAAACTGAGTACATCCGGAAGTAATTTTGAAATGAAATTGTAGCTAGTGTTTTACTCTCTTGCTGAATTTGAACTCCCTCTTTTGCTTCCACTGCCTGATGCAAGCCGTCACTCCAGCGGCGCCCAAACATAAGCCTGCCGGTAAACTCATCAACTATAGTAACAGCACCATCTTTTACTACATACTCCCTATCTTGTAGATACAAAGTTTTGGCACGGAGAGCATTTTCAATATGATGAATCGTTTCCCAATCTTTCTCGTATAAATTCACTACCCCGAGAATTTTCTCAACCCGGGTTATTCCGTGCTCGGTTAAAGTTGCACTTTTTACTTTTTCGTCAATCGTAAAATCGGTATCGGGATTAAGCTTGTCGACCATTTGAGCAAATTTAAAATATTTGTCAGTGGGTTCGGTATCTGGGGCTGAGATGATAAGCGGGGTTCGAGCCTCATCAATAAGAACCGAGTCGACTTCGTCAACGATTGTGAAGTAATGGCCTCTTTGAACCATCTGCGCCACATCCTGAACCATGTTGTCCCGCAAATAATCAAAACCAAATTCATTATTCGTGCCGTAAGTGATATCCGCGGCATAAGAATCTTTTCTCTCCACCGGTTTTAAGTGCGATAATCTCTCGTCCCCATGACTTTTATCCACATGAGTAAGATCGTAGATAAATGATTTGCCTTCCTGAATAATCACACCTACCGATAAACCAAGATAATGATATATTGGCCCCATCCATCCCGTACCGATACGCGCCAAGTAATCATTTACCGTAACGAGGTGAGCACCCTTTCCCCGAAGAGCATGAAGATACAAAGGTGCGACAGCAGAAAGAGTTTTCCCCTCACCAGTTTTTTGCTCAGCAACCTTGCCTTCGAAAAGTGCTACAGCCGCGATCAATTGAACATCGAAAGGCCTTTGCCCCAACGCTCTTACAGAAGCTTCACGCACCAGAGCAAATGCCTCAGGAATTAAATCCTGTAACTCTTCGCCATCAGTAATGCGCTTTTTAAATTCCTGCGTCTTTTTTGGAAAGTCATCCGCCTTTAGTTTTTTGAATTCGCTTTCGTACTCGTTAATTTTATCAACAACTTTTCTCAATCGCTCAACTTCGCGCTGGTTAATATCGAGAATCTTTGAAAATATGCCTAACATATGAACCCTTTATTTTACCTCAAAATCCTCTCCAAGTCTGGACTAAACAGGTAAACATAACTCAAAAGGGGTTGTCATTCATCCTTACAAATAAACATCACATTTGCTTCGGGAAAAACAATTTCTACTTTTTTGAAAATCTTTTCGAGTCTCTCGCCGAATTTCATAGACTGGGCCCTTTTTTCACCGTAATAAAGCCTATTAAAAATTACTATGCCACCACTTGCAAGGATGGTCCTTGTACGCTGTATATAGTTTTCGGATTCAAATTTCTTAGGAAAGTCATCACCTACATAAAGATCAATAAGAATTAAATCAAACTTAGTTGTGTGTTGTGAGTCGTAAGTTGCAAGAAAATTAAAGGCATCGGAAATAGAAATCTCAACGACCTTTTCATCAAGTCCTAAATATTTTTTCCCCAATTCAATCATAATCGGGTCGAGATCAACCCCTGTAATTTTCGCCTCCGGCCAGAATTTCTTTACAAGCTTTACAACTGTTCCCCCACCTAACCCTAAAATTAAAACACTAGCTACCTGTTTTTTGCTTCCAGCTACTTTCTTTAACGGTTTTTTCCACACATCAAATAATATCCCGCCTGATTGGGTAAGATTGGCTACTTGGATATAAGTTCCAAAGGCCAAGCTTCTTATAACCTCAATCTCACCGTTAATTGGCGATTTCACTTTTTCCAATACCTTCGTTCCGGATAAAAAATCAATCAATTTCCCCATCTTTTATTAACTGCCAATTGCTAAGTGCTAATTACTATTTATATATGCCTGTGCTTGCAAATTATACAATCGGGCATATTTACCGCCTAATTTTATAAGATGTTTATGGGTACCCTCTTCAATAAGTTTCCCTGCCTCTATAACAAAAATTCTATCTGCAATTCTGACTGTGGAAAAACGTTGGGTTACAAACACGAGAATTTTATTTTTTGTAATCTGAGCCAGTTCTTCGAAAATTTTTTCTTCAGCTTCAGGATCAACATTACTTGTCGGTTCATCAAGAATTAAAACTTTTGCATACTTTCTGAAAAGCATTCTTGACAATCCAAATCTCTGCCATTGACCAATTGAGGGGCGGATTCCTCCCTCCAACTCAGGTGCGAGTGGCGTATCGTAGCCCTGAGACAAACTATCGACAAATTCATCTATTCCGGTTTTTACCGCAGCCTCTTTGATTTCTGCACTATTTTCCAACCGCTCAACATCACCATATCCAATCGCTTCTTTTACACTAAACGGGTAGAGTTCAAACTCCTGAAAAAGAATGGCAAGCTTTTTCCGCCAGCTTACTAAATCGATTTCCTCAATTCTGTATCCTCCAACCAAAATCTCGCCCTTTTGCGGATAATAAAAACCTGCAAGTAGTTTGATTAGTGTGGACTTGCCGGCGCCATTTACTCCGACAAATGCAATTTTCTCTCCAGGAGAAATTGAGAAGGAAATATTGCGGATCACCCACTGTTGTTTCTTTTGATATTTGAACCAGACATTTTTGAATTCTACCTTCAGATTATCTTCATCAGGGGTGTATTTTTTAATACCGGAATTTTCTTCCTCATCAGTTAGTCCCAAAAACCAAATCAGATCTGTAACGTAAATATAATTTTCATAAATATCCAAAAAGGATGAAACCAATCCTGTTAAATTCTGTTCTGCACTCCGCAGAGATCTTAGGTAAAGCTGCAGTGAACCGACTGTGATTTTGCCAATGACTACCCAGAAAACCAAGAATACTGAAATGCCGAATTCATACAAGCTCAAAGGTAACGAAGAAAAAAAGCCCCAGATTTCTCTTTTCCTGCTCAATTTTTCCCTTTTGCTTAGGATTTCTTTGACCACCTTCCTCATTTTTTCAGTAAGATAATCGGACAGGCCGAGTATTCTCATCTCCATAAAGTTCCTATTTTGCACAAGATAATTTCGAACCCATGACCAAATTCTGTGTTTCGGAGCTAGTTCTGTGTGAAGGTTATATTCTTCTTTGATAAATTTGGAATTGACAAAAAAGCGCGGAATCGAGACTATAAAAATGCCGACCGAAATAAGAGGGTGGACCAAAATAAGGACCGCCGAGGCAGATATAAAGCCGACAAGATAGTTGGGAATATCGGAAATCGGAATCATAAGTTCCCAGGCGCGTCTGCCCGATTCCCGCTCGACCTTATTAAATCGATCGCGGAATTCGGGATTTTCCAAAGTCGCAAGTGAAAGTTGGGAAATTTTGTTGCCTAAAAGCGCATCCAGCTCCGCATCAAAATAGCGCGAAAGATTGCGTCTCAGAAACCCGTTTATACTACTCAAAATATTTCTGACAAGGGAAACAAAAAGTGATAATCCGACCAAAAGAATTGTAGAATAAAATACCGGTTGCCAATCTGGGTTTTTGACTACTGAGACGAGATTATCAATAATTAACTTCTCCAAGTAAAAAGTCGGTACAGAAGAAAAGCCCAAAATAGCGTTTAAAATAAAGACTATTACAAGAAGTTTCGGTTTTATTCTGAAAACAAGTTTTGTTACTTCTTTAATAGTAAAAGTGATTTGGCCAAGTCTATCCAGTGTCAATCTTGGTTTCGGTAATATCGCTCTTATATCTTTCGCTTCCACTTAAATAGTGTAGCATAGTTGTTTTTCGCATTTTATTTGCCCGCCTGCAACGCATGCGAAAGCAATGCTGGCAGGGACAAAATTTTTCCCTACTTTTATTCGGTATATGTTTGGGTTACAATGACTTACATGGAAAATGTTCCGCTTCCGGAAAAATTAAGACCCAGAAAGTTAATTGAATTTGTCGGGCAGGACCATTTGGTAGGTAAGAATGGAATTATTAAAACTCTTATCGACAATGCGAAAAACTCCGGATTTTTCCCATCTTTGATTTTTTGGGGACCTCCGGGGAGCGGAAAAACAACATTGGCCAGAATTATTGCAAGTGAAATTAAAAGAGAATTTTACGAATTTTCTGCAGTTAATACTTCAAGTAAAGATATAGAAAACGTTATTGGCTACCGAAAAAACACCCTCTCAAACTCTCGTTCAAAAACCACCTTGCCGGAGTTACCCTTTAAAGACCGGGTCTTACAAGATCATTCGCCTATCGTCTTTATTGACGAAATCCATCGTTTCAATAAAGCACAGCAAGACAAACTTCTTCCCTACGTAGAAAAGGGCCAAATTATTTTAATAGGCGCAACAACCGAAAACCCATCTTTCGAAGTTATTGGGCCGCTTCTCTCGCGCTCCCGAGTCGCAAATCTGAATCAACTTTCTGAAAAAGAATTAGGGCAAATTGTAAAAAGAGGATTGAAAGAATTAAAGACCAAGATAAATCTAAAAGCTAAAAAGTTTTTACTCGAATCCTCAAACGGCGATGCCAGAGTTTTATTAAATGTTCTGGAAATTGCCTCTAATCTTATTCCGTCTCGCACCCACCCCCGAGGCGGTGAAACGAGCGCGGCACACCTCGGGGGTGTAATTTCTATCAATCTTATTGAGAATGCTTTACAACGCCGCCAGCTAACTTTCGATAAACAAGGCGAAGAATTTTATAATGTAATCTCGGCATTTATTAAAAGTATGCGCGCTTCGCAAGTTGATGCAGCTTTATACTTTTTGGCTCGTATGGTCGAAGCCGGCCAGGACCCACTTTATATTGCACGAAGAATGGTGGTTTTTGCTTCGGAGGATGTTGCTTCACCTACTGCCCTTGTTGTCGCCAACGAAGTTTTCAGAGCCTGTGAAACTATTGGTTATCCAGAATGTCAGGAAAATTTGGCGGCAGGAACGGTTTATCTTGCACTTGCTAAAAAAGACCGTTCCGCCTATAACGCCTACATAGCAGCTCTTGAAGATGTCAAAAAATACGGCAATTTGCCGGTTCCCATGGAAATTCGAAATCCTGTCACAAAATTAATGAAAGAAGTAGGTTACGGCAAAGGCTATGAGAAATATACTAAAGAATCCCTGCTTCCTGAAAAACTAAGTGGTAAAAGGTATTACAAGCCCTAACTACATATTATTTGACTACTGCTACAATTTTGTCTTTCCCCATCCACCTTCGAAGCACCTCAGGAATGACCACAGAGCCATCGGCCTCTTGGTAATTTTCCAAAATAGCCAGAGGTGTACGTGATGTGGCAATAGCGGTTCCGTTTAACATATGGATAAATTCTGTCTTTCCGTTTCTGCGCCGTAACTTTATATTCAAATTTCTTGCTTGATAGTCAGTACAGTTTGAGGTTGAAGTTACTTCCCCATACTCACTTCGGGACGGCATCCAAGCTTCAATATCAAATTTTCGAGCTGCCATCGCACCCAAATCTCCTGTACACATCTCAAGAACCCGATATGGTAATCCTAAATTCTGGTAAATTTTTTCCTCCATTTCTAAAATATGCTGGTGCATCGCCTCACTTTCTTCCGGTTTGCAATAAATAAACATTTCAGCTTTGGTAAATTGATGTACCCGGTAAAGCCCTTTGGAGTATTTTCCATAAGCTCCTGCCTCCTGACGGAAGACGTGAGAGTAGCCAATATATTTCAATGGTAATTGATCCTCAGCAATAATCTCATCGGCGTGTTTTCCAGCTAATGTAACCTCAGCAGTTGCGATAAGCCCCAAATCCTCCCCTTCAATAGTGTAGGTTTGTGCCTCATTACCTTTTGGCATATAGCCGGTTCCAAGATAATATCGAGATTTCGCCAAGTCAGGAGTAATTACCGGAGTAAAACCTTCTTTAGACAAAAGCTCAAATACATACGATATGAGCGCCAATTCCAAAAGCGCCCCGTCACCATACAGAAAATAAAATTGCGATCCTGTGACTTTTGCACCAGTTTCAAAATCCAAAATACCTAAAGCTTTTCCCAGTTCAAGATGATCTTTCGGCTCAAAATCCCAGCCAGAGGCTGGTCCGCCTTTGGCGGAAAGTTTTCTTGGTTCCCCCCATTTCCGAACTTCAATGTTTTCTTTATCGTTTTTGCCGATTGGAACCTTAGGAAGCGGAATATTCGGAACCTCTTTAAAAACTTCCAAGAAGTCCTTTTCGGCCTTTTCCAGTTTGGGCTCAAGTTCCTGAAGCTTTGCCTTAACTTTCTTACCTTCTTCAATATTCTTCTCTTTGGCAATTTTATTTCTTTCGGCTTGGAAAGTTTGGACCTCCACCATAAGTTTTCTTTTGAGGGCATCCAACTCTACGGCTTTGTCCACTAATGAAACATCAAACTGCTTCGCAGCAACTGCCTTTTTGACTTTCTCCGGATCGGCTCGTAATAGTTCGATGTCAATCATAATTCGATTATACTCTCAAAGCGCGTGTACACTCACATTATTTCTCAAGCCTACAAGATGATCACTATCATTTAACTTCAAGGCACGAAATAGGTTTTTTTGATTAACTTTGTTGACTTCAAAAAAATTTAATGCTGCGGTTTCTAAAGGGATTTCCCATATTTTATCAATATCCGTATTATTAATTAAAGAAATCATAGCTCTTAAAATGTTGTCATGTGTCACAACGAGTGTGTTTGCCGGAAGTGCTGAATTTTCTAAAAAACCCAGTGTTCTTGTGACAGTATCCATATAAGATTCGCCGTCTGGAAAAATCACCTCACTTGGTTTGTGCTGCCATAATTCATGGATATCTGAAAAGTTTTGGGCAATCCAATCTTTGTGTCTGCCTTCCCAAATTCCGTGGTTTGTCTCAATCAACGCTAGGTTAATCTCAATTTTGCAGCCAACTTCGTTTGCAACGGCAAGGGCTGTCTGATGGGTTCTCTTTAATGGGCTAGAAATTATTTTCCGAACGCCGAAGGTTTTAAGTCTTGCAGCTAGTGCCTGTGCCTGTTTTTTCCCCAACTCCGATAAATCTGTATCATGGGTTTGACCTTGGTAAATACCTTGCGCATTTGCCACACTCTCCGCGTGCCTCACAATTACAATCGTATTTTCTCTTGGGGTCATTCTTCGCTCCACCCCAGTCCAGCCGGAAAAATCTTCTTCCATTTTTTAATTATATCCTTTCTTTGAAGCTTTAGGACCCGTGAGATAACTTGGTATCTCATAGGTAGGTGCCACCATGAAGCAATACTTAATTTATAACTGTTACGTAGTTAGACGGAAAGGTTTTTGACTCCTTTCAGCTTTTCCGATGGAATTCGGAATCAAACGCTTTTAGTAAATGTCGATGTAGCTATTTTAATGTCCACCCCACTCCCTCGTCAAGTCCTTAGTCTCATTCGATAAATGTAATGGAACATCTCAGTTGTCGTAGCTCTTTAACATCTGAATTGTCGTATTAG
>CAZVJU010000015.1:7664-26361 GCA_964627195.1 uncultured Gammaproteobacteria bacterium | reverse complement strand
TCGAGACTTTAGAATACAGGAATTAGTTAGTGGTGTTAAGTGGATACCCAGATAGGTTTATTTGTCATTTGTGTTTTAAGCCTAACATCTTCCCTCGTAGATTTGGCCGCATTCACATTTATATCCGGGTGCTATGACTCTGCCGATTTTAACTCCGCAATAAGGACATTTTTCAACATGTTGAGCCTTACCTACTTCTATTGTAGTGCCAATTACGTTTCCATCTCCTCCAAGGATAACTTCTGTATAGACGTAATTATTCTGTAGGAAATCTTTTAAACAAATCTTTGTTACATCAATTGTGTGGCCTTTTCCCTCCATATGTCTTTTGGCATTTTCTATGACAAGTAATCTCTCAGAAAGCGAGCTCGCAGTTTTTAATTCTTCTAAAGATTGAAGCGATATTTCACCCGCATCTTTTTTCCTAATTTCTTTTAAAGCGTTAGCCATTCCACTTTCTATTGAATTCCATACCCCTTCAAGAGGAATATAATTTCTTAAAAATTCCCACGGACTTTTTTCCTCCCTAGGTAGTTCGAAAACAATTGGACTTTCTCTTAAATCTTCCGGATGGTCGAGGTTGTAATTTTTTTCGGAAAGTTCCGCCAGCCTCCAAGATATGTACAAAAGTTTGTCGGCAGTAATTTCCCCAGTTGGTATGCCATAGCTTTGCATTTCTTTAAAACCAGTTATGTCATCTGTTTTGTTGTAACCGACAATTATTCTGCCTTCGTTATATTTGAAGTCTTTATTGGGAGGGCTAATCCAAACAGAAACAAATCTATCTGGAAGATTTAGAAGCGTATCCCGAATTTCGCTACCTGCCTTAAATTCAGTTCTTTCAAGCTCAGTATCTTGGGAGTAAAGGGTTAGTATATCCTGATCACTCAATTCAGGGTTTATGACCTTATTGACACCATCAACTCTGAGAGTAAAAGGAACTATTCTTTCCCATACTGGGCCAGTACTTGCTTCTGTAAATACGTCGGCCAGATTGGTTGCAAGGGCTTTTTCAGAGGAATTAAGGTAGCTATTTGGATCAAGGATTGGACGAAGTCTTTCTGACATATTTTTCCTGCTCGGGATTCCGCCAGCTGGCGGAGGGGAGTGCTAGTTTTCCGGCTCTAACGGTTGCGGCACAGCGTGGGAATTCCCACCTCGATTCGCGTTGCTCCTCGACGCGAGGCGGGTCACCCACTTCCTTCCCCGGTTAGATAACTCCTTCGGAGTATCAAACGGGGCCCCGTGAGATCTGAAAGTATCTCACTTGGGGAACACACTCTCCGTAATTAATTAATCGCTTTTATCTTAAATCTGGAAAAAGAGTTTAACCTTTTTTCTAATTGCCATTTTTTATCTAGGGCGATTGCAAGTTCAGTTAAAAGAAATCCAAAGGGGATAAATACTAAGGTGCTAATTGCCTGCATTCTTAGAAAAGGAAGTGCGTTGATATATGACAAGATAAGACCTTGTAGTGTTTTGGGATACATACTTCCGAGCAACCATACGCCAAAGTTAGTCCATACAAAGAAAAAACCAACCGTACTTATTCCGGCGAGTAATCCGTTTACCGTTCTACTTATTGGATTTCTTCTTCCGGAAAACTTATGTGCCAGAAGCGAAGGAATAAGAAAACCGCTCCAGGTAAAAATGAAGATATTTGTATTGCCTATTAGTAAGTCGCTCCCGAGCATTATGAAGAAAATGAGCCAGAAGCTTGTTTTTCTGCCAACATAAAAAGAGGAAAGGATTAGGGCTGTTGTGACCAGCTCCATGTTTGCTCCAAAGTCAAAAAGAACTCTTTCCCCAAAAGCTAATAAGAATAAGAGAGCAAGGAACAAGTATTTGGTATTTAGTATTTTGTATTCTGTATCCAGGGTTGTCATTAACAATTAGAAATTACTCCGAAGGGGCTAAATATTTCCATTCAACTAGATCTCCGGGTTTCAATTTATACTGATCGGCTGCAACAGTTCCCGGTTCAGTGTTTACGAAATAAATCCAAGCCATATCAGCCGTGCTTGCAAATCCGTCAACCGACTCGACAAATACTCCGAAATCATACCTTTTTGTTTTTAGTTCCAGCTGCTCTTTTTGGAGAGTTTCAGAAAGAGTGTCAAAAGGAGTTGTCGATTCATTCACGGAAACCTTATTAGTCACCAACCCGCCGTTTCCGAAATCGATAATGGTGGTTGATTGCAATGTTTCATCGGATACGCCCTCGACATTGGCGTTTTGGGTGATGGCCGGAGAGGGAAGTATTTGGGTTTGGGGTTTAGGAAAATTACTGAACCCAAAACGTCTAAACCAAAGAGTAATCCAGAAGATCAAAAGAACTGCTAAAGAAAATATAACTAATTTAACTTTGGCCATGTAATTTCCTGACTCGGGATCCCTCGACTCGTTTACACTTTAAGTGTAAACGACGTACGTAGGGTAAGTAGATAGGTACTAGGGTTGTTAGTTTTCTGACTTGTCTCGCTGTAGCTTTATGCGAAAGCGGACTTTACCCGCCTTCGCCGTGCTTCGGCGAGGTGATACAGTTGCGGCACAGTCCAGGATTTCCCACCTCGACTCGCGTTGCTCATCGACGTGAGGCGGGTCACCTGGTTCCTTTAACACAACCTGATATTTATGCTAACAAAAAGGAGGAGGTTTACAAGTGGTAAATTATGCTACCATAAAGGTAATGCGACGTATCACTATTCATGAGAAAGCGGAATATCTTTCCGATGCGGTTTTTGCTGCGAGTGACGGAATTGTAACGACCTTTGCTGTTGTTGCAGGAAGCGCAGGAGCTTCCTTGGATCCTAAAATAGTTCTTATTTTGGGTTTTGCAAATCTGTTTGCTGATGGATTTTCTATGGCGGCAGGAAATTATCTCGGAGTAAAAAGCGAAATTCAGTACGAAGAGGTTAAGGGGGAGTACACGAAAAATGAAGGGTCACCAATAAAGCACGGTTTAATTACATTTATATCTTTTAATATTTCCGGTTTGATACCTCTATTCCCTTTTCTAATTAAGGTGGAATCTCCCTTTATTCTATCCGCTATTTCGGTTGGTATTACACTTTTCCTTGTTGGTTTCCTAAGAACTATTTATACAAAACGTAATCTTATTTCAAGCGGAGTCGAAACATTCACTGTAGGTGGATTTGCCGCGTTTGTAGCTTTTTTTGTAGGTTATCTGATTAAAAGTCTGGTTTAAAGTCGAGCTTTGGGTTAGGATAGGAGGTGAGTATAAATGGCTAAAAAGGATATGTTAATGCTATCGCAAATTCTTATGTTTGGATCTCTCCTTTCTATTGTCCTTGCAGGATTGGGATATTTGGGAACCGATATTTGGTTGGCTTCTACTCAGTGGTTACTGGTTGCATCTGTACTGGCGCTTTTTGGTTTGTACATGAAGACTTCTTGATTAAGTCTATACTGAGCGATCCGCCAGCTGGCGGAGAGTCGAAGTGCGGAAATAGTGCGGGGAAAATGCGGAAAATTTGTTGTTTTCCGAGCAGATTGACACATAGTGTGTGATTTGCTATTTTAAGGACAATGAAAAGAAGAGATATAGTAATAGGTTTAGTTGGCTTTTTACTGGTTGTTGGAATAGTCTACTGGAACCGAAGAAGTCGGCAGAGTGAGGAAATGAAAGTACCGGAAACCCTTTCTTCATCAGTAGAGGAGAAGTTGGAAGAGAAATTTAAAATTCAGATACCGGAAGATATCTCCAAGGCAGAATTAAAGGATGTTTCTGGAGAGACTGCATCTGGGATTGCGACTCGCAAGTTCGAGAATAATACTTTTGCCTATACACTAATAGCCGACTTACCGGATCCGGAAACCGGCGCTTTTTATCAGGGTTGGCTAGTTCGAGGCGATCGGGGGTCTGACAACTTCTCGCAAATTTCAACAGGAAGACTGCAACTTGGCAAGGGTGGGTGGATGCTCAACTTTGAGTCAAAGACAGACTATTCAGATCATACTAAAGCAGTTATTTCTCTGGAAAAAAAGGCTGACGCTACTTCCGAAAAGTACATTCTCGAAGGAAACTTCTAGCTGTTTGTGTTATTCTAGATTGAGTGAAAAAGATAATATTAGCTACCATTTTTGGGTTTTTAATATTTGTTTCTGCGAATTCTCCACTTTACGCGGCTTTAGTGACGATAGATAAAAATGGCGAGATTATCTGGAATGTTCTCTCCGAAGAAGATTCTCAAGAGATTGATATACCCCAGCATTCTTCCATTGAGATAAAAAAGGCAGCGGAAATGACTCCTGCTCCATCGTCTGTCGTGACATTGAGCAAAACGGACCAGAAAATTAGTCTTGTTGTTTCTGCCAATAATGAGACGAAGGAATTAGATGTTAGTAAGGAAGATGTGAGTTTGGTAGAAATAGAGGAGCGGGCAAACGTTCAGAAACTTGCCATAGGAATAAAAGATGGTAAATTTACCCTCAAGCAGAAAGGGGTGCTTGCCGAAACAGAATATCCTGTGAATATAGATTCGAAAACTGCAAATCTTTCACTTATCACACCAAGTGGCCAAAGATTTATTTCTATTTTTCCGCTCCAGGCAGTAGAGTCGGCATTAAGAACAAAGCTAATGAGTCGGTTAAGTGGGCGAGCGCTTAATTTATTTGAGAGAGATCGTGAACTTCAGTATTCGGTCCAGGGCGAAAAAGTATTTGATTTTTTCAAGATGTATGACTACCCAATACCCGTAACCTTTTTTGTTTCAGCCTCCACAGGGGAGATATTGGGATTAGATGCACCTTTATGGTTCAAAGTTATTGGCTACTTGTTAGTCTAGTAAAAAGTGATAGATTTCAAGTGAAAGGAGGTGGAAGATATGCAAGTTATTGTATATACGACTACAACTTGTCCCTACTGCAAAATGTTAAAAGATTATTTGGAGAGTAAGAATGTGACTTTTAGTGAGAAGTTAGTTGATCAAGATGATGCGGCAAGAGAAGAAATGGGCCGGGCATCAGGCGGATTTTTAGGGGTCCCTTTTACACTCATCGTCAAAAACGATGGAAGCAAGGGAACTATAATCGGTTTTGACAAGGGAAGAATCGATGAAATATTAGGACTTAACTAATTGTATTAGTTTGCTAAGATGATCTTCGTTAATTTCAAAACTTATGAGAAAGGAACAGGCGTTGCCGCCCTTGAGTTGGTACAGATTCTGGAGGGTGTGGCCCATCAGAGCCAGATTAAAATTATTCCGGTTGTACAAGCGGCAGATGTAAAAGAGGTAGTACAAATCTCAAAACTGGAAATTTGGGCTCAGCATGTCGATCCTGTAGCTTTCGGAGCTCACACCGGTTTCATCTTGCCCGAGGCTGTTTTTGAAGACGGGGCGGTCGGAACTTTTTTAAATCATTCTGAAAATAAGTTTGAGCACTTTGCTGAGTTAGAGAAAGCTCATCAGCGAGCACTAGAGGTTGGATTAAAAACATTGGTTTTTGCTGCAAATTTGGCCGAATTAGATAAAGTTGCAGAATTAAAACCAACTTTTGTAGCTTACGAACCACCGGAGCTTGTTGGAAGTAAAACCACTTCGGTTGCCGAGGCCAAACCGGAAGTTATAGCCAAGGCGGTTGAAATAACTAAAAATCACGATCTTCCTCTTATTGTGGGCGCAGGAATAAAGTCTGCTGATGATGTTAGAAAAAGTTTGGAGTTGGGTGCGGTAGGAGTGGCAGTAGCAAGTGATATTGTGGCTGCAAAAGATCCTAAAAAAGAAATATTAGATTTAACAGAAGGATATATATGAGGAGCGGTTGGCGTGGAGGTTACATCAGAGCCTTTGTGGCAATGATAGGCATTGCACTTATTTTTGCCGGAGTTATTTCTTCTCAGTTTTTAGGGGAAGGGTTTAGTGTTGGATCTTTATTTACAGCTGTAGGGCTAATTCTTCTTGGTATTGCAGCTTACTTGTGGTACAAAGATTTCCAACAAAAAGGATGAAAGTCTATATCGGAGCGGATCACCGAGGCTTTGTCTTAAAAGAAAAGATAACAAAGTGGTTGTTTGATTGGGGATATGAGTTTTTCGATGTCGGAGCCAGCCACTTAGATGAAAAAGATGATTATACTTTGTATGCGTCTGAGGTTGCTTCACTGGTCTCTAAAAATAAAAATTCCCGCGGAATCCTTTTGTGTGGTAGCGGTGTAGGAGTAGATATAGTAGCAAATAAATTTGATGGAGTTAGAGCATCGATTGGAAAGAGCGTTGAGCAAGTTAAAGCGGGGAGAAACGATGATGACATGACTGTGTTAGTAATTGCAGCTGATTTTACAAATGATGAAGATGCAAAAAAAATGGTTAAAGCTTTTCTGGAAACCAAGTTTTCAGGAAAGTCCCGTTACAAGAAAAGACTATCCGACATAAAGAAAATCGAGGCAAATAATTAAGTGAGTAGTTTTACTCTTGTGGTCTATTCCCTTCAACGGCACTAGTCCACCCAGACCGAGCGGCATGGCTTATTTCTATCAAGTCTTCAGCGAAAGGTGTATCTTCCGGATCGAGAAGATTTCCATCGCCATCATACATATCTTCTACTTGGCGAATAGCTCCATTGTCTAAGAAGCCAAGGCTACGTGCATCCTTTAGTGTTACCTCAATGGTTCGTTCACCAATCGCGATTGTTATTTTGGCAGGTATAGTTGTAGTCATGACTGAAATTATAGGGTGTGTGTGAATGTCAATACTAGAAGGAACTAAAAACTAAATGAATAAAAAACTTAAGGCGCATATTGACAATGTTATGAAATACTTTCATAATTGAGTTATGAATTAAAATAACTAATTCATATAAATATGAATTATCAAAGAGTTACAGTCAGTTTACCCAAAAATATATACGAAGATCTTTTGAATTTAATTGGAAAAGGAAAGGTCAGTAGCTTTGTGGCTGAGGCCACTGAGGATAAAATTCTGGAAGAGAAGTTGACCTCCAAGGATCCTGTTAAAGCCTTTTTTGAACTTCGCAAGATTGCGCCAAAGCGTACCACTAAGCAAATTCTTGCAGCGATTAGAAAAGGAAGAACATGAAGAGATATGTTGTCGATGCTTCTGTAATCCTTGTTGGCCTTCTGGAAAGCAGAAAATCACTAGTGGAAAGCGTAAGAGATATATTTTCGTCAGCAACTGCAGGTGAAATTGAACTTATTTCTTCAAAATTTCTAATAATGGAAGTCGCAAACGGAATCCGTTTTAACGAGCGTGATGTGGCTAAAGCTCAAAAATTTTTTAAGGGATTTTTAGATTTGCATATAAGACTAATTTCTTTAAGTAAAACATCGCAGAAAGAAAGTCTGTTTTTATCTTATAAATTAGGTACAACTGTTTACGATACTTCGTACCACGTTTTAGCTAAAGCGCAAAGCGCGACTTTCTTAACCTGCGACGAAGAGTATTATAAAAAGGCAAAAGGTCTAGGGGATATTGAACTTCTCAATTAAATAAATATTGTCTAATCTCGTTACTTACTAGATAATATAAGTGATGAACCTTCCAAAACTCACAGATTTAGACGTTTCTGGAAAAAGAGTAATTGTACGAATGGATTTTGATGTGCCGGAAGGTGATTTGACACGAATAGAAAGCGCAAAACCTACCTTAGATTATTTACTTCAAAAAAACGCAAAGCTTATTTTAATAGGAC
Organism: uncultured Gammaproteobacteria bacterium; assembly: GCA_964627195.1. Lineage (GTDB taxonomy): Bacteria > Patescibacteriota > Microgenomatia > UBA8517 > UBA8517 > CAZVJU01. The sequence goes on along the minus strand of CAZVJU010000015.1, from coordinate 18,691 downwards.
ACAAAGGACGACCTGTGGGGGGCAAAGTAGACGATTTAAGTCTTAGGCCAATTTCTCAAAAACTTGGGGAAATGTTAGGAAAAGGAGTAACCTTTTCAGATAATTTTGAAAACACTGAAGGAGAGGTTGTAGTTTACGAAAATTTAAGATTCAACCCAAGAGAATCCTTCGACCCTGCTCAGGATGCTGGCGCAGAGGAGTTCGCAAGACAGTTAGCGTCTTTAGGTGAAATTTATGTTAATGAAGCATTTGCAGTTTCGCATAGAGCTCATGCATCAATTGTAGGAATTCCGAAGTTTTTACCCCATGCAGCAGGATTTAGATTTGTTGCTGAAGTTGAGCACCTAAGTCGAGTTATTGAAAGTCCTGATAGACCTTTGATTTTTCTCATCAGTGGAATCAAAAAGGACAAGCTTGAGATGATAGAGAATATTAAGAATTTGGCGGATGAAATATTGGTTGCAGGTAGATTACCTGAATTTTTAGCTGAAGATTATCATGATGAGAAAATTATCGTTGCCAAATTAAACCAAGACAAAGAAGATATAACACTGCACTCGGTTGAGAGATTTGAGCAGGAAATCGGTAAAGCGAGAACTATTGTTCTTGCGGGAGTTATCGGCAAGTATGAGGACGAAAGCCATAGGCAAGGAACCAAACGGGTTTTTGAAGCAGTTGCAAATTCTACCGCCTATAAAGTTGCAGGCGGGGGAGATACGGAAGCAGCCTTAACGATGTTTAACCTGACAGATAAATTTGACTGGATTTCCGTTGGTGGTGGCGCAATGCTGGAATTTTTAGCCAAAGGTACTCTACCTGGAATTGACGCCTTAATAAAATAACATAATAATTATGTACAGAAACAAAAGATTATCCTTAATATTTTTTGTAGTGCTGCCGTTTTTATTAATTTTTACCTACTTTATAAAAACTCTTATCTTGGGATTTAATTGGCCTTCAGTTGAAAGTGAGGTGGTTTTTTCACAAATAAAAGAGGAGGAGGACGGTAAATATTCAGTTAAGATTTTATATGAATTTAATGTTGGCGATAAACCTTACAGGGGAAGGAGTTTAGAGTTTAGTAAATATGATAAAGAGGAAACTCAGTCAATAATAGACAACTATCCTGTCGGGAAGAAGATTACTGCTTATTATAATCCTGATAATTTGTATGAAAGTACCTCGGAAATTAATAATAAATACCAATCCTTTTCACTACTGAGGATAATAAGTATGTTTGCATACCTTTTTGGATTTATAAGGTCATATTTGGTTCGTATAGTTATTGCAGTCTTAATTATTTATGTAATTTTAGCTTTGGCAGGAAAAATTACGAAAACAAAACAATCTTTTTATATAAGTTTAATTGGCGCGGTTTCAGTTAGCAGCGTGGCTACTACTCTTCTAATATTAGGGTTGGAAAACCTAAATTTAGTTATTTCCTCAACCTTGTTTTCTGTCCTTGCTTTGTATTTAGTTTTAAATAGGATAGGAACAGTTTCGGTAAAACAAAGCGCAGTTGTTTCTGTGGCTTTTGGGGTTATTGATGTAATCTTATATTTTAGCTCAACAATACTTTTCTACTTAGTACTTTCGAGAGCGTTTTAATACTATATTTCAACTAATATGCTTGAATTTTCAGCGAAACGTACTTTACCTGGAATTGGGGTATTGCTAGAATGAGTTATTAATGAGAGAAAGAGATACGACAGTGGAAGAGAACGTAGATAATCTATTTCAGCAAAGAAGCCTTTCGGAAAGGTTTTTCAACCCAGGTATAAAAGTTCAATTAGCGGCAATAGCAACTGGCTTGTTACTGGCAGGCTCGAATGATACTAAAACAGCTTGCGTAGGTGCGGTTATTTTTATGTACGGTATGGTTGCTCCAGGTTTTGGAATACTCTTTAATAGAAGAGAATAGTCCAACAACTGAAGCTTAAAGTTTTTCGGTTATTCTCGTTTTTCCGAAAAACCTCATTCCCAACCCCCATTCTTTATATGCTAAAAAATGATAATATCCTGCTATAATTATTATTATGGGCATGTATAACATTATTAAACTCAATAAAGATTGCCCTAACTGTGGTGCGAAAGTTGAGTGGCAAACAAAAGATTTAGTTATAGATGGCATTTATCCAGTTGATAATATAAATATATTAGAAACCTATGCGCTTAGTGAAAGAATGACGGGAGAGGTTCATGCTCTTTGCAAGAAGTGTAAAACTTGGAGCGACGCGAAAATAAAGGGTAGGAAATTATATAACCTTAAGGTAAAAAACCAAAAGATTAAACCGTAATTGTTGTAAATATATTTAGATTTTAGTACAGTGATTATAGTATGATAAAAGTAGGTATTAATGGTTTTGGGAGAATTGGGAGAATTGCTTTTCGGATTTGGCTTCTGAAACATACTTCTGAAATGGAGATTGTCGCGATAAATACCTCAGGAAGTATGAATGCCTCCGGTTGGGCACACCTAGTAAACTACGACACGATGTATCGGCGTTTTGAAAAGATGGTTGGGGCGGATGATGCTAAGGAGGCCTCGGAAGTAGTGAAAGCAATCGAGTCTGGTCAGGAAAATGCAGATCCTTTTATAGGTTTTTTGAAAGTTGAAGGAAAGCAGGTTCCGCTTCTTGCACAGAAAGATCCGGCTAAAATTCCTTGGGGAAAGTACGGAGTGGAGGTAGTTATTGAATCAACCGGTAGGTTCACAAAGGAAGAAGATGCAAAAAAACATGCAGCAGGTGGTGCTAAAAGAGTTGTTATATCAGCCCCAGCCAAGGGGGGTAATGTGGGTACTTATGTAATTGGGGTTAACGAGTACAAAGGCGAAGCTGAAGTTATTAATAATGCAAGCTGTACTACAAATTGCGTTGCACCGGTTGCAGCAGTTCTTCACAATGCTTTCGGAATTGAAAAAGCTATGATGACAACGATTCATTCATATACCGATGACCAAAATTTGCAAGATAACTCTCACAAAGATTTGCGCCGTGCCCGGGCAGCTGCAGAAAATATCATACCTACAACAACTGGCGCTGCAATTGCAACGACTGAAACAATTCCTGAGCTTAAGGGATTGTTTGATGGGATGGCTTTAAGAGTTCCGACGGCAACAGGGTCTATCACTGATTTCACTATACTTTTGAAGAAAAATGTCACAGTGGAAGTGGTTAATGAAGCGTTTAAAAAGGTAGTAAATGAAAATGCTTTATATAAAGGAATCTTGGCTGTTTCCGACGGATATCTTGTATCCTCTGACATAATCGGACGAAGCGAATCCGCAATAGTTGATTTATCCTTAACCCAAGTTGTTGCAGGCAATCTGGTCAAAGTTTTTGCGTGGTATGATAACGAATGGGGATATGCAAATAGGCTGGTAGAGCAGGTTATTAGAGTTGGCCAAAGGTTAGATAGTAATAAAGCCCCGAGCGATCCTATCACGCTGTCTTTCCAGACGGGAAAATGATTGCAATAATACCATCAATACTTACAAGTAATCCCGAGGAGGCAAAAGAACTGATTACACGGTGTGAGGGAGTTGTGGATCGAGTTTCGATCGATATTGTTGACGGGAAGTTTGCCAAAAATAAAACAATTGACCCGAGTGCATTATCCGATATTGATACCACTTTAAAAATTGACTACCAATTAATGGTTCATGAGCCGGTTAATTGGATTGAAAGATGTATAAGAGGGCAGGGAGACAGAATTATCGGCCATATTGAGAATATGAGTGATCAGCTAGAGTTTTTGGGAAAAGTACAGGAGGCGGGTTTATATATTGGGTTAGCGCTGGATCTGAAAACAGATGTTTCGGAAATAGATCCGGCAATATTAACAAATCTCGATGTAGTATTGGTTATGAGTGTACCGGCGGGATTCGGAGGACAAGAATTTGATAAATCAGTTTTGCATAAAGTAAAAAAGCTGGATAAAAATAGAATCCGAGATAAAACTCCCTTTAGAATTCAAATAGACGGAGGAGTTAAATTGGAAAATATTTCTGAAATACAATCTGTTGGGGTTGATGAAGTTTCTGTGGGTAGAAGAATTTTTGAAGGAAACTTGTCAGAAAATATTAAAAAATTTCAGGACGCAGCATCTAAATTAACTTAATATGGATGATCATTTACCGAGACCGTTAATAAAAAATATAGCCTTTTTCGGCGACGCCGCAGTAAAAAAGGATAGTCCACTCTATAAGCAGGCATTTGATGTAGCTAAACTTTTAGCAACAGAGGGTTACACTATTGTCAATGGTGGCGGTCCGGGAGTGATGGATGCTTCGACTCAAGGAGCCGAGGAGGTGGGGGGTGAAACTCTGACGGTTACGTTTTATCCTGAAAATGCGCCGGGATTTGAGGGAAGATATGTTGGCAATATTCCGGATAGGGAAATAATTACCACAAATTATATAGATCGCATGTTTAAACTTTTGGAGCATGCAGATATGTTTATTATTTTTAAGGGCGGCTCCGGTACAATCAGCGAATTTGGGACAGCTTGGGTTTTGGCAAAGCTTTATCACGGACATCACAAACCCTTTATTTTGTACGGAAGTTTTTGGCATGAGGTTATAAGTGTCTTGAAAAAGAATCTGAATTTAGACAGGCACGAGTTAGAAGTTTTTGAAATTGTTGAGAAAAGGAGTGATATTTTGCCAACCATAAGAGAATTTGAGCACAGACTTTCCCAAATTGACCACGCGCATTGCAAGGTTTGCAGAGAAAAAGCGTTCATGACCTAATCTGGATACAAATTAGGTCACAAGCTTGCCTGCTTGGCTTTTGCAAGCAGGATAAATTTTTACGAAGTAATAAATTCAGCTTATGACGTGATCTGTAGCTTCGCTACAGTAAAATTTATGAATCTAAACGAACTTCAGACAAAAGCCAATGAAATTCGGCAAGATATTATAAAGATGCTTCTTGAGGCTGGGAGCGGACATTCTGCAGGCCCTTTGGGAATGGCTGACGTTTTTACCGCTTTGTACTTTGATGTATTAAATCACAAGCCGGAAGACTCTCTTTGGGAGGAACGGGACAGACTATTTCTATCAAACGGCCATATTTGTCCGGTCCGTTATGCAACGATGGCACATGCTGGGTATTTCCCCAAGTCGGAACTCATGACGTTGAGAAAGTTGGGGAGTCGGCTGCAGGGGCATCCTGAACGTGAACGACTCCCTGGAGTTGAAACAACATCTGGGCCATTGGGTTCTGGTTTAGCACAGGCTGCTGGTTATGCATATGCTGCACGGATAGATAATAAAAAATTCAGAGTGTATTGCATCTGTAGTGATGGGGAACATGATGCAGGTAATCATTGGGAAGCAGTTCTTTTTGCAGGGAAAAATAATCTGAGTAATTTAACCGCGATAGTTGACCGGAATAATATCCAAATAGATGGTCACACAGAAGATGTGATGCCGCTTGAGCCTTTAAAAGCAAAATACGAAGCTTTCAACTGGCACGTTTTAGATATCGATGGCCACAATATTGAAGAAATAAGTGATGCCTGCAATCATGCAAAAGCAGTTTATGAGAATCCGACAGTCATTATTGCCCATACAATTCCTGGAAAAGGAGTGTCGTTCATGGAAAACTTACCCGAATGGCACGGTAAACCTCCGAATGAGAAGGAAGCGAAAAAGGCATTACATGAATTGAGAACTTTGGGTGGTAAAATAAGCTCGGAGCATCAGTAATTCAAATTGTAGAGCTTGGCTCTTTGCTTTGGCAAATAGTAAAATCTGAACATGAGTGATCAAGAACACCAATACCAAAAAATTAATTCTATAAAAGCAATTATAGAAAATCCTCAAGGGAGAATTTTGTTGATTCAAGAACCTGAAACTGATGAGTGGATGCCCTTGCATTGGGGATTGCCGGGAGGGAGGTCTCTCCTTAAGGAGTCTTTGCATGATGCTTTTAAACGTACTTTGCAGGAAGAAATTGGTGTAGATGTTGAACCTTTGGGCCTATATCGAATCGAAGAACTCTTGCATGATGATAGGACAGTTTTGATGTTTATTTGTGTGGCGAAAGTTTTTGGTGAGGTGGATATTAAAGGAAGAATAAATGCCTTTAAATGGGTTACAGCTGAGGAGATTGGAAAAATGGATACTTCGGAATTTACTGCTTTTTATGCAAAAAAGCTTTTGCTGGATTACTTGGCAGGCAATAGAGAGTATATAGATTTTAAAATTGTTGAAACTCAACAATATTACGACTTGGACGAAAATCCTGAATTCCAAAAATGGTTGAAATCGGGGAAGAAAAATTAACAGGAGTTAATTAGTCTTACCCCGTTGTTAAATTCGTTAGAATTTGAACGGGTAATTAAGAAATTGGGTCGCTAAGGTTTGTTATTCCGTTAACTTGTTAATTTCTGGTTTAGGTTATATGGATAAAAGATTTCCGACTAAGACGTTGATCATTTCGTTAATACTGAATTTACTTTTTGGACTATCGCTTTTATCCATTATTCAAAATCTGATATTTGCACCTTTGACAGACTACCCCGCCGACCCAATTTATAATTATATGGGGGTAAAATTAGTGAGTTTGCCCTGGTGGGGAATACCGGCTTTAATTCTTTTCAGAAATGGGTTGGTTGGTTTCCCTCTTCTGATTTTACAATTTTTTCTAGGGTGGGTTTTCTGGTGGGTTTTTATTTCGGGGGTAATCTTTCTTAAGAGGATAATTTTAAAAGGGTTAGGGAAATAATTTAATCTTAATAGTTATGATTAATCCAAAATTAAGCTTATCAGATAAAGTATTTTCAAAAGATATGGAGAAAGTTCCAACCAGAAATGGATTTGGGGAGGGGTTGGTGGAAGCCGGGAGGAAAGATTCTCGAGTTGTTGCCTTGTGCGCGGATTTGACGGAAAGCACGAGAACAGAGGCTTTTAAGAAAGAATTTCCTGACCGGTTTATTGAAATCGGCGTTGCCGAGCAAGCTCTAGCTACTATTGCGGCAGGGATGGCAAACTATGGAAAAATTCCTTTTATTTCTTCTTACGCTGCGTTTTCCCCCGGACGCAATTGGGAGCAGATAAGAACAACGATTGCATTAAACAATGTTCCAGTAAAAATTGCCGGACATCATGCCGGGATTTCCGTCGGCCCGGATGGTGCAACACATCAGCAACTTGAAGACATTGCTTTAATGCGTGCAATGCCGAATATGATTGTGATTGCACCGTGTGATGCAGTTGAAGCCAAAAAAGCAACCCATGAAGCGGCGTTTAACGGAAAACCAACTTATATTCGATTTGCGCGCGAGAAAACCCCAGTTTTTACTACAGAGAATACGCCTTTCAAAATCGGTCGAGCTGAAATATTTTGGGAATCCAAAAATCCTCAAGTTGCCATTATTGGGTGTGGGCCGTTGGTTTACGAGGCTCTATTAGCGGCTAAAGAATTGGATAGTGAGGGAATCGGAACGGTTGTTATAAATTGTCACACAGTTAAACCCATAGATGACGAAACAATTATTAAAGTTGCACGACTGTCAGGCGCAATTGTTTCAGTTGAGGAACACCAAATTAACGGAGGATTAGGGTCTGCTATTGCCGAAGTTTTAACACGCAACTATCCTGTCCCAATGGAATATATCGGCATGCCGAATCACTTCGGCGAATCAGGAGATCCGGGTGAGTTATTGGAAAAGTGGGGAATGAAATCGCATCATATCGTAGAAGCAGTTAAGAAAGTTATTAAGAGAAAAACTTCTTAGTTTTTAACGCATGTCCCACCCGCGTCAGGATAATTTCCGTCTAGTTTACAATCATATCCTTCAGGACAGGCTAGTCCCATTATTCCGCCGCAAAATTTCCCCTCAGCATCAGATTCTGAATCTAGAAACTTAAAGGTAGAGATCATCATTTCCACGGTACTATCGGTAAGTGTAGTTTTGTTACCTATAAGATAAACATCTGTTTTATTTAATACCGCCCATTTAAAGGCTGAAGAGTCAAGTGAATAAGTAAGTGGGGGATTAAATACATACAAGGTTCCTCCGTTAATACCTTTTTTTTCGTAAGTTGAGTTGTTAAAATTATAAATACTTCCGCGGTCTGTTGTATCAAGCCATTGATCAACTGTTAATTTATTAGGATTTTCTTCATGAAATATATCCACGAAGTTACCATCCTTATCGTTTAGATATAGATTATCCACATAGTCAAATGCACTTTCCGGATCTATTCCATTTCCGACTTTTAATTCAGGTGGGTACTTAATAGCGTAATTAAACTTTTTGTTATTATACGTTTTCCAGTTTGCTGTTTCGTTTTCCGTTGAGGTGGGGGTAGGGAAAACATTGTCGATCTGGTTAGTTTTCATCAATCCCTTCTGCCAGGAGTAATAAATAAGTCCACCGATTCCTATAAATACAATTACAACAACAAGAAAAAGATGGACAACCCCAGATGCCATTCGATATCCGGCTCTGGCTTTTGAATTTCTATTCATTTGACCAATTGTAGCACTTACCTTCTTCTTTTTTTACGCAAGCATTAGGCGCATGGGGCGAAGTTTTCTTTTGAAGGGATCGACCATCAAACCCCTTCCTTCAAGTGTAATTACTCCAAGAAGCGGAGAATCATCTTTCTGACCAATTACTACGGTAGAAGCAGCTTCATTCCCGTCAATTTTAACTATAGCCGAGCCGAGTTTTCTTTGTACAGTAGTTCCGTCTGCTAAACTAAACTTTTGGGATTTTATAGGCTTAAGACCTAAACTCTCAGCCATTTTTTTGGGAACGACCGTATAAGCCGTACCAGTGTCAACCAGAAATTCCCCAGTGACTTTTTTGTTGCCTTCCAGGTTTGTAATTATTGTTTGTATTGTTGTTACTCCCATTTAAACTCATTATATCACACGCTTTTAAGGCTCTAATCTAAAAATTTATCCTCCTTCGCTGAGGCTTCGGAAGGACCAGGTTACTCCGTAAACTGAAAAGTGGAGAGGATTTGGTTGAATAGTTCTTCAGGGTTAACAGAAGCATTATTATCTGAGACATTCAAATAAAATAGAAATATATTGTTGTTATTCACAAAGAGCTTAATTTCGTTTTCTAATTCCTTATAACGCAGAGCTTCAAACCCGTTAAATGTAGTTTTTTCCATTTTTTCAACCGTTTTTCTACGATCTTCTTGTTCGCCTTCGAGAGTAATAAACTCAGATAACTCTGGATGAAAAATGTTTATATCACCTCTTATTAAGAATTCTGAAAGGGTAAGGTTATTAGGATTGGGATGGACTATAATTGTGAACTCGATTTGCCCTTCAGCGTAAAAAGGCAGATCTTTAAATTTTCTGAAACTTATATCCCTTGCCGTATCTAGATCTTCAGTATCAGAATATAAGACATACCAATCGGAATGATATGAAACTTGGTAGTTATACTTTTTGTTTTTATATGTTTTCCAATTTACAGTTTCATCTGTGTTTGCAGTCGGAGTGGGGGAAACTTCGTTCGAGGGAGTAGTTTTTATCACCCCCTTCTGCCAGGAGAAGTAGAAAAGTCCACCAAAAGCAAGTATTACAACCATAACAACAAGAAAAAGATGGGCAAAGCCACGGTCATGCAATTTGAACTTGGTAAACCTTTTTAAATTTTTGTTCACTGTTTATAAATAGTTATTGGATTAAACCATTTAATTTTGAGAATAAGGGATAATTTTCTTCAACATCGGTTTCACAACTTGAAACTCTTTCTGTTCCATGAGAGGTGTAAAAAACATAAATAACTTCTTGTCCATCATAGGCTTTGGGACAAATTCCTGTGAACTTTTTTGTTCTAACCTTATCGAAGTCGGTACTATCTACCAAACCAGTAAGCTCTAGAATATCTGCGAGATTCACCTGTATCCCTTTTAGTCCATCAATGATTCCTGACGATCCATCTCTCAGTATAAGTTTAGTTGAAGAACACGTACTTCCATCCGGACAAAGGCCACCAATGTAGGTAATGGTTACTAACTTGTTAGGAAGTGATGAAGCCTCATTTTTATTTAAAAACTGAAAAGTGGAGAGGATTTCGTTGTAAAGCTCAAGCTCCTTTTCGTCAGAATTTTCTGAGTAATATTTCACTGATAATAAATGCTTACCTGAAAGGGGAATGTACATCCAAATTGCGGTTCCGGGGCGTTCCATATCTTCAAATTGGTAAGGGATGGTGTTTTTAATTGCATCTCGTCCGTCGATCTTAAAACCTTCCTCTTTTATTATTTCAGTTTGGGCGTTTCCAAGTTCCGCAGTTGAACTCATATAATAAATCCTCCATTCTCTCGCATTTTCTTCAAACGAGTAACGATTATTCATATTTTGTTCTTCTTTAAAACTTATGCCTAATTTATAGTCGGGGGATGTCAAAGATATGCTGTGGGTATTACTCAGATCTACCTTTTCTCCATCATCATATTCATCGTTGGGATATACAGAATGAATTTCCCAACCGCCAGGATATTTAATGGAATAGCCTAGAAAATAATTTGTATATATTGCCCAGTTTGAAGGATTTTCTGGATTTAAGGTTGGAGTAAGGGAAACTGCAGCTTGTTTTTGAGTCGGATTGATTTTTATCTGCCCGTTTTTGTAGCCATAATAGCCAATTCCTGCTAATCCAATAGCGACAATTACAACAAGAAGAAAAAGATGGACGAAACCTTTTGAATTTTTGCCTATCATATCCTTAGTTATTGTATTTCTTTTAGTTTATTTATTATAATTCCCGACTTAATCAATTTACAGTATTGTTCAATCGAACTTGTGGCAGGAAAAGTTATTGGTTCTTGCTTCTTTGGAACGGTACAATAGTATTGGGAATATCCCCCTTCAATTTCTCTACTGAACTCGATTTCACAAGAATCTTTAGTACTCCTTTTGATTGTAAGGGAATTTGAACCTAATCCATGTACTTGGTGGTAAGTTTTTCCTTCTGGGCAGAGTGAGAAGTCAACCGTATTAGCATTGTAAGAATCTATGAATTTAAAAGTGGAGAGGATTTGGTCA
>CAZVJU010000015.1:0-7654 GCA_964627195.1 uncultured Gammaproteobacteria bacterium | reverse complement strand
AAGGCTGGCAGAATCTTCTTCAATTTTATTTAGGAAGATGGAATATCGATAGGGAGACTTTTCAGTTTCGTAAGCAATAGATGTATCTCCACACATTCCCATATCACAGTAGTAAGATGGGGGGTATACTGTCCAGGTTATTACGTTTTTGTTAATAGTTTTTATAGATTTTGAAAGACTTGAAGCGAAGGATGCTTGTTCAGAAATTTGAATATCTATGCTGAGTTCCTCATTCTGGCTTGTAAGTTGAAGAATAAATTGTTTAGGTGTTTCCTCTTCTGACAGTTTAAATTCATTTGGGTAGTTAAAGGAAAATCCATATTTTGTATTTTTGTACGGTTTCCCATTTGTATTTTCGTTATCAATTATTGATGGAGTAGAAGGAACTTCAGGATTTGTTCTAGTTTTTATCATTCCCTTCTGCCAAGAGAAGTAGAGAAGTCCACCTACGATAACTAAAACAAGAAGAATGATAATTGAAAGTTCTATGAAGCCTTTTGACTTTTTATTCACTTAATATTAGGAAGTCTGTATCTTTTCAACACTTGGCTTTCTTTTTTTCCACCACCTGCGAAGAAGTATAAAGATTATAAGTGCAGGAAGCCAGATGACTCCGTAGACTCCGATCCAGATAGCTTTGGTGGCAAAGCCTCTCAAAGTTCCTACGAGAGAGCGCACCGCGAGTTTAAAGATTACACTGGGTCTAAATGTTTCACTCGGCGCATAAGGAAGTGCTATTTCATCTGTTGAAAGATAAATTGTAAGTTTTGCCAACTGAGCATTTTTTTCCAACGCATCTTGCTGGCCTTTGAGAGAATCGATTTGGTTTTGGTAGCTTAAAATTTGTTGAGTCAGATTTGTAATATCTGAGATTTGAGTCGCTTGATCCAGAATTTGCTCAAGCCTCGATTTTGTTCGTTCAAGCTGAGCTATGCGAGTATCGATGTCAACATATTGATCGGTTACGTCTCGGCCTACTAAATTTTCCGAAACAACCTTGACCGATAGCGAGTGGAAATAACTTAGTGCTTCTTCCAAATTTGTCGATGGAACTCGAATAACCACGGTTGCAGTTGGAGCATCCTGAGGATTAGATACATTTGAGGTAACCATATAACCTCCCTTCCCTTGCGCATAAGAAACAATTTTATTTCGCACATCGGTTACGTCTTTTACAAGGAGAGATAGGTTGGATTCCTGGATTACAAGTCTGTCTTTGACATCTGGTTGGGGAGTGTAATCTTGTTGACCTCTGGGTAAAAGTGAGAGTGAAGGATTCGAAATTCCACTAGAGACTGATCCGAATGATCCTCCTGGAGAAATACCTACTCCTTCTGAAGTTCCGTACTGGCTTCTTGATTCACTTGGAACGCTTAGGTTGAGAATATTTACACCAAAGAACGAATTGAGGAAATTTAAAAGAATGTAAACTACAGCGAGAATAACTACGGTCAGGAATTTATTGTGTTTAGCCCACTCGAGGATTTTCATCATTTTCATTATGAGTCTCCTCTAAGATGCTTGTCAATGCTTGCGGGTTATTTTTTTTCTTTCAAATCGGACTCCAAAAGTTTTTGCTCTTGGTTAGAAAGAGGTTGTACAAACTCTTTGCCATTTTTCAAAACACACACAGACGGATAGCTTTCCCTCATAAAACTGTCATCTGAGTTAATGCACTCGTCATAAGTTTTTGGAAGCTTCGTCTTTTGAAGTGCGGCATAGGCTATAAGAAAAGATACGCCAAAAAGTGTTAATAGAAGAAGGAGGCTTACTAAGAAGGATAGTTTTGGGGAAGTAAAGAAGTCTTTTTGTTTTTTTGCCGACAGTACTTTCTTTGATTTTTCAACGGGAATTATAATCGAGGAGTTTTGAGTTAACTCATCTTTGGCCAGTGGTGTAAACGGAATGTTAGTCATCTAATTAACTCCATTATTATATATAAAAATCACATTATCAAATGGAATAGGTATGTGATTTCTATATAATACATTGTCGGAAACATCTAAACATGATACATTGTTTGATATGGATAAGCTCTTTCTGCAAGAAACCGCTTCGAAGTTAGTTGCACCAGGTAAAGGGATTTTGGCAGCTGATGAATCAACAGGAACAATAAAAAAACGTTTTGATACGATTGGGGTTACTTCAACCCCTGAAAGTAACAGAGTTTACCGGCAGCTTCTCTTTAAGACTACAGGTGTGGAGGAATTTGTTAGTGGAGTAATACTTTTTGATGAGGCAATTCGCCAAAAAACCGATGAGGGAATTTTCTTTGTGAAATATTTATCAGATAAGGGAATTATTCCCGGGATCAAAGTAGATAAAGGTGCGGTTGATCTACCCAATTTCCCGGGCGAAAAAATTACGGAAGGTTTAGACGGACTCCCCGTTAGACTCTCTGACTATAAAGGGATGGGCGCAGGCTTTACTAAGTGGAGGGCAGTAATAACCATAGGTGAAAATAGTCCAACAGACACTTGTATTAACGTTAATGCAGAATTGCTGGCATTATTTGCAGCTTATTCTCAAGGTGCAGATTTAGTTCCGGTAGTGGAACCTGAAGTACTTATGGACGGAAGTCATGATATCAAAAAAAGTGAGGAGTCAACGTATCGAACTCTTAAAAACGTTTTTAAGAAGTTATCGGAATATAAAGTCTATTTTCCCGGTATGCTCCTTAAACCAAACTGGGTACATCCCGGAAAAGAAAGCGGGCAAAGTGCATCTGATCAGGAGATTGCACAAGCAACGCTGCGGGTTTTAAGAGAAGTTGTTCCCTCCGAAGTTCCGGGAATAGTATTTCTCTCAGGAGGGGATAGTCCGGGAGAATCAACAAGTCATCTGAATGCACTGAATGAGTTAAATGGTGTTCCCTGGCAGTTATCCTTTTCTTTCGGGCGTGCCCTTCAGGAATCGGTTTTAAAAACCTGGAAAGGCGAATCGGGAAATTTAGAAGCTGCACAAAAAGAGTTTTACGAAAGAGCAAGGCTAAATTCTCTGGCGAGAAGCGGGAAGTATGAGAAAGAAATGGAGGGCGAAAATGGAAAATAAACTTGACCTATTATCAATAGGTGATGTTTCCTGGGATGTATTTTTGACTCCGACAGAGTCCGAAGCTTTATGCATGCTTGATGACAAGGAATGTTTGATTTGTTTTTCATACGGAGAAAAGATTCCGGTCAAATCCATAGAATATTCCCTTGGAGGAAATGCTGCAAATAACTCTGTAGGATCGAGGCGTTTAGGGATTAATGTTGGGCTTGTGACAACTCTCGGTGCGGATAGTACCGGAAAACAAATTGTTGACCAACTCGAAAAAGAAGGGGTAGATATGGCATATGTAATCCAGCAACCAATGGCTGGTACAAATTATTCAACTGTAATTAACTATGCGGGAGAGCGGACAATTTTTACTTATCATGCTCCCAGATCCTATGAATTTCCTGTTAAATTGCCGGTTACTCCCTGGGTATACCTGACATCGATGGGGGAAAGTTTCCAGCCATTTTACAATCACTTCGTGGATTTTATGCATAAAAATCAGGACACTAAACTTGCGTTTAATCCCGGAAGTCATCAAATGAGAGCCGGGAAAGATATCCTTAAGTCGGTATTGGAAGTTACCCATATAGTCTACGTTAACCGTGAAGAAGCCGAACGCTTGACGGGACTGGAAGATTCGCATGGGAAAGATAAGGAGCTTTTGAAGCGACTATCAGATTTGGGGCCCAAAATGGCAATTTTTACCGACGGGGGAAATGGTTCATACCTTTTTGACAGTATATCTAATAACTTTTATAAAGCGACGGTTTTACCGGTTGATGCTTACGAACGAACCGGTGCGGGAGATGCTTTTGGTTCAGGCTGTTTGTCCGCTCTTATTAAAGATAAAGATGTGACTACTGCCCTACTTTGGGGAACGGTAAATTCAGCTTCAGTAATTGGCTATGTAGGTTCGCAAAAAGGGCTTCTAAAAGAGGTTGATATACCTTTATGGTTGGAAAGAGCGAAAAGTAGTGGGGTACAGGTTGTAGAAATTTAATGCAGAAACTTTTTGTTTTTGGATCAGCTAGAATAGACGCTTTCTTAGAGTTACCCGATAGTCTAGCTGGGGAAGCGTGTCGCCTTGACACGAAAGATTGTTTTCTTGAACTATCCTACGCAGCCAAACTTCCTCTGAACAGAGTTACTTTTTGTGTTGGAGGAAACGGAGCCAACGTTGCGGTTGGCTGCAAACGCTTGGGTATCGATATCACTCTTGTGGCAGAGCTCGGGTGCGGTCCTATAGCCGATTATGCCAAAAAAGAACTGGGAAAAGAAATCGATTTGGCATTGGTAACACAGACGGAAGGCATAAAGGAAGGTTTCGGGGCGGTAATTGTCTATCATGGAGAAAGGACAATTCTGTCATATTATTCTCCGGGCAGGCCTCCTTTTCCTGATAACTTGGAGGCTGCTGAATGGGCGTATTTGACCTCGGTTGGCGAAAATTTTGAAGACTTTTTTGATGACTTTTATGTTTGGCTGAAGAAAAATAAAACACGCTTGGCATTTAATCCGGGAGGAAGACAAATGAAAAAGGGTAGGAAATGGCTGGGAAGATATTTAGAAAAAACAGAAGTTTTACTGGTAAATCGTGAAGAGGCAGAAGAGATTGTCGGCCGATCCGATACCCACGGAAAAGAAAAAGAACTACTTAATTTTGTGTCCGCCACCGGGCCGAAAAGCGTTATCATTACAGATGGGGCAAACGGTGCTTACGCCAAAGAAAATACTAATTACTATCACATAGGCATTTTACCGGTAGATGCGATTTCCCGAACAGGTGCGGGGGATGCCTTTAGTGCTGGGTGCCTGTCAGCTCTGATTAAAGGTAAGACATTACCGGAAGCTTTAATTTGGGGGACAGTGAATTCCACTTCTGTCATTGGATATGTTGGCCCGCAGACGGGTTTATTAAAAGAAAGTGGAATGGCAACCTGGATGGACAGAGCGAGAAGTAGTGGAGTTAGAGTTGAAAAGTTTTAAGATAGGGGTTTAAATTAACTATGAGTTTAAATTTATTTTTCCAGACTGATAGCTTGGTTAATATTGGGTATTTGGTAATACTGGCTTTCTGAAAATATGTTCTCAAAGGTAGCGGTTTTTCCTGGCACTGTAGGAAATTCATAAGAGCCAATATTGGCCATACTTTTAAATTCTTCAAAAGTTTTCCCCATCTGTCTAAACGTTACCGCATCTGACAAAACATTACAAAAGGCTTCTTGTGTAAAGACGTGAAGATCTGGATTGCTTGGGACAACAATTAACGAAGCTTGACAAAGTTCGGTGTTTAGAACTCCGTTTATATAATCTTCAGGAGTAGGAAAAAATTCCCTAAGATAGACATCATCACTCGGAACTGTCCTGACAGTAACAAGAGTTATTGGAGTCTGTTTGTCATCAAGCTTTTTGTGTGTTAAACCCCTCTTTTGATAAAGATCCCAACTCGGTCTGGGGTGGTTGCCAGCTACAATATACAGGAACGTTTCTGTGTTGCTGGGAGGAGGATATATCTCTGCTCTGAATTCATCACTATCTCCTTTCATAATTAGTCTCAAATTTCCCTGACCAACTCTTTCGTAAAAGGACATTAGATTGTTTGCTGCGTTAGGGTCAAAAGCGACTTCCGAGAAGTTATACCAGTTTACCCTCGTACCAGAAACTTCTGTTGCAAAAGTTCCGTTACCTCTTACATTAAAGTCTGACATTTCTTTGTAGTATTTTAAAACGTCAAGATAATCAGACCCTTTTGTTTCTTGTGGAAAAAGTTTACGCGCAGCAAGATAAGCTACAGTTCCTCCTGCGAGTGCTAAACCTGCTTTGAAAACAGTACGCCTAGATAAAGTTGGTTTAGGTGCCTCCTTTCTCCTATGTCTATATCTATGTCCGCGGTCTTTATTTTCTGGTCCCATTTAAGTGGGGAAATTGTACAAGTACTTAAACTATAAGTCAAAATTTCGAGAGAAATATTTTCCGAGTCCAGAAAGAAAGAGCTGGGGTATTGCAGTTTTTTTCAATTACCTTTTCTTTGGAGGTCTTCTAAACACCGCTGATATTTTTTTAAAGATAGCTGGTAGATAGGCCTTAAACTCTGGAGGTTTTTGGGTAGGCTCGGGAGTAGGTGGTGGTTGGGTTGGTGGGAGAGTTGGTATTTGTGTAGGTTTTTCAGTTGGGTTGGCAGTTGGTTGTTGGGTTGGTTCGATAGTTGGTTCTTGTGTAGGTCCTGGAGTAGGTGGTAAGGCCAATGCTTCTGCGACCAATTGACTTTCCCAATCATAGCCTTCTATCTGCATGCTGTTATTTGCAACTTGCATTCTCAAAGCTAAACCTTGGGCTGGTCTGCCTAATTTTTCGTACGCCTGGATAAACAATCTCACGTCAGTCCAGATAAATTGCGGATTGTTTGGGTCAGCCGGATCTTCAATTCGGATAAAAAGTACTCCGCTGTAGTCCTGAACCATATCTCTGTTAAGAACTTGTTCTGTCCGAAACAGATTCACTGGGTTTGGACCACTATTGAGGTTAAAGTCTCCCGTATCGTCAACAGTGCCTGTGGTAACTTCAAGAAGCTCTCTTTGATCATAAGTCCCATCAGTTCTATAGACTTTAATTACCCTTCCTTTGTACGCATCTCCAAGGCGAAGGATATTTTTTGTGGCAATACTCGGGGGAAAAGCAGCGCCCTCGGGGATAGTACGGCTTAGATCGTGGAACTTACTGTCTATTTTGCGCGCTACAAATTCCCACATGTCAGAGGAGGCTATATTACCAGGATCGAATGGGAGATTCATAATATTGGGGTCAAGCTCATTAGGATCACCATTAAACACTCGCTGATAAGTAGTATACTTTCTCCACGGGGCAACGACGTTTTCAAGTGCAGATTCTGTAGTAGTGATAGCTAGAGTTGCTTTTTGCTTAGCCTCATCTACTTTTTGTTGCAAAAATGATTCAAGTTTTTCAGGGTGCAGTAAAAAATCTTTAACTTCTTCAGGAGTTGTCCCAAGCTTTTGGGCAAGATGCCGGTCAAATCCCGGATACTCATTATTTTGTAATCGATCAAGTAGAAATTGAGCTTGCGGTTGAGTGAAGTCAACGTCAAGGCCATAGTGGTCGGTTACATGGAAAACTGTATGAAACATTTCATGGATATTTCCCCAGTCGATTTTATTTACAGGGTCCCACCAGGGATTTTGCTGTGGGTTATACGGTTTTCCTATAAAAGGGTATCCCCATACGCCATCTGAGTCTTTGAAACCATTGGCTATGTATCCTAAATGCCAAGAGGCTTCCGGAACAACGTCATCTTCGATTACAATGAGACGCCGGAGTTTAATTTCCTTAACCTGCTGACCGCTCGCACTTATCCACTCGTTTCCATTTTGGATCATGCTGGTCATTTTAGAAAAATGCCTATTAAGAAACATCTGTATGTTTTCCCCTAACCCGTTTGCCATAGTTTTAAACTCTTGGTAAGTTTGTTGATCGATAAGCCAGGTTCCGTGAAATACGTCAGGGTCTAATGTGATTTCTCTATTATCAACCTTTTGATTTACATCATACTTACCTTACTTGAAACTGCGGGTGTAAACCCGCAGAGGAAGTGAAGCCT
>CAZVJU010000014.1:0-27331 GCA_964627195.1 uncultured Gammaproteobacteria bacterium | reverse complement strand
TCGAACCCCCGACCTTCCGCACGCTTTCCGTAATGTCTTGTGACCGCTGCAGGTCTCGAACCTGCGACCTTTTCTACGTCAAAGAAACGCTCTACCAACTGAGCTAAGCGGTCAGGTTTTATTATTATACACGAGCCGAGCTTGAATTTTCAAAGCTTCACTAGTAAGTTGAAATTAAAGAGGGAAATCCTCAAGGTGTATAATAATTTCCGGATTGTTTACTTTAGTAACTAGTTTTTTGTCAGATGAAATAAGAGGAACATTATTTATAATTGCTAAAGTCACATAGGTACTGTCATAAACAGATATTTGATATTTTAAAGCGTTATTAAGGCAAATTTCTACATCGCTTTCAACGTTTACTAGATAGGGAGAGGAATTTATTAACTGTTTCAGTTTTATTTTGCATTTATTTATGGGAACTCTGTCTCTTAAGAATGCTGTTTTAATACCGTTTGCAATCTCAAAAACCCATATGTTTGGGGCGAGTAGCTCGACTTTTTCGTCTAAATAAAGTTTTTGAAGATTTAGTGCCTTACCTGAATCGATTTCGTCTTTGAATGCCCATTTCAGGCAAGCTGAGGCGTCAATAACAAAAGATTTCATTATTCAAATTTCCTACCCTCTTTCACAAGATCGGTAGTGGAGGTATTTATCTTAATTCTAGATCTAGCCATTAATTTATAAAGCTTCATTTTTTGAGCCCGCGTGTTTAACTTAGTTTTTTTGTATTTTCTTAAGGCCTCTCTAATCATACTTGCAATACTTCTCCTTTCGGCGAATGCAAGATTCCGAATATCTTCGTATTCCTCTTTGGGAAAGCGCAAATTTGTGGTAACATAGTTCATATTAGTACAATAATACAATAGCAACACTATATCGGCAAGCAGTATATTATTCTCTTTCTCTTCTTAAGATCACATCTTATGGTTATGCCAATGGTACCGTTAGTCAAGTAAATTTTTGTGAAGAAAACATCCCGCCTGCAAACGGGTCCGGCAAACTGAGCTAACCATCCAGATAGCGTTATTATACGGTAGAGTTCAATTATTGGTAACGTTGCTTAGATTTATTACTGATCTATTTTCGGATTGAATATGACTGTATTGATTTGATAAATTATGTTACTCTTTTTTCTCTAAGAAGAATACGAAAGGGTTATTCACTTCAGCAGTATGTTTGATTGCACATCAGTAAGAAGCACGTTTTTTATTCAAGAGAGATGTTATTAATTCTCGCAAGTTTTTTTTGATAATCTTTTTGGTCTAAAGCGAATTTCTGTAGTTAGATACATTCTTTTTACCGTATAAATTTAATATGGTATTCGTCTTAGGGGTGTTTTCTCTGTTATTGGGGTAGTATTTGTAATATTACTCTTTCGACGTTCTCATGAGTAAATTTTTCAATGTCCTTGTTTGTAAAACCAGCTTTTTTAAATCCTTTCAATACATTATTATATTTTGAAACATCCTCAAAATTTTTAATAAACCTATCTTCCTTATCAATTAGACCATCAAAGTCAGTTCCGAACGCTACATGGTTAACCCCGACAAGGTCAGAAATATGCACAAAGTGCTTGATGTAATCACTGATTTTATCTCCGCCTATATAATCAGGAATAACTGCTAAACCAACGAGTCCGCCAGTTTTTGCTACTGCCTTAATTTGATCATCATCAATGTTTCTGGAATTATCAACTATCGCTTGACAAAGAGAGTGAGAAACAATTACAGGAAAATCTACAATTTTCATTGCATCCCAAAATGTTTTTTTATTCGCATGAGCGAGGTCGAATATCATTTTTTTAGCCTTTATTTTTTTTATAATTTTTTTACCGAGATAGGTCAATCCTCCGGTCGTGCTATTACCCGAAGCGAAAGCATTTTGGTTTCTCCACGTAAGTGCTATAGATCTAGCTCCAAGTTCAAAACTCGCATCAAGAAAATCAAGTGAATTTCCGAAATAATCTATTCCTTCAAGATGAATAAGAAAACCTATTTTTTTAGAACTTTTTAGCGATAAATAGTTTTTCTTGGATTTAACGTGAACTAAATCTTTAGATTTAGAAAAAATATCAAAATAGTATGAGTATTGTTCTAACGCACCCGCCAATCCGGATTTTATTTTGAAAACTTTATTGAAGTTGTAATTTTCCGGACTTTCTTTTGCAAGCATCTCAATGGACTTATTGTCAAGGGAAAAGATTGTAGAAAATATAAGTTTTACATTTCCCTTTTTAAGTCTTGGAATGTCAGTATTGTTGTTAACTGCAAAGCCTGCGTTATTGGAGCCCTGATGTAGAGAATACGTTTTGGTTATATCCTTCCCTGTTGAGTAAAGCGAATTCAAAGCAACATCCTGATGTAAATCGATTATTCTCATATTATTTTAATAAAGGTCCCCGTTTATCCCTGAATCTTTCATAAGCTCCGTAGTTAACTCCCAAAAAAGCACATATTAATTCGAGTGCAAGTTCTGCTGTTTTATTATCGATGTCCGTCTTTGTATTCAGTTCTACAACGTCCAACGAACTAAAGTTAGATTTTGAAAGTTTATGTGCGAGGTAGATTATTTCTCTGTAGGTCAACCCACCTTCAGTGGCGATTCCTACCCCAGGTGCCCAAATCTCATCAACTACATCAAGATCTAAACTGATATGCAAACGGTCACACTTTTTTGATAAATAATTCAACGCCTTACCGGATACAATTTCTATACCATCACGTTCTATATCCCAAATTGTAAAGTTTAAGATATTATCTTTTTTTATAAGTTCCCTCTCGGGTGAATCCACATTTCGTAAACCTAGGTAGACAAAATTCTGTTGGTCAATATAGTTACTGTCAAAAATTTTTTTCATTTCAACTCTATGGTTATATCCCATTATGTTTGCCGCAACCATGCCATGGATATTACCGCTGGTTGTAGTTTCAGGTGTATTTGCATCCGCGTGAGCGTCAATCCATAATATCCCCGTTTTTTTACCGAAGCTATTTACTCCGGCAATTGTTCCTAAGGCTACCGTATGATCGCCGCCAATAGTTATTGGTAGTCTTTGATTTTTTAAGGAATCAATTACAGCATTTTTAACATTAATTGAAGCTTCGGCTGTTTCACCTTCAAATTTTGAAGTAATGTCGGTGACATTGTTCGTATTCGGAATTTTAATATTTGTAACTTCAGAAACGTCGACATTATTTTTTCTCAAAATATTAGCAATTTGTAATTCACGTATTTTTTGTGGACCTGAACCCGCGCCTTCTTTATGTCCGTAAGCACTAAAGTCAATCGGAGCCTCAATTAAAGTTACTTTTCTCATTTCATTATTTGATTTTATCAGCAAGTTTGCAGATTTGAATATGGCCATATATCATAGTTTCAATTTTTCGAAGCGCTGTAGTTAGTGCTATTGGATGTATGAATAACTGACCGTCATATTGGTTTAGTTCTCTTCGGGGCTCTGTTAGCATCCGGCACGCGTATTTTAGTATATCTGCATTCCCTAAAACCATCTCTCTGAAATGGTCTTTAATTGCACTCAAATCCGGATTTTGATTAACATAATAATTTGCAATACTGTTAACTAATGTTTTAATAATATTTTCACCAAAATCGCTTAAGAAATGATCAGCTGCTTCAGCGTAGCTCTGTCCGTAAGTATCAGCAACGTGTTGTTTTAAAGCCTCTTCACGAATTCCCTCCAACTCTTTGGGTAATTCTTCTGATAACTTTTTAATATAAGAATCAGCTTTAACTATGTTTCCAGCAGCTTTATGCGCGACTTGGTTTACAACTCCCATAAAAAGCTCATGTTGTATTTCATTTGCGGTTTGTGTGGGGGTTAGTTCTGGCATCGCACTTTCCAAATTCGTTAGCCATTCGTCGGTCTGACAAAAACGATCAAATGTTTCTAGTCTTGCCTTATAAACTGTATTATACGACACGCCTTTTCTGGCTTGTTGCAATACCTCTTCGGATGGTTGATTATCTTGATCAAATCTGCCGAATTTAGCCAATCCTTCCACTAAAGCCATATGAAAAATCTGTGTTTTAATTTGCTTTAATACCTGGGGCTTCAATTGACTGGCAATAATTTCGAATCCCTTCTGCGCTTCAGTGTTATTTACAAACTGATAGTATTTCTGCCTGATAAGTTCGATTACTCCTTGTTCAGTAAGTTGAGACATTTCTGCGCTAATGACTTGCTCGATAGGTAATTCTTTCTCCTTTCTAGCAACACCAACAACAGTTTTAGCCAAATCTGCGCGCAATCTTTTTGGGTAGCTTTGAATGATCGCTGTTACAAGTTTTTCAGGAAGATCCTGATATTCATGCATGACAACTATTTCGACTTCACTTAAAGGAAAGCCTTCAAGCTTTAATTCAACCTCTTTCTTTTTGGCAAGAATAAGGCTAGTTTCGGTTGCCTCCACATTTTTTTTACACGCTTCAATTTCCAGAATGGTATCGATAGCCTTGGAGAATTTCTGGGCTTCTTCCAATTTGACTGTGTAGGTAGGTATACTTGCAACCGGAATTATGACAAACGTTAATTCTGGTTTAAGTTTTGTGTCGCCGGTTCTTTGAATAAATTCATTATAGAGATTGTTAATTCTTTCTTGCCTCACGCGGGAATTAGTATCGCTTTGAATTAAATATCTATGCATTTGTGTACCTGAAACGTGATAAACAACATCTGAGTTGGTTTCAAGTGACTCTTTTATGCCTACCGCTACAGTCAGAAAGATACTATCAGGTAAAACTCCAAAATCTTGCTGTAACTCCGTAATGTGTATTCCTGGATTTTCTGCCGCAGTCTTGGCAGCTAGTAAATAGTTAAAGCATTTTTGACCTATACCTTCGATTGGCAATTCTACGACTACATGGTCATCGGATGATTTTTGATAAACCAGTGTTTCTTCGCGGACCTCGACGAGTTCATAGTAATCACCATTTTGATCAACCAATTTATTAAAAGATTCAGGTGTGGTCTCCTCAGCTATCTGCAATAAGTCTCGAAGTTCTAAATGGTCGGATGAAAGTAAATATTCTGACATTGACATAAATCTTTCTCCTGTTGGGGCCAAAGTAGAATGCAAATAGAATTGAGCTGGACTTGCTGCTTTCATGGCTTCGGGATGTCCTAGATTTGCAAGTGTTTCTTGTGCTCCGGGTTTCCATTGGAAATATAGGCCAGGTCCGTCGTTTTCGGAATCAGTAAGTAAAAGACTTTCCCCGTCAGGTGTTGGGTAATAGTGAACTGGATAATCATCCTTCTCGGTTCTCCCTGGTTGAAATTCGTGTAAGATCACTTTTGGAAGAAGGGAGTATGTGTTTGCTTCTGTAGAACCGGATCCATTAATTTGGGCTGAGGTGAGGGTGTTCAAAACTCCAATGTGTGCGCTTCTTGAAACGCTTTCTCCTAAGTCATCTCTAATGAGTGAGTAAACTCCTTCCATCGTTAAACCTCCCCCATCTACTATTCGCATAGAGGGCTTTGGAGATTCATATTCTGGCTTTACTTCAGGTGTCATAAATTATTGTGGCAGGAAAAAAGATATGTAAGCAGTTTTATATTCAAATAAGCTCGACCTCTTGGGTTTTTGAATTATAGAAAAAAGAATATAGGGGTCTTTGTTTCAAAATTTTCAAAAACATATTCACCTTTCTTTGTTGAGGCTTATAAAAATGTGCCAAAATATTTAAAAGTAGGGTACTTGATTTAGGAAATTGAATATTTAACTTTTTAGAGTTTTTCTTCAATTCTTTCAAGTTAGGAATTTTAACAAAAAAACTTTCCATAAACCTTCGTCTCTTGTCAATCGACTTTTCTTCATCATAATACTTCATTAAGATATCATTTATGTTTTCACTTTTTTTCAACCCCAGGCGCTTATTGTATTTATTTATATAAAATCTTGAATTTGATTTGTATAGACATAAAGCGACATCAAAAAGCACGCAACCTATCATTGGATTGTTGTCAGCATTAGCCAATAATTCGATGATGGCTCCATGTTTTGTAAATTCCAGGTAGAGATTTCCACCCTTCTTTACAACTTTAGTATCCTCATTTAAATTATCTTCATTAGCTAAAAATTGGAGAATATCAATTGCGATAAAACGAATTAGCGGGCTTGATTCCATAATTACCTCTCTTATGGACATTCCTTTAACTTTTAACTGCCTCAAATACTTTTTGAAATTCAATCGATTTATTACATGATACTCATCTATCATAGTAGAAGTTGCGATTTTTCCTGTAAAACCGTTTTCATTGATTAAGTTGACAAGCATTTTTGTGTAGTCTAGACATTCCCATTGTTCTTCTCCAGGATTGCGATCAGCATGGATATGCGCAGTTTCTAATGCAATCTTTTTACTTTTCGAAACCTCTTTAATTATCTTTGATTCTTTTATAGAATCCAGTGTTCTAACACGGTCTGGTTTTTCATGTCGATTGAAACCCGAAGTGCTGTCTGGTTTCAATTTCATAGAAATAATTTGCGTGTTTTCATTAATACTTTTCAAGTAAGAAGTTAATGCGTTGGGTTGATTAAACCAGCCATTTTTGTGAGACCTGTTTAATATCTTTTCCAGTTCTCTATTGGATAACGTGCTAATATGACTAAAACTATCTGGGTGAAATAGATATACTGTAATATTTAATCCTGAATACGTTAAGTCAGAGTTTTCGATACATGTTTGTTTATGTTTTGCGAAAGCCCATGGGCTTTCGCCTCCGACTACCATCCTTTTTAGAACCTGTGCCTTATAAAAGTTATCTTTCTTTGGAATGGTAACCAGAACACCACAACCACCGGACCCAGTAAATTCGACTACCGAATCCTTGTCTGAGCTTTTGTGAGCCACAACAAATGCCAGGCCAACACAACTTCGTTTATCCAAATAAAGTAAGTAATCAAATAAAAGTGTTGAGGTTTTCGTATCAAACCTGTTGATAAGGTTGTTATATTCAACTAACGTTGCCTTGGGATGAAAAATTTTATTTCTTTTTTGCACGCCAAGCAGCGCGATTGTTTTATCGGTTGAAGTTGCGTCCATCAGACCACATGCGGGAGAGTTGGTTACGAAATGAGTTACATCATTTACGGGTCGCCCAAAATTTGAAAGGGAGGAGGAATTTCTGTCATTTCTTCTTTCGGTCATTAATTCTAAAAAGCGGGAAAAATCCATCACAACATCTTTGGCGTCCGGCTCTTTCCCCGTAATTACTCCGTCAAGATTCATTATTCTCGAAAAATGTCCGAATTCTTGTTGTATTTCAAGCCTTTTTACGTATTTTTTTTCGTTTTCTGTTAAGTCACTGAAAGGTTTACCATATTCCAATAAACTTTCCACATCGTAAATATCGATTTTAGGATTACGTAATAAGTCGTATAATTTAGAACCTGCACCAGACTTTCCAGACTCGGCAATTAGGCACAATTCTTTTATTGTTTTTGAGATTGTGTAAGCCTGTTTTTCAGGGGATAATTCACTAAAGAGTTCTGGATTTACACCTTTATATAACCCTAATAATTTAAGCATATTTTTACCTTTCATTTTTTTAGATATAAAAAAAAACCTCTTCGTTTGAAGAGGTCTGACTCTAGTGAAATTATTTATCTCACCATCGTTAGACCTCCCCCTTAAAAAGGAGGACGCTAACAATAATAAGAGAATCTTGAGACTTCGTCAAAAGCGAAGCTTGGCTCCCTTCGCGAAGCAAGCTTTGCTTGGTAGTGAGAGAAAATTGCTTCATGATTTCGTGTATTTTACAAGATTCTTTTTTACTTTGTCAAATCGATTTATCTATAGTTGTTTTCCTTCAAGTAAGATAGGCTCATCTTTTTTAATTGATAAATACCTTTTAATAATTGAGACTAAATTCAATTCTTGCGGAAAAAATCCTATTTTTTCCACACCAATAGGGACTCCTTTTTTATCTTTTATAACAATATCGTTACTGTATGAAGATTCTACCTCCTCGGAGGTATATGCGTCTTTAGGTTTTCCCCACCACATATTCATACTATTAGCAATAGGATCCAAGAATATTTTTACTTTGGCCATAATACTTCTCCTTTCTTTTGAGGTTTTGTGGTTTGATAAAATGTTACTACAAAACCATCTGAATTTAAAAGTTTAGCTACTATGACGATTGTATCACTTTCCATTTTTTTACGGTAGAGTACAATTGTTGGATCCTGAATACTTCTGAAAACAGTATCTGGTTTCTTAATTGTATTTTCGATCTCCTTAGTGCTATATTTAAAATCTGGATGTTTTTTGGTGATAATCTTGTTCCAGTATGATTTTGTTGTCCTGATTTTATTTCCAAAAACGTCTACTACTTCAAACAGAAAATTACCTTTTCTTACTACTTTGGACGTTCCCACTATGTATAATGGTAGCCAGATACTTGCAATTGTGCAATAGTGTTCAAAACTAAAAAAAACCTCTCTTTCGAGAGGTCTTACTCTGATGAAATAAACTATCTCACCACCGTTAGACCTCCCCCTTGAAAAGGAGGATGCTAACAATAATAAGAGAATCTTGAGACTTCGTCAAAAGCGAAGCTTGGCTCCCATCGCGAAGCAGGCTTTGCTTGGTAGTGAGAGAAAATTGCTTCATGATTTGTGTATTATAAAAATTTACAGTTACTGTTGTCAAGAGCCATCTTTCCTATAGTATTATTTAATGGAACATCTCAGTTGTCGTATATATCGGATTTCTAAACTGTCGCATTGTTTTATTCTAATGTCGAAATAGTAAATTATTCTTGAATAGCAAAAAAGTGCCTTAAAATCGTACAAGTGATCTTAAGAGCACAGATTCAAAGCGACTCTTACGAGTAAATTACTAACGATAGTTTAGATGTTCAAAAATGCGACAATTGAGAAGTTAAATTACAACAACTGTACCCTTAATCAGACAGGTGTTTGAGCTGATTAAAAGCCTGTTGGTGTAGACTCAAGAATAATAACCAATGAGATCGATTCTCGTAATCACACCCTTCGGTTTTCCATTTTTTGTCATGACGACTACGAGATTATCCTCGGTCAAAAGTTCGGACGCTCTGTCTATAGACTCGTCCTCGTTCATGGTTGCGACATTTTCATCCACAATTACCCTAACTTTATTGGTTGGTCCGATCCTTCCTTCATAAAGACCTGTGAGAAGATTGCGTTCGCTTACTTTACCGATAAGCTTTCCTTTTTCTGTTACCAAAACTTGAGATATATCATATTTTTTCATAAGCGCGATTGTTTCTTTAACACTACTATTGGATGTGACGTTAATAACGGGCTGACCGCTCTTTTTATTTAAAATGCTTGTAATTGTAGTTTCCTTGCCATAGTCAAGAAAACTGTTTTCCCTCATCCATTGGTCGTTAAATATTTTTGATAAATACGACTTACCTGAATCTGGGAAAAGTACTACAACCATTCCCGTTTTAAGTTTTTGGGAAAGCTGTCTTGCCGCGTGCATCGCCAAACCGGCTGAACCTCCAACTAAAAGACCCTCCTGTCTTGCAAGTTTTCTTGTTGTTAAGAATGAGTCCTTGTCAGAAACTTGGACGACATCGTCGATGTATTTGAAATCGATAGTTGAGGGAATAAAATCCTCCCCTACCCCTTCAACTTTGTATGTTTTCATCACTTTGGGAAATGTACCCTTCTTTTTATAGTCAAAAAAAACCGATCCAATCGGATCTACCCCGATGACTTTAATGTTTGGGTTTTTCTTTTTGAGATACTTCGCAACGCCGGTTATTGTTCCTCCAGTACCCATTCCACACACAAAATGAGTAATCTTTCCCTCTGTTTGCTTCCATATTTCAGGCCCTGTCGTTTTATAATGCGCGAGGGTATTTGCCGGATTATGATACTGGTCTAGTTTATGTGCACCCTTTATTTCAGAGGCCAGCCTATCTGAAACTTTATAATAACTTCGCTCGTCTTCGGCCAATACCGAGGTTGGGGTAATGACAACTTTTGCTCCGTAAGCCCGAAGCAAATTTCTTTTTTCATCACTCATTTTATCGGGCATTACACAGACTGTTTTGTATCCCCGCAGCGTCGCAACCATAGCAATCCCAACACCTGTGTTTCCGGATGTCGGTTCGACAATTGTCCCGCCGGGTTTAATTTTCCCTTCTTTTTCTGCTTTCTCAATCATCTCAATGCCAATTCTGTCTTTGACTGAGCCACCGGGATTGAGGTATTCCAATTTCGCAAGAAGCGTAACTGAAGGGTTTGGATTAAGAGAGTTAATTTTAACAAGCGGAGTGTTACCGATAAGCTCTAGTATTGAGTTGTAATACATATTAATCGAGTGCCTGTTTTAAATCATTTATTAAATCTTGCGCGTCTTCGATTCCTACGGATACTCTAATTAACCCGTCAGTCAAACCAATAGCTATACGATCCTTTTTTGGTACTGAGGCATGAGTCATAAGTGCGGGATGTTCGATGAGTGATTCAACTCCTCCCAAACTTTCAGCCAAAGCAAAAAGTTTTACCTTCGTCAAAAAACTGCGTGCGGATTTTAGCCCCCCCTTTATTTCAAAAGAAATTATTCCTCCAAAGCCGCTCATCTGTCTTTTGGCAAGTTCGTGTTGGGGATGACTGGGTAAACCCGGATAATAAATTTTTGCCACCTTTGGGTGGATTTCCAGAAAGCGAGCTATCTTCAAAGTATTTTCTTGGTGGACTTCCATTCGTAGCGCCAAAGTTTTAATTCCGCGAAGAGTCAAAAAGCTGTCAAACGGCGACAATATTGCTCCTACTGCGTTTTGATTGAACTTTAATTCTTGATAAAGCTGTTTTTTCGAAAGCATTATCGCTCCACCTATAGAATCACTATGTCCGTTAATATATTTTGTTGTGCTGTGAAGAACAATATCTGCTCCTTGTGCAAGAGGTTGCTGAAAATAAGGACTCATGAATGTATTATCAACTACCAGCAGGATACCTTTCTTTTTGGCAATCCTCGCTACTTCCCGAATGTCAGCCAGTTTGAGCAAAGGATTTGTCGGCGATTCAAGCCAAATAAGTTTAGTATTTTTTTGGATCCCTTTCTCAACATTACTCACTTTTGTCATGTCAACATAATTAAATGTTACGGCAAAACGATCTTTAAAAACCTTGTTGAATAAACGCTTAGTTCCTCCGTAAAGATCATCTGAAGCAATAACATGATCACCTGTTTTAATTACCGTTAATAAAAGTGTGGTAGTTGCTGCGAGACCTGAGGAAAACGCTAAGCCGTATTTGGCCGATTCAAGAACCGCAAGGCGTTTTTCAAGAGCAGTGCGTGTAGGATTACCAGTTCTTGAATACTCATAGCCTGCGGTTGGTATCTCAACTATTTTTCTAGCAAAAGTCGATGCAAGATGTATGGGAGAAACTACATCTCCTGACCCGCCTTTTTTTAAATTCGGTTCTTCCCCAACGTGTATCAACTTTGTTTTGTATTTCATTTATTGTTTGGTGAGATTAACAAGTATTTGAATTGATTTTCTTTGTCTGGCTTTCTTTTTCAAAAAGAAAGCCAGAATAAAAAAACCTCCTTTGTGAGGAGGTCTTGTCCTAACTATTGTTTTAAAAATTTCTTAACTTAAATACCTCCTCATTGAAATTAACCAGTCACGACAAGTGGTTTTCATGGAGGTTGTACAAACGGTTAAAATGTAATTCATTTAATTAAAGTAATTTATATAACCAACCAAATTAATTGTCAATGCCTAAAACTTCTGGTCAATAGTCTAGATAGATTTCAAAAAGTCTATATTTGTTCGGATACCTTTTTCAAACATTGAAAGAGAAAATTTTTCGTTGGGGCCGTGGAGACCGTCGTCTGGTAATCCATACCCCATGTATATAGTATCTATTCCAAGTACACGTTTAACAATTCCGCCTACAGGTACTGTTGCACCATGTAAGTGATAAAAGGGTACTTTACCAAAAACCTTTTTATAAGCTTTTTCAGCCAATCTAAAATATTTACTATTAGTATCCATGAGAACAGCACTATCTGCCGCTAAAGTCATTATCTTTATCTCAGCACCCTTTGGGAGTTGTTTTTTTAAATACTTTTCAGTAGCTTCTATTATTTTATTGGGATCTTGATATGGAACGATTCTCATCGAAACTTTAGCCCAAGCCTCAGATGGAATTATTGTTTTTGCGCCCTCTCCCTGGTACCCTCCCCATATTCCGTTTATATCTAAAGATGGTCTAATACCGGATCTTTCCTGAACAGTAAAACCCTTTTCGCCTACCACCTGTTTTGCTCCCGTTTCTCTTTTAATTTCATTAGATCCAAACGGATAATTGTTAATTTGTTTTAATTCCTTTGTAGATACTTTTCTTATGTTGTCGTAGAAATTTGGTATGAGGATCTTATTGCCTTCGTCTTTTAGACTTGAAAGAAGATTAGTCAATATATTTAAAGGATTCGAGATATTTCCGCCGTACGTTCCGCTATGAACATCCTTAGGTAAGGTTTTAATGTTAATTTCCAAATAAATAATACCTCTTAAACCGTAAGTAATTACGGGTTGATCTTCGCTTATAGAGTCAGTATCCGAGACAATGCATATATCCGATTTAAGCAAGGATTTATTTTCATTGCAAAACTCCTCTAAATTTTTACTTCCTATTTCTTCTTCACCTTCAAGAATAAACTTTATATTTATAGGTAGTTTATTTTTACTTTTACCAATTTCTTCAAGAGCAGAAATCCATGTCATGTGTTGACCCTTGTTGTCGTTTGCGCCTCTTGCGTAAATATTTCCACTTCTGACCTCGGGTTTGAAGGGTTCAGATGTCCACTCGTCTAAATTTCCGGGGTCTTGGACGTCGTAGTGTCCGTATAAAAGAACAGTGGTTGGTGACTTGTGATCGGTAATTAGTTCAGAGTAAACGACTGGATGGCCTTTTGTCGGCAAGATCTCAGACTTAAAACCTAATGAAATGAATTTCTTCTGCAACCATAAACACGCTTTTTCCATATCCTTTTTATGGCCACTTTGAGCTGAAATTGAAGGGATAGACAGAAGATTAAAAAGTTCCTTGAGGTATTTTTCTGAATTTATAATCATCTCTTCGGACTTCTCTTATATCTTACATCTAATATCCAAAATCTAATATCTAACCCGCGGATCTTTGAAGATAATGCTCTCCCGAGAGGAGATATTTTGCACCGTGTTTTTTGTAATTTGCACCCCACATATTTTTCTTTGCAGCCCGGCTATTTACTGCGTGGAGCCAGGTAGACGCTTCTTCAATCTTTTTGCTGAAAGATTTTAAGAAACTTAATAATTTTTCGAAAAAGAAAACGTGGTAAACTCCGGGTTCAATTGGAGCCTGCATAGCGGCAATTTCTGATTCCTCTGCCAGATTTTGCGTTTTTTGGGCCAAGACAAGTATTTCTTCGCGGATGACTTGCAGGTGCATACGCAGTTCATTGCTCCTTTTTTCTACCTGGACACGTTCCTCTTCCAAAAGTCGCCTTTCCAGAGAAATTTGTTTTTTGGTTCTTTGAATTTCTTCGTATCTGCCTGAGAAAACTTCAGTAAATTCCAGAGCTTCGCCCGGAACAAGTTCGCCGGAAAAATTTCTGGTTTGAGGACGAATTCCAAGAAGTTGTTCCATAAAATCTCCCGGCATCTTATTTGCTTCCTCTTGCATTTGTTTGGCAGTGGAACTTCCAATGTCTTTCAGCGCTTCGAGAGGATTCGGTTGCCGTATCAATTTCTGGCCTTTTTTATTGTGTTTATCCATAGTTCGACTCACTTCGCCAAGTACCGTATGGTACCTGGCTTCGTTCGCTCACCACAAGTAATGAGTAATATGTTTATCTGCTGAATTTTACCACTCCAATGCAAGTTTTTTCAAATGAAGCCCTTTTAAACGAGTGAAGTTAGTGTATCGAGGGCCTTACGACGCTTCAGAATTACCTCGATAAAGCGTCTTCGCTCGGGAGTATCCAGCTCTTTTGCAAGTTTGGGATCTGCCTGCGCAGCAGAGACTGCGGCATCAACTTCTTTAGTGTCAACAGTTATATTTTCTTTTAACGCAACCTCGTTTAATATAAGATCGAGTTCAATTGCAGACTTGGCTTGGGCTTCGTACTCTGACCTGAGAGTCTGAGCGGTTTTGCCGATTGAGGCTAAGTACGATTCCAAGGAAAGGCCTAATTTTTCCAATCTTTCTAAGAGTTTTGCGAGTCTCGAGTTTGCTTCTTCATCAATTAGAATTTTTGGTATTTTAATATTAATCTTATCTAGAAGAGTTTTTATCACTTGTTGCTCTTTTTCTTCCCTTGTCGGGCTTTTTGGGTTGTCGTCGGGTTTTGCGTCTTTAGCGCTTCCCGGTGTCCAGATAGTTTTTGCTTTTGCCGTTCCCGATAGTTCACTTTTGTAGTCTCCAAGGTCGATCTTCGGAAGCTCACATGTAGTTCCCCTTATTTGCCAATCTTCTCCCTCCTTAGCCTTAAGGAGTTCAAATTTAGGATAGACGGCGGCCGCGATTTTGTGCTCCTTTATAGCTTTGGCTAAAAGCTCTGGCAAAATTCCTGAAAGAGTTTTTTCTAAAAGAGTATTTTCAGGGATATTTTCAAGAACCTTTGAGAGAGGCGCATGGCCTTTTCGAAAACCCGGAACCTCAGTGTCTTTCCCTAACACTTCTGCTGCCGCTTCTCTAGCTTTACTTATTTTGGCAAAGGGGATTGTAAAAGTGATTTGAACGGTTCCATCGTCACTTCGAGCAACTACGGATTGCATGGATTTAGCAGTGTTTGTAACTTTCTTTAGCATGGCTCGGTGTATTATAGCCCAAGACTATGAAGATTGGAATTTGGGTTTACCCCTTGTGTTGGATCTTAAACTGTCCGGGGTTAAATTTAATTTGGGGCGAAGAGAATTTGCTTTTGCCTCCACTAAAGACACTTCCTTTAAAGTGATCAGGGGTACGATATCCTGGTCCGGCAGAATTCGGGGTTGATTTACTCTTGATAAATTTTTTCGCCATGCAAGTATTATACCATGAATTTGTGCCTGAAGACTAAACTTAAAGGTTCATTTGTCACCTTTATCTTGAGCGAGTTTATGTAAGAATATTGAAACCAGGGATAAAACTATGGAGGCAATAACTGCGGTCAAAAAGCTGTTAATTTGGAAGCCCGGAACTACAAAGCTAACTCCCCAAAGTAAGATTACGTTAATTAGAAATGCCGTGATGCCAAAAGTAATGATCGATAGCGGTATGAAGATTATTTGAAGCACGGGTTTAATAAAAGTGTTTACCACACCAATTGCAATTGCCGTAACTATTGTCGCCCAAAGGTTGTCGAAGGTAAAGCCTGGAACAAGATAAGATACAACAAGCAAAGTTATAACATTTAAAGTGAGAGTTAATAGCAGCTTCATAAAATTAGTTACATAGTAATAATGATATAGGTGTTCTGGTTTGTCAATAATATTACCAACCCCGGGGGTTGATTTGAAGCCGAACATCGGGATTTTGTGTCAGCGAGAATGCTTTTTGAAGAACTCCAAGTCTCGCGCGATTACCATGTCCCAGGAAGGGCGCATGTTGTGATCGGTAGCAGGATAAGTATAATAAGTTACGTTTTTTCCCTTATCTTCAAGCTTTTGCACTAAGTTGTTAGTCCAGTCAAGTGGAATTGCGTCATCACTTTTTCCTTGGTGGACCAGAAGAGGTGCCTCTATATTTTCGAGATAGTTTGTTAAAGAATAAGCTTCTACGTCATACACCTCTTCAAATTTTGCGAGCTCGCTTCTTATTAGTTTACCTCTGTCAATCGAGTCGTCGGTATAATAAAGAACCGAGTAAGGGAAAGGTTTTGATACCGGAGCCCACAGAGTTGTAGGATAATTTACTCCTGTTATTTCAAGAGTTGTAAGGGCGATTTGTCCCCCATTGGAGTGTCCCCAGATAAATACATTTTTTTGGTCCCATTGAGGTATTTGATCAAGAGATTTTACTAAAGAAATTGCGGTGACATAGGTTTGGAAACGCGATTCAAAAATATTTCCTGCTTCTTCATCCGATCCGCCGTATCCCAAAAAGTCCGGAGCCAATGTAATAAAGCCGTTTTTGGCAAAGAAACCGGCTGCATTACGTGTTCCGTCGCCAACTTTGTACGTTTCTTGGTTGATGTAGCCTCTAAATAGTAATACTACTGGGTATGTGTTTTCGTCAACTGAACTTGGTAAGTTAATTTGGCCTTCGGTTTCTTTGATCTCTTTGCCGTCAAGGTTAGGGTTAAAATGAAAACGAAAAAGATAAGAGACGTACTCATTGGTTTTGGCAAGTTGGATGTCCATCTCAAATTTCCCTTTCTTAACCCCAATCCTTGACAGACTGTCAAATGTATATTTGTCGAAAGGTTTCTGGAGTGTTTTTTTAGAAGTTTGAGAAATGGGTTTATTGTAAGAGTATAAATCATAAATAATTTTTGCAAACCAGCCAAGGCCGAAGACAACAAACGCACCTACTGTTAAAATGACTTTACGCATAATTTCTCATAAGAAGAACCGATTATAAACAGTGAAGATACTAAATGCCCCGTAGAAGAGAAATGCGCTTCCGACCGCGATGATTCTAAAAAATGAGGGCCGTAAAGGTTTTGCCAGTAGTGTCAGATTTAGCCATAAAACCATTCCGGTATAGATAAACATTGAGAAAGCATTTAGCACCGCGCCTGTAACGACAAGTGCAAGCGGTTCAGTAAAACCGAGAGAAAAGATAATTATGCCCACCAGAATCTGTAACCACAAGAAAAAATAAAAGTATTTTGGCAATTTTTCAATTGTATATTTATCAGAGTTTATGATAACTAAATTTTCCCCCGAAATTCTACTATTTGATCCGTAGACTGAGAATTGTGTTCCGAAAAGCATAATCCCTGCCATCACAAGAAAAAATGTTCCCAGAAAAGGGAATGTTTTCTGGGCAATTACGCTTGCCTCGTGAATCACAAAATTTATGCTTGTTTCGACCCCGGAGTTGCCGTGAACAGTTGAATAAGCAAGAAGCGATAGAAGAAGCATAGTAAAAGCGCCGGTTGCCCAAAATACAATCGCGTGTTCAATATTTATCCGTTTCCACCAAGTTT
Source organism: uncultured Gammaproteobacteria bacterium (assembly GCA_964627195.1). GTDB lineage: Bacteria > Patescibacteriota > Microgenomatia > UBA8517 > UBA8517 > CAZVJU01. The sequence goes on along the minus strand of CAZVJU010000014.1, from coordinate 10,180 downwards.
TGAAATTTGCGATGTTTTCAGGCGTCGTCTCAAACGTTGTTCCTTCCAATTTTATTTCTTCTTTTTTGCCCGCAAAGATATTGGTAATCCGGCCTGAGTATTTCCCCATACCATAGCCCTTTTCTTTTGCGTAAAGAGACTGGGCTAAATTAAGATTTCCTCCTGCTCCTGCGTAGGCCAGTGCACCCAAGAATGTAGCAAACGGCAGGCCGACCGGCAGAAACCAAAAACCTTCTCCCTTACCGATAAGCCCTGAAGCTAATGCTTGCCAGTCAGTGGCTTTTGCAAAGATTAAAGTTATCAAAAAAACAAAAGGGATGCCGATGAGAATTATGGTTTTTTGAATTTTTTCCTGGGTCTTGTAAATTATATGTCCATGACTGTATAAAATGCCTATTACTAAAAGAAGAAATATGCAAAAATAGCCTGAATATGTGAACCCAAAAGCCGATGCTAAAACTTTGGCGGAAGAAGCGATAATACCCGGCCACATCCATGGGACAAGTGTAGTGAGAATAAACCAAACCGGTGCGAATCTACCGAATTTTCTGGCCAAGCCAACGAATATACTTTCTCCCGTAATCAGCGTGTAGCGTTCAATCTCCATATTTATGAAGAACTGAAAAGTGATGCCTAAAACAGCTGCCCAAATAATCCCTAATCCGAAATTTGCTGATAAATATGGCCAAAGAATTAATTCTCCACTCCCCAATCCCACTCCCAAAATAATAAAGCTGGGGCCGATTAACTTTCTTAGTGGCCAAGGTTTGGGAAAATCTCCTTTTGCCAGAGGTGCTAATTTAAGCATCATCTTAGTTTAATGTAGAAAAGCTTGTTTTCGCAAGACTAAAGATTGGGTGAAGATCCGTTACCACCTTGGGTTTTTGAACACTTGATTGTTGGGAAAAGAAATCGGAAGAATCCGGCACGAAAAGTTTTAAACTCCAGATAGCAAACTGTTTTTGTTCCGGGGAAAGAAAACATTCCTATCACCTGTTGAGGTGGTGTGGGAGTAGGTGTTGCTACTTTGGTTGGGGTTGGGCTAGGAATTTCCGGCAGAGTTGGTGTGACTACTTCAGTTGGTGTCGGGGTGGGTTCCTCAGTGGGAGTAGGAGTCGGCAACAGAGTAGGTGTGGGTGTCAGACTTGCCGTAGGCGTGGGAGTTGGGCTCTCTGTCGGGGTAGGAGTTAACGTCTCAGTAGGAGTAGGTGTTGGGCTTTGAGTCGGAATAGGACCTTCGCTTGGCATAGGTGTAGGAGTTGATTTTTCGGTGGGGGTCGGCGATAGTTCCTCTGTCGGTGTAGGACTCACTACTTCAGTTGGAGTAGGAGATTCGGTTGGTACTTCTGTGGAAGAGCTTGCATTTTGAGGATTTGATTCATTAGGTGCAATATGTCGAACAAAATCATTTGTATTATTTTCCGTATCTTCACCATTCCCAAATGTTTCGTGTGCACCCCCTATTGCCATATCGGTTTCTGCTGAGTCTGAAAGTGCTTTACGTTCGACACTTCGATTGTCAATTGGATTTAGGATGGATGTTGTTTCGCTGTCGCTAGCTGTTCCCATTCCCACCCTGTCGACTAATACTGCGTCTGCGTTATAAAGTAAGACTGTGTTATCGTTAGAAATTGTTGTTGGGCCGGAGTAGCTTATATCTTCTTGTGTTCCCCCGTCATAACTTTCGTGGGCAATCAGGACGAAGCCGTGAGGAGCGATTATGCCAGACATAGTCGCAGCTATGATGTCTGATTCTGTACCACCTTCGGTTTTTTTAGATAAACGCCAATTTGTTAGGTTAATAGAATTACCTGTAGGGTTATAGAGTTCAACGAATTCGTCTGTTGATGAACTCCCGTTTGTTTGGATTTCGGAAATGACGACATGGTTGGTAAGAGAGTATGTTTTTTGGGCTTCATATAACGAAAAGACTATGAGAGAAAATAATAGCGGAAGGATTGGAAGTATAAGAAACTTTCTGGGCATGATAAAGGGCAGAATCTAGTCCAATAGTAAAAGTTAATGAGAAGATATGTCAACTGCATCTTTATGCCACTTAAAGAGGTTTTCTGAGTCGTAATCTATCATCCTTCGGAGAAATCCTATTTCAGCCAGATTAAGTACTCAAAGATAGGGGAAATGATTATTGAGCGTTTGAACGTCTGTAATACTGTGTATCGTGATAAACTCCTCTTACTCGAGTTTGCAGCTCTCGTAAGAGATTTTGATCCCCCATACTATATTTAAATTGCAGAATAAAGTATTTTGGGTATAGAAACCACTAATCGTTTGGTGTGTTTATAGTTCTTTATCTACCCAACCTGGTAAAGGGCGACTTAATTCGATTCCACAATCTTTGGAAAGGACTTGGTTCCCGTATTTTAGGGTACGCCGCTTGCCATCGTTCTTTGTCATCGGCTATCTCTCGTTGTTTTTCTGAAGCAATATCTTGCACTTCGAGCATCATCTGTGTTGTTTTGTCGGTGATGGTGACTTGAGCCCATGCTTGTTGTAATATGTCCTTCTCCGGATACTCGGGAGGTAAGGTAGATATAAGAGCATTTGCGTATTGCACGACCAAACGCCATTCAGGTGCCTGAGTATCGTCAAGAATTATTTCAGGTACAGTTTCGGTCTTGTCAAATACCACCTGTTCGGTGTCTTCGCCTCCTGATGAGCCCTTTGCAGGGACTGTTTTGATTAATTCCCAACCTTCATAATCCTCGCCGCCATAAACGACGTCGTGACGAAGGAAATAAGAAACGTTCCCGACACGCAGTCTGATGCTTGTATCCATTGCATCTGTCTGGTCTTGGAAATGTATCTTTTTAAGAGTAATGAGTGTCCGACCCGATTCAGAACAGAGTATGGATTTAAGTGAACCTCCAAAAAGTGGCTTTTCAATCCTCGTCCATAAAAATTGTGGAATGGTTTGGATTTCGGGTACGGGAAATTTAGAAGTTTGAGAAGCTCTAACCTTATGCTCGACTGCGGGTTCTGCAACAACCTCTTCTAAGAAAGATTTTATTTCAGTAGCCATAAAGCTCCTTTAACGTTCTTATGGGTTTTCGGTTTTAAAGTTAGGATTGAGACAGTTCATCAGCTATAGGCTGTCAACTTATACTATCAATTATACAATAAAATTGTAAAGAATACATTGACTATAGGTTTTAGATTCTTTGTTACTATCACTTGAGTTTCCCTTAAAATCCGGTAAGACTGCCACTTGACTTCGGATTTTATTCGGACTACAAATAAATGATGATAGAAAAAATTTCCGTACCAGTCTCGGTAACACTTTCTTTTGATAGCAATAACCGTAAGGTCTTCCCTAAATGGCTTATCTGGAATGGTCGGCTTTATCCTATTTTGAAGATCGGTCTTCACCATACTTTTCGTCAAGGTCGGACACTTTTCCACGTTTTTTCTGTAGTCAGTAAAAATCTTTTCTTTCGACTTGTTTTTAATACTGATAACTTGCATTGGAGATTAGAAGAAATTAGCGACGGCCTTCCATCTTAACTCAAAAATTAAATATCAAATACCAAAAATACATATTAAGTTTTTGATTTGTGTATTTGCTTTTTGATTTTTAATATTTGATTTTACTTTTATGGATAATTTAGATTTTAATCCCCATCCCTCTACAATATTACACATTGACTTAAACAGTTGTTTTGCGACGATTGAACAGCAGGCGAATCCGCACCTTCGGGGAAAACCCATTGCAGTTGCAGCCTATGCAACTCCGAACGGTTGTATACTGGCTCCCTCAATTGAAGCAAAGCGCTACGGAATAAAGACGGGAATGAGAGTTAAAGAGGGCAAGCTACTCTATCCCGGATTGGTGGTTTTGTCTCCCGATCCCTGGAAATATAGAAATGTGCATCTTGCACTACGTAAATTGTTGGCGGATTATACCTATGACATTACTCCGAAAAGTATAGATGAGTTCGTACTAGATTTTAAGGATTTTGGAACATTTAAAAAATCATACTCTTTAAAGGCCTGGCCTTTAAAGATGGTCGCACAATCCGGTATATGTAAGATTGCCTTAAATATTAAAAGAAGGATTAAGAAAGAAATTGGAGATTGGTTGACTGTCTCGATTGGAATTGCACCGAATAGGTTTTTGGCAAAGTTGGCTTCAGGTCTTCACAAACCCGACGGACTGGATGAGATAAATAAAGATAACTTCATGACAATTTATCTTAAACTTAAATTAACCGACCTTCCATATATCAAGATAAGAAACGCTGCGAGATTAAATAACCTGGGAATTTACACGGTTATCGATTTTTATAAGGCACCTTTATGGAAACTGAAAGCCGCTTTTGAATCGATTAACGGTTATTATTGGTACACTAGACTTCGTGGGTGGGAGGTTGATGATGTTATCTTTGGCAGAAGAAGTTATGGTAATTCTTATACACTTCCCAAGACGTTAGTTACGCCGAGCGAGCTTTCCCCTATTTTAGCCAAATTGGTAACAAAGATGAGTGCGCGGCTGCGCAGCGCCGGGTATAAAGCAAAGGGCGTACATGTGTCAATTTCCTACAAAGATGGTAATTTCTGGCACAAAGGATCAACTCTAGACAGGGAGGTATTTGATACCCGTGATATTTACAAAAAGGCCCTCAGGATTTTATGTAGCTCCCCTTATCTAAAACCTGCCTGCTCAGGCAGGCCCGTGCGGGAGTTGGCAGTATCTGTATTTAACCTGACAAAATTTCATACTTCTCAACTGGAACTTTTTGAAGATGTTATCAAAAAGGAGAAATTAGTCGCTTCAATAGATCAAATTAATGAACGTTGGGGAAGTTTTGTGATAATGCCAGGACGGATGCTTGGTACAGACAGCACGGTTCCGGATAGAATTGCTTTCGGAGGAGTGAAAGAATTGGAAGAATTCACAATGACCGACCCGAATTTGCGAATATACCCGAATGACCCGAATAAGATAAGCTGAATTATTGAACGTGAGAAAGATCAATTGAATCCCCTATTTTTATCCCAAACTTGTCGGAGGAGCCTGCATTGACTTCCAATACAAAATTTATTGCTTCCGGCGGGTAGTAAATTTTAAGTTGGCTAAGTGGTTTCCCGGGTTCGGGTTGTGCATCTTTCTCGATGCCAACAATTTTACCATTAGTAATCCAAATGATATCTATCGGAAAAAGCATATCCTTCATCCAAAAACCCGAAAACGAGTTATTGTTAAAAACAAAAAGCAGTCCTTGATTTTCTTCTAATGGTTTTCGCCCTGATAACCCCCTTTGTGTTTCGCTCTCGCTTTTGGCTATATCTACAAAGATAGTAGTATCGTTTATTTTTACAAACTGACCTTGAGAACTTGGCAGTTCTAAAGGTGTTTCTTGTCTCGATACAGAAGTTTTTTCAGAGGTATCGGATTGGAACTTTTCTATCCGGCTTTTGGCAAGTAGATAACTAATAAACAAAAAAGCTGTACATAAGATAATAATCAATATCTTTGAGTATTTCATAATGAGAATTGCGAGGAAAAATTAAAGCGTCGTGTTAAGCTCTTTATCGACGTCCTGAAGCTCTTTGTCAACACTATCTAAGTTTGTTTCGTTTAAATCTTCTTCGATGTCCTCAGTTTGGTCAGATGGTGATTGGCTTTCGACTTTTTGCATCTCCTCTTGGAACGTCTGCTCTACTCTGGGTTTCATCGATTTTTTAGCAAGGGTTATAGACATAAACCCGAGGGCTATAACGAGAATAGCTGCCAGGAATATAATAAAATTTTTTCTCGAGACTAGTTGCATAGTTTTATTTTGCACCCCCTTCGCTATATTGGCGTTACCGATGGTGTCACGCTTGGTATTACACTGGGTGTTGTGGTTATGCTGTTTTTTGCTGCCTGTCCGACTCTTAGGCCTTTGATTTTTGTTATAACTCCGACGAGAAGTCTATGGACCTCTACAAGTTCCTTTCTGATTTTCTGTATAGTTATTCTAACCTCTTTAAATACCACCTTTGGATTGTCAGAAACTAGCATTTCTTCAAAGATGGTATTTGCCAAATTCATTTCCAATTGTATGTTAGCCAGAGATTTTTTTGCTTCTTCAAGATCAGTTTTTATACTCGAAGTGTTAACTTTGGGATCTGACTCTTCTATTTTTGCAATTCGGGACTCTATTCTTGCAATAATTTTCTCCAATCTCTCTATTGTCGCAAGTAGTCTCGCACTTAGCCTCTGCCAATATGCTCGGATTCGGTTTTGACGAAGTTCAGTGAGCATAGCTTCTCTGGTTGCTTTTCTTTCCACTTCTCTTTCCTGAAGATCTTTGAGCCTTTCCTGTAAGGCTTCTTTCTTGTCCTCTATTTCTTGCTGGATTTCAAGCCGTCTTACCTGCGGGGATTTTCTGGGGGTCGAAGTTTGAGCAATTACAGATGAGCTTAAGAGAAAAAATGAGATAAAAGATAAAACAGCAATTGCAACTTTGCTCATATAACTATTTTTTCACATTATTAGTCTGGATGTCAAATGTATTTTCCCCCATCATGTCTGATTGTGAAGTAGATGCAACTTCATTTTGTTTTCCTCCTAGTCTGAAAATGTAAAAAGCTAAGATAAGTATAAAAATAATCGAGGGGATAAGAAGTAAGAAAACGCCAAAGTTATTGTAAAGTTTACTTTTATGTATGTGGACAGATTCCATTGCTTTTTTTTACTTTCCTACTTTAATCATACAACCTTTCCACAAGGTCTTCATCTGTCTTCTTTTTTGTACCAAAGACACCGTTGGTCTATACATCCGCAGGAATAGGTTGCTTTTTCCGGAAATTCAACTGCTTCGCAGGTTGTAATGACCTCATGGTTCGCGCAAACCTGGGAAGAACAGCCGGTTAGGAAGCAGTCTGAAGGTAAATTGCAGTTACCGGATGCCATTACAGGATTGCCTTTATCGTCAGTAAGGATTTTTGGAGTTGGTTCAACTTTTTTTCCTACTACATTTTCGCGGATTTTTCTCTGGAATTGAAATAAGGTAAAGAAAAGAAGTATAACAACCGGAAAGGCTAAGATGATGAAAAAAGGCAATAATTTCTTTCCCATTATGTGCCGAGTACTGTACTTTACTCGAACCTTACCCGACTTTTCAATGATACATCAGACGATGCACGAATTCTGGCTGGGCAACTTGAACTTCTCAGTACTCATCTAATAAGTCTTCCACCTTCTACTCCTAGAATAAAGTCTTTACAATAGGGATTATTTAAATTCATTGTTTTTATTGTCGGGCGAGAATTTGAAATAAAATCTTTAATATTAATGTTCATTTCAGGCGTATAATAAAAACAGTATTTAGTTTCCCAAGACTTTCCACTATCAATTGACTTCAAAATTTTTGCGTTTCCTTCTCCGCTGCCAGCTCCAAACTGGTCAATGGCCATAATGTAAAGTACCTCATTATCCGCATAAAACTCATATATATTATTTTTAGCTGGAGATTCATCAAAAATCTCAATTAGTTTTTCGCAGTTTACACCCTTTTCATTGTCGGTAACAAATACTCCAGATTCCAAATAGTTCCTATCACCTTGAGGCAAAACTACGTTCATCGAGTTACGTTTGAAAATAAAATATTGCTTGCTTCCATATGTAACAGGCGCAGACAAACGAAACTTATCAACACCACAAAGAGTATCGGGTTGGTTTGTGGTAGGTGTTGCCTCAATTCGTGTGGTTGATTTCTCATTGACTACCCTTTGACTTTGAAAAGACGATTGGCTTAATCCTAAAAAATATCCAACGATTCCGAATAAGGCAAATCCAAATATAGCTCCTAGAATTAACTGTAGTTTTGTAAAAGTTACTTCATTCAATTGTTTAGAGGGTTCCTTAAATTCTTGTATTTCCATGGCTTAACTATATCAACTTTACTCAACTTATATCATACTTGTCACTTTGTGCCGAGGAGAGGACTCGAACCTCCATAAGGTTTAACCTCACAGGATCCTAAATCCTGCGCGTCTGCCAATTCCGCCACCCCGGCGCGTCAAACTCTAACTTTCTTTTAGAAAAAGAAAGTTAGGCAAAGAAAACTATTTAATTCTTTGAGGACTACTTAGATGTCATTCCTCCTCCCAATCCCTCGACTTCGCTCGGGATTGTTACATGCAATTATACAAGAATTAAATACTGCATTTAAGTAGATATGCAAATTCGATTAACGAGTGTATTTAAGTTTCTTTGTCGTCCTTTCTTTTGAAAGAAATGACGAAGCAAAAAAAAAGACCTTACGGTTAAGTAAGGTCTTTTAGGAAGGCAGGTTCCGTATGGTACCTGCCAGGAAAATCCTGACGCCGATCCCTTCGATAAATCGAGGGTAGCCTCAGAACGTGGATGTACTATAGCATAACATTATAGGAAAATCAACTATAGGCTGATTTTCGTAGCAAAAGTTCAAAAATACCAGCTTTTGTAGGCTTGTCAAGATTATAACAGCATTCGAGAAAACCCCGTCCTTTCAGAGCGGGGATGAATCGAACGCTGTTCGTCATCCTCCTTAGAGGAAACCCCGCGCTATCAGCGCGGGGAGGATGTCATAAGCCTGCGGAATTTCTAAAATGGAAAGGTAAAAGATTATACTATGTAACGTCAATTAGTGTTTTTGGCGAGTATAAACACTGAAGGGCCGAAAAAGATTTTTGCCAGAGGTCTCTGGAGGTTGCGTTCAATTGCCAAAAGAAGCTCTGTAGGTAATAAGCGTTTTAAAAACGGGCTTCTCACGTTTGAAACGGAGCGCATATCAACTATTTTAAAGCCGTATTTTTTCAAAAGATAGGATATCCGATCCGGGTGGTAGTTGTTGAATGGCAGACTGTCCTTCTTTAAAGAAGTACTTATATCTTTGGTGAAAATATCAAGTAGGAATGTGAAGTTGCCATGTATAAATTCCTCGATCGTTGCTTTTAAATGCCGTTTATTGGCAAATTCTAAAATAAAGTAACCATTTCTTTTAGAGATTTTTTTAATTACAGAAAACATTTTCTCTATATCTTCAATGTGGTGGAGGACGCGGACTAAAATAATAAGGTCAATAGAGTGGGGTGGGATTTTTTCGGGCAAATCTTCAACTTTTGCTTTGAGGAATTTAATTTTTCTTTTTGGGAGAGATTTCTTTGCGATATCGAGGAGGTTTTTGGAAGGGTCAGTAAGTATTATTCTCTTTGCTCTGTAAGCATAGGAAGGTGTGAGTCTGCCGTATCCGGCGCCAATCTCCAGGATGGAGCGGATTTTGGGTATTTTTTCCAGAAAGGCTTTTATCGCAATAATTTCTGCAAAGTGTTCGTATTCCCTCCCAATCCAGTAGGCCGGATAGTCATATGTATCATATGCCGCAGACATATCTTTTATCTAACTTTAAACCGTTTTGTGAAAATAGCTTAGCAGATATCCCCATCCTATTCCAATTTGCAGGTAAACTGCGATGGTTATATATAAATAACAAACTTTGTTTTCAAAAATTCTCGTTTGCAATTGCAAACTCGATTTTGTTGAGCATAAAGACAAGTTATTCCATCTGGCTCATATAAAGAAGAACTCCCTCTGCCCATGTGGTTGAAGATGGATGGGCATATTTTTTCATAATATCAGTGATAGTAACATAACCCTCATCCAGGTATTTTTCTTTCAGACCCTTGGATACAGTTTCGATTCCTTCTTCCCATGTATCAAAACAGAGAGTTCCTTCGGAGTGAATTCCCCAGCCCCACCCGTTGTGGCAGTCTTTCGGCATTGCTTTACCCAAACCTGATTCTTTCTGGGATATTGCGGTTATCAAGCGATAATCCAAGCCGTATTTATCCGCAGTCTTTACGATAAACTCAGCATATGGTTCCATTGGTGACTTGTTGACTTCTAAATAATCACGAATAATTTCCGGCCTCGCATCTGCCTCGATCACTTCTCCGCCTACGCTCGGAAATGTACCAGGGAGAGCGGCATAGACTTGAATTCCCGATTTGGGGCTATCGATTAAATTTATAGCTTCCTCGTTAAACGTTTTTGTATTTGAGATTGCAATAAGAGATATAACGCTTGCAAAAAGCGTAACCGGTGTAATAGTAAAAAAAACAAGGATGAAGACAAGTCTTTTCCAAAATGAGTCGCCTGTAGGATTAATTAACTGCATGATAAGTAGTTCTTAAT
>CAZVJU010000013.1:0-31600 GCA_964627195.1 uncultured Gammaproteobacteria bacterium | reverse complement strand
AAAAGCTTGGTGAATAAATGCTTATATGGTGGTGTTAAGTGGATACCCAGGTTAATCTATATTAATTCGACTAAGCAAGCCCCCCTTTCACCTAAAAGATTATTATCATTTTCAGCAATCAAAATTTTAGCTATGATCTATTTTCCAATAATTTCTATTATTTTGTCCAGTATCTCTTCAGGTTTTACTTTAGTTTTACTGAAATAACCATCGACTCCAATTTCAGTAGCAACTTTTTCCTCGCTGTCCAAATTGGTCGCAATTATTACTTTTGTCTCAGCCAATTTTTGGTTCTTTCTCACTTTCTCCAAAACGTCAAACCCGTTCATGTCTCCCCCCAACATAATATCCAAAAGGATTAAATCAAACTTGGAACTACTTAAAGCTGTTAGAGCACCTGCACCGCTTACCTGAAGATCCACTTTGTATCCTGCATTTTCAAGAAGTTTAGTGTACATTCTCCCCAACAAATCATCATCTTCGACTATTAAAACGCTTTTCATTTCCGCTAATAATTATGGTATCAAATTTTTAATCGGAATTCATCAGAGATTCTTCGGCAAGTGCTTTTTTTGCGGTTTCTGCCTTAACGCTATCTTTTAGTGGCAGGGAAAAAGCAAAAACGCTTCCCTGACCTACCTCGGATTTTTCAAGCCACATATCTCCGCCCATTTTTCTGACCATCTCCCGGGCAATGTGAAGCCCAAGTCCTGTCCCTTCATGCTGGCCATTTTTAACTCCCACCTGCTGGAATTTCCCGAAAAGCAGCTCAAGATCTTTTTTCTCAATACCGCTACCGGTATCGGTAACATAAACTTTAACTAGGTCATCAGCTAGTAAGGAACTGATATTTATTTCTCCTTTCTTGGTAAATTCAAAAGAGTTGGCCAGAAGATTCCCCAGGATTTCTTTTACTTTGTCCGCATCTGCCTGAACCTCAACTACCGGGTTGTCGTAGAGTTTAAAAACCAGTTCCTTTTTTTGAGCAATAGGAGTATATAAATCAAAAATCTCGGTTAGTAGGTTATTGATATTGAAAACTGTTAAGTTGTACTTTAACCTACCGGCCTTAATTCTGGATAAACTCAGTAGATCATTAACCAATTTTATTAGTCTCTCGCTCGCGGTATTAACATCATCCAGCGCCCCCCGGACCTCCGAGCTAACCTGACCGTATTCACCACCTCTGACCATGGCGATAATCCCGTCAATTGCGGCCAGTGGAGTTCGCAGTTCATGCGATGCTATGGCTAAAAATTCGTCTTTGAGCCGATCAAGTTCCTTTTCTCTCCCGATATCTCTGAAAATCTGAACCGCCCCGATCACTCTTTTATCAACAACTATTGGGGTAACAGTCCCTATGATGTATAACTTGTCGCCGTCTTTTTTTAAATAGTAGTGTGTTTTTGCTAAAGTGCTTACACTCCCTGATTGGATTTCGCCTGCAAGAACCCGCTCAATAGATCTTTTTTCTTTGGGAATTAACGTATCTTTCTCGTCATACTTAGGAACAACATCAGCCATCTTCTTGCCAATAACTTCGTTTCTAGAAAGGCCTAATAGTTTCTCAAAACCGTCATTGACAAAAACAATTTCTCCCCGTCTGCCGACGATAATCATGCCCTCACCAATACTCCGAAATATGGCCTCATCTCTTGCAGCCTCCTCGATAAGTTTTTTCCTGTGTTTCTCCAACTTGTAGGCAAGTTCGACCCTCTCGGTGATATCTTCTTCAGTCGCTACATACGCAATAACGCTACCATTTCTGTCCTGAATCGGAGAAACATGACTCTGAGTCTTGTAAATTTTGCCATTCTTTCTGCGATTGGTAATTTCCCCTACATAGGATTCCTTAGTCGGTTTTTTCTCCCAAAAGTCCTTATAAAATTCGGAACTCATTAGGCCACCCCAAAGCCGAGGGGTATTCCCTACCATCTCTTCCTTGGTATAACCAGTAATTTCCTCCGCTGCTTGATTTGCGTAAAGCACCACTCCATTCGCGTCAGTAATAATAATGTGTTGGTTGGATTGCTCAATCACTTTAGGACCAATCGTATTTTTATCCGCCATAAACTTCTCAATATCCTTTAAGGTCAGGTCGCCGGGGAAATTTGGGTAGTTTTGTTCAAAAACCATGGACTCGGATTTAGCCTTGTGCTTCAGCAAAATCGGTACGACGGAGTCCACCATCGCCCGCGGCCCGCTGACGTAAAATCGTGAATCCTCAATAGGAAAATTGGTGGGAATATTATTCCAGTCAAAACGGCCGATTACTTTAATAAAAGCGGTATGCGTTTCTGAGGTTAACTTGGTAAGCTCCTCTGTCAGAAAGCTTTTTTCCTCTGACGAGTTCACAAAAATAAGGGCAAGTTTTTGATCGCTGTTAAAAGCATGTGATCTGACAATAGATAAAAAGGGAGCAATACCTGTTCCGCCGGCGATGATAATACTATTTTTATCAGGATTATCTTCCAAGACAAAAGCCGAACCGAAAGGTCCTTGGATTTCCAAATTCGATCCTTCACTTAGTGCCAAAAGAGATTTTTTATAACCGGAACCGGTATCCCGAAGGATGATTAACACTTTAGACTTGTCTTTATTTGACGATGCTATCGAATACGCCCATCTATTACCTTTGGGGTCGGGAAAAGAAAGTTCCGGCAGGATTACCCATACATATTGACCTGCTTTAAATATAAAGTTGCCGGAGTTAATACCAAGGGTCAGCTCGTAGGTATCTTTTGCCAGAAGACTCTTTGACAGAAGTTGGGCCGTGTGCTTCCAAGAAGTCATCATTCAGTATAGCAAAAAGGGGTTAATTAATTGTACTTGCTAGAATTTTTCTTCCGGAGGAAAATCAGCCTCAGGAGGATAACTCTTAGCTTATTCTAGAACCTGCGAATACCTCGCTGCTTGCAGCGCAGGATGAAGCAGATTCAAGAAGACATACGTATCGCAAGATACCTTCGCAACTTGTTGCGAGGAGTATGTCATCTAACCCCATATCTAAAATTATCACCCAAATCTCTTATTAAAAGACCTAAGAAATTCTTGGTTATATTCGCAAAGGTAAAGGCAAGTGCTGGATTTTCCGCTAAAAGACGAGGTAAGTATTTAAGAGGCATATTGTGAGTTAGTAAAAATCTTTCTCTCTCCTTTTCATCCATATATTTTACAATTTTCAATATCTCTAAAGCACCTCCCGCAGAGGATGCATTCATTCGAGTAAGAGTTGCGGCAAGTTCTAGTCTTGTTGGGAATTGTGATTGAGTTTGTATATGAAAAGATTCTGACCCAATTCTTCTTACTATGTGATCTGCTAAAACTGGACCTAATCTTACGGTCGGTGCAATAGCGTCTCCAATGCTCGGGGCATTATAACACCCCCTTTCCCCAAAGTAGTAAATGTTATCTGTACCTGTTGGAATTGTGGAAGATTCCAAACCAAAAAATCCACTTATTGGAGGACCCTCTTCTTGTATTGAAATCAGCTTGAGGCCAACTAACCGTTTTACTAAAGTCTCATATCTTTCCTTGCCGCCAACTTTTCCAACATCTTTCCGACGACAATAGTCACTAAAAACTATTTCGATTTCCCCATTTTCACCACAACTATTTATCCATGACGTTTTACCAGTTTCAACAGAAACTGGATGCAACATAGTATTATTACCACTATTCACTAAAATCTCTCCTCTGCATCTTCTACCATAAGCTACTGCGACAACTGAATTTTCGTAGCGACTTTGTCTATTCCCATCTGGAAACGGTAAACTTCGCCATGACGGACCGGCCGCATTAACAACTGCAGACACACAAAGAGTTTCCCCGTCGTTGAAAACCACATTTACCCCGCTAGCATTTTCACTAAGCCTCTCCACACGCCTCCCGTCTTGCAATTCAACCTTCTCGTTACTTCTTATCTTTCCATGAAGATTAGCAAGGAGTAAGTGGTGATCTATGGCAACGACGACATTTGCGGCTGGAACTTCAGCCAATGGCAAGGAAGCTTCAAATCTTTTTCCTGTATCAAGCCCGATAAAACACACAGTGTTTAACGGTGTGGTTATAGCATCTTCTGTACCTAAGGTTTTCATAACCGGACCGAGTGTTATTTCAGAGCGCCCATTCCCAGAATGCCCGTTATCAAGCGATCTTCTTTCTACAAGAATTACTTTTTGCCCTCTCTTGGCTAACTCTAAAGCAGCAACAGAGCCTGCCAACCCCGCACCGACAATAAGTGTTTCGTTCTCAGGAGAAAACTCTTTCTCTCTAATAAATGTTGGAGTTTCAATTCCCATCCCAGTATTGTAGTGAGAAATGAAATTTGTGTAAAATTATTGGATACTAATTCCTGCGAGAATACATATACGTCTTAAAGTTATCAAGTTATAGTACTTATAGCTATCGCCCAGTATAGTGTTATTATGCTCGAGAATACCTCGTCGGCTCTGCCGCGAGGATGAACGAGCGTAAGTACTACTTATTATCTGAAAGATACTTCGCAGCTCTGCTGCGATGTAGTTCATTTGTATTTTTTTGTCAGGCGAACTATTATGAAAGTCAACACGGGTAAATATGGAAGTCCAAGTTATCAAAAGAAACGGAACTCCAGAAGCTTACGATCCGACTAAAATTGTCCGGGTTGTCAAAGCGGCAGGTTTAAATGACGCTGAAGCTTTAACCCTTGCTGATGGAGTAAATGCGTGGCTAGCGGAAAGAGGAAAAGAAGAAGTTACTTCAGTCCAGGTTCGAGACAGAGTTCTTGTTGAGCTTCAGAAAATAAATAAGGCTGTTGCCAAAAAATTTGCCTGGTACGAAATGCAAAGGGACAAAAACTTCGGCCTTTCTTGATGTTCCAACATACATCCTTTAACACTCAAGGTAGAAACTCCCAAAGGTTCTTCACCAAAAGAGTGCCGTTTATATCTAGCCTGAGTATATTTGCTTTCTTCAATAGCTCTTGTTATAGTTGTGCGGCAAAAATGAGTAACGAAAGACGATATCAATCACATCCATTAGTGAAACTGCGACAGAAAGCCGAAATTGAACTTCAAAGGGCTGGTATAAAACCGAGGGATGAAATGCGTGGGCATTTTTTACCTACTATTTTACGTCCGAATGAACGGAAGCTGGTCCTAGATAAAGCGCCTAGAGCATTGAAAGAAATTCCTGAAGAACTACTTATTGCGTATGTTCTTGGCCTTGATGTCTCTCATTGGGAGGTAGAACCAGGCACAGGTGAGTTAAGCCAGGGGTGGTGGAATAAAAGAGCCGCCGAGGGATACAAATTTGTTTTCGTCAAAATTCTTGGTGGGTCGGTTGATCCCTTTTTTAAAGATCCGCAGGCTCCCAATAACATCTATCGAGCGTTACAAGCCGGTTTTGCGGTTGGCGGTTACGTCTTTGTAAACCCAGGGTCAACAATCGTTGAGCAGGTGGAAGCGGCAAAGCTATATGTAAAAGATTTACTTCCTAATATGAAACTCGGAATGGCTCTTGATTTAGAAGGCCAGACTAATGTCCCTGGAGCAGTAATTAATGAAAAAATGCAGAATGCAATACGCTTAATTCATGGTGATCCCCAACTTAAAAATGCTGCTTGGGTATATTCAAATAAAGATTTTTTGGATCAGCGGCCGGTAATCACTCTTGCCGATGTTGCCGACATGTATTATCGCTGGCCAGCAAGCTGGACCACTGCTCCTGATCCCACAATGCCACGAATTTGGACTGAAGGAATTTGGCATGCGTGGCAATTTACGGCGGGACTAATGCTTGATGACGTCCAAACTGACGGGGATCGAATGCAACCTGAAGTTTTTGACCGACTTAAAATGCAAAGAATTTACATACCTGTCGTATTAAGCTAAGAACTTGTACACAACAGTTCCCACTACTCCCAAACTATACGAAACGGCGAAATAGAAAAGAATCGGATAATAGGAGTACTTCCACCCTTTTTTGGCAAGGAGATATAAGGAAAGTGCCATCATGCTTCCGAAGAAATAGAGATCCAGCCCGATTTCTTCAAACGCCAGATTTGCAAAAATCCCAAGGCCGATAAAAATCGCATTTGCTGCGACAATTCCCTTCGCCTTTTTAGTCATCCCTTTTTCTTGACCGATATTATATTCAGTAACCATTAAGACGATATTCATAAGAACGAAGCCGAGATAATAAACTATGTGGCTGAATTCATCATCGTTATAGGAAATGATGTTACAAATTTGGGTGTCAACTTTCCCGGCATCACAAAATCGGGTGTTTAGGTAATTGGTAACCTCGTGAGTTCCGCTACTTGCTCCGAAAAAATAAACTCCGGCAATAAAGAAAAGAAATAGAAGTGTATATACTTTGGATTTTACAAAAGAACTTTCTTTCACTACCTCTTTCAGCAGTAAATAGTATAAAATCACGCTGGCCAGTGGAATCGGCAGCATCGCATTAAAATCCAGCCAGCGCAAAAAATCATGGGGCTGCAAGTAACCTGAAGTAAAACTCGTCAGACGGTTAAGGGAAAGTAAAAGTATAACTGCCGACAGTCCTGCCAAAATCCACAGAAGTTTTTTCATACTTAAATAGTAGCATAGATCACATTAAGATTGCATAAGACTAGAGAGAATTAAACACTTTTATGTGTTCTTTTCTTGACATAGCCACATATCAGTCATATCCTATAGGTCTTATGTCGGAACGTATTTCCCGGAGAGAATTTTTAAAAGTATCTGCTATGGCTACCGCCGGTGCAGCACTCGCCGCGTGTACGCACGAACCTGAAAACCAAAAACTCGAACGTCTTAATTCTCCTTTGGCTGAACAAATTGTCGCTTGGATGGGAATATCTCCAGTCACAACACCTGAAGAGTATGCTCAACTTTGCTTCGAAAAAGCAACCGATCCAACCTTTGCTACTAATATTGGATTCATTGGCAATGTTGTTGGACTTAATGGAAATCAAGTTCCAGTAGAGATCAATCCAGCTGGAGGTAAGACTTACTTCGTACCTGAACTCGACCAGACAAGATACTTTACTCCTCGCCCACTCTTCACTCATGAAATAGTCTCCGCAACAAATCCAGAAAATAGGGTTGTCTTTGTGGGTACTCTTGTCTCAAGGGACAGAATAAAAACGCAAGAACAAATACTTAGACCGTTTGTTAAGGGCTATTTATCGGGCAATCGAATGCCATATACTATATATTTTATTGCAGCTCCTCTAGAAACAGATTTTAGTGAACTTGGAATAAGCCTGCCAAGAAAAGCGGATGGAAGTTTGGTTCCCATCAATGGGGTGACACAAGAACACGCTAATTTAAAGGGAGATTTTTTAAACACAGATGTCCTCATTATCTTGGAAAACATTCACAGAACTTCAAAAGATTTCAATGTCCCCCTCTCTGCTAGTCTTGCAGCAACATTAGCTAACGAACGTGTGCAGCTTATGACCTTAGAAAATCCAAGTTACACCACCCAGTTCGAATCTCCTAATTTTAACGAACGTAATTCTACCCTTGCAGGAATTCTAGCAATGATTTCTCCCAAATACAGACCGCTTCTTTTAGGAGGAGATTTTTCCAGTCAGTTAAACATTATTGCTGAAGAAATGGAAAAAAGCGTTAAAAAGTAAATCTCCTTTTAACATATCGGACGTAAATTAGTAATACGTCCAGGGATGGTCCTTGCAAAATTCTAATAGTTTTCTCGCTCTTTGATTAACTATAGGAGTTTGTCTATACTACAGATGTCACGTTACAAGATTGGACTAAAAATGATGTGGTATATGCTACAACGCAAAGGGGTGCCAAGTTCCGCTTACAGAAATCACATTCATAATCCATTTTTAGAATACGATTTCTTTATATTTTTCCAACTATGACAGAGCGACGTGATACTGTAAATGAGCGCTTATATCAGAATTCAATCCCTCTCGACAGTCTTCCAGCGCTAAATAGGGCCGGAGTCAGCTATCCCGATCTGGAAACTTTGCTTAACCATATTGTTATTAAACCTGGCATTGTGAAATATTACAAAGGTGATCTTGTAGAAATTTCTGCTCCGATAGGGGTAAGTGAGGATACTCCCCTGGCAAAAATCTGGGATGGATTATCTACAATTCATTTAGTGGCGATCCCGCGGGAAGACAATCCCGATGCAGAAGTGCTGACTGATGCTGATGAGATAGCTACCTTACCCCTTGATGTTCCCGTTATTTCATATGTCGGTGCCTCCAGTCATTTTGCGTTTGAAGAAATACCTTTGGTGAGTGAAGCAGTAAAAAAACAAACAGAATTTATGGATGCATTTAAAGAGACATTTTTACCCTTAAGAAGTGATGAGAAAAAAAGAAGCAGGAAAGCGGAACGAATCGTTGAAATTTGGGAAAAATTAGCGGAAAAAATGAGCAAAGGTGATGTCGAAAAATTCCGCAGAGATATTAGAGTAATGCTGAGACCGGACCGGGATTTTGATCATATAACTACCTATTCGGTAAACCAAAAAATTGGCGTCTTATCTAAATATTTGACAAGCCATCACAAACAAGACGGATATAAATTTACTGCCCTATTGGACAAACTCAAACCTGATGTAAACACACCCCAGAAGCTAAAAAAGAATCAGCATCAGGTTGGTACGCTAACTGCTTCAGCCGCGTTACTGCGATTAGCCGATATAGGTAGCGTAATTGTTTTGAGGGATATTTTTGATCCCATTGAAACATACCAGGCTGTAATTAACCTCCGAAAACTTGCTGAGTCAATTATAAGAAAAAGGGTAATTAAGGATTTTGGGATGGTCTAAAATATGAAGGTTTGGAACCGGCGGTCATCCGTCTTTTAGAGTTATATGAAAGAAATCCAAATTTATTATACCGCTTGTGTGACCAAGCAGGTTTATCGGATACAGAAATAAAAAACAACGGAAATTTAGTGCATTTTCCTCTGCTTACTTTAAATCCAAGGCCGCTACATACGCTAAGGAAAATAGCATGCGATCCCGTCGCTGGCACTGACAAAGTCAAAAATGTAATTACAGCACTAAGCCTGTATCTGCCTGCAGTGCAAAAGAATACTCCAAGCCGTAATTATAAGTACACAAGACTTAGGTTTATAAGCAATTTTGTAAAATCAATCGGGTTAGATGATAAAACACTCAGCTATATACGGAGAGCGTATACCAATCGGGCGTATATCAAGCAGCTATCCGAAGATACAGGTTTAAAGCGCGCAGACATTACTACAGTTTTTTCTGTTTTTGACAGGGTATTTTTGGATGGAGTTGAAATTGAAGAAGCGTTACTAAACCCTACAGGATCAGGAACACCAAAAAGTGTAGATTACATTGCTCAGCAAGCACAGAATCTAACTGAGTTGATGGATTGTAATAACGAAGTATGTAGATTCTTACCGGCTTCTTATATTGAAACAGTCAAAATAGCAGACCATATATCAAAGTGTGCCGAGCTTTACCCTTTAAATAGTAAATTTGTGAAGCGTGTGGCGTCAGATTTGAACCTAGAAAAATCTACTCTTCTTCTGAACATTACTAATATTGATCTGGTGCTCTCATTACTTCAAAGGGTTACGGGAGTTAAAAGAGTTACAGGAGCTAAAGGAAAAGATAAATTAGATGCAAGCAAAGAGCTTATCAGGGGTTTGACGATAATTAAAGTTTATGAAGAAATGCTTGATGAATACCGGAAATTTCTCTCAAAGAAAAAGGCGAAATGATGTGCTTGTAAACTCCTTTCGTTTTTACTTATCCTTTAAATAGCCGGACGGTGTCATCGCTTTTACATGCCTTTTAGCTTCCTTCAGTAATTGTTTGTCCCAAGACACGAAAGTGGCTTTCTGCGCCGTTGCCAAAGATAAAATAATCATTTCGCTCGTTTTTAGACTCGCTTTCGGTCTTTCTTTCCAAATATAATGATAAAAATCGTTGTTAATATAAATCCAATCGACCCTCAAACTCTCTGTTTCAGAAAAGTCGAATTCCCGGGCCGTTTGCCTGTAGTAAACATTTTCTACTTCCAATGCGATGGTCAAAGGAAGTACAACTGTGATGTTAACTTGTTTTTCAATTTTTTGAAAAAATCGGAAAGAATCCTTGTGGTTTACATCTTCTTTAAAAAGCGAGGATAAGTACACAGAGGAATCTATTGCTATCTTCATAAAATATCAGTCGCGCTCTTCTCGTACGAGTTCTACCGTACTCTTTTTAAGTTTCTTTGTTATTAGATACTCTTTCGGAGGATCAGCAAAAAAAGCTAACAAATCATATTTTGCTTGTGATATTTTATTTTTTTTAACAAATTTTTCCATATTTTTTCGTATGAGCTCAGCCATGCTAATATCCTCTCTGTCGGCAAGAAGTCTTAAATCTTCATGAAGTTTTTTTGGCAAATAAATTTGTGTCCGTTTCATAATGTATAGTGTAATGTATAAATCCAATCTCTGTCAATTGTCGCACTTGAGTCAAAATTGCGCACAGGGACGGTCCTTGTACGCCCGGAAAATCTCGGGTGTATAATATACTATGGGATTAGTTACTGAGGGTGAACCGCAAAACCAAATATCCGTCAATTCAAAAGAGCGGGATTTGATTTCCATTTTAACCTCCGAAGGCTCATTAGATGAACTAAATCGTTTTGCAAAACCCCATAATCTTCATTTAAGTCAGGACGAGTACGATAGGTTGATTCGACAGTTAGGAAGTTCCGATAAAGATATACATAGACAGGCTAGTCTTGAACTCACGTGGTATTGTCTGCCAACTGTAAATGTAGTCGTCCAAAAATATAGGAATATGGGAATTTCTGACGCAGATATTCTCCAACAATCATTGTTGACTATAAAGGAAACAATTTTCGAAGATTTAAGACAACCACAACCTGAAGTAGATCTGAAACAAAGAGTTCATAGAAAAGTGGGTCAAGAGATTGAATTACAACTTACCGAAATCTACAAAATTAAACATAGAGATATTGATTTATTATTTATTTATTTTGACGCAAGAAAACTTTTTCTTGATGAGGTAGGGCGGGAAGCAAGTGAAAAAGAACTATCTCAACTCTTTGAAATCATACGCGAGAATAATTCCAACGTATTTCCAGATGACACAACCAGGGACTCATCTGAGATAAACCACCACAACCACAAAACTCTTGCTAACATCCATAACAATTATATTGCTCAAGATCAGGGTACGAAGCTTCTTGATTCAGTGGTAGATAACAAATCGACCGAAGAAACTGGGGAAGAAAATATTTTTCGGGAAGAACTTCGTCAAATAACTGAAGGTGTATTGACCGAAAAGGAACAAAGAATACTAAAGCTACGATATGAAGATGAATTAACGGTAGAAAATGCTGGTAAAGCATTTGGAGTGACTCGAGAAAGAGCACGACAGATAGAAGCCACAGCCCTTAGTAGACTCCGTCACCCAAATATAAGAAGACATTTACGCCCCCATTTGGATAATGTCCCTCGGGGAACTACAAAAACAACTCTACTGATAGCCGAAGAAACCGAACCTGTTGATTTGAAGGAACCAAAAGTAAGAAGGCATTTTGCCGAAAAATACGAAGCTGCTGGAGGTTCCTCAAAACCTTTGTCAGAAAAGCCTAAAGAAACCCAGGAAGTAGAAATAGAAAAAAGTGAATTGCCTAAAGATTACTGGCTTGATTATCATTTCAGGAGATACATAACTGGCACTACTTTAGGCAAAGAAGAACTCTTATCTTCAGGGAATTATCCGGAGAATATAGAGGTAGGTTCTGTCTGGCACGAAACTCTAAATTCCATACGCAACTCTGCCCTTAGATCGGAAAGACAATGGGCGTTTGCAGGCTGTGGAAAAGAGAAAGATCGAATTCGTTTGATTACTGGGAATCTGCAAATGAATCCCGAATTAATGGAAGCTCCGGAATTATTGCAGTTAATGAACGATGCTTTTGAAAAAGAAAAGCTTATTTCTAAGGTTGGCGATGTTCAAACAATACTTAGATATCGTCCCCTATTTACTCTTTTAGGTATTACCAGATATTTCCAGGTTAATCACGAACAACCCTCACTTAGTCCCACACATCTCTATCGATTTCTTACAGATAAAGATCGGCCAATTTTAACCGCAAAAGTTGATGGAGAAAATAATATATTTGTATTTCGAACTTTAGACACGATAAATCTAGATCCTAATGATAGGTATATTACTCAAGGTGTTTTTACCAATCATTGGTATAATTCATTCGGGTACGAACGAAATGCTCCAGGACTCTGGATGCCCAGACATCTAAATGGCTGGAAAGGCTGGCTAATTACTAAAGAAATAGCAAAAAGCCATAATCTTGCTCTTTATATAAGTAGACCAGACAAACCACTTACGAAAGTATAACTAAGAGATCATTACTTTATCTCTTTAAAGCACTAAAGTGAAATTTGTTTTAGAGATTCTTGAGCGGGAGAGAAATTCTTGTTGTACTCCATAGCTAAGTCAAATTCCTTTCTCGCTGCGGCCTTATTTCCTTGTGACAAGTAAATTTCTCCCCGTAATTGGTAGAGTTCCGAAAAGGCCCGATTACCATTAGTCAAAATATGATCAGTAATTTGAAAAACCCGATCATACTTTCCCAATTCTTTGTAAGCTTCGATCGGCTCGATTTGGTACCACAGCATTCTTTTGGGTAAACGCGCTTCTACTTTTTCAAATGAGGCAATCGAATTTCCATAGTCGCCTATATGAAAATAAGAAGTCGCCATATTAAACCAGGGATACACATTCTCCTCATCAAGCTGGCTTTCTTTTTTACCTCGCGCAAGAGCATTCTCCCACGCAGCCCTTTCTTCCATTTCATTTCCAATAATCTCCTCGACTACATCTTTTTTGGAACCGTCGTAGACAATAATGTACGCATAATTAAATGGCTGCCACATCGATAAAAAGTCGTAATACGAAATCCTCCGATTCGGTCCCTCGTAGGAATCATCCTGAATAATTACTTTTTTCTCTTCATCAAAT
Source organism: uncultured Gammaproteobacteria bacterium (assembly GCA_964627195.1). GTDB lineage: Bacteria > Patescibacteriota > Microgenomatia > UBA8517 > UBA8517 > CAZVJU01. Next base: position 18,583 of record CAZVJU010000013.1, on the reverse strand, counting down.
CCTCGGACAATCCTGAAGTGGCCGATATCCTCATTCGGGTGCAGCCAGGTTTTGACAACAACCGGAATTCCGTTTGCGGTAAAGGTTTTCAATAGATCAATGTCGCCATTTATCCGGGCAATTGCACTAAACCCGTATTTTTTGGCCCAGTCGACAAATTCATAGGTAAAGATGGTTTTATCGTCGTTGTCCCCGCTTGCAATTTGATAAGGCCGCATAGCATCCCCCAGCTCTTTTTGGGAAACGTTTCTGCCATACCACCCCAAAATCATCGCTAAAGTTGCCGGCCCGCAGTTATTGAAAGCTTGGTAAGTGTGTTTGAAATTATCAACCAAGGCATATTCACCTGGAGTTTTTATCTGAACTTTCTTTACTTCTTCCTCTTGTTTCTTGTTACCTGCCCGTCCGGCAGGCGGGCTTATTACTTGTCGCTTCTCCTGGACAAACTTTGTTTCAAGAGGCGGCTTTGGCTTTAATTTGCCATAGACAACTGCGCCTCCGATTACCAGAACCGTTAAAGCAAACAAGGTAACTAGTTTCTTCATACGGTCAATTATACCTGAACCAGAAAAACTTTACCCCGAGCCAATCAAAAGTTGTATACTTTTCTGATGACTAAATATAAGGACTATTAAAGTAACAAATATGCTATTTTTATGACAAAATACAAGGAATATTTTGACAAAATGCTTTCAGAGAACAAGGAGCTTTTCGCCGACTTCAGAAAACTCCATAGCGACTACTCTCTACGGCCAGATGATCTACAGGACAAGTTTAACACCGAGGGGAAAAAAGTTATGGAAGTTGTCAGAGAATATGAAAACCGCCTGTGTGCAAACACGGAAAGGGGTATGTACAACAAATTCTCGGTCAATCTTGCAGAAAAATTCCAAAACGAGGTAAAACGTGTCTTTCCGATGATTGACCATGTGGGACTAATCGTAGAAACTTTTAACCTCAAGAAAATCAATCTTCCCTAAGTGTTAATCCAGGATAATTTCGAAAATTCCCGCACTGTTTGGCTCAAATAACTGCTCTGTCTTCAAAACACCTTCTTGAATCTCTATCGAAAGCTCTTTAGTTTGGCCCAAAAAATCAACTCTTTTAACTCTTACTTTTTGAGACGGAAGGTTTGTAAAAGTTATTGGAACGCTTTCCCGGTGTGTCCCATAGGGGTCGTAATTTGTAACTAACAGTCGAAGTGTTTTTTCATCCTTGCGGTAAGTAGCAAAAGCTTTTACCCAACTTCCCTGACCCCTTAAATCCAGCCATTTTCCCGTCATCGCGTTTAAAAACTCAATTGCGGCAAATCTCGGCTTTTCGGCAGGAACTCCGAACTTTTCGTGAGTCAGAATCCCCCACCTTCCCCAATATTTTCCTTGGCCCAGGCCGTCTTTTATTTCAAAAGTAAAGATCATCGCATTTTTCTGAAAAGTCGTGGCAAACATCGAAAGAGCATGAATTGCCCCAAAAAAAGTATCATAACCCGGATCATTTTCAGAAGTGAAACCACTTTCAGAAATGACAAATTGGGTATTTAGATACCGAGGATAACGTTTTAAGAGCTCTCCTGCCATCTGTAAACTATCTTCAAAGGAAGATATATTTTTGGAGTAAATATGCCAGGAGTAAAAATCCACTCGTAAATTATTTCTTTGGGCGTAAGTGAAAAAATCAGTAAACCAGTTTCTGTAAAAAGCCGTGGTTGCCGGCCCACCAATTTTAAAGGGCAGCACCCCCCTTGCCTCACGAGCACCTTTTTCCGCATAGTCGTAAAGAGTAAGATAATTTTTACTCCCTGTTGTTTTAAAATTGCCAAAAAGATCGGGCTCATTCCAGATTTCGTAGTAAACCCCGGCAATCCCCAATTCACTGATACCACTCACATGCTCAATTGTCCTTTGAACAACCAGCTTCCACTCATCCCATGAATAAGGTAAATCAAGCTCATTTGATTTTGATAAGGCTTTCGGCATATAGGACAGTGCGAGGAACGGCCGTGCGCCCATAGACTCAATAACTTTGATCTCTTTATCCAAATTTACCCAATCAAATACCAAGTAGCCGTTTGCATCTTTTTTGACCGGATCATAAAAATCGTAAACATGATCAATGCGGATATAGGTTGGTTCCAGTTTTTGAACATTTTTGATAACCGCCTGAAGTCCGCTTTTTTCCTCTCCGCCTTGGGCTAAATATTTCCAGTGCGGCGTAAAAGTACCCTGGCGGCCAAAATTTATAGTCAGATTTGCTCTTACCCCCGTAACCTCCATATAGGCTTTATTTACAAAGGGCACATAATTGGTTGCGAGCTTCACCGTAGAGGCTATTGCTAAGGCAATAGCAAGTATCCCGACTAATCGAAGAGTATTTTTGTGATGCCTTTTTAGCCGTCTCATTCCAAGGTAATAACGCGCAGTTTTCCCGCTTCGAAAACTATAGATTTATTAAAATCTCACATCAAAATCCAAACTTGGAGGTTTAAGTCTATCTTCACGGACAGATGTGCTGGCGAGCTCTGTCTCAAGAACGCTTGCATCTTCCTCAAGCTGTAAAACCTCAGGGTCTCCGGCATAGACAGAGGGTTTATAGGGCAAGTAGGGTATCGGAGAAGCAGGAACTACCGGAGGTTTTTCTGGCTCAGTCTTCTGGCGCAAAATACTGAAAAGTTTTAGGGATACAAAAACAAGAATAATAAGAAATAATACTATCAAAAATACCCGGATTAATTTTTTGAGAAATGATTTTTCTACGAGTCCACTCGCTCCGGTTATGGCTTCTCCCGAAAGTTCAACTCCTTCTTTCGCAAGGGGTGCTACTTTTGTCGAAACCTGCTTAACTCCCCTTTTGACAAACAATTTGACACCCTCGATATCAGTTTTTATGCTATCTTCTTCAGCGGATGGGCCTTGAGATACTGGAGTATTTTCCGTGGGCGTAAGAGTAGGCTCTGTGGACACCGGTACTTGAGGAGCTTTGGGCCGGCCGATAAGTGCTCCGAACCAACCACCTAGCCCACCCAAACCAGCAAAAAGGCTTTTAAGTCCTTTTTTTTCTCCCCCAATTTTTTGATTTTTCTCCTCTTGCATAATTTTCTTTGTCTGACTTTCTTTTCCAAAAAGAAAGTCAGAGTTACTTATTCTGCTGTTTTAATCTCGCGAATAATTTCCTTCATAAATGTATTTGCTTCTTTCAGATAAAGCTGCGTCTCGCCCAAAATCACGATAACGTTGTTGTAGGCTGGTAAGGCGTTAGTCCTCCGTCGTTTCAAAAGAGTAATTGCTTCTTCGCCCTCAGCTTTCCTCTCCTTAGCCCGTACTATTCTATTGTCAGTTTCAAAAACCCACCGGTCTAAAACATCGAATTTTTCAGAGCTGAATGTCTGGCCTTCACCTTCTTTAGAGCGAATTTGGACTATCATGTCTTTAACCCGCGCAAAAAATTCGTTTGTTCTAACCATGTAATCTGAAACTCTTCCGTTGGCAATCTCTGCCAATATCTCGTAGACTAGAGGATCTACCCCAGCCCAGCGACTCCTGGCTTCGGCTGAATCATTTTCTAAATCTTTAAGCGTTCCGGCGCTCGGAATCGCAGCTTTATGATCCTTCCACCAGCCAATTTCTTCATCCGCCCTAATTACCAATCCCTGCAATTTCTCGTCAGTTATACCCTTGGACTCGGTAAGTAAAGTTTTCACTAAACTGAGGTAACTAACTACAACATCATCCCGTGTTTGGAGCATTGCAGCAGTTGCAATCTGTGCGTCTTGGCGAGACTTCAAAGTTCCAAACCTTTGATATTGGGCTTTTCGAAAAAGGTAGTCTTGGTGAGCACCTTTGTATTTCTCTATTTCGTCCAGGTACTCCTGATAGGCTTGATCAAAGGACGCGCTTGTAGGAGTTGTACTTGTTGTCGGAGTTTCTGCCGGCGTAACCTCGGTAGTCACTTCCGGCGTTGGTGAAACCTGAGAAAAAACATTTCTTACTCCGTTTAAAGCGAAGAGGATAAAAAGGAGAGTGAATAGAGTCAGATACTTTCTCATTGCCTTCTTACTTTACACTCTTTCCGCCAAGCTTCGCAACCTCGCTTAAAAATTAGTGTAAAAATCCGGAAGAAGAAATAATTTTCTAAATTAAAAACCAACAGTGACATCGTCGTGTATAATCGCCTCAGCACTACCAATCAAAAAAATGAAGGAAAATCAATCGGGACCACTCATAGATACAGGTAATCCTGAAAAAGTTTACAGATGGCTTTTTGAGGTCGATCCTGACGAACCGATCCAAAACTGGGTAAAAAACATCGATATAGATTCTGTTTCCAATCCCGATTTCCCCCACGCTTTACATCATATCGAAACCGTACGAAACTTTTCCAAAGTTATGGCTGAAATTTGTGGTTTAGGAAACTATTGGAAAGATGTTCTTGATGCTGCAGTAACCTATCACGATGTATCTCATGGAAGTACGGGATCGGGAGAAATTCCTTACGGACCGCATGCCGTTGCATCATCACTGATTGCTTACATGATCACAAAGAATAAGGATGTTGCTGATCTGGTTTATTCTCACAACGAAGACAAAATCCCAAATAATCATGATGAAAAGAGTGCTGCGGAAATGATTATCAGAGACGCAGATCAACTTGCTCTAATGGGACACTCCGGGTTAATAAGAAGCGCATATTACTGGGGTTTTCGACACAAACTAATGGATGATGAACCTCACAAAATAGTGAGTGAAATGAAACTTTGTGATCCCAGATGTGACGGGGGTGGGCTACCTTATGATCATGAGAAAAATACACGCTTGTTTTGCCTAGAGACTGTCTTTCCTTTTCTTATCGAAAGCAGGCAAGTTGACAGGGCAAAAGCTCACTCACAAACAAATATTGAAAGATTTTTTGGATCACAAAAACTGGAACAAAACTTCCTAGCTGCTTTAAGATATGGTAATAGTGATCTAGAAAAAGCCTTGAAGGGTGAATTTAGACTTAGCCATTGGAATTTGTCATTCAAGGCGGAAGAAATTCAAAGGATCGACGAAAGATATAGTCATCTGTTTATCAGAAAACCTCTTATTGATTTTTCAATCTTACAAACATGTGAGGCTATAGAATTTTTTTTATCACACTTTGAAGAAGAAGAAGCCAAAATAGAAATAAGAAAACTTCTGGACGGCGGTGACGAAACAATTCCTTGGGAATAACGATTAAAATACAATGCTAATTAACTATTTAGAACACCTCTGAGGAGAAAATGGGGTCTCAAAACCGTTTCCATTCTGATTTTTTACCCTTGATCATATTATCCGCCATGACAAGCTCGTCATAAATTCCATCTAGTAACTTATACTTTTTTGCATCTTTCAAACTAACCCAGGCAAACTTATCTGTTTCTTTCTCCTGAAGTTGTACCTTCCCCGACGAATAATCTGCCATACAGGAGATAACCAATGAGGGTTTGCCATCTGAATGAACTGTTGCCAAACTGGTTACATACTTAATATTTTGTATCTTAAGTCCAACCTCTTCCTTCACCTCCCGCCTTAAAACTTTCTCCAAAACATTGTACCAATAATGCTCGGTATCTTTCGGAAGGTTTATATAGTCTTTTACTTCTAAATGGCCTCCCGGAACCGTCCACATCCCCGGAAATCTCTTTTTTTCTTTCGACCGTCTGGTAATTAAATATTTACCTTCTTTGACAATAATCGCTGTAATTACGACTTCATGAAGATAGCCTTCTAACATAACTCTACTAAATTATATCAATTTTTAAGTACGGAAAATCTAGAACCCGCACTTGCCCGCGCGCCGTCTACATAGCCTTGGCGACGTATGACCTTTGGAGGAAAGGAAATGGATTAGAAGTATTTTATCTTTTCGCAACCTTAATCAATCCGTACAATCCAATCAAGAGCCATGCGGTGTTTAAACCGACAGATGGAATTGTACCATGAACACCTGAGTTAATAATAATTCCTACCGCTCCTACTACATTAAGAATTTGATACCTTTTATCATCAGCCGAAAGTTTCTTTGTGGAAACAAGAAAGTACGCAAGCAAAATTACGAAAGTACCAGCCCAGCCAACAATTTCGTAGACCATATTTATATTTACATACTACCTGATGATTTTGAAAATTGGAATAAGCAGGGGGGAAATAAAATTTCACCTACTCAGCAAATCTTTAAATTCCCCAGTAGACAAATCTAGAAGTTTTGAGTCGCGCCCGAGCGAAGTGTCTGTAATTTCTTTCCCCATCCAATCAAGCGGCACAAACTTTTGAGCAGCTTTTTCAGATTCAAATTCCACTTCCACACGAAGTAACCCTTCAAATCTTCCGTGATAAATCTTTATTGTGACTTCAGGATTCTCCGACATTAAATAACTGTCTCTAATAATTCCCTCACCGGATTTTTTCTTTAGAGCTTCAAATTCTTCCTTTGTAATTTCAAATTTTTGAGTTTCTCTTCCTAGCCCCGACACCTCACTTTTTCTTTCAAATTCATAGGTACTGTCTACCTTCTGAATTCTTACATCAACTCCTTTGCCTCGATAAAGATAATACCTTTCAAAAACTTGCTTAGTCTTACCGGAAAGATCAGGTAAAGTTTTAACCAAAAACTTTCTTTCTATCTCGTAATCCATTATCAAATTATATCAAGAAATCACAGAAGCTTCGCTTGCCGGCTTTTGGTGGGGAGGAAATGGTTTCATTTATGCTATTCTAAATTTATATGTATAAAGTGAGTTTTTACGCTCCTTTAGGAAAAACTTCACCAATAAAAGAATTCCTAGATTCAACAATGGAATCCGTTAGATCTAAAATATTAAGACAATTAAAGTATGTGCAGGAGTTCGGGTTGACGGCTTTAGTTCCTAATTTAAGAAAAATTACAAATACTCCACTTTGGGAATTAAGAATATTAGGAAAAGATAATATTCGCATTTTTTGTGCATCTTTACCAAATAAGGAAGTTAAGATCTTACATATCTTTTCGAAGAAAAAACAAAAAACTCCTCAAAAAGAAATTGCTATTGCACTAAAACGTTGTCAGGATATCCTACAGTGAATAGGTTGACAAATGATATCTAATCAGATATCATTCTTGATATGAAAGATTTAACACTTGACGACTATCTTGCAAAACAACTTAAAGACCCTAAATTTAAAAAGGAGTGGGATAAACTTGAACCTCAATACCAAATTACCAGAGAACTTATTAAGGCGCGTATTGAAGGTAAAATTTCGCAGCGCGAGCTTGCAAAAAAAGCAAAAACCACCCAAGCCGTACTTTCCAGAATTGAAAATATGACTGTAAATCCCTCAATTGGGTTACTTCAAAAAATCGCTACAGCCCTCGGCAAAAATCTTGAAATAAAATTTACCTAATTCCGCGGAGGAAATGGGGTCTCCTGTTTTTTCTTTAAGAAATTGCTAAGCTTCCTATCAAAAGTTAAAAATTCTTCGACTTTATTATTCTTTGCATATACGATATTGTAACAGTCCTCAAAATCCAAACTGGAATTTTCATAATTATCTACTGCTTTTGTGATTATTTCCCTTTCTGCAATCTCTATAAAATTCAAAGAGAGTGTTTTTCTTAAAATATCTATAGCTTCCGGCTTTGTTTTTTCATAAAAAGAACTAAAAAGCCAATAAATTTCGAGTATCACTATCGTCGATGTAAATAACTTTTGATTTCCCTTTGCACCTTCGTCAAACAATCCCCCCGCTTTCTCATATTGTGCGGGGATGTCTCCCAAGAAGAACCGAACAAAATAGTTGGTGTCAATAAATATCATTTAGCTCTTTTTCCGAAATGGTTCTTCTTTGCAATTCTTATTGCTTCATCAATATCAATACCTTTGAGGTGTTCCGGAACCGCCACAGAACCGGCCAGTTTTTCGACTAGACTAGACGCCGGTCTTAAGATGATATTTCCTTCCCTTTCCTCCATCAATACTTTATCTCCTCTTGTTAATTTAATGTTTTTAAATAATTCCGAAGGTATAGTAAGCTGCCTCTTGCTGGTAATTGTTGCTATATATGACATTGTAAGGAAATACAACCACTGCAAGGAGATATTGTCAAACGTAAGGAGAAGATGAGGAAGCAGCGCTTGCCCGCCTATGGAGGGGGAGGTAATGGGTTCTTCAGTTTTGTCTTCAACTTGATATAATTGAACAAGATGAAAGAATATACACATTATCAAGAATTTGGTAAGGGTCAAACTTTACTTCTACTCCCTAGCAACTGGTTAACCACAAAATCATATAAAACCTTCGCCGAAAAGCTTTCCAACAATTTCAGAGTGATTATTCCTGAATTATTTAGAGGCAAGTCAAGGTATAAGAAAAATGCTTTTAGCATCGATGACTACACCGAAAAACTCCACTTTTTAGTTAACGATTTAAAAATAAAAAAATTTTATTTATTAGGCATTTCTTTTAGCGGTTTAATCGCCATCGATTACCTTCATAAATACCCATTGGATTTAAAAAAAGTTATGCTCGTCAGCATAATCGCACCCCCCTTATTTCCTAAGGAGAGAAAGTTAACTTTACTCACGGGATTTGTAAATTACGCAAAGCTATTTTTGCACAACTTTACTTCTTGGAAAGGAACGAGAATTAATTTTCTTTGGTTGTCTGATGGACTTTTTAACTGTTTAATCAAACACCCAAAGCAATTTTTTCTTGATGCCATAATTGCTACAAAAACTTTTAATAAAACGCCCCTGAAAGTATCTGTTCCCACCAAAATTTTGTTAGCGACTAAAGACGAGTTTGTCCCCTATGACAATGTCAATAAAACAATAGCTATTGATGGTTTAGAAATAGAAGCCATTAATGGTTATCATGCGTGGTTTTTTCTAAATGAAAACCTACTTGTTAAAAAGGTTATCGAATATTTCACAAGTGAATATAACGATTTAAATCAAAGGAAGTAACTATCAGCCGTGGAGGAAATGGGTTCAGGATTATTTTGCAGCTTTGATCAACTTAAACCTTAGTCTTGTTTCCCCATCCACTTCAACATTTTCCAAAAACATATCAAGAGGTCTCACCCAAGTTAAACGGTCCCCATACAAAGCCTTGTACAAAACGAGTTCATCTAGTGTTTCGCTGTGAATTACAACTCCGAGAACCTGATATTTCCTTTTCTTATAATGTTCATATTTTCCTGGAGTTACTCCCTCAGCTTTTTTAGATAACTTAACTTCGCTCATTGTAAAATTATATCAGAAGCCGCGCTTACCCGCGCGCCGTCTACATAGCCTTGGGGACGTAAGACCTTTGGTTGAGATGAAACGGGTTCTTAATTATATTTTTCTTAGAGTTTCAAGGTATTTTTCTGAAGAGATTTTAGCAGTTCTCAAATTATTTTTGATAATAAATACCGGGACATTTTTGTATTTCGGAATTACAACTGGTCTAACAAAACCTTTTTTAATATAAACCTCATGATCACCTTTTGTTCTATCATAAGTCCATCCAAATTTCTCGAAAACTTTTACTAGTTTTCTGAAGTGAATCGCTTTAAGACCAGACATTAAAGATTAACTGAAAAGGATTCGAAAACAATTTTGGGGAAGGAAGCAATATTGTCAGAAGAAACACCAGCTTCTTGTAAAAAACTATCAATCTCGCCTTTTTTCTTAACCTCCTCCAAAACTATTTCTAAGGCTTCTTTAACGTTTTTGCGAGCCTTGGCTTCTGTTTTTCCGCATGAGGAAACATCAAATTCCGGAATATAAGCAATAAACGGCGCATCCTTCGCGGCTTTCTCATACATTATTTTTATCGTTATAGGAAATTGTATAGACATATGTTAATTATACTAAATACCCTCCAAAATACTACTTCAAAATCCCAAAGCCGCGCTTGCCCGCATATGGAGGCAGGGAAATTGGTTTTTTACTTCTCATATTTTGAGGAATCAAAATCTTTGTACTGTAATTGAATTACTTTATCAACAATTAACTCCAGATCTCTTTTGTATTTGGGTTTTTTCATTGCGAGTGCAGTCATAAATAATAATTTTTCCAATGATACTATTCTGTATTCATTTTTTTCCAGAGAGTCTTTTGAATAAAAACTGTAGTCAAATAAAAGTATTGTTCTCCAAATTTCAAATCCCTTCACTTTTACTCCCAAATCACCCCACAAATCCTTTTTGAATTCTAAGTATTTTCTTGAAAGATTTAAATAGTCCTCCTCTGTAACTATAAGATCTGTATCTTTCCCAGATTTTCTTACTCCGTAATATTCTTTTGCTTTACCACCCACTAAGACGGGTTTGCTCTTAAATTTGTAGCCTAACGGCGAAAAATCAATTTTCATTAATTGAAGTATATCAAAAAAAACCATCCCTCGGAGGAAATGGGGTTTAAGGACTAACTGAAAATAGAATTTCTATGGTTTAAATATTTCTTCCACAGGTTTATTTTCCCACTTTTTCAAATATCTTTCATCAAGAACCACATTCCAATCCAATGGGTATGTTGTACCACTAAAAGAATCCCAATTATCTCTGTGTTTATTTCTTAACCACCACACATTTAATCCTCTGTTGAACTCGGGTCTACTTATGGTAGCTTCCCCACTGAGAAGTCGGATTAATTCATCTTCTGAATGGAACCTAACGTTACTAATCTCCTCTCCGTCTTCTGGATGACATTCTTCCTCCTCTAATTCAACACTAAAAGAATATACAACTCCTATGTGGTTTTTTGCTTCTCCGGGCAAATTAACAATTGCTGTTATGCGGGGCTGTTCAACATTCAGTCCTGTCTCCTCGTGTAATTCTCTCTCAATTCCTTCTGTAAAAGTCTCCATTCGATTTTCAGAACCCAGCCATTTCAGAGCACCAGCGGGAGGTCCCCAACCACCTATCTCTTTATTTTGGACAAGCAACAATTCCGTTTGATCAGCATTTGAGATCAGAGCTACAACAGACAAGGTTACATTTAACTCTCGTCTTTCACCATGTTCCCTGCTCATAACGGCGATTATACTTTATTTACATAAACTCTGAATAATATCTCAAAAACGATATTAAAAAATACAACTAAGATTGTTCTAAGTCCTGGAGGAAGTGGGGTCCCGCCATTTCGGTACTAAGTTAAAAGTTCTAGAATAAATTAATGACCGATAGATGGCAAATTATTTATTGGGAATCAAATCGCGGCATTTCTCCTGTGTATGAATTCATTGAAAAATTAGAAGTAAAACAGCAATCTAAAATCTATAATTCACTTGAACTGCTTGAAGAATACGGTCCACAAATCGGATCTTCGCACTCAAAGAAACTTAAAAGGTTCGATGTTCGGGAATTGCGAATTTTGGGATCAAATAATCTACGTATCTTTTATGCGGCAATTACAGGAAGATCGTTCCTATTACTTCATGGAATTAAAAAGAAAAGTCAAAAAACGCCTATGCAAGAAATAAAAACAGCACAAAAGCGTTTTGAGGAATACTCTGCAAAAAAGCTCTGATTGACAATATCGCAATATTGCTATATTATATGGCTAATATGGATTGGAAAACTCACAAAAGACAATTATTAAAAAGACCTAAATTCAGAGAAGCTCTTAGAGAAAACGAATTAGAATACCAAGTCGCTCGAATGTTGATTGAAGCGAGAACAAAAAAAGGCTACACCCAAAAAGAGCTTGCAAAAAAACTCGAAACCAAACAGTCGGTTATATCGCGCGTTGAGAGTGCAATGTCTCTTCCCTCCTTGTCATTTCTTAAAAAACTTGCCTCTGCCCTTGATACCAGTTTGAAACTAGAGTTCAAATAATACTTAAATCTAGAAGCCGCGCTTGCCCGCGTTTGGGGGGAAAGAAATAAGGTCCTGCTAACTTTCACAATATTCTTTTGAAGTACTACGTCTGAAATTTGCAAGATAAATAGTTTGCGGCTCATCAATCTGATCACGATATAAACCCATCTTAAAATGTGGATCAGATGTTGGATGAGAGGAACCAAGTCTTCCTTTATGATCGGCAACCAAACTACCATCTGCCCACGCTTTTGTTTCGCCTTGAAAATCCCTATTCAATTTATAATAAACCAATACTTTATGCCAGTCACCACGCCATTCATTCTCCTTACAGTAAAATATTTCTCTTTTGTCATCATAAACTACCTGAAAATACAACCTTCCGTTAACATATCTAAATGATAAAAACGGAGATTCTGGTTTTTTGGTCGACTGTTTCCACTGGGCAAAAACAAGCCGATTGTCAAGAAGCATAAAATCTTTAGGAAAAGCAAAATAGAAGGAATACCATATTAACGTTCCAGTTGGTACCCATAACGATTTTTCTTCAGTTAGTTCTGCTCTTTCAGTTACATGACCGTCTCCACCGTCCATTTGGTAATCACCTTTTCTTACTGTTATCTGAAACGAATTCTTACCTAGATACTTAACAATTTTCCGATTGTCTTTACTCAACCGCTTCAATGACCATATGTTTTCATTAATATCCGTAAAGTCATCTTTCAATTCATAAGCCATATCCAAATTGTATCAAAAAAAATAAATGGCCGTGGAGGAAATGGGTTCTTCTTCGGTTACTTAACAATTGCAGTGGGGTAAATCTAAATATACAATATCTTAAAGTGATGAGCCAGCTTGCTTATTTTTCAGAAGGTGGTGTGGTGGTAGGAAGATTACCTACAACCAGAGAGTGTATACAATACTCCATATTTATATATGAGTATCCAGGTGTTGACTATAGATTTGGAAAGTGTTTGAAAATAGGATTTTATATTAAAATAACTCTTCTTTTATTAATAGCCACTTTATTATTTTTTTTAGTTATTAAAAAGCTGCACCACAGGAGAAAATCAAGATAACTTTAGTCAGAAGTCTCGGAAAAAGTAGTCTCTCTCTTTTAAACCTCTGGTTGAAAATTATTCCTACTCCAATTCCACAAAACCGGGTGCATGTCTACTGGATAAAGGTCTGTTCCTACTAATAAATCCCTCCATAATTTATCAGCAATCTCCGCCGTAACTGCCCCATTATGTAATCCCAATTTAACAGTACTTTGCAAAACATGAGTGTCAGGTATAACTGAGAGCATAGCTATATTTTTTAGTTTAACATCTGTAAATTTGTTAAGAATAAAAAGCCAGTAATTAGAAAGCTTTTTGCCACCTAAATAAGGAAATAAAGATTTTTTTACATTCTGGAGATTTTCAAGAATTTCTATTACATTATACTTTGCTTCTTTTAAAACCTCTCTCGGATCACCACTGTAATATTTAGCTAAGGTTTCAGAAATCTTAATCCAAATATCTGTATGTTTATTTGTCTGTAAGGCCAACCTGTATTTAATTAAGTCCTTCTGTATGGAGTTTCTTGAATGTTTCACTACCTTCTCAGGAGAAAATAAATAATTTGTCTCTGGATCTGTGTATGTTTTAAGTGCTGATGCCCACATTGCAGGTGAATTGCGTTGAAAATTAATCGACGGTGGCAAAGTAAAATATAAATAATTTTCGCGACTTCCTTTATTCAATTCTGGATTAACTTCATGTTGAGCAAGCGTTGGTATCTTTCCTTCATGAAATAGTTTGTGAAGTCTAAATACTTTTTCTAAAGTTTTTTTCTTTGTCATAAGAAATTATACCAGTTGTAGAAAAATTATACGTCGTGGAGGAAATGGGGTCTTTATATTTCTTTTTCTAAATCTATAACCCAATCTTCAGTACCATTATAAAGAGCATCAACATAAGGTTTACCTCCAGCGTGCTTATACCCCAACTTCTCATAAAAAGCTTTTGCTTTTGACTTTTTCTCGGGATTTACTGCCAAACCAATTTTACTAAATCCTCTCTCTTTGGCTCTTTTCTCACATTCTTTAATCAGTAATGTAGCCAAACCTTTTCCTCTATATTCTTCTCTTGTGTAAAGATCTTCCATGTCTGGGTATTCGGGATGAGTTTTTTTGCCTTCCCATTTTAAAAGAACAAAACTGACAGGTTCATCATCATCTTCCAAAATCATAAACTCTACTTTTCCTTCTTCTTGTTTCTTAAGTCTTTCCTCGATGGTTTTATCTTTTATGGAAGGTTTAATTTTCTTTAACAATTCGTAATCTGTAACTCTAGCCAATCTAATAGTCATACTTGAAGTATATCAAGAAAAAATTAGTACCCGAGAAGGAAATGGGTTTTAATTTATACCACTTTTCTTTGAAGATATTGTTTTAAGCTTAGAGTTATTTAATTTTCCTTTTCCCATTCGTAATCCTGATAATAGAAACGTTCCTTTATTTTCGTCCCCGTTTAATATTTCAATTTTTCTCTGATCATTGGAGTTAAAATTTATCGTCAACAAATTGATTACTAATTTAGGTATTTGCATGTTATTTTTCTTCGTCCCCAGCTACCTTAGAAACAATATTTATTAAAGCTTTAGAATCCTCCTGGCGTGCGGTTATTATGTCGGGATCCCCCAGTTCCCACTTAAACTGCCTCTCTTCTTTTCCAAGAGGTTGAATAAAATCATTCCTCTCTAGTGCAGAAACGGTGCCTCCTAATGCATTTGCGGTTAGACCAGTCGCCGTAGAAATATAACTTCCTGTTACAGGCATACCAGATGAGGTCCCTATTATCACAGCTTTCAAAGCCTTAGCCTGATTTTGACTAAGTCTCCTTATTTTAGTTTCAGCGTTTTTATTTATCATAAAAAAGATTATAACATAAGCAACGACAAATACAACTACTAACTCATAGAGGACAACTACGACTACTATTTGAGCTAATTTGAAGACAAATCCCGGGTATTATTCGATATCAATAATCTTATTCCCATAATCAAACTGCACCTTGAAATGATTGAAAAACCCAACATTTCCTAATACTCCAAAGGCGTGATCTGACAATTCCTTAGTAAAAATTGCACTTGATTTTACTGTTTTTAATCCAACCATTTTAAGATCAATTTTGTGCTCATAACCTTTTATTGGTTGTTCTCCAAGACCGTATAATCTCCTTTTCTTTCCAAAAGTCAAATTTATATCTAAAGCTTCAGCTACACCAGAGTGAAAAATATTGTAATCAGAACCGCTGTCAATTAATACTGGATACGCAACAATTCTTTTACCATAGACAAGTATTATCTCAACAATCGGTCTCCATAACGTCTTTCTTCGTTTAGTACCAGGAGAAAACTCAACATCAAAAGCATAATAGTGATATTGCATAAACCTAACCCACAAAAGGGACTGAAGCTGTTGGGACTTTTAAAAGAGTCGGAATTTTTACACCCTTTTTGATTGCTTTTTCATAAACAACTTTAGCGTTACCACCAGATGCAACAACTGTTTTTTCATCGCTTTTTAAAGCCACCCATTTACCTTTGTAATGATCAAAAAGTAGTTTCCAATTAATTGGTTTCATATACAAAGTATAACACATCTTCAGTAATCTACCGAAGCTAAAATAAAGACAAACTTTCTTTTCTTAACTTAGTTCTGTGATCTACAGAAATTCCCTTTTCATCCTCAGTATCATCGGTAGCCCATATCTTTGACGGTACAAATTTGTAAACCCTATATTCATTATCGCCAATATACCCCTCATAACTTGGAATTCCTTCTTCCAGTCGCTCATATTCTAATTTTAATCCCTTTTCGATTTCCTTCTTTTTAAAAAGCTCAACCGCTGTTCCTAACATATAAACTCCAATGCCTGTCCACTTTGGAGCCCGGGAATCAAACATCACCAAAGAACAATCGTTATTTTCTCTGAGGTTTTTGGAATGCCAGCTGTTTTTGGGAGAAAGCCAGTAGAAATTTAATTGGTTATCATAAGAAATAAAAAGTGGACTAACCCAAGGTAAGTTAACATTACCACATGTTCCAATGGTTGCATAAATATTCTCCTTAATAATTTTTTTAACTTTATCTATCAAATCTTTCATAAAAGCTGTCTAGTCTGACACAATTTTACTCCAGAGCTAATTTGAAGACAAGTTATACTTTGACAATTATAGGACTATTTGCATAACTATAGTAAAATATCTCCATGCCCGAACGGGTCGCTGACATTCACATTGAAAAAAGTGCTGGCACGACTATGCGAAAAGGAATCTTTGAACCAGCGTTCGGAAAATCAAATGTCTTGTTGTATCATGCCAGAATAGATAGATTTCGAAGAAGTTCAGACCTTAGAGGAGAAAGACATCAAACAGCTAATCGAATCAAAGACATATTACAAGAATCTCCTCTCCGACCTTTTATTAATAAATTAGTACTTCAACTTCGTCAAAAGGAAAGACCGGGCGATTTAACCTGGGAGGATATCAAAGAAATAGATTATAGGATTATTATTGGACACTTCACAGCCGATAAGATTGCTGTTTTGCCCAATCATTTCACTACTGTTGTTCTTCGAGAGCCTTTGGAAAGAATGTATTCACATTATTTACATTGGCAGCGAAGCAATGGTGCTACAGATTTTAGAACCAATATCCCTTACTCTAGAATTGCTTTTGAGCAATTCGCAATGCTTGAACCATTACAAAACTATCAAAGTCAAGCTCTCGCGGATGTTCCTCTTGAGAGCTTTGATTTAGTTGGAACAACTGAAAGGCTTGACTTATACGCACAAAGACTTATGGATCGATTAGGACTCGATCCTGCGAAATTTAACCTTGGATGCGAAAATAAAGCAAGTAATAAACCACCTTTACCTGTTGACGTAAATTTTGAATGTGGATTTAAAGAATTTCATAAAAAGGATTATGCTCTCTATGAACATGCAGTCTCGTTAGAAAATCAACTGCAATCCATTACGAGTTGGAGCTAATTTGAAGACAAATCACATATTCTTTTGAAGTTCCTTAATGACCATTTGCAGTTTATCTTCCGACAATATAAGAATTCTTTCAGAACCCTTTGTATAATGATGACCAAATTCTGGATCAATAAAAGTTATTCCTGCAAACTTAACCTCTTTCTCATATCGAGGTCTTAAGTGCCAGTGGACATGAGGATTTGCTGGTTTTTCTTTAAAAGCATTATTCATTAAGCAACTCCAGTTAAATAATCTCGCATCAAATGTCTTTTTGAAAATACTTTCTAAGCTCTTAACTAAAGAGGTAAAATCTAACCATTCTTCTTTCGTTAATTCTGAAAGACTTCCACAATGTCTCTTTAGAGCAACAAAACTTCTTCCTAAATATTCCTGATTTTCATTAATGTCTACTTTCCAGTATTTTGTCTGAGTAATTGTTCTTTGGAAATTATTTAAGAAGGGGCAAACATCACATTTCATAATTCGATTTTACCACGATTTCTTTAGGGAGCTAATTTGAAGACAAATTTTTTCTGAGTTTTAGGAGCGGTTCCTCCCACCCAAAACAGGTTTCTTTATTTTTAAGCAATCGGAAAATTTTAGTACATGAAGGCTTTAGTCTTGCAAACTCTTGAAGCACCTCAACAGTTTGTTCAATAAATCCGCCAACTATTCCATCTGAATCGTCAACACCACCGTAAGTTAATTTTTTATCCAAGCGTAAAAGCAATTTAACAAGCATATTTGTTGTTTCATCACTTACGGGTAATTTGGAAACAACCGCAGATAAGCGGTTACAACCCTCAGAAAGCGAGTCCTGATAAGAAAACCAAATACGGGAAGGGCCACTATAGGGCTTGATGTATTTCACCGCCTCACTGATTGATTTTTTTACAGATTCCAATTCTTGTTTCGAAAGTTCACCCAACCGACCACTGCATCTGGGAACATAGACTACTTCTTTGTCCTCAGTTTTTAGAGGTTTTCCTTTCAAAACAGCATAAATTGCAACAGCTACTATGTGCTTACAAAGTGTGTTGTTTTGGCCAAGATAACACTCACAATTCCCCTCGTCAAAATGCTTATTTGAAACAAAAAACCGATAAGGAGATGTCCCGATGACTGTTGCGGTATAAGTATATCCAGTATCTTTAAAATCTATTACTTTTTTGCATTCATATAAATCAATGGCCTTTTTAAGGGTTGCTTCATCTGTGGCGAACTTAATTTTGTCTAAATCGTAAGTCGGCAACATAATTACTAAAACATACAATTTTCAACCAATTCTACTCTGAAGCTAACTTGAAGACAAATTAGAACAACAATTGAAAATGTGTGCTAAATTGACATATGTTTTTAATACCCAACGATTATTGGGAAATCAGAAAAACAAAGAGTAAAGGAAGAGGTGTTTTTGCCAGGAAACAAATTCCAGAAAGAACACTGATTGGTGATTACGTGGGCAAAGTGGTTCAGTTAAAAGATGTCGATTTTGAGAAGGAAAAGAGAAACTTATACTTAATGTATTACAACGACGAGGCGGGTATTTACCCCGATTTAAAAAAGCCCGACATTTATCTCCTTAATCATTCCTGCTCCCCCAACTGCTGGATGATACGACTTAAGAATCACACTATTGTTTTTGCATTAGAAAACATTAGGAAAGGATCTGAATTAACACTTGCATATTTACCTCCGCCAAAAGTGAATCTCTACGGGTGTCGCTCGTTAACTCGCTTTACCCGTAGCATCATT
>CAZVJU010000012.1:33329-36179 GCA_964627195.1 uncultured Gammaproteobacteria bacterium | reverse complement strand
TCCAGCACCACCAGAGGAAATTCAGGAATTAGTGCCTGAGGGAGGGAGAGTAGTGCGTGATGAAAAGACTGGGTGGTGGGTTGCAGTAGATACCAAAGGTCGGGGAAAAGCGATTTATACGTCTGAACAAGGAGTATTAAAGATGAAAACTGGTAGCTTAGTTAAAGTTGATGATAAATGGTTTCGTTATATGAAAGGCGAACTGGTGGAGTGGGATATCTGGGAATCTGGATTTAAAGTTGATTTTGTGGGAACAGTAAAAGAAGGAGATATTGAATTAAGGATTCCTTTTTCTCTGGGTCTCATGCCGGATATTATGGAGCGTGATGATTTACCTATCACTGGAATTGTACAAAATCCGGGTCGACCAGACGGTCCGGATAAGCTAGCGTGGTTTTTTGTAAGAATGAGCTGGTATAACTACAAAAGAGAGCACCCTTCTGAATCAGTATCTTGGTATAAGTATCTGGAGATGGTGAATACGGGAGGAGGTAATTACAAAATTGCTACGGCTGATACTTCATCGGGGACATGGAATGAGATTATACCTAAATATAATCCTGAAGGTGTGATAGAGAAGTCGCCTTTGGATGGATTTGCTATTTATGATGTCAACTCATTTTTTAATATTAGAATGAACGAACCTGCAGATTCTGGAGGTGAGATAGTTTACGTGGATGATAAAGGTAGTTTAGTAATACTTTCATCTTTCAGTCACCCTCAATTTTATGAAGAGCGAGCAAAGGATGCAGGTGATATCGCAATAGGTTATGGCTATAACTTTTCCATGATGGGATTACCCATATTGGATGTTCTAGTGAATAAAACACATCAAGATGCAATGAAAAATTTTGGTTATGCACTATATACCGGCACTGGTGAGAACCTTCCTCGAACAAATGATTTCTCCCCATCGACATTTTTATACAGAGATATGAATACCGGAGGAAAATATAAATACAGCCCTTATTTTTTTATTATAACTGAATAGCTGATTATTCAGAAGAGCATTTTTGCTTCATATATATTTACAGATTTAATGCTTCTTGGGATTTTTTAGAGAGAGTTTAATCAGCCATAGAGAGGATTGAGTCGTCTTGAGATTAAATACAATGTTTTACCTCTTGCTGGGTGTAAATAAGGTTACTACAATGATAATTGATGAAACGTTTGGCGTTGGTGCTGATGCTAATAATTACTTTATTGGCAGCGGCGTGGATAGGAATGCGATTCGAGACCATAAAGGATGTATTGACAGACAAGCCGGGTGGTTTTACAACAAAGAAAGACAGTTCAGTTCCAGCCGGCAAGTGGACTTTTTTGGCGATGAGCGAGTTGGCAGGATACAATTTGAAGATAAATGATAAAGAGGCCTTATCGAAAGCTGTTGAAGGTTTTTCTTATACCTATTCAAGGCATAAGCTTAGCGATAAACAAGGTAAAGTAGGCGGAGTCGAAGTGGTTCTGTCGAATCAACCAGAAGTCTCTCACATTGTAAAGGGCGAGAATGGCGAGATAGTTCAAAGCGGAGGATTTGGATATGACGCCAAGAGAAATCTACTTCAGGTACGTATTAAATATTCAGAAAATGGATTAAAACATCTTCTTGATAATAATCAAAGCCAATTAACTCGCTGGGTATTCACTTATCTTTGTATGGGTGCCGATAATTATCGCGGCGACTTTGACGGTTGTTGGGAACAAGCTGGTAAGCTAACCAGTGAAGGTAAGAAACAGTGGTTTACAGTTACAAAGAAAATCTCATTGTGGCGTGGATTAGTAAGGGAAGTGAAAGCACAAGACTGTTCAAACCAGACTTATAAGTGTTGTACGCAGGCTACTCAATATAGGTGTGGCGATTGTAACGGAACAACTTCAGGGTGTGCTGCTGCAGGTGCGAATTGCGGAGCTGGGAAGACTTGTGTTGCATGTACTTATCCTCAAGTTCAAGAGGTCAATTCCTGTAGTGGTGCCTGGCCCTCGTGCGGACAGCTGGCTCCTTCTTGTAGTACAGGAGCCTGGTGGCCTTGTTCTGCATGCGCAGGTAGTGGAGATCCACCTCCTCCTGACTTGGGAGGACCAAATCCAACGTATATTAACGGAAGAATTTGGAATGATGCTAATGGTAATGGCCTATTTGATGACGGTGACGTAAATATAGTTCAGGATCCTGCCAGCTCTTGTGGTGCTTACTATAATCTTTCAGGGTTACGTTTCTATGCATATAAAACGACTACAGGTAATAATTGGGAATTTCCCTACCACGAATTTTGCCCCTTACCTAGGTACGATCATAAGATAGGCTACAATGGGTGTCCCGCCGGCAACAAGTGTTACGAGATTACTCTTCTGAATTTACCGAATGGCTGGAGTGTAGTAGGTTTGGGTGGGAATGCGGCGGGTAGTTGTATAAGAAATGGCAATGTTGCTAATTGCGAGTTGAATGCAGGTGGAAATCAGTTGTATTGGCTTATACGATATACTCCGCCCCCACCTTCACCTCCCCAGTGCACAGTTACCGGGCCGGCAAATTTACAAGTAGGTGATCCACCAGGTTCTTATACTTTTTCCTGCACCGATGTAGATTCAAATCTAACTAGAGTAGATGGCTACTGGTCACCGACTACTGCACAACTTTGGCAAAATATCTTTATCTCAAACTTTGCGCCGACCGGAAATTACAGTACTAACAGAAATTGGTCCTGTCCAAGGGCTGGTTCTTTTTACATTGTTGCCAATGCTTTTGATAATGCCGGCGGCCAGTGCACCGGAAACCCCTTTGGTGTCGTTCCGCCTTTCGTATCCTGCGGAGCCGGTGGATCGCAAACTGTTAATTGTACGGATCCTGTT
>CAZVJU010000012.1:25585-33319 GCA_964627195.1 uncultured Gammaproteobacteria bacterium | reverse complement strand
GTTTGTACGCCAGTTTCCGGAGTTGATATTGATGCCAATAATTTGGATGGTCCGATAACTGTTGATATAAATGTAGCATATCAGATAAGCTGGTCCAGTAGTGATGCAACAAGCTGCACTATTAATGGAGGACCTGTGGCTACGAGCGGTTCTTTTAATGATAGCAAGGCCGTACCAGGACTCTACACCTATAATCTTAATTGCTCAAATGCCTGTCCAAGTAATCAAGTGGATACTGTTACGGTAGATGTTAGAGACCCAATAGTTCCACCACCACCCCCGTGTAGTTGTAATCTCAACCTAGTACCTGATCCTGTAGCGTTTGCTGGCGTCGGTCAGACACAAGCTGTTTGGGCTAATGCTGCCGTTGCCGGTCCGGTGGGCTGTGCTATAAATAATGTTAGGTTTTCTACGGGTAATGTAGGGATTGCTTCAGTTTGTGACTCTGGGGTTTCTCCTTGTCCCGCAGGTTCAGGATCATATATTGATAATGCAGCCGCTTATACAGCCAATGTGACATCACAGGGTGTTGGGCCTCCACCAAACACGACTTTATCTGCAATTGCAACACTTTCCGATGGCAATGTCTGTTCAGATTCCTCAGCTGTTAGTGTTGGACCACCTCCCCAATGTTCTATTCCACCTCCTCGGGATCCAGCAGCTCCCGCCTGTGATGCGGGTGCGGGTTCTCCGATTACTTGGCAGTGGGATGCGGTCTGGGATAATGCCGCGGGAACCTGGGTGGCAGAGTATGAAATAGATATCTATAAAAGTGATGGCACTTTGGTTGAGAATAAGGATTTTGAACCTGCTGTCAATTTTGGCTGTGCCGCCGGTGGAGTTTGTAGTTATACAAGATCCTATACTGCCGGAACCTATTATTCCACAATACGTGCAAGAGGTACTTGTTCAGAATCTGCCTGGTCAACCTCTAATAATGTAGTAATTAACCCCTGCTTTGCCTGTACAGTAAGTATCTCAGGCCTCGCGCAACTTGATTCCCAACAGACAAGTGCTTATCAGGCGCTTCCCGCAGGCGTGGTTGGCATTATAGATGCTGTGAATTTTGACTCTTCGGACGGCAACTCCTTGGCGCTTTGCTCGTCAGTACTATCTCCCTGTCCGGTAGGAGTCGACACTTATTCGATTCCCAATCCTATTCCAGGACCTCCTTACCGGATAAATGCAACCGGCTATAACGTTACCTCGTTTGGAAGTCCAGTCACCTTGCGAGCCGGAGTAGTTATGGGAGGGGTTGAGCAATGCTTTGGAACAAAAACCGTTGATATTACCAATCCGCCTGCCTGGTGGCAGGTGAGGGGTGGGGATGTTTGGGCAGGTAAAATTGCGGGAAGCGGAACTATCAGCTCAAGTATTCCCTCACCAGTGATTTGTATTTTGCCAACCTGTGACCCGGTGTTAATAAGGGACAAACCTTCTGGTTCAGGTTTTCCGGGAGTCGCTGCTGCCGGTTTGGCTGTTGATACAGGAGCCTCCGGTGGGAGTGTTTCATCTCAAGATTGGTTGACAGAAGGAACTTCGTTTCTTGATACTGATCCTTATGGCTACGATTTCTTCGATGGGAAAATTCCAGGCGGAGTTACTTTAGCAGTCACAGTAGATGAAACTAATCTGGAAAATCCTCCTGCCTCGGCTTTGCTAGGCGGATACTATTGGTTTAAATATAGCGGTGGAGCACCTTTGACATTAAGTTCAGGGGATGGAGTTATTGGACTTGGAGGAAGGAAAATTATTCTTTTTGTAGATAATGCAGATGTGACTATTAACACTAAGATTTCTGTTACTCAGGGATTAGGAGCTTTTTATTTGATCGCAGATCAGGACGTAACAGTTAGCTACAGTGTTGGAGATGCACCGACAAGTGCGCCCAATCCCGATATTGAAGGCCTTATCTTTGCAGACGGCCAGGTAATTTTGGAGGGAGATCCGTCAGGCCCCGGACTGGATAAACAGCTATTTATCCGAGGTTCACTAAGCGGGCTTGGAAAAGATGCAGCAGGCACTTCCGGTGTAAATGACGGCGTAGTTTTTGAGCGTGATCTTCCCAATAATTCTTTAATCCCGGCAGAATTGGTGGAATTCGCGCCGGATATGGTTTTAACTTGGCCGCCATATTTAGCCAGAAAAAACACAACATGGAAAGAGGTAGCCCCGTAACTTGAATCGGTCTTTCTTTAGAAAAGAAAGTACGGCAAAGAAAAGTGGAGAAATGAGTCTTCAAAAAGGTATAATTGCAATATCATTATGCGAAAGCACATAATTATCTTTTTTCTGTTTTTTGTTTTTCTTTTTTCCGGTACTGCTACTTTCGCGCAGGTGAAAAGAGTTAGTCCAACTCCGGAGGTGGAAGTAGATTTGGCGACAGAGTCGGCGGAGGTTGCAACAGCCTCATCCGCCGTCATTGAAAGGGCCACACCAACCCCCCCCGTTCCCAGGTCAGATTTAACACAAGAGTCAGAAAGCACCGTTGAGCCATTGAAAAAGCTTCTGGATGAGCAACACCTTGGCTCGATTCTTCCTGCCAACCCAATAAAGTATGCAATTCGGGCAAGTGTGGCTGCCGGAGTTCCGCCGAATACTATTGTGCTTTTACTTTTACTTCCGGGAGTCGCGGCTCTTATTGCAGCAGCCCGTCATCTTGTTGGTTTGCGGGGCTTTGGGATATTTTTACCGGCCTCGCTTGCGGTTACCTTTGTAGCAACCGGTCCGATTGTTGGCATCGGCCTTTTTCTAGTAATTGTTTTTGTTTCCACAACGGCGCGTATCAGCATGCGCAGGTTAAAGTTAAAACTGCAGTATCTTCCTAAAATGGCGCTTATCCTGCACTTTGTTGTTATCGGCATTTTAGTCGTACTTTTTACGGCGCCTTTTATTCGACGGCCGGAGTTGGCTAATGTATCTATTTTTCCGGTTCTTATTTTGGTACTTCTGGCCGAAGATTTTAGTCGCGTGCAACTCGGAAAAAGCGCACGGGTTGCAATAAATCTGACAACCGAAACTCTCATTTTGGCACTGATGTCCTATATTCTTATGATATTAAAACCTGTTCATGAATTTGCACTTCTTAATCCTGAAATTTGGATTTTGGCGATTTTCGCTTTTGATATCCTGATGGGCCGGTATGTAGGCTTGAGGTTACTGGAGTATTGGCGTTTCAGAAAATTGGTTAAATGACGAACACATGATATATTCGGATATTCTAGGACTAAATGCCAGGACTCAGCTTTACTCGTATCCATACAATAAATCTTCTGGCAAAAGCAAAGCTGCCTCAAAACTTGCGACTAAACGGGCTCTCCGAAGTGCCGGAGTTCCGGTGCCTGAAATTTACGCGCGCTTCATAAGGCCCAGGAATGTCCTCAGGTTTGATTGGCCAGCGCTGCCTGATGCATTTGCCTTAAAGCCGAATAAGGGGTTGGGGGGCGAAGGGATTATTGTTGTCAAAAAACGTGCTTTAAAACAAACAGAAAATGGCAAAGCCAGAGTAAAAGAACAGGATGAGTGGATTACAACTCAAAAAGTGAGAGTTACGGTAGATGACCTGAAGCTCCACGTACTTGATATTTTAGAGGGCGCATACTCCATGGGCAATGTTCCCGACGTTGCCTACATAGAAGAGTATGTTGGCCGGCATAAGGCTTTGAGAAAATTTACCTACCGGGGGACGCCGGATATCAGAGTAATTGTTTTTAATAAGGTGCCGGTGATGGCTATGCTTCGTTTGCCGACAAAAGAATCAGGCGGACGGGCTAATCTGCACCAGGGGGCAATTGCGGTCGGCATTGATATGGCAACAGGGATTACTACAAAGGCGTATTGGCACGGCAACTATATTCGCTACAAACCTGATACTAAAAGAAAACTGCACGGCATTAAAATTCCTATGTGGACGAAAATACTTGAAACTGCGGTTGCAGCTGGCGTTGCAACCGGATTAGGGTATTATGGAGCTGACGTTGTATTTCATCCCGAAAAAGGGCCAATGATACTTGAACTTAACTCTCAGCCGGGACTTTCGATTCAGCTTGCAAATGTGGCGGGTTTGAGACGAAGACTTGAGAGGATAAAGGATGTGGAGGTGCGTGACGGCGAGCATGGCGTTCGAATTGCGAAGGTTCTTTTTGCGGAGCGTTTTGCAGATCGAGTCAAGGCCGAAGAGGGAGTGAAAATATTAAGACCAATTGAAAGGATCAAAATCTATTCACCCAGCAAAAAGGGAAAAATTGTTAGCGCACGGATAGATTCGGGGGCGCTCAGAAGCTCGATCGATGAAACGTTGGCCCAAGAATTAGGCCTTTTGGAAGAAAATAATATACTCTGGAGAAGACGGTATGCTTATCGATCGGCTTCAGGGCGCGAATCACGGTCGGTAATCGGTGTAACATTTAAAATCGCAGGCAGAAAAATTAAAACTAGCGCATCTGTCGCAAATAGAAGTAAACTTGCTACAGCGGTTTTGATTGGCAGAAATGATTTATCGGGTTTTCTGGTAAATCCGATAGAAAACGAGAGTTGACTAAAAACTTTCTACACCTTTAAAGACACGGTCTTTAAAGGTGGCTATAGTAAGAATGAAAAAGAAACTACTTATTCTGACAGGCGGACCTAAAAAGAAGCTGGATGCATTTGTCGAGCCCGCCAAAGATCTAGGGTTGGCTGTAACTCTGGCGTCTTTTGCCGACCTCACTTTTTTATTGTCCAAGCAGAGCCCCAAAATTGTCCTCAAAGTGAAAGATCAAAGCCTGGCCGAATTTGACCTAATATATATAAGAATGGTCGGCAAAAGATTGGAGGATGCCACACTTGTAGTAAATTTTGCCGTAGAAAAAGGTATAACAATTATAGATCGGGTCTATGAAAAAGCGCTTTTTGTCCCGTCTACAATTTCTAAGGCAGCGGAAATGACAAAGCTAATTGCGGCTGGGATTCCGCTCCCCGATACATATTTTGGGAGTTTATATATGATAGGCGATAAGGCACTAGCGCATTTCCCTTTCCCCTTCGTCATTAAAAGCACCTCCGGTAAAAAAGCCCGGGATGCATGGTTGGTGAAGGACACTCATGAGCTTAATTCAGCAATAGAAGAACTAAGAGTAAGAGAAAAACAAGGAGTACGGTTTTTTGCGCAGGAGTTAATAAAGGCAAGCCAAAGGATCAGAGTGCTGGTTGTGGGCGGACGTGCCATTGGAGCACTAACAAGGCCAACTAAATGGCGAAAGCACTTTGTTTCACCGGTAGGTGAGGAAATTCCTGACGGATTAAAAGAAGCATTGATTCCTGTCCCGGAAAAGTACTCGAAATTAGGAGTAAACTCCGCAAATGCGGTAGACCTGGATATCGCCGGAGTTGATATTTTAGAGGAAGATGGGACGAAGAATCTCTATGTAATAGAAGCCAATGCAGCTCCTTCATGGAACCTAATTAAAAAAGATTGCGGAGTTGATGTTGAAAAAGAAATTCTTGAATATTTAGCATCTTTGGTTCGGTGAAGGTCGTTCCTTGCAAAGCAAGGTGCGACCTTAATGAAATTTAGTAATGCTAAGCCAAAAGATTAGAATGACATATCAGGCAAAATATAGAAGGTACGGGGTTGACCCTAAAAGTTTGTGTTGGCACGAAAGGGGAGCCGCACATCAAAGATTCCGCCAATTCTGGGCAGAAATCGATTTTACTGGCAAAAGTGTAATGGACGTTGGCTGTGGATTTGGAGAGATGGCAAAGTTTTTGAGAAAGCGATACGAGGGAGTCGAATACACTGGAGTTGATATCGTTCCTGAATTTATTGCAGAAGCAAGAAAAATATATCCCGATAGCAGGTTTGTCGTATGTGATTACATAACTGACCCAATAATCGAGAAATTTGACGTGATTTTAGCTTCAGGGGTATTGAATTCCAATGTTCCTGATAATATGGAGTTTAGGAAGAAGGCGATAAAGGTAATGTTTGATCATACTAAAAAAGTCTTGGCTTTTAATATGTTAGGAGCACATCCCCAGCCAAAAAATGATCGGCCAAAAAATGTTTGGTACGCAGATTCTTTGGAAATCTTGAAGTATTGTATGAGTTTAACCAGGCGAGTAATTTTGCGTGCAAATTATCATCCGACAGATTTCAGCATTTTTATGTATCCAACGAGAAGTTAAAAAGGTATGTCTGAGCCAGAAAAAGACTTGAATCTCTCAATTGAGCAAAAGATAGCGGCTGTTGATGACTGGATTGCCCAGTTTGAGTTTGGGAATATAGGAGAGATAGCACCAGCCCTTTTGCGGGAGGTTTTTGCCGAACATGGAGCAACTTTTGAATTAACTTTATCTGAGCATCAATCACTGGGTAGGTATTCAAATGAAGGGAAAGCTTTAGGTATCCGAGCAGTGTGGAGGCAACACTTTGACGATTATAAAGACTGGACAAAAGCTTTTGTGAGGGATTGTGAAGCACGTACTGGGAAACCTCTTCCGGCTCTTACGAAAAGTGGCATAAAAAATTCAGGGATGATTCAATTTTTGGGTGAGATGACCGCATATGCTAACGGACCGATTACCATGGGATTTCAAAACTACAAAGAATATACAGAAGCTAGGCTTCACAATGGACGTGCCTGGGCTGAGGGGGAGAAAGGCGACAGGATTCGAGTATTGGTACCTACATCTGCCGAACCAATCCTTCTTTCCTCGGTTCCCCCTGAATTTCCCAAGGCTGCTTGGGAGAAAATAAAAAGCTGGAGAGAATAGTTTTAATTCTAGGTTATTTCAACTCTACTGTTGCTCCAGCTGCTTTCAACTTATCTGCTGCTGGCTTGGCGTCTTCCGCTTTTGCGTCCTTCAAAATTTCTACCGGAGTGTGCTCAGTCATGTTTTTTGCTTCCATCAATGAGAAGTTTTGATTAATCTCGCGAAGCGCTTTGATGACTGCGATTTTATTGCTTCCGGCGTTTGTTAAGATAACCGTTTGATTAGCTGCGCCTGCTTGTGCACCTTCCGCTGGCTGTGCCTCGCCGGAACCTTGTGCGACTGTGGGTGCGGCTGCCATAGGAGCGGCTGCGCTTACTCCCAATTTATCCTGCAAAGCAGTTACGAGTTCTGAAAGTTCCATCACAGAGAGTTTTGCGATTTCATCAACCAGTTTTTCAACGCTCTTAGATACTTTTTTATCCTCTTTTTTA
The DNA here is from genome assembly GCA_964627195.1 of uncultured Gammaproteobacteria bacterium. GTDB lineage: Bacteria > Patescibacteriota > Microgenomatia > UBA8517 > UBA8517 > CAZVJU01. Next base: position 26,135 of record CAZVJU010000012.1, on the reverse strand, counting down.
GTTTCTGTTTTATCGTTTGCCATGAATAATCACCACCTTTTAACTTTGACCCTTTACCTTTTCATTTAAAATATAAACCAATTTCTGTAAATTGCCTTGCAAAGTTGCGACTAAGCCATACATCGGTCCGGCCAAAGTTCCAAGCATCTGGCCAAAAAGCACTTCTTTGCCGGGAAGAGTTGAGAGTTTTTCTAACGCAGTTTGGTCCTGGAAATTTCCTTCGACAATCCCGACTTTGAAATTGGGAATAGGCAAACCAGCACCACTTCCGAATTCTTTTGCAAATTTGGCAAGGATTTGAAGGGGAGCGATAGGATCATCTTCTGTGATAATTACGGCCACGGGACCGGTTAAAACTGTATCAGATAAAGTTTCGGCGGGCACTTTGGCATTATTCCCGGCGCGTTTAAAGAGAGTATTTTTTACTACGGTCATCTGAGCTCCAACACTACTAAGACGCTTTTTTAGATCCTGCTGTTTTTTGACTGATAGGCCTGTGTAATCGACCAAGACAACTGAACTTGCGGCTTTTAATTGCTCACTAAGGTTC
>CAZVJU010000012.1:2889-25575 GCA_964627195.1 uncultured Gammaproteobacteria bacterium | reverse complement strand
CTTTTTCATATTAAGTTATAATTATCCGCCTTATCTTCGCACTCGCCTTTTCAGTACTATTCGTACACGACTCGTGCCAAGATTTGTCGGCGGATTGTTGGCTATTTGTAATTTTTAAGGTCAACAAAAAACGCGCTCGAGGCGCGCTAGCACTAACTTTTGCCTCGGTGTGGCTTATTCCTTCGATAAACTCAGGATGCACACTGTCTTCGGACAAAGGTATTATATACACCGCCCTTTACCGCGTCAATAATTAAAGTCAAGGTTGATAAATATCCCAGTGTGTCAAGGGTATCCCACACTCGGGGTGGTCGTGGTCTTGTGGGCTTCTCAGTGGTCTTCTCATTACCTTCATTTTCATCAATTAGTAATGAAAATGAAATATCAGTGTTCTAGTGAGTTGAACGAAAGTTATAATAATGGTTTAATATCATTGATGAGTGAAGACACAAAGGTAAACCCACCAGAAGGAGTAATTAATAAATCTGCTTCTGATAAACCAGAAAGTAAAGTTCAAAAATCTTCAAAGGAATGGCTTTCCAGAAGGGAATTTTTGAAAACCGTTCCATTAGTGGTGCTTGCGGGAGGGGCTTTAGCATGCAATCTTACTCCGACAGCCACTCAACCCGAGAGTAAACCTACTGCCCCGCCTCAACCTGAGGTAGCAACTTCTGCTCCTGAGCCAACTTCTGTACCTCCAACTCCTGATTTTTGGGCAGGGAAGGAATATCCTGAGCCAATGCCCTTAGATGAACTATATGCAGGTTCGCTTGAAGCAGTAAGGAAAGCACAAAAAGATCCAGGGGTAATAGATATGAAGTCACTGAGAGAAAGATTACTTCTACCCGACAGTTATCTTAACTCATCGTTTAGAGTAATTGCCAGGGATGGGAATGGCCCGATTTCTAATCCTGATGGAACCCCCACAGGCTATGGTACTTCACTAATGGTTGCTACTCTATCTGAGCTTGGATGGGGAAGTGAGGAATTAACGATTGGATTGACCCAAGAACATGTTCTTAAAAATAATCCAAGCGGGAGAGAAGCTAATACAATAACGCTAAGACAACTTCATTTGGGTAGGGCTGATATTGATATACCACATGTTACTTGGTCGCCAATAGGTGGTTTAGACGCTAGCGTTATTGTATTCAAAAAACCTACAGATGTTGATATGCCAGTTTTTGGTTTGGATAATATAGAATACGGAACTACAAAAGATGACTTGACTATGGTAAGAGGCTTAATTATGCCTGCCGATAAAACAGTTTGGGGGTTTATGGGTGTATACGGCCTTCCAGACAAATCAGTTATTCCTCCATATTCAGAATGGCCAAGAGGGATACACATAAGGGTGCCTAATTCGAGAGGTTGCAGCGGCGCATCACTTTTGAACGATGAGGGAAAAGTATTTGCAACTATTCACGGTCCATACCCAACGGCCATTCAGGATCCCGAAAATCCCAACAAATATGTATATGACGGCGGGTTTGGTACATTTGCTGATATCCTTCCAAGTAAGGAGTCATTATTAACGGCGGCATATAAGGCTAAGGAGGATTACTTAAGTCGATATGGGAATGACTAAAAATAATTTTGTTTTGGAAAAAGGTTTGCGAAAGATGTCGATTTTTGATTTAATTAGAAAAAGATAGGAGGTGATAAGTTATGGCAGCACCACAAGGTAATAAATCGTCCATTCCCTTGGGAGGGACTAATAATGAGGGAGGATATGCTGGTCGGGAGGCTTTACCTCAATTATACGAAGAGTCTGGACAAGGACACTCTAGAGAACCATTTCCTGTAGCACCTGCTTTTGGGAAAGAAGAAGGTAAAGGAAACCCACCAAACCCCCATGAAAAGCCATTCGTATCAGGGAGTACGGAAGGAGAATAAAAAGATTTTATTTACAGGACTTATATGATTGGTTGTCATTGTGAGGTTGAAAACTGTGGTAATCTCTTTTGTGCAGATGAATGTTCTCAAACTAGGAAGTTGTCTAGCTTAAGATAGAACCTTATAGTTTGCTTCGAACGTATTGCTTTCCAACGCATAATTTATATATAGTTTTTCTTTAGACTTTTAGATATAATTCTTAGAAAATTAATTTGGAGAAAGGAAATTACTATGGCAGATCTTGAACGTAATCCTAAATATGAGCGGGTTGTTGTAGCGAGGGGTGTAGAAGAGACAGCCGCAGCGGTTCAGGGAGCAGTGCGGGCGGCCAAAAGTTGGGAGGTCGATGGGGTAGTGATAACTCCTGCTTGTCCTGAAACAGGTGGTGTAACCATAGTCCAGGGAATTAAAGTACCAACATCCCCTCCCGTGCCAGAAGACACGAATAATCAACCTTAATCGTTAGTTTCTCCAACGTTCTTGACCTAGGAGGTGGTTTAGCTTGAAACCTAGGGTATTAGGTCTTTACTCGAATATTAAGTGTTTAATTGCTTTTAATTTTCTTTGATAACTGGCTTGGTCATAGACAAACTTTTTATATAAATCCGGCTTGTTTTTGAATAGTTTAAGTATAATTTCGGGATTGGAAATTTTGGATACTTTGGGATATAGATACTCTTTTAGAGAAGACCAAGGATAGTTTTCCAAATTATTTAGATTTTTTTCAATCCACGATGTGTAAGGATTTAAATGGATATAACGGCTAACGTGTATTAACTGTTCATCTGTTTCTATATGTACAGCTTTATATTGGCCCAAAAATAAAGGCCCGTCCCTTTCGTTTTTCTTGTTAAAATATTTCGTATAGCTATTTTGGATATTTGACATAAATTTTGAAATCCCTTTTTCTTTTAGCTGTTTGACAATAAGGTGCAGATGGTTTGGCATTAAACAAAAAGAAACTACCTCAATGTCTTTTTCTCCTGATAATAGCTTATTTAAAATGCTCTCCTGTTCCTTTTGAGTTTTTACTAGAAACTTAGACAGACTTAATGGTAGATTGTGGAAGCGATAATAATTTACAGTTGATAGAGCTCTTAAATATTCCTTTTTCTTTGCAAAAGTAGGCTGTCTGTTAATGCCTCGGTTGAAAATGTGGTAAATCTCGTTTGTAACCAAAGGAGTTTTCCTAGTTGGCATGGTTCAGTTTAACATAGTTTAACAACCCTAGGTGCCAATGTAAACTACCTCCTAGGTTGTATCGATGTCGTTGTGCGCCAGTCGCGGAAAAATGTATAAATTTCTCACGGATTTGAAAATCTGCTAGTATACCGAGAATGACTGCGGAAATGGGGCAAATTAGTCCTGATCCTGAGCTGGGGGTTTACCAAGAACCATCTGACCAACCTCAAAAACTAATAGAAGCCCATCCTGCGATCGGGATATCTTTGGGAAATGATTCTAATTTAAGCATTTCCTCTTCATCCGAATTTGCAGGAACTCCACTAACTCAGTTACCCTCTGGTAAAACTAAACAGGTTGGGGGCGTGTGTTTTGAAAATTTTTCGGATCATGGGTTGGATGATACAGTGAGACTTTCTATAAATACTGCAACCAAAACTCCGCTTCTGACTTTGGAAGAAGAAAAGCAGTTAACCGAAAAAGTTTTTAAGATTGCGCGTTTATTACGTACGCATAAAGGAGAAATAGGGAAACTTAATGGGGCAAATCCCGAGGAACAGGAAGAAATTAATGAGGGACTTGCGGCAAGAGACCATCTTCTCCGCGCAAACACCCGCTTGGTAATAAGTGTCGCAAAAAAATATATCGGGCGCGGAGTTACCTTCCTCGATTTAATTCAGGAGGGAAATATAGGACTTATGCGGTCTACTTGGACGTTTAATCCGGGGAGGGGATTTAGATTTAGCACGTATGCGACTCCTTTGATACGCCAGGCTATAATCGGTGCAATTGCCGAGCAGGGAAGAGTAGTGCGTCTTCCGGGCCGTGCAGATTGGGATTTAAATAGAATACTTAGGACTCAAAGGAGATTGGAGCAAAGGGGCGGAAAGCCTGAAGTTACTATTGAAGAGATTGCGCGGGAATTAGGTATTGATCCGAAGAAAGTAGAGCTATTGTTGAGAGTTGCAGAAGACGATATTCCCCTGAATGCGCAGGCGGGGGGAGAAACTGAAGGGGAACGTGGGGATTTTTTCGAAAATCCCAAAACTTTAAACCCTGAGGCTGAAGCAATGAAAAGTGAAATCAGGAAGTATATTTCGGGCAGTTTGGGGTTAGTTTCAGCACGCGAAGAACGGGTGTTACGTATGCGCTATGGTATTGGTCTTGAGCCTTTAACTTTGGAAGAAATCGGGCAAAAAATGGGAATAACCCGGAATCGTGTATACCAGATTGAGAGAAATGCACTCAATAAGTTGAGAAAGTTAAGTCAGGCTGACAAAGGAGATTTTTAATGGTCTATTTTTGGAAGGCTTTAAAGACCCGATCTTTAAAGGGGTGATACACTAATTGCGGCCACTTTTGTATTGAAGGGAATTTTGAGCTTGCAACCAGAAACAAAAAAAACTTTTCAAAAATAGCCGGATTAAAAATATTTGAATTATGAGCGCCTGGTTGCAAAAGTAGTTTTAATTCCTGTATAATACCCCCATGTCCTATAATTTTATCGCAGAGAAAATTACAAGCTCTGCTTACCAGTGTACTCATTGGCCAAGCTCTGCTTATAATACCAAGAATATAAAAGTTCTTTTGTTTGATTTTATTTACCTCCAGTAATAAGGGAGGTTTAATTTTTTATTCCAAACCTCCTAAAAGATGGAGGTTTTTTTATGTTTAAGATATGACGCAAGAAATAAATAGAAGAGAAATTCTTAAAGCGGCAGGACTGACAGCCGCTGGTTTAGGTTTGGCTGCCTGTGGTGCGACTGGCGGAGATGGTTTTGGATCATTGGGTAACCAAATGGTTCCTGAAGGTCGTCCCTATAAATTATTTGAAACTCCAAAGGGGGTTAATTTACCGCCTGACTTATTGACAAAAATAGCTGAAGCTGAAGCAGCAGGGAAGATTCCTTCGCATCATGGAACTATTGCTTGGAGCCTCATTTCTCCTAAGATATTAGAGAGATTGGGTTATGGCAGTAGTGTTGTAGAAGCAGCAGATGGAATTAAGAGTTTTAGGATGCTTATGGAAAGTGAAAAGTATTCTTTTTTTGTGTTCAACAGACACAAACTTAATAGTCCTGACGGTTACCTAAATCCGAAAGGTGACACTGGAAGTCTTTGGGTTGCAACACAGCGGCCAAACAATGGACTATTTAAAGGAGCCGGATATTTAATGGCAAATGATTATACTTACAGAATGACCCAAACTCGTACATTTTCCCCTGAAATTTCACAGCAAGTAAGTGCACGACTTAAGGCACAGGTGAGTGAATTGAGTGTCTTAGTTGCTTCAGGGCAAGCAACTACTGAACAGACGGTTCTTTACAATCGGTCTCTTTTTGAATTAGAGTTTAATCAACAACGCCTGGATCTTTATGCAAAGATTCAGCAAAATTTAACGCCTTCAGAGAGAGAAATTGTTAATAAGGCGATAAACACTCCTGTAATACTTCAGTTTGATCTTGATGATGTTCAATACAGTAAAAACCCAAATCAAATTAGCGGTACAGTTCGTCAAGGAGAATTAAGTTATAAAGACATGAAAGCAATTTATGTTCCAGGTACTATGGATCCGAAGGTTATGGCATTTATTAAAGAGTTATATCCAGATACTCCTATCATTATTGATAAATATATGCTTCCTGATGGATTTATCCAAAGACTTCCCCCAGATGTGTATAAAGCTATGTTTCAAGGGGCACAAGCTTTTAATAAAGGAATTCAATGGCTCCCGATGATCGGACTAGTGTCCTACGCAATTACGCCCATGGGAATTGCCACTGCAGAACTTTCTGAAGCATCGGCGTCGTATGAAGAGCAGGTTGCTGGGGGAAAAACAAATATGACATTTACAGAATGGAAAGCATTTAATAGCGATATCCCTGGTAAGTTGCATGGGATCCAGGATGGATTGGGAAATTCGCTATACGAACCTGTTATCGACATATGGGAACGAGTTGAAGAACCTAATGGGTGGGAGGGATCGAATATACAAAAAGGTATTCCAACCGAGTTGGAATTGGTTGTGCCTGCGGGGACGGATGTTGTGACACAAGTTGCCGTTGGGGATACAACTGTCTTAGGAAAGATGACCGCACATGGTGTGGGTGAAATTAGTGAAGATGTAGAACTTGGATCAATTCAAATTACTTATGCAGGAAAGAAAGATGGTATGCCGAACTTAAAGATAGATCCACTTAATGGATCACAGATCGGATATGTCTATGATGAAACATCGGGATTATATTTACATGATCCAGGAGCTACTTGGGTTGTCCAAAGCGAAAGTGGGGGGGAATATATTGGTACAAATGAACCAATAGTCCAGCTACGATGGTGTGATTTGGAGGATAAGTCAATCACTCTTGTATTAAAACCGCAGATTTTATCTTTGAAGTGATGCCTATTAAAAAATAATAGTGTCATACAATATAACTCAACATGAGTGCAGATAGAATAAAGATATGTCAATTCCAAGGTAGTGATGATATTTCTGACAGTTGTACAGCCCGACAAAGTGCTCGTGACGCACTTCAGGATATAGAAAAACTCAAGGGAAAGATAGATCCTCAAGATTTAGAAAAGATGGCAACGGAGCTTCCCATTTTGGCCGAAGAGGATAGGACAACATCCGGACAAACTTACGATAGATGTTCGGCTGCAGATGACCCAGAAGCACAACTAGCCTGCAATAGAAATCCGTTTAGAAGTTAAAATTAAAAAGAAAGAGAAAAAAACACCTCTGAAAAACACCTCGGATGTGTTATAGCCTTGACACCTTGGGATTATTTCTCTACGTTGGTTATAATGCCTAGACGAAAAACTCCTCTTATAACAGGAGAGTATTATCATGTTTTCAACAGATCTTTAAATAAAGATCCAATTTTTACTTATAAAAGCAATTCCAAAAGAGCAATTGAAACCTTGCGCTATTACAGATTCACAAATACTCCACTAAGACTTGCGTATTATCTAAAATCATCCACTGATAGGCGTCAAGAAATTGATGAGTCGCTTAAATCTATTCCTTTATTTGTTGAAATATATGCTTATACTCTAATGCCAAACCATTTTCACTTACTTCTTAAACAGCATATGGACGGGGGAGTAAGTAAATTTTTAGCTCTATTTCAAAACAGTATTACAAAATATATTAATACAAAAGGGAAAAAAGATGGCCATGTATTTAAGGGACAATTCAAGGCAGTAAGAATTGAAGATGATAATCAGTTTCTCCATGTTCAACGGTATATTCATCTAAACCCTTACACATCGTATGTGGTTTCGACTCTAGAGGATCTTTACAAATATCCTTTCTCATCTTTACCAGAGTTTTTGGAAAATAAGACAGGTATTTGTAATAAGGGAGTCCTAAAGAGCTTTACAGGTAAGTTCACTTATAAAAATTTCCTTATGAATCAAGCTGATTATCAAAGGAAATTAGGATCGATTAAGCATTTGCTGCTAGAATAAATTCGGTTTTATCCTGATGTGTTATATCTGTAACACCTCCGAGGTGTTATATTTGACGAGGTGTTATATTTGAGTCATTCTCTTCAGCTCACGGCCCATGGTTGAAACGTTTCTTCCAAGCTCTCTTGCAATCCGCTTATTGGATTTACCAAGATCTTTCCACTGAGCAATTAATATCCGTTCAGTTTTACTCAAGTTTCTGTATTTTGGTATTTTACCCACCTCCATTCTAATTTCCATGGAGGTATGGTACCTGAAGCTATACTAGGGGTTGCAATCGTTTTTAGAACTTACGTGTGCCGGCTGATCCACAGACTGTATGGTATACTTTAGGCTATGAAGGCTACAAAACTCCCGGAATCCTTCCGTTCTTATTTCTGGGATGTGGATTTTAATAAATTAGATTCTAATGAGCACTCCTTTCTGATTACTAAGCGTGTTCTTGATCGGGGTAACACCAGCGCAATTGTCTGGCTTATAGATACATACGGAACCGAAAAAATTAAAGAAGTCTTAAAAACTACTCGGGATCTCTCAAGAGTCACTGCTAATTTTTGGGCGGACTTTCTTGAGCTCGAGAAGGATGAGATACCATGTTTACAAAAGCCATACTCCCCGATACACTTCGGGCTTTACAGCTAATCTCGAAAGTACCAGTTATTAGCAATGCCTATTTAGCCGGCGGTTCTGCGTTGGCCTTGTGGCTTGGTCATCGGATCTCGGTAGATTTAGACTTTTTTACACAAGAAGAATTTGATGCAGATGAATTAAGTACAGAGCTTCTTCAATATAATGCTTTTCATCAAGATAGAAAGGCTTGGCGTACTGTGATGGGTAAAGTTGGTAAGACAAAATTTAGCCTGTTTTATTATAAGTATCGATTATTGGAAGAGCCGACAAACTTATCGGGGATTAGGATTGCTTCGAAAAAGGATATTGCTGCAATGAAGATAAACGCATTGGAGGATAGAGGAACAAGGAGAGATTTTATCGATGTATTTTTTTTGGCTAAGGAATTTAGTATAGAGAAAATGCTTAGTTTTTACGATCAGAAATATAAAGTTTTGAAAGATCATTTGTATTCAATTGTTAGAGCACTAAATTATTTTGAGGACGCTGAAAGAGAAGCAGCTACACCCAAAATGCTTGTCGATGTTTCATGGGATGAGGTAAAGAAATTTTTTAGAGAGGAATCTTTGCGTTTGGCTAAAGAGAAACTGGGTGTGTGAATTCAGGAAATAGCTAACTTTACACTCGGCGACATGGTGGATTTGAGATAGGCTTTGAGAATTTGTTTTGTGCTTACTGCATCAAAAATTGTTTGAATATTTTCTTCCAGATCTTTGTCGCTCTGACTTGTCTTGCCGATTACAGTGTGAATGACAGGCGCTTCCTTTTCAGTTTTAAGGTTAAATGAATTTCCCGAAAACTTTGCAGCTTCCTTTTTATCTTTGATCAGAGTTCCGTTTTTTGGATTTGGCATCAAGCCCTTGGGTCCCAGAACTCGTGCAAAGGGGACAAGTTTTGGCATCATCTCGGCGGTCGCCAGAAGCATATCAAAGTCGATCTTGCCTTTTTTCAACTTGTCGATAGTTTCATCACTGGCAATCTCGATCTTTTTTGCTTTGCCTTCCCAGTGAGGAAGAGTTATATTTGCCGACAGACCTACCTTTTTGGTCGTGAAGTGCAGCTCCATTGTTCCGGCGAATTTTGAATAAGATGTTTCTTTAACAAGCTTTATCGCTTCGGAAATGGGATAAGTTTTATTTCTGTCAATTTTCATCCGAGCTTTCTGGTATTTTTTACCACGGGATTTGGGGGGTTTGGGGTGTTTAGGGGAAATACCTTGTGCTTCGGGAATTTCCTTAGCTTTTTCTTCTTCGACTGCGATTTCCGGTTCTCCTCCAATTACCTTTACTCTTTCCCCGCCTTTTAAGCCTAAACCCTTAACTTTTGTCTTTTTCCCTTCAGATTCCAGAGCACGAGCTGCTGCAGCTTCTTTTTTCTTTCTCCGCTCTTCATAGGCTTCCTTGCCGGTTTTTTCATCGTCCGGTGTACCCCCTATGAATGCTGTTTTTGTTTTACCCATTTTTTCTCCAGGGAAAACCTGCGGTTTTCCCTCAGCGCGACTGAACTTAGTTCATCCTCACTTCGTTCGGACAGGGTCGCTGCTCCCTTTCCATTTAAAATTACAGTTTTACTTTTCTTCGATCTTCACTCCCATACTTCTTGCAGTTCCCTCCACAATTTTCTTCGCTGCTTCCAGGTCGGTTGTATTGAAATCAGCCATTTTTTCTTTGGCAATTTTTTCGACCTGGTCCTTAGTCAAACTTCCGACCATGGTTCTTGGGGTAGTGCCTGAACCCTTTTCAAGGCCAAGCGCTTTTTTGATCATGTCGGCAACGGGCGCTTTTTTTATTTCAAAACTGAAACTTCTGTCTTCATAAATAGTTATCACAGCAGGGACAACTTCGCCTTTCATATCCTTCGTCTGGTCGTTATATTGCTTGACAAAATCCATGATGGCAAAACCTTGCTGCCCCAATACAGGACCGAGAGGCGGAGCCGGAGTTGCTTCTCCTGCTTTGAGGTTGACTTTGACAACTGTTTTAACTTTTTTAGTAGCCATACATTAGGGAGTATAAAAGCTGGAGAGCATGAGAGTATAAGAAGAAAGACCTGTGTGCGATACTTATACTCTTTTACTCTTAAACTCTTTTACTCTAAGTTTAGTATCTCCCTCAGAGGATTTCTCCTGCGAGGTATGAGTATTATACAATAAAAACAGATAAATTAAAGGGAGAAGTTTTAAGAGGGGTGTATAATGAATAATATGGGAGACGAAGGAGAAACAGCCGCACCAGGAAGCGCCTATGAAAGAGGTTCAGAGATAAAAAAAGATGACCCGGATCTTCATCCTGGTGGTCATATGGCTACAGATTCTTTGGTTCCAATACACCCACCTCTTGATTCAGGCTCAAGAAGCGAACCAGCTAGTGCAATTGAAGCTGGGAATGAACCGGGTGGTTTTGAACGCAGACAAATGAAGGACATGAGGGAAAATGTCGAAGCGGCTAAAAACCCATCTCTACCACAAAACAGAAATTAGGTCTTCGTAGTGTGTAGTAAATTTAATTCAACTGGCTTTTCGTGATCAAAGTTAAGTAAAAGAAGTTAACCTTGTTCTCTCTCTTGAGATGTATGACCGGATGGACTGAGCCTTGCTTCGTTCATACCCCTGAGTACTTCAGTTTCTAGCTCTGGCGATTTTCTAATATCTCCTATCTCTTCTTCAGCCGGAAGTATACCTGTTCTTTGAGCCACAACACCAATGGCGCGAGCACCATCTGCGGCAGAATGAGGCTCTCCAGGTTCTCCTGGTGGATTTACTGACATATTAAACTTTTGCTATCTGCAATAAATCTAACTCAACCGGCGTCTCTCTTCCAAATATCGAAACGAGGACTTTTACCTTGCCTTTTTCATCGTCAATTTCTTCAATTGTTCCGAGAAAGTCAGTAAAAGGTCCGTCGGTAATTTTGACTGCTTCCGACTTAGAAAATTTGGTTTTGAATCTTTTTGCCGGAGCTGAGACGAACTTCTGAATATTCGCGACCTCGTTATCGGAGAGGGGAGTCGGAGCTCTATCCGCTCCCACAAAACCAGTTATTCCCGGAGTGGTTCTGACCGCAAGCCATGTCGGATCGTCCAGGATTATTTTTATCAGCATGTATCCTGGGAAAATTTTTTCTTTGACAGTTGCCTTTTTGCCGCTTCTTATTATTATCCGGTCTTGTGTAGGGACCAGAAGTTCAAAGACTTTGTCTTGGAGTGACATTGTCTCGACCCTTTGCCGTAATGTTTCCGCAACGCGGGCTTCGTGGCCGCTTGATGTGTGGACCACATACCATTTGGCATTAGGGTCGTCCTTGTCATTAATGACGATATGGCCGGGAATTTTTTTCTTGCCGGTTCCGCGTTCGTCTACAACTTCATGGAAAGCGTCTTTTTGTATGGTTGATGTATCCGTGTCAGACATAACTTTTATCTAACTTTCTTTTGGAAAGAAAGTTAGGCAAAGAAAAAAAACAATTTATGTTGCGATCAATAGTTCAAGCAGTTTTGTAAGAGTATAGTCAAGAACTCCTAAGTACACTCCAACTATGCCGGAAATAAGAAGTATAGTCAAAGTAAGCCGTATAACTTCTTTTCTTTTGGGCCAAACGACTTTTGTCAGTTCGCTCCTGACTTCTTTGATATAGTCTACCAATGTATTCATTGGCCAAGCTTTGCTTATAACAGTCTTCACGAGAGTAAATTGTAGCAGAAACTTTGTTGTTAATCAAAATAATCCGAATAAACAAATGTATCCGAATACAACGAATGACTACGAATAGTATAAAATAGTCGGAATATGTTTTAGTGTACATAACGAACTAGGCAGATTCCAGAGAGAAAAACAATATGGTCAGCTTATCAAGTTTAAGTTAAGAGAAAATGGAATTGAGTATCAAAAAGAATTTTCCATATCAGATAGTGGCAATATAGTTGATTTTTTAATAGAAGATAAGATTGTTCTTGAGCTTAAAACTGTAAATGCGATAACCAAGGATCATTATCGTCAGATACGGCCGTACTTACAAGTTACAGGTATAGAATTGGGTTTGTTGGTCAACTTTCGAAATAAATATCTAGTACCGAAAAGGATTTTACGAGTAACTAAATAAAAATTCGAATGTTTAACCATTTGTAGAATTCGGATAAATTAGTAGATTTGGATTGATATATTTTTTCAATGACTAAACCGACATTCCGTTTTGAAAAAAAGTTGTGGAGACGGGGATTCAAATTTGTTGCCGGAGCAGATGAGGTTGGCAGGGGCTGTTTTGCAGGATGCGTTGCTGCTGCAGTTGTTGTTTTTACGCGCGCTAGTCTGGATATTTTTGCCGCGCCTGATGTTCCCAGGATAGATGATTCCAAAAAGCTGACAGGAGCGCAAAGAGAGAAAGCAGCATCATGGATTAAGAAAAAATCCTTAGCATACGGAGTCGGAGTAGGAAGTGTTGCGGAAATTAATAGACTGGGAATGGCAAGGGCAACTCATTCGGCTTTTCGTCGGGCTATTATAAAGGTAAACCGGAAAGTACAATCAAGAGTAGATTACTTACTCGTAGATGCATTTTATATACCGTATGTTCGCGGTTTGAAGGTAGGTATCAAAAACAGCATTACCGAGAGAAGAAATCCAAAACACTTTAACAAGGGCTCCAGACAGCTGCCGATTATCGATGGCGACGAAAAGTCAATTTCTGTCGCAGCGGCAAGCATTATTGCCAAAGTTTATAGAGATAAGGTGATGATTAATTTAGGTAAAAAATCTCCATTTACCATCTACGGTTGGGAAAGAAACAAGGGGTATGGTACACAAGAACATCAGGGGGCAATAAAAAAATATGGTATTACTAAATACCACAGAAAGAAATTTGTTGAAACCTTCCTCACTACTAATTAATACTGCCGCTTTTTCTCTAGCTCAATTAAAAATTTGATCCGAGCTTTTTGTTCTTTTCTTTTCTCAGAAGGCGGTTTAAAGCGTTGCCTGTCCCGGGCTTCCTGCAGGATCCCAGAGTCCAATACTTTCTTCTTGAACCTGGCAATGAGTCTGTCGTCGCTCTCGCCCCTTTTCTTTACAACAACGACCATTAAAGTTCGCCCCCTTCCTTGAATATGTGCTTGTATGGTATGTCATACCAATCACCTTCTTGTATTTTAGCAGATGAAAGGAGGGGAGAAAAGGGAGAAAGTTGTAAGTTGTTAGTTGTTTCAGCCAAAGGCTGACCAGCCCCTGGCTGGGGTTGTTAGTAAAATGCAATTTAGAAAACTAAAATTGGCCTTGACGGGAGAAAAAGTGTATTGTATAGTTATGTACAAATAATGAAAGTATGCATGGATTTGACTGGAATGAAGGAAATAAAGAAAAAAGCTGGGAAAAGCATAGAGTAAGTGTTAAAGAATGCGAAGAAGCATTTTTTAACCATCCGATTATTATTTATAAAGACATAAGACATTCTTTTGACGAGGAACGTTATGTAGTTTTAGGAAGGACAAACGTTGGGAGAAAATTACATATAGCTTTTACTATTAGAGATAAAAAAATAAGAGTAATTTCTGCAAGAGATCAAATTAAAAAAGAAAGGAAATTTTATGAAAGCAAAAGTCAGTAAAATAAGAACAATTCCTAGATTCAAAAACGAAGATGAGGAAAGAGACTTTTGGGCAAAACACAGCGTACTAGATTTTCCAGATATTTTCAAAGAGGTTAAATTGGATTTAAGTAAGCTTAAACCTTCAACTAAACCTGTAACAGTCAGATTGCCTCAATTCTTGGTCGAGGATCTTAAAATTCTTGCAAATAAACGTGATGTTCCTTACCAATCCCTTCTCAAGATCTTCTTAGCCGAGAAGGTCAACGAAGAATTCTCCAAGTCTTCTTAAGTCTTAGTTTTGTACCTTTTTTTGGAGGTTTGTAAGGTTGACTTCGAATATTAAATACTATAAGATATCAGGTGGAAGTGAATGAGGGTCGGAAATATGTTATTCTCTGAAGGCAAAGATTTGAAAGTATGAGAGAAAGGGGTTTTACTCCAATCGAACACGAAGGAGCGATGCAAATTTCGAAACGGTTAGAAGAAGATTGGAGAACAGTTACTACTGGGTTTAGTGATGCCACACAGGAGGAAATAGGAGAGGCAACTCTAAGAATCTTTAAAGCCGCGCGAATTTTGAGATTGGAAATGGATAGGAATGATGTTATTAATCCGCTGATTTTTGATCGTATTTTTCTGGGACTCTATCATTATTCAAAGCAGAGGCAGATGGGCGAGTGAAATCTGAATTGGGTATTGAAATGGGGAAACAGATAGTTTAAGGTAATAATCTGAAATGACTAGACAAAATTTATTTTATCGTCAGCATATCGTTAACCTCCCAAGTTAAGGCAGGAGGAACTTTTTTGTTGAAGTAAACCTCCTGAAGAACGGGAGGTTTTTTTATGTCTATGCTAAAAGATCGTTTTCTAGGAGTAGATAAAGCACTTGAATTGAATGCTTTTTCGTGGGAAACAGGAATACCTATAGGTGGTATTACTATGACTAAAGAGGGCATCATTGTTCCTACTAGGCCAATGGCTAAATTTGAAGGAAAGTTTTACACCAAACCACCATATGAAAAAGCCGGTAGGCCTGAAACGTTGAGAAAATATTGGGAGATGTTACAAAGAGGAGTGAATAATCTTGTAGATTTTCATACCGGTTTCGATTTAACCTATTGCATAAGAGAATCGGCCGTAGATGTTTTTGCTGCGGGGAGTGTTATTGCTAAAGAACTCCCTGATTCACAATTAGTCTTGCCACCGAATCTAGGTTTTTCTCCTAAGCTTACGGTACCCTACAAGCACACTAATAATGGGTCAGTTTTTAACTATAGCGCTTGGATACCTGGTTTGACAGAGCAAGGAGAAACTATTGATTCCCATGGATTTATATGTTCTTCGGTTTTCTTTATGACGCTTAAAGGACCGCAAAGAGAAAATATATTTAGAATTAGTGTTAATGATCGAGATATAGCCCGCTTTATGTAGGGTAAATTTTTATTATTGTGTGTGGAGTTTCGGATGATCAGATTTAGTTTCGGAATTGCAGCAGGCTTTACTTTAAGTGAATTTGATTCCTGTCTTTGTTTCTATTAACTTTAAACCTACGGTGGAAATGTTTGCAGCCAGTGCTTCATGAGGAAGAACAAAGGCATCGGGTTTTTTGGTTAGATCTGTCCAGAGTAGCCCGGTATCTAATAGTTCAAGTTTACCTTTTCCATTTGTGTTTGTGAAAGTAAGGGAAGGAAAAAGCCAGTAGCTAGGGTCAAAGGCTAGCCTGGGAATTTTGGGCCAGAAACTGAAACCAAACCAGTCTAGTGTGAAACCGGTGGCATTTTTTAAGACTAACGCTCTTTCCGCAAGTCCTTGAAGTTGAGGTAATAAGTCATCTTTATTTAGACTTAGACTTGAAACCATATTTTCCTGGTGTAAACTTTGTTCTAGCCACCACTGGTTGGCAAAAAATCGCACCCGAGTTTCTCCAAGAACATCTCCAAGATAGTTTGAAATGAGATTGTGGTCATGGAGGGTTCTTTGATACAGTCGTACGCCAATTTCAGTATTAAGGTTGCAAGTTTGAGGCCAATAGGGGATTTTTGCCACTTTGTTATACGCTTCAAAATACCACGCGGAAAAAACTACTCCGTGGCCAAGAAATTCTCTCTCAGAGCTCATGGAGTGAATTATACCCAAAAACACCGAAAGTATTGAAGATTACTAAAAACTAGTCTCTGAAAAGATTGTGCGACATAAACTTTTTTTAAACCAACTCGACGGTTTCAAAAAAGTCAGTGCTCGAAATCTCTTTCAGCAGACCGGTTTCCAAATTTATATCATGCGATAGGCCATAAATTCCTAACCTCCAGATAAAAATACCATCGTTAAATATCGAATGATCGGCAACAATGTTTCCACCCTTTTCGGAAATCAAACCGCTAACTTTAGCCATAATTCCAGGTTTATTCAAACCTTTCGTTCGGATGGACGTAAATCCAAGTCTTTCTTTAGTAATTTCTAGCTTGTCAAGACTTTGAGTTGTCGCAAACCTTTCCTGGTCGCTTAGTGCCATGTGGATATAAAGGTCCGAATTGTCAGAAACTTCCATTTCTGCGAGTAACTGTCTTTGCAAGTCTCCCGGAAGATCGTCAAAATGGAAAAGCCCGCGAGGTGAAAGTAGCTGCTCCATTATCTTTTCTCCCTCCTGAATTAACTCAGCCCTTTCCTCTCTCAGAAACTTTTCCTCCATTCTCATTCTTGTTTCTGGTAGCGCGAGGGCAATTAGGGTGGGATCGGAAGTCCTACTTGGGAAAACTGAGAGGATTGGTGTAAAAGTTGCTGCGTTTGGTACTTTGTCGGTGAGTGCAAGGGTATTGCCGTTACTTCGCACAGCTTCAATTTGCTCTGCTTTGTCGGGAAAGAGTGCATAGATAACATCAAGTACCCGCGCTTCCTGGCGAACAAAACATACCCGGCCATTGGGGCTGAAAACTAAATATGGCGCATAATCAGAAATATTTTCCGGCCTAGCGTTATTTATATGGGCAAGGACGCCAAAATTATTTACTTCCTCTTTTTCGTGAGTTGTAATTGCCACTTCAACAGGACCAAGGGGAGTTGTAATTGTGATGTGGAGGGCTGAGTAACCGTTTATTTGGGGGCGTGCGAGGTAATTATCAAGCCCTTGAGAATTATAAAAACCGATCTTCCCGCCGTCGTCTGAAAAGAGATTACAAACACTAGCAAGAGCTTGATAGCAGTCTTCTTCGCTATCGACAAGGACACGAAAGCTGACAACGTCATTAATGTCGGAAAAGCCGAGTTGTCTTGCCTTTGCCTTAAGCAGTCCCTGTTCCTTTTTCTGCTGGAGGGCGTATATCCCGTTTATTTTGTGATCTACAAAAGCCTCAAGATGATTTATCTCGAGCGCCTCCCAAATCAAATTTGAATAAGTAAGTATAAAAGTTTCTTGAGTTCGGGGGTCAGTATCCAGATCTTGCCTGGCTTTGGCATAGGCTGAAGGATCAGTATATTGGAAAGCTAGATCCTCGAGTTCAATTTTTTTCTGCCATAAACCGTAAGCTTCCGCCATCCGCGCGTAGACGTTCAGAGTTTCCAACGCTTTGGCTCTTCGTTTTCTTTCATCGAAAACATAGAGCGTTTCCATATTCCTTTTTCTTTCGTAAAGCTTGATGATCGGTCCTCGAGGATCTGAGGGAAAAGCTTCTGCTACTTTTACTACCGCCATTTTGTCAAGGCGCTCTTCTTCCATCTGCCCGTTTTCAGCTGATTTTATATTGGTGACAACTTCGACAAGATCCGCGACTTCATCACTGAATTCTTGTCTGATTATTTCCAAACTTAAGTGCGTGTCTTCTGCAGCGTCGTGTAGAAGTGCCCCTGAAAGAATAACTTGGTCAGTTACACCGTCTCTCAGTAAATCGTTTGCGGTCGGGACCAAATGAGCATCAAAGTAAGATTCACCGGTTTTCCTTTTTTGATCAGCATGAGCACTATTTGCGTACTGATAAGCTTTGGCCACTAACGGGGCTCCAGGCAAAAATTCTTCAATCGTTATATGCTCGTTTTGTCCGGAGGTTATTCTTTCCAGCATCGGCCGTTAATTCTGAAAGATGATAGAGAGGAAAGATAATTGAGAATTGAGAGGATTTTGAATTAGTGATATTTAACCACAAGTTGAGGAGTATTTCCAGTGCCAATTGATCGTTCAAGGATGTTCCTTACATGGGGTATATAGTATTTATTCTAGGATTAACTTTCTGAGAGTCTGTGTACTATCCTTCCGGTACTTTTCCACAAAGTCTTTATATTTATTAAACTTTTTAATTTCGGGAATTACTTTATTTTCGAAAAATTTCATAACAGGATTCGGATTTAACCAGACCGTATTCCTCAGCTTTAAGTAATCTGGATAGGAAGAGTAGGCATTTATCAAGCTTTTTGTAAATTCCGAAGGATTAAGATGGATATATCTTGATAAATGGAGAAGATGTGAATCTTCAGTTATTAATACTGCCTTGTAGATCCCTTGAAACAGCGGACCGACACGATCGTATTTTTTATTGAAGTAAATGCAATATCTGGTAATAAGCGATCTCATAAAGTTTTCAAGAACCCGGTTTTCTTTTTGCTGTAAAAGAAGATGGAAATGATTAGGCATTAGGCAGTAGGCAATAAGGACTATTTTTTGGTGGTAGTTCTTGGGTTGTCTAGATACCCCCTTAAAGGATGTTCCTTGCACGTTGATTATAGTTTTTAGATCTTTTAAATCTGGAGGTGGAGAAAGATAATCTTTCAGATAGCGTAAGAAAACTCCATAGTCTTGGGTATCTTTGTAGATGATTCGTTTTTCAACACCGCGGTTGTAAATATGTATAGTAGCCATCCTTAACGAAAACCTTGATGGTGTTAAGAGGGGGCATGATTCAGTATAGTCGTGTAAGGATGTTCCTTGCAAGGGGGGATTATTGGTATTTGATCACAAGTTGCGGAGTGTTTCCAGTACCAATTGTATTTTCTGCGCTTTCAAAGTATACGAAGTCGCCGGACGCATCACCTCCCGTATTTTCTATCTGGAAGTGAATTCTGAACTGGCTTCTTGAGCGGGCGTTTGACAGATCGTCCCGGACCGAATCGGTAACGTCAGCGTCTTTCCATTCGAAAGTAGTATTATTTGTTAGAGTCACAAAACTTGATGACAGTGCGGAAGCTCCGTAATCGGCATTATCGAGCGTATCGCCATATGTGAGATGGTCCACTTTTATACTTCCACCGATAGAGTATGGACTTCCGATAAGAGTTGCCTGATAAAGTCTGAGTGTAGATTCTTCTATTTTTGCGCCGGCGGGAAGGCTGCTGACATCAAAGCTGATAAAACCCCGCGTTACCAGATTAACATTCCGGCCAGCGCGGATTTCGACTCCCGCGTTGCCGCCGCCATTACTTGATCTAAAGCCGTCAAGAGATGTGCTCGAGGTAATGACTTTTACCTTCACGCTAGGTGTAGGAGTCGGTGACGGAGTTGAAGTTGGTTTGGAGGTGGGTGTAGGTTTTTTGGTCAGAGTTGGTGAAACTTCCCCCAAGATTTCTTCCACTTGCTCTTCTTCAAATATAGTTGGAGTCGGAATCTCACTGGGAGTAGGAGAAATTTCAGCAACTTCCTCGGTTTTGCTGCCTGCGCCCAAAAGGTAGAAAATACCAGCCACAATGATAAGCAAAAAAATTATTCCCAGGATCAGAAAGACGTTTTTGCGTTTTGAAGGAACTTTGACAGTCTCCTCCTGTATGTGGAAAACCTGACCTTCGCTCATCACGAGCGATATTACGGTAAAAGTGAATCTGAGTCAACCAGGATTTAGAGTAATTTTTCTCTCTATGGTTCAGGCGCAGGGAGATAATCCGGGGTTGGTGTTAACAAATTTCCATAGGCTTGTCTAATGACTTCCGATAACAGTGCTGTAAATTCTTCGAAAGTGAGTGAGGTTGCAGGCGGCTCAATAACCACTTCTTCGCCGAATTTATCGGATTTAAAAGCAAGAACCATACTCATTTTGGACTTTTGCGAAGAGGAGGTCGATGTTGGGTTAAGCAGGTTGAAATAGCCGTTTTGCTGGTCAACCTCGAGATCAATTTCGACTATGACCTTTCTTGTATAGTAATTTTTTTTGTCTATAAGTATTTCCCAGGTAAACTTCTTGAGCATTTCTGATAATTTCGGCGTTTTGCCGCTGGAGCGATACAAAGAAGAGCCTTCCAGTTTATTTCTTTCCGACTCGATTTTATCGCCGATGTGATCAATTAGCGCACTATCGGCAGCCAGTGAAATTTTGTACATTTCTATATTATCCTCAGTGACTGTCTCTAACTTCATATTTTTCAGCACTTCATCGTCGATATATTTATTTAAATTTTCTTCCAGATTTTCTTCGCTCAAGGGGTCAACTTCTTTGTCTTCCATGCTTTTCCTGGCTTCGGTTTCGAGAGGTGTTGTATCGTAAGCTACCCACTTGCCTAATAACGGATCGAATACTTCAGGAGTAAGGCCTAAAAGCGAGAGCAAAAAGGAGGGGAGTTTATTAACTCTAAAATAAACAATTTTGTCGGCTTTCTTGAGTTCGAAATTAAAGTCTTTGGTGACCGAGGCATTGAGGAGTAGTTTAAAGTTTTTCGGATCTGAGTAGTCAATCTCGCCTTTTACAAGTGCGTCGATGGTATTTAATCCGAGAGAACTAGCAAGGTCATCTGAGTCAACTGCGACTGAAATATCAAAAGACTGTTTGGTTACTTCCTTATGTGCCAGAGCTGATCGGGAGAGGACGTATTTCGGAGTTTTCGGGGTAAAGGGGAGAGCCATGACGAATCCGGCGACTTTAGCCTGGATTTCGGGATACTTGTCAAGCTTTATTTTTTCATAAGCAACTGCGTAGGTTAACCCTGCCATCCCGCTAAGGACTAAAAGGAATAAAAGGAAGAAAATGCCAAAGACTAATTTCTTTTTGGAAGAAGGAGGTGGAGGACTGGTTGGAGATACAAAAGTCGATGTAGGTTCGGAAGTGGCGGAGAGAGTGTTTTGAGCTTCCGAAGTTTGAGGAACTTGTGGTTGTGGAACCTCTGGTTGGGGTACTTGTTGGACAAAAGGCGAAGGGGGTTCTGCCGGTGGCGGGGGAATTTGGTTTTGATTTTCGCTTGGTGAAGTACCGGGTTCTTGCACAGGCACAGCAGCTGGATTTTGAGGTGTTTGGGTAGTATCCAAACTATTGTCCGAATTCTGGGCAGGATCCATATATAGTTATTCTATTTCTTATTTCCGGCAGTTGTCCAGTAACAAATTTGTACCTTAAAGTACCTTTAAAGGCCAGGCCTTGCAAGGTAATATATAGTGTTAATTTGTTTTTTCGATATCTGTGTAAAGTTCTTTTACCTGTTGCAGTAAAAAGGCCGGATCTTTTGTGTTTAGGATAGTATAGTCAGCCATTGCAATAGGACCGCCCTTGTCTAGGTTTTCTATTTCTGCAAAGTCCCGTGACTTTGCTTCATCTTTCGTGAAAGGCCTGTGACGTAAATCGCTGTCTGTTTCCGGCATTACCCTTTCGGAAATGCGGTGATAGCGTAATTCCGGTGGAGCAAAAATGGCAATAAGAATCATTTGCTTGCGGAATTTTTCTTTTAAGAACTTATATTCATCCCAGCTATACAGGCCGTCTGCTATAACATTTCCTTTTTTAAGTAATTTTTTGAACTTAGGATAGTTTAGTATTGCCATAGCTGCCATTCCATGTTTCTTGCGTATTTCTTCCCGAATCCTTCTTTCATTTGTCTCCTTAGGTTCTAAACCACGCTTTTTTACCTCGTCCAGCACGATTTGGCCGAAGCGCAAAAACTAGTATTTTCTCTCTACAAAAAAATCAGAAACTACACTTTTTCCGCTTCCAGCCATTCCTGCAATACACACAAGTTTATTCATACTAAGAAGTGAGTATAATGGATATGAAGCTATGTTTCGAGCATTTCCTTTGCGAATTTTGAAAGACGACATGTGGGTGAAAGTTCTAACTCTCGGCGTTATTTTGCTTTTTATCCTCCTCGCGGACGCCATTTTGTCTTTTTGGGTACCTAATTTTTTGCAAGATACCTACGGCAGTTCGTTAGTTATGGGGCTTGTGATGAGTTTCTCCTCCGTTGTTGGGTTTCTTTCCGATCTTTACTTTCCCCAAATGCTCCGTGGTATTACTGTAAAACGACTGATTTTACTCGGTATCATTTCAAGTTTTTTCTTTGCACTTCTACTTTTGCAATCAACTTTTTTCCCGTTTGTGGTAGTGATACTTTTGGCTATGGCTGTATGGGGAATTTACTACGAGTTCATCGGTTTCGGCGAACAGCAATTTATCGCAGACTCCACTCCTTTAAAAAGTCATTCTTCTGCCTGGGGAGTGATGTCAGTCTTTCGGAGTATGGCCTACTTTTTGGGTCCGATTTTGGCAGGTCTTCTTATTTCGCAGGGTGAGCGTACTCCGCTTGTCTTCGCGATGGTTTTGATGGCAATCGGTTTTCTTATCCTTCTGTTGACCCGGTCAAAACACGAAAGATCAATAGAAATTGAAACGCATGAGGTCAGTATGTTCCGTGAATTGTCTCATTGGAAAGCACTTTTTACCCATGTCTGGCCTGTAGTGACTTTAAGCCTTTTTATGGGGCTAATAGATGCGACATTTTGGACAACTGGAGCAACATGGAGCCAAACTCTTTCCAAACAAAGTTTCTGGGGAGGACTTTTTTTACCGTTTTATACGCTGCCATCGCTTTTTATGGGCTTTGTCGTAGCCAAATGGGGAGTGGCCGAAGGCAAGAAAAAAAAGGCGATCCAGTTTTTACTTTTCTCAGGAGTGTTTTTAGCTTTGCTCGGAGTATCGGGTTCTATTGTAAATCAACTGGTTTTTGTTTTGATTGCAAGTATTTTACTCTCA
>CAZVJU010000012.1:0-2879 GCA_964627195.1 uncultured Gammaproteobacteria bacterium | reverse complement strand
TCCTTTAACAGATGCAATCTACTCCGATATTGTTTCGCGTATGGGAAGAGAGAGGCGCCATCTTATCGGGCTATCACGCTCGACGATAAGTTTAGCTTACATTGTGGGCCCAATCCTTTCCGGCTTTATCGCAAGTCAAGTCGGGGAAAAACTCACTTTCGGAATTGTAGGGCTAATGGTTATTGTGGTTTCGGTAGTCTTACTCATAAGCACACCCAAAAAGTTAAAACTACCGCAGGAAGAGATTCAGGCTTGGGAATAGTTCCTTTTTTTTGCAGATTGAGACTTCTTTAGCTAGACTTAAGTGTATGACCTCCGGACTAACTTTTTTCAGAAGAGAAGATGTCATGGTTGTTTTGACAACTTCGCCGGCAGGGTTGGGCCACGTTCGGGTAACTGAGGCCCTAAGAAGCGGTTTGCCTGCCGATGTGAGATCAGAGCTAATCGGTATTGATGACACAAAAATTCAGTTTTTTCATCGGCTGACAAGCAGAAATAGACTATTGAGAAAGGTGGGAGATTTTGTTCAGAACTCACCGATAGTTGAAGAGGTTTTTACTTCCTGGTATCGAAAGAAGTTACGCAAATATGACAAGAAGGTATTTTTGAGGATATCCGATCTTATCAAAAGACGCAGGCCCAAGCCTAGTGTACTTATTGTTATATCCACCCATTTTGGTTTAGCTCATAAAATAGCCAGGCTGAAATTTAAGCTTAGTAAAAAACTTAAAATATGCGTCATTTTATGCGTAGTTGTCACGGATGATTCGCCTCAGAAAATTTGGGGGGTTTATGGAGCAGATTATATTTTTGTTCCCAGTAAGGAGACAAAAAATAGCCTTCGTGATTATTTAGACCACTTAAAAGTCACTCTGCCTTCCATTATTGTTTCGCCGTATCCGGTCTCACCTCTTTTGGGGAGGCTCCTTTCTGCCTCTCAATTTAAGAATCGGCAGCAGGAAGTGCAAAGGGGGGCTAAAAATAAGATACAAATACTTCTTCCCATATCAGGTGCCGCCGTTCAGTTATCTTATTTTAGGCAGTTAATTTCTTATCTCAATAGAAAGGCGAATGCGGCTATTCTAGTTGTAGCAAGGGACTCGTCGTATACCCGGGATTTCCTGCAATGGTGTCAGAGAGTTCCTTCGGTTGAAGTTATTGCTGATCGCCAAGATCGGGATGTTGTTGCAAGTTATGAAAAGGAGTTAGGAATAAGGGCGTTTAGCCTGGAAATAACTAAACCTTCGGAGCAGTCATTTAAGGCGCTTCTTTCTCCCAAGCAAAGCGGAGGGGTAACCTTGCTTTTTTCCGAACCGGTAGGGCGGCAGGAGAGCGATAATCTTGCTTTTTTGCAAAGACAAGGGCTTATGCCGGATGATCACGATCAGGCTAGTCTTACAAGATTATATTTGAGGAAAGATATCAAAGACATAAATGTAGATTTTTTAGAGCGTGCGAGCGGATGGCGGGGAGTACTTTTGCCTAAGAGAGGCAATGTCGCAGGCAGAGCAATTTTAAGACTAAAAAGGGCTGGAATATTGTCAGCAATGGTTAACTTTAAGGGGTTTTCTCCGGACACGGAAATAAACGAAGATAGCGTGTCGATTTTTTGGGATAAACTCGGAAAGGCAGCTCAAACTCAGTGTACTTAGTTGAAGTATAAGCCAAGGGTGAAAGTTATTTTCTATTTAGAATCAGGATCAGTTTCATTCGGGTGTGATTTTTCATTGCCAGGTATGCATCATAGCCAGAAGACCCGCGACCCATGACTGGTATTTCGCCGGTAGTTGTCATAAAAGCAATAGGATATTCAGAGTGGGCGTATGAATTACCTCCTAGATGTGTTATTCTAGAACCTGCGAATACCTCGCTGCTTGCAGCGCAGGATGAAGCAGATTCAAGAAGACATACGTATCGCAAGATACCTTCGCAACTTGTTGTGAGGAGTATGTCATCGTAATCTCTCTTTTCATTCTTGCCAAAATATACTCCACCGGTCTTTCTAACATGTTTGGTAGTATAAACGTTACTTACCCGAATTCGCAATTCTTTGAAAAGGTCGGGAAATTTTTCAAGTTTGGGATGTTCCACTCGTGGGTGTTAGGAGTATATTATTATATAATATTATTTCTGCAAATATGGCTTTAATCAAATATATCTTCGTCTAAAATTGTATCTAGTTTGGCAACTAAAGTGCCCAGAGTTTTTGAATATTAATTGGAAGACTTTCGATTTCGCTAGTCAAGAAAATTACTTTTCCCTGTATGGCTAATTGTTTTTTAATTGATGGGGTAGAATGTGATCCTAATAATTTATTACGATCTTCAATTTTTTCTAAAGCTCCTATGATAATTTGTCTAATCTTCTCAGGAATTTGAAGAAAACAAGGTTGTTTATCATTTTCGCCAAGATCCATTTCTAATTTAAGATAGCCCTCGGTTGTTTGCTGATCTTTATCAAGGAGTGTTAAAAGTAAATCTTTCTTTAGAGGTAAAATCTGAGAAACTGAAGTAGGACCAAGTTGAATTATGGTACCTTCCGAAACAGGTATTAATATTTTTTCTTGAGGATTAACATTACTAGGATTTCTTTCAGTCACTATTTAGAAATTATACACAAGTTAAATTATTCTTAAATGCTGTTATGTCATCCTCCTTTAGAGGAAACCCCGCTCGTAAGAGCGGGAAGGATGTCATTAACTCCCGGAGTTGAATATCTGCTACCATAAATCTTGACAATATTTACAGTTTCTGACATTCTGAATTTCAGAAATATGCAATTACAAACTACTTAATGCTGTGCCTTGTAGAAAGTTATTTCGGAACAGGTCTATTCTAGAACCTGCGAATACCTCGTTGCTCTGCAGCGCAGGATGAGCA
>CAZVJU010000011.1:0-37508 GCA_964627195.1 uncultured Gammaproteobacteria bacterium | reverse complement strand
AGGCATCTTCTTCGTAAGAAGTTATGCTCACTTCAGTAATCGATTTGGAAGCAAAAGAAAGAACGACAGTTAGGATTACCGCCATCGACAGAAGAACAATAAGCAAAGCTTGGCCACTCTGAGAAGTATACTTCCTAGTCTTTTTCCATAAGGGCAGATAATTCATTAATATAAGTGTAACAATGACATAAGATCAGGTCAATAAGTGCGTAACAAAATTCTGGAAGTTGAGGTCACTTGAGATCCCTCAGCACCAGTTGTAGTTACGTACTGACCGGTAAGTGTTATTGTTACAGAGTCCGGTACATTTACACCCTCTACGCATGCAAATACAACTCCGGCGCAACTCGTAATATTCACAGCAGATGCAGAAGTCAAAAGATTAACAAAAACAGGCGGAGTCGCGGACCCGGAAGCAATCGCCGAAGGCGTCCCATCGCACATAAAATACACCGCTCTTCCACTTTCATCTGTGTAATTTAACCTCGTAGCGGTTGAGGTAGCACAGTTAAGATCCGATGCATTTCTTAATAGTCGCTCCATAACACTCATCGCATAGTCAACATTTTCTTTGGTGATATTCTGGTTCTCACTTTTCCTGGTGCCTCTCAGACTTGAAGCAAGAGATTGTGTTACAACTATCCCAAGAAATGTAAATATCACGAGGACTACAAGCATTTCAATTAGGGAATAGCCCGAAAAATAGCTTTTTGTTTTCTTCATATTCCTCATTTCCATTTTGTTAACGTAGTTGCACTACGCACTTGATGATCCCCCTGCGCGTCGTTCCATGACACACTGACCAGGGAGCTAACTTCATCAGCTGAAACACTGGTTAAAGTTACTGTTCTGCAAAAAAGAGTATTAGCAGTGATATTGCATGAACCTGCCGGAGGCCAGCTCAGGGTACCTAAATTTTTAGCCGACCCGTTTTCTGCATAAAAATTATCCCAGCTCGTGTCTCTCTGTTGCCTCACATACTCACTGCCTTCCTGAGCAAATTTTGTAGCTAAAGCATTATTCTTGGCAGATGTCGAATTGCCAACCGAGGTCGAGGACAGCGACACGAGAGCGATCAGTACAAGACCTGCAATTCCAACCGCAAAAACAACTTCAAAAAGAGATTGACCTTTCATAGAATTTCTCCACCTTTTGTAACAACTATTGTTTCTTGATACACAGTCGCCACGTCAGTAATGGTAATTGTTATCGAATTCCCTCCGGCTCTAAATCGTACGCCCCTACCGAGAACGTCGAAAAATATCGGCAATATCTGGCCATTAGTTGTATCTACTCCTCCGCCGCCCAATGGTATAAAAATAGTTATACCAGGGGGTGCTTTGATAATTTGCTTACTGGAAAGTATCCATCTATCGTTACCGACCGTATTGTCACATCGCACTGCTATCAGGTAACAACCATTAAGAAAGGGTGAACACGGACCCACAGACCCAGGGGCCGCAGAAAATCCCCAACCGTCGAGGGTGGAACAAACAGCAGGATCGGTTGAAGGTTTAACTCCTGCAATAGATTTTTCTTGTAATAAACGGAGTTGGGCTTTAATTTCTCTTGTTACTGCTCCAACCCTTTGTCTTTTCTGAAAACTCCGATAATTTGCGTAGCCGACACTAAAAAGAAGCGCCATGGTAACGACAACTACAAGAAGCTCAATTAAAGTGAATCCACGGACTGAAGTTTTCCGAATCTTGGGAAAACTGTACTGATAACTTGTATATTTTTGGCGCATCTCATTACTATCAATTTATTATGCTCGAGAATACTTCGTCTGCTCTGCAGCGAGGATGAACGAGCATAAGTACTGCTATCTGAAAGATAATTCGCGGCTCTGCCGCGATGCAGTTCATTTAATCTTTTTAAGGACTTATAACTCTATAGTTACCATTACCACTTCCACTGTCGCAAGATGCACAGGCCGAAGGACTGGTTGGAACATTTTCTAGAGTTGCGCAAAGTTCGTATGTCGTACTGCTAGTTTGATTGTAACAATAGCCGCTTCCGCTGCTTGGATCACCAGGTACCGACTGAATATAAATATTGGTATTTGCTGGACTACAACCAAGAGCTACAGTACCCTGTAACGAAGACCCTACAGCAACGAGGTTGGATGGATACACGTTACAATCAGCTCTAAATAGTTCTATTCCAGAACGAATAGTCTCCAGATCAGATTTTCTTCTGGCATCACGGCCGGCTTCGCGTGATCCTTGGAGGGCAAAAATTGAAATACCGGTGAGTATTGCAATAACACCCATAACAACCAAAAGCTCGATAAGAGTAAACGCTGAATTAGTTATGAACTTCGTTTTTTTTATCATTATGGACATCCTGCCGGACAAGAAGCTCCGGACGGAGCAGTTGTACAAACTCCCGATCTACCAGTTGAACAGGCAATAAAATATTGGATATTTCCGCTATCATTACGCTGCTCAAATGTTGCCCATATTGTGTATTGCGAACTATCAGCACGTATTAGATAAGTAGGAGGGCTTTTGGGATCTTCAGGACAATTCGTTAAACCTAAAGTAGCACACTGAGCAACTGGACTCCCTACGCCAATAGTGTAATAATTCCCGTTATTTTTATTTGCGTAAACTTCCATTGCTGTTTGGTATTGTTTGATATCGCTTCTTCTTATTGTATCTCGCGCCCTTCGCTGGCTGGCAGGAAAAGTGCTGACAAAAATAGTTGCCAGTAACCCAATCACTGCGGCAACAAGGATAAGTTCAATGAGGGTAAAACCGGAGTTAGTTGTAAGATGTAAGTTGTAAGGTGTAAGTGAAAAAAAAGGCTTTAAAAAAAGATTTGTTTTTGAGGTTTTATACATAGGCAGTAATTATTTTCAGGTATTCATATTAGTTATAGCACGAAACCTTTATGGTTTTCCACCCCTAGACTCATCCAAAAGCTTTTGCTCGTAATCCTCAATTGACACATCTAAAGGCGTTTGGCCGTAGCTTTTGCCAAAGCTGCAAATTGCTCTACCGCAGGAAAGATCTCTTGATACTATTCGCGAATCATATCCATCCTCCTCGGTTTCTCCCTCAAGGAATGTATACAGCTGGAAACGGTAGGTATTCGAAATATACAGATAGGTATAGCCCTCCCCACCTTTCGGATCTACGGGGATTGTTGCAAGATAAGGAGCTCTATCCGAGCTGGTTATATCCCGGAGTGGATCGGCTCCCCAGTCGCAAGGCCGTAAGCCAGTGAAAAAAAGTTCACGGTCAAAGTCTTTTTTTGCTTTCAACTCCGTAAGCACTTCTTCATATGCGACTCCCTTGCAAGCTTTAATTTTCCCAACTTCGGCAGGCGGGAAAAAACCAAACTCTTCGTAAAAAGTGTAAAGGGCATCAGAAATTGCACCAAGATCAGCTTTCCTTTGGGCGTCTCGGGCACGACGCTTGGCGACCACTAAACCTTGAAAAGTTACAAGAAAAACAATGAGAAAAATTAGGCCGACCCCCAGAAGTTCACGTTTTGTAAAAGGTCTCATTATAAATAGGGTAAAAATAACCTAACTAACAAACCTCCCCAAAAAAGTATAACAAAAAAGGAAACAACCAAAAACGGGCCGAAAGGAATATGTTTCCCAAGTTTTGCTCTTCCTACTAAAAGTAATAAAACCCCAACTATAGCCCCGACTACAAAACTCAAAAAAAGCCAAGCAACCGTAAATGGCCAGCCTAAGATGAGGGAGAGGGCCAAAACCAACTTTACATCCCCCAATCCCATACCTCTCCCTTGGGTAACCAGATGGAGTAGCAAGAAAAATGTTGCCGCGGCAAAAGCAACAAACATTCTGACGTAGAGTTCTTCCATTCTGAAAGCTATGATCAAAAACAGGGTTACTAAAAATAAAGCGTAAATCAGCGAATCTGGGATTAGTTGGTGTTCAAAATCAATTACAAAAATTGCAACAAGAATGGCACCGACAAAGAAAAGGTAGGGAAGCGCCCACCACCCCAAAACATCTTGCCATATACAAAAAGGATTACCTTTAAAGGCCTGGCCTTGTAAGGTAATAACTACAAATAAAATTCCTGTTGAGGCTTCGATTAAGGGATAGCGCAATGAAATATGTTTTCCGCAATTTCTACATTTCCCCCGAAGGAAAACATAGGAGAAAAGGGGAATATTATCAAACCATGCAATCATCTTTCCGCAGCCGGGACACTCCGAGCGTCCTTTTTTTACACTCTTACCCCTCGGCCAGCGGTATGTGTAAGCAGTCAAAAAAGATCCGATAATTGCTCCGATTATAAAAAGAAGTAGCAACATCTCACATTTAGTATATGCAATTAGTTAGTCTAAGTATATCTGAGTTCCGGGAGGCCAGGGGGTAGGGTCGGAGGCTCCACAGATTGTCCCGGCACGGCCATCAGCTGTTGAATAAACAAAATACGTAGAACCAATAACACTGCACAACTCTGTTTTTCCCTCTGCTTCAAGTTTCGTAAAAACGATTGCGCCACTGCCTCCAATCATATCCAGATCATAACAGTAGGTAGAGTCGGTTGCCGGTAGCGCATTTGTTGTGCATGGAACAACTCCGTAGGCAGAAAGGTAGGCTATTCCTGGAGGAAATATCCGCGGATGACCGGTAGTAACCATCGCATTACCCCAATCTGTGGGATTCGGAAACGTACTATTTTGAGAAGAATAATACGCTTCAATAGCTCCGCCTAATTGGGCAATAGCCGAAATTCTTCCTGCATCTTTTGAAGCAGCTAGTTTATCGGCGGGGTTTATGAGTATAAGTGCAACGGCAGCAAGGAGCCCAAGAATGGCCACGACAATTAAGAGTTCAATGAGAGTAAATCCATACTTTGACTTATTGCGGATTTGAGATAATCTCTTTTTAAGGCTATATAAAAAGCAAATTCCTTTGATATCACCAGCGTAAAATAATCTTTTCATTAAATAACAAACACACCTCTACAAAATTCTGTTCCAAATAAATGAAATAGAAGCAAAGGCTATAGAAAGAACTACTTTTTGTTCTATTGCCTGCGCCAGGGAATTTACAAACTCACAAGTTCAACCTGGCGCTTCTTAACACTCGCAAGCTAATTAGTTTACACACCAAGCTACAGTAGTTGCTCCGCTTGGCTCCGTACATCCGACACAAGCTCTCCCTGCAAGAGAAAGATAAGCCGTATAGGCGTCTGTCGTACACGCACCCAATGTCAAGTTTGTATCTGCTTCAAGTCTAGACCATACTGCAAAGGAAGTAGTTACTTCGTCGTAACACCAACCATTTACTGCATCGTCACCTCCAGTACAAACTGGCAGATTCAGTGTGTTGTTCACTAAAGATGGCACCTGTGTAATCTCACCGGCTGCAACAAGCTCTGCAAAGTCAAGCGCATAAACTCCATTATGACTAGTATAAAATGCCTCGAAAGCATGACCAAGTTGTGCAACTGTTGAAATTCTTCCTGAATCTCTAGCTCTTCCTAACTGCTGTACAGGATTAATGGCCACAAGCACTACGACTGCTAAAACACCCAAAATTGCGATAACGATAAGAAGCTCAATTAATGTAAAACCTCTTTTAAGGGCAGTCATAAATTTTTCTTTTTTTTCACCCCCCCTCATTTCAAATTAAAAATTTAAAATTCTTAATATATTCAGTATTCACTAAATTCAACTCCGATGTCAAGACCTGTCCACACTTTCTTTTGTTTTTCACACCTTGTGTGGTTAATTCTCTTTAAAAGTCTAAGTGAAAATTAGACGCCGATTTGCGTAGTCAGGTTATAAATAGGCAGAATAATTGACACAACCATTAAAGCAACTCCTACTCCTAACACAATTAATATAATAGGTTCAACCGCGGCAGTTATTGCCTTTAATTTCTGATCGCTCTCTACTTCAAAAACATGGCTTATTTTGGCCAAAACTTCATCCATCTTGCCCGTTTCTTCACCTACCGCAATCATTTGGGAAAGAATAAATGGAAATGCTTCCGGATGTCGGGAAAAGGCGAATGCAATAGGAAAGCCTTTTTCAACCATTTTTATAGTATCCAAAAGTGCATTAGCGATAATCGAACTTCCGACAACTTGGGACGAAATAGTTAAAGACTCAATAATTGCTACTCCTGAACCGATCATCAGAGAAAGAGTCCGGGTTAAATCGGTCAGAATAATCTGTCTTTGCAGATCGCCGATTAGAGGCAGTCTGAAAATAATCTCATCAATTTTCTTTTCCCCGGCAGGTGTGCGTCGATATATATTGAAACCATAAAAGGCAACAACACTCGCGACTAAAAGAAAGGGCCAATAAGCAATCATGAAATTAGAAGTTGCTATTAACATTTTAGTCGTTATAGGCAGATTTACATCAAACTGTTCATAAAGAGTTGTCAGGCGGGGAATTACAAAAATAATCATGATAAGAGCAACAACAAACATGCCCACAATAATAATAATGGGATAAATGAGAGCACCTTTGACTTTCCCCCGAAATTCAGCTTGTCTTTCCATATCATCTGCCAAGCTGGCAAGTACCTCATCCATCACTCCACCAATCTCGCCGGATTTGATAAGAGCAATATATGTCTTTGAAAAAGCCTGAGGATGCCTTGCCATTGCTGCAGACAGGGCTTCGCCTTCTTCGACGTCTGCCAAAATTTGGGCGATTATTTTTTGCATCGAAGCTTTCGATTGGGATCTTAAAATAACAAGTGCTTCAGTCAGAGGAAGTCCCGCGTTAATCATTGTTGCTAGTTGTCTTGTAACCGATGTAACATCGGAAATAGTCACCCGATCAAAATATTTTTTAAGTAGATTAAGCGAGAAACCAGATTTAGTTTCGATAGAAATAACAACCAATCCTTGATCGCGAATTAGCTTTGCTGCATGGATTTCTGTAGAAGCTTCGACTTCACCAACTACCAACTCTCCGTTTGCATTTTTGGCTTTATACTTGAATCGTTTCATGGACAGTGCAAAGGACAAACAACAAAGTACATAGGGAGTTTCGGGAATTTCCAATTTTTACCCTTTGCTCTTTGCACTTTGTCCTGTTTTCTATTTAGAGGTTCTTACTAATCTCATTAATTCTTCAGGTCTAAGGGAGAAGGATTGTGCTGTTTCGATGTCGATTTTGCCATTTTTAACATGTTCGACCAGTGACATTTCTATTGTATTCATTCCCACTTCAGTAGAAGTTTGTAAAATATTGTCTATTTGGTGCGTCTTACCTTCACGGATGGATGTTTTTATAGCTGAGGTTCCCAGCATAACTTCATAAGCAACAACTCGTTTACCGCTGATAGAAGGAACCAGTCGCATAGAAAAAACAGCTTCGATCACATTCGAAAGTTGAAGTCTAACCTGATCCTGCTGCTCGTCGGGAAAAACATCGACTATTCTGTCTATTGTTTGCGCTGCCGAATTTGTGTGAAGTGTCGCAAAAACCAAGTGGCCTGTTTCTGCAACGGTTAAAGCCGAAGATATTGTTTCATGATCCCGCATCTCGCCGACAAGTACCACGTCCGGATCTTCCCTGAGAACGCTTCGGAGAGCGATCTGCCAAGAATGAGTATCAAAGCCCATCTCGCGTTGGGAAATGATCGATTTTATGGGCTTAAAGACAAACTCGACCGGGTCTTCAATTGTCACAATGTGATCAGCCCGCGTGTGGTTTATTTCGTTAAGCATTGCCGCGATGGTCGTTGATTTACCGTGACCGGTAGGCCCGGTAACCAAAATGAAACCTTGACGTAAACCTGTGAAGGAATGAAGAATTTTGGGCAAACCCAGCTTTTCAATTTCGGGAATTTCCAATGGAATTCTTCTGAAAGCAATAGCTGTCGAGCCTTTTTGAGTATAAGCATTAACTCTAAACCTGGCATTCTGGTTAAAGGCAAGTGAAAAGTCTATTTCTTTGTTTACTGTAATACGCTCAAGTTGTTCCGAACTCACAATCTCTTTTATGAATTTATTTACTACTTCAGGAGTTATAACCGGCTCGGCAGGGATCGGGGAAAGAACGCCTTCAATTCTCAAGTGGGGCGGAATACCTGAAATAATATGCAAGTCCGACGCTAAACGGTCGACTGTTAATTGTAATAGTTGCTTAATTTCCATCTTACAATTGGTTTCAATACCAAGTGCTATAGCAAGTTCAAAACAAAATGTCGTATTTCAATTATGTTTTGAACATTGATATATAGCTTCCATTACTTGTCAAAATGTCAGTTTTTTAAAATGACATTTTGAATTGAGTAAGCTATATAAACCTAATGGCTTCTATTCCTGTGCTACTCTCAACACCTCTTCAATAGTAGTTATCCCTTCAAGCACTTTCAAATAGCCGTCCTGTTTCATTGCGATCATGCCTTCCTCACGCGCCTCCAGCTCAATCTGGGAGGAAGAAGCTCTCTCTAGTATAAGCCTACTAATTTTTTCGCTAATGGGCAAGACTTCAAATATTGCTACTCTTCCCTGACCCTTGTAAAGTTTAGCATCTCTGCCGTTTGGCCATAACGTTCCCAAAACGGAATGCATGTCGCTTATTATCTTTGCTTCACCGGTATAACTAGTTTTACACCCCTCATGAATTTTCCGGACGACGCGTTGAGCAACAATAGCAGTCATGGAAGATGCAAGTAGGTAAGGCTCAGCCCCCATGTCCAAAAGTCTGGGTAGGGCACCTGAAGCATCATTTGTGTGAAGTGTAGAAAAAACCAAATGGCCTGTAAGTGCCGCTTGGATGGCCAAATCCGCAGTTTCCTGATCACGGATTTCGCCGACTAAAATAATGTTGGGATCTTGCCGCAAAAAAGCACGCAAACCTGAGGCGAAAGTTAACCCGGCAGCAGGATTTACCTGTACCTGATTTACCCCGGGAATTTTATATTCGATAGGGTCTTCCAGTGTAACGATGTTTACCTTTGAGGTATTAATCTTTTGAATAATAGAGTAAAGAGTTGTTGTTTTACCGCTGCCGGTAGGACCGGTAATAAGAATAATGCCGTGAGGCCGCAAGATTGCGTCTTCTAAATTTTTAAGGGCCCTGCCCCGCAGTCCCAACTCCTGCAAACTCGGGATACCACCAGTTTTCCTTAACAACCTCATAACAATTTTTTCGCCCCAGGCTGTGGGAAGAGAAGAAACTCGAAGATCAATTTCCTGGTCTCCTGACTTAAAGTTGAAGCGCCCGTCCTGAGGAACACGTTTCTCATCGATTTTCATTCCGCAAAGAATTTTAATTCGTGAAGTGAGAGCATCGTGAAGTTCTCTGGGAATTGTAAGTTTTTCCTGCAAAATGCCGTCAATTCTGTAGCGAACACGAGTGGATTTCTCTTGCGGCTCAATGTGGATATCTGATGCCCGCGCTTTTTCCGCAAACCCCAATATATGAGTGACAATTTCAGCAACTCTTTCCTCGCGGATTAATCCAGTCTTTGCGGCGTTAAGAGTTCTTACCTTACTGTCATCCGGAACTTCGCGAAGGGCTTCTGATACTTCTTTAGCAAGGGAAGTAGTATAGCCTGCACCAATCATGGTTTCGATCTTCGAAGCTTCTGCCGCATAAGGTTTTATCAGATAACCGGTCTTTTGTTCAACAAACTCAATCGCTGTCATGTTCATCGGATCCGCCATGGCAACGACAATCTCTTTCTTAACTGGATCAACTGATACCGGGAATACTTTAAAGCGAGTCGCTACTTCTTGGGGAAGAAAAGATAATGCTTCAGGTGAAACCGGAACTGAGGTTAAATCTATATATGGTACATTATAGAAAGTTGCCTTGGCACGAGTTAAAGCACTCTCGTCCACCAGCTTCCGGCTAATGAGAATTTCCTCCTGAGTTTTCCCAGTTTGTATCTCTGAAAAGTTCACCTCTTTTGCATGAGTTGGATCAAGCGCACCAAGCTTAACCAGAATGTCCGCAAGCGTTTGAGGAGAATCCTTCTGACTAGTGTAGCTTAGTGGTTGGGCAGGCATACAATTTCATTATGCCGTACAAGAAGGGTTCCTTCAATAGCAAACCTCAAACTGTATTCGTCTGAAGGTTCCAAAAATGTTTGTAAAGACTCTTTTCTTTAGACAAAAGCTCTATATGCGATCCTGTTTCAACAATCCTCCCTTTTTCCATAACTATTATTTTATCTGCTCGCATAGCCGTTGAAAGCCGGTGTGCAATAATTATAGTAGTCTTGTTGCGAGCAACCTTCCATAGCGCCCCCTGAATAAGAAGCTCATTTTCGGAATCCAGCTGGCTTGTTGCCTCGTCAAAAATAATAATATCGGGATCGGATAGTACCATTCTGGCTATGGCAAGTCGCTGTTTTTGGCCTCCTGAGAGCTTAATTCCGCGCTCTCCGACGTGAGTTTCATATCTTCTGGGCAAAGTTTCTATAAATTCATGTAAATTCGCTATTTTCGCCGCAGCCACAATTTCCTTCCGCGTAGCTTTTTCTTTGCCGTATGCAATGTTATAACCGATTGTATTATTAAAAAGCACCGGTTCCTGGGGAACAACACCCATAAAACTTCTGAGATGTGATTTTGTAAATTGTTGGACACCAACCCCGTCAATTAAAATCTCGCCTTTGTCTACATCATAAAATCGCATCAAGAGTTTCATAAGCGTCGTTTTGCCGGATCCTGAGCGGCCAACTAATGCTATGGATTGCCCTTGACGAACCCGTAAATTAACATTTTCCAGAGCTTCTTTTTTACTTTCGGCATAGGTAAAAGTGACATTGTTAAATTCTATTTCCCCGCGAACCGAATTTAGGTGTACCGGATTTTCCGGATCTTTTATTTCTATGCCATAGCTTAAAAGGCCAAAGTACCTATCTATATCTGCAAAATCTTTGCCAACTTCTCTTAGCCCCCAAATAAGATCGAAAAGCCGCGGATAGAAACTGCTGATAAACCCTAAAACCAAAATAAAGTCACTTAACACCAATTCATCCCTGCTAAAAAGCCGGAGCGCAAAAAACAAAACTAAAAATATGCTGAGATTAATGAGACCCCCGATTGACAAATCGATATACCTATAAGTATTTACGTACTTAATTGCCGAAGCCCTCCATGGGATAAACTGTTGCTTTAACCTACCCAACTCCCATGCCTCTTTTGAAAAAAGTTTGACTGTTTCAAAATTGATCATGTTATCGGTAATTACAGCTGACAAATTATCTTCATCCTCGTTGTGTAGCTTTCTGGCTCGGACGTTTAATGTAATCAAAAATTTAGTTAATAAAAATGTCAAGAAAAATGACATCAGAATTAAAAGTGTAAAAGTGAAAGCAAGTTGGTTTAGAAAATAAAGCATCACCAAAAAACCGACGAATACATCCAAAAACCTGTGGTGTAAATTAAAATACATCGTCCAAAAAGCACCATCACCTCTTTTGAAAGCAGAAATCAGATAGCCGGTACTTTTGTTGGAGTGAAAAGCAAAATCCAAATCCTGTACGTGTTTAAAAATTGTTCTTCGAGCGAGTGAAGCGCCATCGATAGAACCACGATCGCCTAAAAAGAATGCTAAATTCTTAAAGAGCATCGCACTCAGTCTGAACACCATCAGAAATAGAAGCGTCATATAAAGTGCCTTAATATCGCCTTGAATTAAATTGTCAGTAAAGAGTTTATAAAAGTAGGGGATTGTATAGAAAAAGAGAGCACTTATGAGCGTTGCGCCAACAAAAGCACAATACGCTGCACGCTTCTGTATCGCAAAACCAAAAAAAATCTTGAGATTTTGTACTAAATTTTTCATTTTTAGGGCCAAAGAAAATACCCCTCACGGGGATAACCTTTTGGGACTAGCTAATTATAGTATAGAGAGCTTAGATTTTCCATATTAAGTTTTCGACCTCAAATTTCGAGACTTATGCTTTACTTGACTTCATGAAGTGTATTTGCAATATAATGGTTGGCCATGCATGCTTATCTAGTAGTAGGTCCGGATCCCGAAGAAACAGTACTACAAGCCAAAACCTTGGCTAAAACCATAGCGCAAGTAACTTATGAATTTTCAATTACTAAAATCGACGAGGTCCGAAAGCTTTCACACTTTACTAAACTGTCAGTCGAAAAACCCACGAGCATAGTAATAACAGATATCGATTCGGCGGGGGATGAAGCACTAAACGCTTTTTTGAAAAACCTTGAAGAGCCTCAAAAAAATCTCAGTTATATCCTGACGGCATCCTCTGAAGAAAAACTTATTCCAACAATAGTTTCCAGATGTCAGGTTATAAGAGTAGCAGGAAATAGACAAACTGTAACACATGATGAAAAATTGTCACAATTTCTTGACATGTCGATCGGTGAGAAATTTGCGTATTTGGACAAAATTAAAAAGCGTGACGAAGCAATCGTTTTTATGACAGATCTACTCCACCTTTGGCATAACTTATTAATCAAAAGAAGTGATAATTTTAAAGTACTCAGCCTGGCTTTGAAGGTTGCCCAAAAAACTTTCATAAATCTCAAAGCAAATGGTAATGTGAATCTGCAGCTGACGAATTTTGCTATACAGTTAGGTCTTCCTGAACGTAAAATATAAGGTATAATTAACAGTCTGATATATGGCTAATAATCTCTACACCGCCAAACAAATCCAGGTTCTTGAAGGGCTGGAACCAGTTCGCAAACGGCCTGGAATGTATATCGGGTCAACCGACGCAAGAGGATTACACGAATGTTTCCGGGAAATTCTGGACAATTCGGTCGACGAATCCTTCGCAGGTGTAGCACAAAATATTTACTCTTACATTCATAAAGACGGGACAGTAACGATCAGAGACGACGGCCGGGGTATTCCTGTAGACAAACACTCATCCGGAATTTCGGCGTTGGAGCTGACCATGACCAAACTGCACGCTGGCGGAAAATTCGGCGGCGGCGCCTACAAAATTTCCGGCGGTCTGCATGGCGTCGGCGCATCTGTAGTTAACGCGCTTTCAAGCTACTTCAGAGTCGTGGTTCTACGTAATAACAAAGCTTATTACCAAGAATACGAGGCCGGAGCTCCAAAAAAAGCAGTCTCTGAGATAAACCAGGAAGTTCTTGATAAATGGTTCCCAAAAGAGTGGAATATAATAATAGGTAGCAACCAAACGGGGACAATAACCACATTTAAAGTCGATTCTAATATCTTCAAAAACAGTTTTTACGATAATAATCGGATAAAATCGCATCTGAAAGACCGGGCATACCTAGTTCCTAAACTGTCTTTCCATTTTTATGATGAACGAGCGAATGAGGAGGACCATTACTACTTTGAGGGGGGGATAAAATCACTAGTTGCCCACACAAATCGGGGAAAAGATACTGTTTCTGACGTCATTTACGTATCTAAAGAAGACGGCGACATGTCAGCCGAAGTTGCTCTTCAATACACAGACAGCTACAACGAAAATGTCAAAGGTTACGTCAACGGCATCAACACAACCGATGGGGGAACCCACCTTACAGGTTTCCGTATTGCTTTAACACGCGCAATTACGGACTATGCTAAAAAAGCAGGAGCCTCCGACAAACTTCCGGGAGGTAACGGCCTAACTGGGGACGACATGAAGGAGGGTCTTACAGCAGTAGTTTACGTTAAAATGCCCTCAGAATCGCTCCAATTTGAAAGCCAAACCAAGGCAAAATTGAATAATCCCGAGGTTCAGGGATTTGTTCAATCTACCGTTAAGGAAGGGTTGGATACCTATTTCGAGGAGCATCCCTCTGATGCGAAAAGTGTTCTGGAAAAAATATTTTTAGCGGCAAGAGCACGTCTTGCGGCCCGGGCAGCAAAAGAGGCAGTTTTACGAAAAGGGGCACTCGAGGGGTCATCTCTCCCGGGTACACTGGCTGATTGTCAATCCCGCGATCCTGAAACCTCCGAACTCTATATAGTAGAGGGTGAATCTGCAGGGGGTTCCGCAAAACAAGGCAGAGACCGGCATTTCCAAGCAATTTTGCCTCTTGGGGGAAAAATTCTTAATACAGAGCGGGCCCATCTTGATAAAATAGTTAAATTTGAAGAGCTGAAAAACCTGATTATAGCTTTGGGGGCCGGAATAGGGGACATTATTGACTACAACAAAGTTCGCTATCATAGAATTATCGTCATGACCGACGCTGATGTTGATGGCGAACACATAAAAACCCTTCTTTTAACATTTTTTTATCGGCATATGCCTGAGGTTATAACCAAAGGCTATCTTTATGTAGCTCTCCCTCCGCTTTTTAGGCTTCAATATGGTAAAGAAATTTTCTATTCATATTCCGATGAGGAAAAAGATGCCATTATCAAAGAGAGAGCCGATACTAAGTTTATTCTTCAAAGATATAAAGGTTTGGGAGAAATGAATCCCGAGCAACTTTGGGATACTACTATGGATCCAAAGGTGCGAATTTTAAAACAGGTCGGTATTGAAAATGCTGAAGAAGCTGACAAAATCTTCACTGTTCTCATGGGCGAAGAGGTCGCTCCCCGCAAAAAATTCATCCAAACTCACGCGAAGATGGCAACTCTCGATATCTAGGGCTCTTGCAAAGTTAAACTAACTGAAATACAATATCGCTTAAGGCTCAAGTAGGGTCTTTTTTGATTAAACTTGTATTTCATTTTCTTTGCCTGACTTTCTTTTTCAAAAAGAAAGTCAGAAGTTAAATATGAATATCCAGTTAATAGCGCTTTTTGTCGCCCCTTTTACCTCCATTTGTGCATTGGGATACGGTCTTTACTTGGCTAAGAGAGTTCTTAGTGCCCCGGAGGGTAATGAAAAATTAAAACAGATTGCAAAAGCAGTCAGAGAAGGCGCGATGAGCTACCTTAAACGCCAATTTAAAGTAGTAGTTCCAATTATGCTTCTTCTAGCTATTGTTATCGCTCTTACTCCATCCCTGGGTATAGAAGTTGCAATCACTTTTCTTTTAGGCGCAATTTTCTCGGGGATTATCGGCTATTTCGGCATGTGGATAGCCGTTCGTGCAAATGTCCGGACTGCTAATAATGCCCAGAAAGGTTTGAATCCGGCTTTAAAAATTGCTTTCGGGGCAGGAACTGTTAACGGCATGCTTCTCGTTGGTTTGGGACTTCTTGGGGTTTCCTTAATTTATATGTGGTCGTACTTCAGCTTTATATCCCAAGGAGCTCCCGTTGTTGCTAAACACGCAACTGATGTATTGGTAGGCTACGGATTCGGAGCAGCGCTTTTAGCACTTTTTATGCGAGTTGGGGGTGGAATATTTACCAAAGCAGCTGATGTAGGAGCGGATCTTGTCGGCAAGGTGGAAAAAGGCATACCTGAAGATGATCCCAGAAATCCGGCAACAATTGCAGATAACGTGGGGGATAATGTCGGGGATTGCGCAGGCATGAGCGCCGACGTTTTTGAGTCATATGCACTAACTATCGTTGCAGCAATGATTCTAGGGGGTGCCCTTTTCGGCCTCGCTGGAGTCGTTTTTCCTCTCCTGGCCCGATCAGGTGCAATATGGACGTCAATTCTAGGGTCCTTTTTCGTTAAAGCAAAAAGCGATACTGAAAATGCTATAAATCCGCTTATTAGGGGCTTTATCATTTCGGCAGTCGCCGCCATTATTATTTTTATGGGTCTCGCCACATTCCTTTTGGGTGAACCGAGAGCAGGCTATGCTGCGGTCTCGGGAATTATTTCAATGCTAGCTCTTCTTTTTGTGACCAAATACTATACAGGGCCGGGCGAAAAACCAGTCGTTTCAATAGCAACCGCTTCTCAAACCGGCGCCGGAACAAATCTTATCGCAGGAATCGCAATCGGAATGGAATCAACGTTTGTCTCAGCCCTCATCATTGTAGCCACAATTATGGCAGGATATTATTTTCTAGGTTTCTATGGAATTTCATTAGCCGGTATGGGCATGTTGGCAACAACAGGTATTATCATGGCTTTGGATACCTTCGGCCCAATTTCTGACAATGCTCAGGGTATGGTGGAAATGGCGGGATTAAAGGGTAAGGCTGAAAAGGTAACTGCCGGATTGGATGCAGTCGGCAATACTACAAAAGCTCTTACGAAGGGCTTTGCGATTGGGTCGGCAGCAGTTGCGGCATCATCCCTTTTTGCAACCTACTTTGAGGCAACGGGACTAACGTCAATTGATATAGCACAACCGAAGGTATTTGTAGGACTTATCATGGGTGCTGCACTACCATTCCTTTTCTCCTCCCGTCTTATCGGATCTGTCGGCCGGGCCGCATTCCAGGTAGTGGAGGAAGTCAGACGCCAATTCAGAGAAATTAAAGGTATTATGGAGGGAAAAACTCTTCCTGACTATTCGAAAGCTGTCGAAATAGTTACATTGGCCTCCCAAAAAGAGTTAATTATCCCTGCAGCAATTGTAGTTGCCATGCCAATTCTTGTTAGCTTTTTAGGTGCTCCGACACTTGGCGGATTTTTAGGAGGAGTAGTAGTATCCGGCCTAACATTGGCGCTTTTTATGTGCAACACCGGCGGCGCTTGGGATAATGCGAAAAAGTATATCGAAGATGGGAATTTTGGGGGAAAGGGAAGCGACAGCCATAAAGCTGCAGTAGTCGGAGACACAGTAGGAGATCCTCTGAAAGACACGTCAGGTCCGGCATTAAATCCTAT
Source organism: uncultured Gammaproteobacteria bacterium (assembly GCA_964627195.1). Taxonomy (GTDB): domain Bacteria; phylum Patescibacteriota; class Microgenomatia; order UBA8517; family UBA8517; genus CAZVJU01. Next base: position 20,884 of record CAZVJU010000011.1, on the reverse strand, counting down.
GATGAAAATTGTCCAAATCGTCGCCCTTCTTCTGGCTCCATTCTTGGTATAAAAAAGTTACTCCAAAAACTGGTATAAAAATTCTTAATTTGTTATAATTCGTCGCTATGCCATTAGACCACGGATCGAAAACACTATCGAGAAGAGACTGGCTGAAGATGGCAAGTGCAGGAGGGGCCGGAGCGCTTCTTGCTGCTTGTGTACCCCAATTTTCAACTGTTACTCCTGAACCTACACAGACAGTAGACATCGAAGGACTTAAGATGGAGGCAAAACAAGACCTTCTCGGCCAACTGACACGACTAGGTATGCAGGAAATTCATAGACAAACCCTAGGGCCATCAGACATTCCAGTAACGGTATTTACAGATAACCCCGAGGCCCTAAAATTTCATCCAGATAAATTTAATGATCTTTTTGAGCAATTTCCGAAAATAATTGACCAGGTAAGTTTTGATCCTCAATCCGACTCACTCTCTCGAGAAAGGTTGAAAGATGTTTACACAAACGCGGCTTCGGGTAATTCTCAAGGATTTGAAATATATCTTGGCATTCCTTCAATTCCACAATCTTGTTTTGTTACGACGGAAGACGATCCTGACTCAAGTATCCGAGTCATACCAAGTGTGGTGACAAACGCAGCTGATTTTTGTCGCTCAGTTGGAAAAACTTCAACCGGAATCATTCCACGCGTTCTAGAAAGGCCGATTGCCTCCTTTGTCGTAGTTACCGCTGCCTCAGATATCAGCGGAAAGGCAATACTTTCCCCAAGTGACGGAGAATTCACTTTGACGCCCGAACAGTCGGTAGCAAGTACTTTGTATCACGAACTCTGGCATATACTTATAAAACTCAAAACCAATTCCCAGCTACCGGGGGAAGAAATATTTGTGCAAGAGCTTGAAAAATTACGACTCCAATTAATTCAAGAGGGGAAAATAGAAGAATTTCTTCCAATAGAGTTCATTAAACCTCAAGGTTCTATTGATCGATTCAGAAGAGGCCGACCAAAAAAATTGGAAGTAGTTAACTTCTTTGGCCCCAGAATTATGGAAGCATAATAAATGCAAATGGAAACAAGATAAGACCTTCTTGTTTGCAATTTGCTCTACACCTGCTAGAGTTAAAGCATGAGAGGTTGGGGAGATTTCAGACCATTCTTAATAATTCTTGCCGGTGCTTTTATAGTATTCGCAATTATCATCATAAAAGCTTTGATTTCCATCTTCGCACGTTAGTTAATCAACCGAGCACAACAACCACGGGATAATGATCAGAGGCTTTGTCGGTCAAATTGTTCTTTACAACGGAATAATCTTTAACGTTTTCAATTAAAGATTTCGATACGAAAATATAATCAAGCCGCATATTTGAATGTGCCTGATATTCGTTTAGAGAAGTCGGGACAGTGTACTCTTTGTTTTTCTTAAAAAGTAACGCGGTGTCATTATATCCATTTAGCTCCAGTTTTCCCACTGCGTCGAACCTCAAACGACCGGCAGTCGTGAATTTCTTCAATTGCATTTCATTAAAACTTTTTATCATTTCCTCCTTATAACCATCGTAGCGTGACAAAGAATTCATATCACCCATGAGAATTTTGTTTTGATAAGGCTTTTGTGTTTTGACGATTAAATCAACCTCCGGAAGCCTCAAATCTTCGGTATATGGAGTCAAATGAGTACTAATTATAGAAAGTTCACCAATCGGAGAATCAACAATGGTTATTATCCCTGCCCGCATTAACGGTTTGATCTGAAGTACCTTTTTAAATTTCAATCTTGATAATACCGCGACGTGATAGTTGTATTCTCCCGAAAGTGCAACTTCATAATAAGGATACTTCAAGTCCGAAGCGATTTCTTTTAGTAGTTTACTTTTGGATTTCGCAAAAGTATTTGCTTCGCTAATAGTTACATAATCGGGATTTTCCTTGGCTATTACCGCTTTAATTAATTGAATTCCTGCTTCGCCGCCATTTAAAATGTTATAAGTCAGAAACTTCATGAGCTAATTATACAACCATTATCTTAAGAAAATTTGCTACAATTTACTAATGCAAAACCAACACAAACTTGTGAAGCTCAAAGAAAAACTGGTAGTTTACGAAGGTAAATTAGCAAAAGAGATGATAGGCTATGGGGGAGTGAAACATGAATCAGCAGCTTCGGAAATAAAACACGATAAAGTTATGGTCTTACGGGCAATGGTGGCCGGCTTAAAAGAAGAAATCCAGGAATTGGAAAAAACTTGATATTCTTTGGTAATTATTGTATAGTTCAGCCCATCGCTATTTAACTTCAACCCTGCTTCAAAGTCTCATGTCATCTCTCTAATTTTTAATAACTTTTAAAGATTTGAAAGGTGGCTTATATGAGAAGGAACTTCAAACATTTTATAATAGGAGCACTCTTGGCATCAGTGCCGATGTCCTACGGTGTGAATAACAGCATGCCTAGTAAAGTTACTGAAGTAAAGGAAAGTGTTCAAAATACTTTTAGGCCGGAAGAATTTCTGTGGAGTCCAAAACTGATCTCTTCAAATAAATCTGAATCCCAATTTAGAACTGGATCTAAACCGGTTTTAGCCTGGACATATACATTTGGTTCAGTTTCTAAAAAGCCACTGGAAGAAATTCCAAACACTAAGGTAACACCTATGCCTGTGCCCAAATCTCAACCAAGGGTACCTAAAGACAAGCCCCAAACTCAAACAGCGGTATACGTTGTTCATTCACAAGTCGCGCCTCAGGATGTTAGCCAATTAATAGAAAGGTATGCTTCAGAGTATGGTGTAAATAAAGAGATGATGATCCATATTGCAAAATGTGAGTCTGGCTTCAGAAACACTGCTGTGAATGGTCCTTATGCCGGAATCTACCAATTTGTTGCTTCAACATGGGCATCAAACAGACGTGCAATGGGATTAGATACCAATCCAAACCTCCGCTATAATACTGAAGAGGCGATTAGAACGGCTGCCTTTAAAATGGCCCGAGACGGTTTTGGTGCCTGGCCAGTTTGCCAAAATAAAGCCAGAAAACTTCTCGGGTTAAACCAGTAAAGTATAATCTTTGTAATGGGCTTCTTAAAGTTAACAGCCACCAAACTAAGTACAGACTTGGCGCTTTATTCAGATGCAGTAAAAGCAAAATTTTTTCCTCGGTTTTTCAAAACAGGACTGGGAGAATATGCCGAAGGGGATAAATTCATAGGTGTAATTATCCCAAACTCCCGGAAGGTTGCTAAAAAGTATAAAGATTTATCCCTAGAAGAAATACAAAAACTTTAAAAGTCAAAAATCCACTAAAAAAGACTAGTGACACTTCTAATTTTAGGCAACCAATATAGAAGTCCACATCTTATGCCGTGGTCCTTCGAGCTTCATTCGCCACAGGCGTTTGAATTTTCAATGATTCAATTCATCCACGTCTAAAGACGTGGATGAATTGAATTAGCTTAAAAAAGCAGACAAAAATCTTAAAGCAAAGATCTAGCGCTTTTATCTCAAAAATACAAGATATGTTAATAATTGGGATTTGGTGGATTTATCAGCCGATAAAATAGTAGGGGAGTACTTGTTTGAAAATCCAGGTTGTGCGACAGCCATGCAAGGCCAGGCCTTTAAAGGTCCATGAAAATCTCACTTTTTTTGCGAGATCCGAAAATCTATGGGAGGGGTGAATTGCCATAATTTCGACTTTTAATTTTATTTTAATTTTATTAAAAAACATCGGTTCGAAGAAACTTTAAAAATAGCTGAATTATTTTACTTAAAGATAAACATAATCTAATACACAAAGCAGTAGGTTGGATGCTCAGAGAAGTAGGGAAAAGATCGGAAAAAGATTTAGACAGTTTTTTAAAAAAGCACTATAAGTACATGCCGCGAACAATGCTTCGCTATGCTATCGAGCGTTTCCCAGAAAGTAAACGTTTAGCTTACTTACAAGCTACCCAGTGATTTAGGTTACAAATCAGATTCCATTCGTGTATAATCAGCCTCAATATGCCGAAAAAAACCGTCTGTATTTTTGCACATCCTGACGATGAAGCTTTTGGACCTTCAGGAACAATTGCTAAATTTGCCCAAGAAGGAGAGGTAAGCCTCATCTGCGTAACTGACGGAAATGACCATACAAATGGAACTAAAGGCCTTTCAGATATCCGAAAGGGTGAGCTTAAAAAATCAGCTAGTATTCTGGGAGTAAAAAGAGTTTACTTTCTGGGATTTCCGGACGGTGAGCTGTGCAATAACATCTATCACAAGATCGTAAAGAAAATCCAAAAAGTTCTTGATGTTATAAAACCTGATACGCTCATTACATTTGAACCCAGAGGTGTTTCGGGCCATATAGATCATATTTTCTGTTCCATGATCTCTTCGTACATTTTCCGGGAAACAAAACATATTAAAAAATTACTTTACTTCTGTATTCCCAAATTAAGCTCCAATTTTATGAAAGATTACTTCATCTACTTTCCGCCGGGATACTCCAAAAAAGAAGTTGATCTCATAATCAATGTATCAGAATTCTGGGACTTAAAAATTAAGTCGCTAAAATGCCATCAATCGCAGAAAAAAGACGTTGACGAAATGTTGGGGTTCATGAAGCTCGCTAAGTTCTTTAAATTTTTCCCCAGGGAAGAGTATTTTCTGACGCTGAAAAAGTAAGTATTTTTACCCAATTTTTCGGAATAATCCTCTTATTGCCTATTCAAAATCAGGAGGGTAGAATAGATACAGGCGAATAGCCTACTTTTTTTGTTAGGGAACAATAATCCGAATACTACGAATCTTATCCGAATACAGCGAATGACTACAAATTAATAAATCCGAGAAATTATGGTTTAATTATTCGTAGTAATTTGTAGATTCGGATACATTCGTAGATTAGTATTATATTTATGGAAATTGGGAAAGTACAACCAACAAGCATTATAGAAGAGATGCAAAAGTCCTATTTGGACTATGCAATGAGTGTCATTGTTGCGCGTGCTCTCCCTGACGTTCGTGATGGCCTAAAACCGGTTCACAGAAGAATTCTTTACGCAATGCATCAGTTGGGATTAAGCCACACCTCAGCTTTCACAAAATCTGCAAAAGTGGTCGGAGAGGTTTTGGGGAAATATCATCCTCATGGCGACATGGCAGTATATGATGCTCTCGTCAGAATGGCCCAAACTTTCTCCCTGCGATATCCTTTAATCAAAGGCCAAGGTAACTTCGGTTCGGTAGACGGCGATCCGCCGGCGGCTATGCGCTACACCGAAGTCAAACTCGCATCCATATCTGCCTACATGCTGCAAGATATTGAAAAAGAGACTGTAGCTTTCTTTGAAAACTTCGATGCAACTCTCAAAGAGCCTAACTTTCTGCCGGCACTTTTACCAAATCTTCTTCTTATGGGCTCAGAAGGAATTGCCGTCGGCATGGCCACTAAAATTCCCCCGCATAATTTATCAGAAGTTGTAGAAGCAATTATTACTACAATTAAAAAGGGGAGAGTTACATTCGAGGCTAAAGCTCAGGAAGAAGAAACGGAGTTCGTCATTAAAAAAATCAACCTGTTAGCCGCTGGAGTAAAGGAAGAAAAAGACTCTCAAGAGAAACCGTCGCATGTAGGATTTGAAAGCGATATCACAATTGAAGAGCTGGTCGACATAGTTCCCGGGCCTGATTTTCCAACCGGCGGGGCAATTTATGACGCAGCATCCCTGCGCGATGTATACGCAACCGGCCGCGGACGAATACTGGTCAGAGGAATTGCAGAAATAAAAGAGGGAGATAAAGACCTGTCTGCCGGCAGACAGGGTAAACAACAAGTTGTTATATCTGAAATTCCATACCAGGTAAACAAGTCCCTGCTTGTTAAAAAGATCGCTGATTTGGTAAAGGAGCGCAAAATAGTCGGAATTTCAGATCTAAGAGATGAATCTGACAAAGACGGAATGCGAGTAGTTATTGATCTTAAGCGGGATGCACGGCCTAAATCGGTTCTTAATAATCTCTTTAAGCATACGCAACTCCAGAGCTCTTTCCCTGCAAATTTTGTGGCATTAGTAGACGGAACACCTTACACCCTAAATATTAAACAAATCCTTATCGAGTATGTAAGACATAGGCAAAGAGTAATCACCCGAAGGACAATTTTTGAACTAACCGCAGCTAAGCGTCGGGCACATATCTTGGAAGGATTAAAAATTGCACTGGATAATCTGGATGAAGTAATTTCAATAATCCGCCATAGCCGAACCCAGGAAGATGCAAAAAATAACTTGATGAAAAAGTTCGGGCTGACTGACGTCCAGACAACGGCAATACTCGACATGCAGCTAAGGCGTTTGGCTGCTTTAGAGCGGGAAAAAATTGAAAAAGAATATCAAGAAATCAAAAAAATTATAGACGCACTAACTGCAATTTTGAAAGATCCGAGTAAAGTTTTGGAAATTATTGTCAAAGAATTAACTGAAGTAAAAGAAAAATTCGGCGACGAAAGAAAGACCCGTATTTATAAACAAAAGATCGGGGAGTTCTCCGAGGAAGATCTTATTCCCAAAGAAGAAACGCTTATCACACTCACCAAGACCGGCTATGTCAAAAGAGTACCTCGAGCGACCTATCGAGCCCAACGGCGTGGCGGCAAGGGTGTAACAGGGATGACTACAAAAGAGGAAGATGAAATAGAACAAATCATTGCAGCAACGACCCACGATACTATTTTATTTTTTACCAATACCGGCAAAGTTTTTGGTACCAAGGCCTGGGAAATTCCCGAGTCCTCGCGCCAATCAAAAGGCCAAGCAATTGTTAACATTCTGGCAATTGACCAAAACGAAAAAATTATGTCGATATTGTCTTTAAATTCCAAAGGCAAACATCTTATCATGGCAACCGCCAAGGGAGTCGTTAAAAAAACTAAAGTTACGGAATTTGAAAATCTTCGTGTTTCAGGTCTTATAGCTATTCGCCTCGATCAGAATGATTCTCTGGTTTCAGTGCATGACACTTCAGGAGACGACTATATCTTGCTTGTGACAAAAAAAGGTAAAGCCATAAAATTTCCTGAGGGAAATACTCGCCCCATGGGTCGGGCAACCTCAGGAATGAAGGGGATAAAACTGGAGGCAGATGATGATGTTATAGGCATGGAAGTTTTTCCGGCAAAAGAAGTCAAACCAACGGACAAAAGAAAGAAATTTTTCCGGGATATTTTGACGATTTCCGAACGCGGTTTAGGGAAGCGTACTCCGACTCATCTTTTTCCGGAGCAAAGACGGGCAGGAAAGGGAGTAAAAGCATCTGTTGTAAGTGACAAGACAGGAAAACTGGCCGCCGCAACAATGGTTACAAATGAAACTGATCAGATAGTTATAACTTCCAAAAACGGTCAGGTAATTAAGCTTCCCAACAAAAACATTCCCCAGCTAGGCCGAGCCACCCAAGGTGTAATTCTGATGCGCTTTACTAATAAGTCAGATTCCGTCGCAGCCGTCGCCCCGCTAAACAAAAACGGAGATGAGGACGAAGAAAATGAAGTAGCTCAGAAGGCTCGTCAGAAAAGTTAATTATTTAGAAACTTTTCAAAGTCAATAGGATAAGGGTAGTCGTGATCGGAGCGAGGTTTGGAGATAACTTTTAAGTTTGGTTCAACCGAATGATAAAACTTTTCGGCTTCGGGAAAAGGCACGTATTTATCATTTTCGTTTTGGATACATAGAATATTTTCAATTGGTATTTTGGATAAAACCACCTTCAAAAGATCTTGTCTATCTTCGTTAACCACACTTGCTATGCCGCAAAGGATTACTTTATTTATCTGTGAGGAAATCTTGGGAATCAAATTCAGAGCAACCATAACCCCAACCGATTTTGCGATAATGTTAACTTCTTCTTTTCCTATGACTTTCAGAATCTTTTCTAACTCTCTTTTCACCGAAAAGTTAGTATCTTCTTTCCAGTGATCCCAGTCAACAACAACAACCTCATGTCCCAAATTCATCTTATCTCTAATTTCAAGAGCCCACTCTTTATTATGCGCCGAATACCCAGGTAAGATAATTGTTTTTATATAACTTATTATAAACCTTTTAACCAAATTCTCACTTTAATTTAAATCTTATCTTAAGATTAATAAACAACCGAGGGTTAAGAACCCTCGGTTTTCTCGCCAAGGCTCGAAGAGTTTGTTCACTTCTTCGCTTCATCCGTGGACTAAGAGTCCACGGTTTTCGCGAAGTTTGAATAAAGTATTGCTAGTCTTTTACAATGATTTAAATCATTGTAATAAATTAAAGTCCAATTCTTATTCTCTCAATCTTTTTTCGACGACTTGTAACTCTCTTCACTCTTTCCAAACTCCTTAATGAACCTTTGGTAGGCAGGTCAAATAAATCCTTTATTTCCTCCTTTAATATACTTGTCGCTTGTTTTCTTAAAGTATCTTCAACAATAGGCATCAATCCTTCTCCCTCATACTTGAGTTTAAAATTCATTTTAGAAATTGTTGCGAGAGACATTCTTAAAATCCTGGCAACACTTCTGTACTCGTGTCCTTTGGAAAGTAGAATACAAGCGGCAAATCTCTTGGCAAACATAATTCTTTCGGTCGGGGTAAATATACTTTGAACGTAAGCATTTAACTTATTCTTGTCTTTAGCAAAGAGAAAGCTGTCCAAAAACGTATTAAAAATCCGGTCCCATACTTCAGGCCGAATCATAAATTTTGAAACCTGCGTCATAGTTTGTTTTAATGATATAAATCATTGGTACAAGAAGTCAATCATTAATTATCATTATGTTACACAGAGTTAACATCGTTCAGCTTCGTTTTGGCTATGGTAATCAGACTTTCCCGTTCTGACCTCATCCAAAAAAACCATGGGGTGAATTTTCATTCTGCAAGAAAATTCTAGAATATTGTATAATGGTATCATGGAACCTAATACAGAAAAATTACGAGAAAAAATTAAGGGAGGCTTTGAAAATGCTATTACTACACAGAGGGTGGGGAGAAAGATAAAGCTAGAATTGAACTAATGCAGGCCGTTGTCGACATAGTTGATCTGGCTACTCCAGGAAATGTCTGGGAACAGGGAACACATATGACTGTTATTTTACCACCAACAGAAGATATCTTTCCGTATGGATCGGGAGTAAATTTCATACCAATAAGGGGATCTAACAAAAATGGCTGGAGAGCAATGATAACTCTTTCAAGAGGAGAAAAAGATCCTGCAGTAGGTGGATCAGTTTTAATTGAAGGTTCCAAAGGTCCAAACGGAAATAGAATTAAGCGAGCAGATTGGAGTGGAACAGAATTATCAGACAATCAAATGCTATATGGTATAGCATCATTAGGAATGTCAGCTCTTTCTAGGATTGAAGAGTCTTAGCTTCCGCTTTTTCCATGGAACGCTTCGTGAATATCTTTTAGGTGTTTATGGGTTACATGAGTATAAATTTGAGTAGTTGAGACGTTTTTGTGGCCGAGCATTTCCTGGACACTTCGTAAATCCGCCCCGGCCATCAAAAGATCTGTAGCGAAACTGTGGCGTAGTACATGGGGAGTAACATCAACTGTTAACTTCATTTTGTTCCCATACTTTTTAATCATTCTTTGAACCGAGCGGGGAGTGAGTCTTACTTTCTCGTCAGGCGTTGTCTGATCAATCTTGCCTTTATGCCGAATAAAAAGCGGTTTAAACCGATCATTTCTTGCTTTTAAGTAATCGTCCAGCCACTTAACCGCCCGGGTCGATAAAAAGACAACTCGCGCTTTTCCTCCTTTGCCGACAATCCCGAATTCCCGCCGCTCAATGTCAACCCTGTCTTTATCCAATCTTACAAGCTCCGAAACACGCAGTCCAGTTGAGAATAAAACTTCCAAAATTGCTTTATCGCGTTTACCCTGAATTGTTGACAGACTTGGGGCGTTTAACAGTCTGTCAACTTGTTCGCCGGACAAGAACTTCACTGTCCGCTCGGCGATTTTCGGTAAATCAATTTTTTCCGGAGACATAACTTCATGATCATTTTTAATGAGGTAGCGAAGGAATGAGCGAAGTGCAATAACATGATAAGCCTGGGTCTTGCGATTCAAAGTGGCTCCTTTCTGATCGGTTCTTCTTGACAGATACACTCTGTATTGCCTGACTATTTCGGGATTAATATCCCTCAGTTCAAGCCTAATTCCTTCTTTAATTAGCCAAGAAATAAAGCGATGTAAATAATGTTTATAATTTCTGATCGTTAGGGGAGAGGAGCCTTTTTCTACTTCCAAATACTCTAAAAATTCGCCAACTTTTTGCGCTATTTCAGAAGAACTTTTCTCGGGCAGAGAAACCATCGTAAAACCAGTCTACACCGAGCAAAGAGAGGTGTCAATATTGTGCGACATAGTAATTTATCTAGCCAATAGGGATCGGTATGCAGTAACGAGTTTCGGAATATTCCGCGACTTCTTGGCTACAATAATTGACTCGGAAACATCTTTCTGACTAACTCGCATGTTCCAGGGTTGCCGAACAAGAACAACCGTAGTCTTAGGACTCACTTGACTAATTTTTTCGGCATGCCTTATAGAATCTTCGAAATGGATGTCAATGTTAAGCTCCTGAATTCGTTTAGCTTTAAAATCGCTTTGGAGTGGGTTTGCATCATTACCTGTGTGAATATTGCCAGGGTTAACCCACGGTAACCATTCAGCAAACCATCCTAACGTAATATTTTTTGTGTATGAAGGGCGGGATGTTACATAGTGCACCTCTATCTCACTATTTATTAGTAGTCTACTAAGCTCGATCGCACCTCCAACGGGTTTTGCCCTTGATTGAACCTTCTGATGATTCCAAATTTTTATCGCCTCAGACTCCGCTTTTTTGTCGTCAGTAATAATTGCGTTAATCCACCTTACTATCGAATCAAATTCTAATAAATCAGATACCCTTTTGTTGTCTTTAAAAGTTTTATTGTAAAGTTTAATGGCTAAAGGCGCTGTATCTGCCTTGACTCCGTCAACATCAAAACTGATCCGTTTACCTCGTAAGAAATTTGGTACTTCCAATTGGCGCATATTTACCACAAAGCTATTCTAGCATAATTCAAATTCCAGACATCACCAAATCGATTCTAAGGTGCTTCTAGTTTAAAAGATGGGTAATTTCGCTCCAAATAGGTTACATAAGCCTAGTAATACGGTTTTTACATATTTATATATAACTAGCATTATCTAGTTATAAGGCGGGGGAGACTCACCACTACATAAAAAATAGTATATCAACTTCTTCGGTATTGCTTCGGCTATACTAATTAGTAGACAAAACTTTCAGGGAATAGAAATTAAGTTATAAGTAACAAGTAAAAAATTATAAGCGTCATGAGAAGATAAGAAATTTGTCTTAAACCGCTCCACTCCGATGGCTATTTTAACTACGTCGCAAAAGTATCATTGTGCGACATTATAATAATTGCCTTCCCTGTGTGTTTAGACTAAAAAAGGTTATTACTTCCTCCGGAGGACAATTACAAAGAACGTAAATTAAATGTAGCAATTAGTGCACTTATTCTCCCGAAGAGGTAGCCTAACTACCGTACGACTTCACCTTCTCTCTTGAGTACCACTTGTTACGTCGCAATTAGTTATCCACATTACCGAAGGTTCAAATTAAAATCTATGCAACTTTGCGTCAGGATTAAACTAATGCTTTCGTCCCTCGACAAGCTCGGGACTTTCAGCTCTTAGTCTATCCTTCCTCTCAAAAATCGCTCTGCGATTTTGTTAAGAAGATTAAAATTCAGAGAATAAGAGATTTAAATTCAGGAAAATGAAGCTAGTAACTATATCATTCTACATCAACTGATCATATTATCCTTAATTGAAAATTGAACTGACATATACCCTTCGGGAAATGTTAGGAGTGGTTTTTGTACCGTTGCGTGAAAAAGTCCTATAATAAACGTGAAAACTCTCTAGAAAACAATTGTCCTATAATAATAATGAACTGGGGTGCTATACCCCTCTCCCCTCTCTTTAGGTATACCTTATATTTTTTCTTTGCTAAAGAAAGTTTGATTAAGTTAAGATCCCCAGCGGGTAACTAAAAACATTCCAAGAAAGACTGCTACCCCGACAATAAGATACTCCCTCACTGTCTGTACAAAAAGCCGTTCCTCCAGGTATGCCTGCCCCAGTCCCAAGAGCATATAAGAGGTCACAGTTAAAAAAAGTGACCCGACAACAACTGTAACCGGCCAGAAAAATAAAGCTGCGGCAACTTCCCCCATCACAATGCTCGAGATCAGTGAAATAGTTACTAACTTTAGAGAAAAACTTTTATCAAGGTTGACTGTCCAAAAACCCTGAAAATAGAGTGGGAAGGAAGCGATAATCACGCTTACTACCTCCAAAAAAAGGTGCCACCTAAGTGAAAGTAGTGTGTCAAAAATGAGAAAAAATGTAAGTAAAGTAAGTACAAATCCGACTCCTTTTGCGGCCCTCATGAGAGCTATAGTCCGGATTGCCGCAACGTCATATATATTTACCGTAAGGCATAATGCATATATGCCAAAACCATAAAGTAATACAACAGGTATTCGTGCGAAAATATTGGATGGCAGCAAAAACCAGAATAGTCCTACGGCAAGAGTAAAAAATGTCGGTAAAACTAAACTCAAAATAGTCATATCCCAAGAAAGTCCTTCACGTAAAGACCAATAAAAGAGTAGTAAAGTAAGAAGTCCTAAAGAAGCTATGCCAAAAAAACGAAATTGTTGCGACAAGAATTGAATTGCGATAAAGCCCAAGGAAAGCAATATTGAAGTAAGTATAAAACGTTTACGCTTGGACATTTGAGTTAATTTGATCCAGAACTTCCCTCTCTATATTTATATTAGTAAATACTTTCTGCACGTCATCCAAGTTTTCTAAGTTATCAAGAAATCCCAATATCTTCTTCGCCAGATTAGCATCATTTATTGTTTGGAGATTCTTTGGTTTCTGGATTATTTCAAAGCTTATCACACTAAAACCAGCTCCTTGGAGCCTATCGCGAATTTCTCCAAGTTTATCAACAGCTACATATGCTTCAATAGCATCATCAGCTTCCTGTAAATCCTCTACTCCGGCATCAATAAGAGAAAGCATTTGCTCTTCTGAATTCCCTTCCTTTTTTACAATCAGAAGCCCTTTGGGCTCAAAGTTAAATGCTACGCTTCCAGGTCCGGCAAGACTACCTCCCCCTTTTTCAAAAAGATTTTTAAACTCTTGACCTGTTCTATTTCTGTTATCGGTTGCAGCTTCGACTATGACAGCAATCCCCGAAGGCCCAAAGCCCTCATAGGTGACTTCCTCTAAATTCTCTCCCCCACCAACACCTTTTTTTATGGCGCGCTCAATATTATCTTTAGGCATATTGACTCTTTTGGCTGCGTCAATTACGATACGCAGTTTTGCATTGGAGTCAGGGTCCATGCCTCCACCAGTCTTTACAGCAATTTGAATTACCTTGGCTAGCTTGGAAAAAATTTTCCCTTTTGCCGCGTCTTTTAACCCCTTTTGTCTCTTTATAGTTGCGTAATGTGAATGACCGGACATACCGAAACTACAGACATCACATACCAATATTGAATTGAACTAGAAAGCAAGTGATGTATGCTACAGAAATCGCAACCTTAATCCAATTCTAGAATGCGATTTCTTTATTATACTACCAAAAACTGTCATCTTAAACTTTCGTATAAACTCAATCTAATATTTTAGAGCTGGCTAGGTACGGGGACTTGACATCCTCACCAACACATCTATACTCAATTTCAGTATACACATGATTAGCGACCTGGCCCAATCTGCAATCTCAAAAGCCCTCGCTGGGAATTGGCAAGAGGCAATCGTAGTTAATGAAGAGATATTAAAACAAGAACCCCTCAATGTAGACGCGCTCAATAGACTCGCCCGAGCTTATTCTGAGACCGGGAATATTAAAAAGGCCAAAGAAACTGCCCAAAAAGTTCTTCTTATTGATTCCTTTAATCCAATTGCCTTAAAGGCTATTGAAAAATGGAAAGGCCTTAAAAAAGGAGAAATATTCGCTTCTAAGCCCTCTAACGCTCAAACATTTCTAGAAGAACCAGGAAAAACAAAAATAATTTCACTGCTACATCTAGGTAGTCCAAAATTACTGGCTAAGCTTGACTCGGGAGACGAAGTTAAGATAAACACCCATTCCCACAGAGTGTGTGTAACAACAATCGATGGAAAGTATATCGGCAAACTGCCCGACGACCTCTCTGCCAGATTACGAAAGCTCATTCAGTCAGGTAATGTTTATCAGGCATTCGTAAAGTCCGTAAATACACATGAACTAAAAACACTTATTCGTGAGGTAAAACGCTCGCCGAAGTTAGCTGATGTCTCTTCCTTTACAACTGAACGTATCGATTACATTCCTTTTACCGCCCCGGAGCTGGTACATAAAAGGAGAGATTTAGAAGTAGGAAGTGACGAAGAAGACTAAAAAAACTTAGTAGTCTTCCATAAATTTTTTACCGATAGTTATTTCAAGATCGAAATTGCCATCGGGAGGTTGATCTACAACGCTGCAAGGGAATAAAAGCGCAATTTTTGCAGCATTTTGGGCAACTTTAGCGCTTACTTTACAACCACTATCTGCCTCAGAACCCTTTTCGATTGAAAATACTTTACCCCCAAACACCTCAATTACCTCCCCTAAAGCCTCTGCGATCCCGAATTTCCCTGTCATATCTTTGATCCCAACTCGAAAAGTACTCTTGGACGCTGTTGAATCAGAAAAGATAACAGCAATATCCCCCGGTATTGAACCAACCACTCTGTAGCCTTCAGAGCCATCAGTCAAAGTAGTTTTTCGTAAGTAAGTGGTATCTTGCAGGTTTAACTCCACCCTTTTAGTATTTTTAACACGTAAGCTAAAAATAGCTATGCTAATTCTGTCCCCTAGTCCAAGATTGGTTTTATAGGGCCGAAGTGTTGCCGTAATGACAGAATCTATATCGCCTTTAAAAAAGCCATCGGCCTGAGCATCTGCCCAAAGAAAGACAGGGAATTTGAAATGTTTGGTTAGTGTCCGACTCAGGAGAAGCCCTTGCAAAGACTCTTTCTCGCCCAATTCCCAGACAGAAGTGAGCTTCCAGATGCCTAACCCCCTCGCCACTTCAGCTTCAGTATTTCCAGGAATGGTAATTTGGAGCATTTCTTGTGTTTTTGGATCAAAAGTAACAACATGTACATCACCACTATTGCTCCTTATTGCGATAGAAACTTTATCTCTCCCGTTCCAGAATTTGCGTGTTCCTGTGAAATACAAAAAGGCCAGAAGAAAAATAACAAGCACAAGAGCATACCCTATAATTTTTCGATATACGGTTGTATTTTTCTTTCTTCCATGTAACTGTTTTCGTCGGGCAGACATAACCTTTACTCTAACTTTCTTTTAAGAAAAGAAAGTTAGACAAAGAAAAAAAGACTTAAAAAGTTAGGTGAAAATCAGTCGATTAAAATGATTTTGGCCGGCTTTTTTAAGTCGGTCGCTATGGACTCCATAAATCCGTAACAAATTTCTAATGTGGTCTCCCGCTACTACCTCGGGAACAATAACATAATTCGCACCTTTCTCATAGAGAGTCAGCGCTTCACTCCTCAAGGAACAGGTAAATAAGCTTGTCGGTTTACTTGTTAGTGACTTCAAGTATTCTAAAAGAGTCAAATTATCGGTCAAATTTCCAGAAGTTGAGATGATCAAACTTGCAAGCTCTGCATGAGAAATAGCAAGAACTTCCTGATCGTTGATATCACCTAATATCACTGGTATTTTCTCGGCTGTAAGCTCTTTAAAAATCCTAGGATTAAAATCAACAACCAAAAAAGGAAGCTGTTTTTTAATAAAATAGCGTATAAGACTTCTCCCAGTCCTGTCGCAACCAACAAGAATAATATGGTCTTCCATTTTTGCTTCGGAAAGAAAGATTTGCTCCTTCGTTCGCCTTCTTTCGAAAATAGAGAGATAATTTTTAATTAAGCCATAAATTCTATCAGCGCCCAAGATCAGATATGTGGAAATGGTCATGGTGACAACACCAACTATAGTCACCAAGGATACATGACTGGCTTCGACATGCCCTAACAAGAATCCCATACTCATCAAAATTAACGAGAATTCGGAAATTTGAGCGACAGTTAAACCTGCAAGAAAAGAAGTTCTTTTCTTGTAACCCATAATGCCCATTATGACAAGTACAATAAGAGGGTTGCCAAAAAGTACAAACAAGGAAAAAATCAGCGAGTAAGGCAGAAGAGGCAGTACATTTCCTCTGGTGACAAGTTGTGTCCCTAAAATTAGGAAGAATATTGTTAGAAAAAAATCCCGAAGTGGCCGAGTTTTCGAGGCAACTTGAAGATGTTCGGAAAGGTTTGATAGAGAGATCCCAGCTAACAACCCCCCTATCTCGCGAGTAAAACCAATTGGGCCAGCAACGAAAGCAGCAAAACCTAAAGCCCAAGCAATACTTACAATAAAAGTAAGTTCGCTGGACCCGCCTACTAATTTTTCGAAAATTAACGGCAAAACTTTCTTCGATAGGATCCAAACAAGAATAAAAAGACTAACTCCTTTTCCTAAAACAAAAACATAATTAAAAAATGTCGGATCCGACTTACCTACCCCTGCCAAAAACATTAAAATAAGGATCGCGACAAAATCCTGTACTAACAAAAAACCTACAGCAATCTTTCCGTATAAACTATTTAAGTCTTTCTTTTCTGAAAGTAGCTTGACAATAATTATTGTTGAGGAAAAGGTAAGAGCAACCGAAATATAGATAGCCGGAAGTAAGGGAAAGCCAAGTAATAATGAAATTAGTAAACCGACCAAGGTTGTAAAAAATATTTGTCCCAATCCTGTTGCGATAGCTACCTTCCCAATTGTCGGTAGCTCGCGAAGATTCATCTCAAGCCCAAGCAGAAAAAGAAGAAGGGTAATACCCACTTGACCCATACTTTGGAGTGTTTGGTTTTCAGATATAACACCGCTTAAACCCAAAAAAAAGCCTGCAAAAAGAAAACCAATAATAAGCGGCTGTTTTAAGAATTTAGCTATTATCCCAAATGCAGCGGCTGCAATCAAAAGAATGACTATCTGTGAAAAGTCCATGTGAATTCAGCTTAAAGGGTTTAGAGAAGCTTTTCAAGAGAGTTAAGAGCATTTTCCAGATCAAGAGGAAGTTTACTAGTCAGTCTGACTGTCTTACCATTCTCAGGAGAAGTAAAAGCGATCGATTGGGCGTGTAAAAAAAGTCTTTTACACCAGATTCTATCAGCTCGCGCTCTCTTCCTGCCTGCATAAAACTCATCAGAGACAACCGGATGGCCCAGATATTTCATATGGATTCTAATTTGATGTGTGCGACCGGTTTTGGGGGAAAGCTCCAGTAGAGTAAAACGCTCCGCCATGCCCTTAGTAATTTCGACATCGTCATAATTTTTTGTTGTCTTGTAATAAGTAACCGCCGATCGGCCACCCGGTAAAACTCCAAAACGTTTTTTGTTCCACGCAAGTCTGCCGACAGGAGCTTCAATTTTTCCTTCCATTGGCGTAACTCTACCGTGCACGAGCGCCAGGTATTTTTTTTCGACAAGTCTTTTTTTAAACTGGGACTGCAGAAATCGAAATGTTTCAGGATTTTTGGCAATCACAAGAATTCCGCTTGTTTCCTTATCTAGTCTATGAACAATTCCACTCCTATATTCCCTATTAGCAACTATCTCATAAGTAAAATGGTCTTTGAGCCAGTCTTGAATCGTAAGTACGTCTTTGGTAGTTTCTGAATCATTTACAATCCAGCCTGTAGGTTTATCAAGTACAAGTAAGTCTTTATCTGCGGATATTATTTTAGGCTCCATGGGGTTAGTATGCAGTATATAGTATATGGTATTTTGTATTTCTAACCTAAATACTAAATTCCATATACACAATACTCGAATCTATTTCTCTCTTTTCTTTTGACAGCGGGCGCAAAGCGTTGCTTCGGGGTAAACAAGAAGTCTATCTGTATCAATCATCTGGCCGCAATCCTCACAAATGCCATACTTCCCTATTTTTATTCTGGTTACGGCTTTCCGGATCTGAATAATCCTCCTGTCAAGTTGTTCTTTTAAGGCTGTCGCTCTGGCGTGACCAAACTGTTCAGCGGCATCTGTGTCCGGAGAAGCATTATCGATAAGTCTCGATTCATCTTTAAACGGATCATCCTCAACGATATCTTTCCTTCGTTTTTCCAAGATGTACACTTTGTCCTTTAAAAATTTGGCTACAGGCAAAAGTAGTTTCGCAGGGAAGGTTATTCTGATTTTTTGTTTTTTCTTCATGCTGTTTTTCTGCTAAGATTAAACAGTATCAAAAAAGAGATGAAAGCTAGTGTTCCCGAAATCAAAGAATCGTAGCTTCCGGCAAAGAATAGCACGTTCGGATACTTCAACGCAACAAGGGTCCTAATTAAAAAGAAAATACCGGTTATACTTAAGCCAGTAAAACCCACCTTCCCGGATTTATACCAAGTGAAGCGTTTATAATGTTTATCCAGAATTAAAAAAAGTACAAAAAGCGCAAGGATTATTACAAAGCCGACGGCTGAGCTTAATTTTATATAAATAACCCAGTCATAAAGATAGACAGTTCCTAAAAACACTAAACCGCCCAAAAGTCCGGCTTCAAACGTTTCAAAAACTCGTAATTTGAAGCGAAGGATGCCAATCACAATTCCTAATATGCTTCCTGCTAAACTAAGCCAAAACCACCATGCATGGGCAAAACTCCTTGCGAGCATATAGCCTAGCGCCATACCGAAAAGCAAATAGAATGAGGTTGTAAAGATTTGATTCCTGGCGTAATCCTCTTTCAACCTTTGCCAAAAAAGATACAAAAAAACATATACCGATAGGATTGATAATACGATTTTTATTAACATAATTAGGCTAACTTGACGAAATGCCCTTACAGACTATATCATAACACTTACCGTGCTTGAGACACCACACGTGGTTGTTGCAGCTGCCATAGCTACGAAAATTGCTAATCCTCTTTTAGCCATACCGTTAGCCCTCGGTAGCCATTTTGTACTTGAAACGGTTCCCCACTGGAATCCCCACTTAAATACCGAGATGAAGCGCTTCGGCAAAATCACAAAGATAAGTACATCGATTGTCACGCTAGACGCCTTTACCGCACTTTTTTCTGGTCTATTTATTTCTTCTCTTGCGCTTCCTAATCTAAACCACTCCGCGACTATTTTAGTAGCGTGCCTTTTTGGTGTAATTCCGGATCTTATTGAGGCACCATATTACTTTCTGCAGGGCCGCCTGGGTTTTTTAGGCACTTCGAAAAAAGAAAACGGGTTTATTGCTAAAGTTTGGATTCCCTTACAGAAGTCAATTCAGAGTGATGTTCCGCCCTTTCCGGGGCTACTTACACAGTTAGCAACCACCCTCGCGGCATTTTGGTGGATACTAGGGTAAGTTATAACTTAATCAACCATCTTCCATCTCTCTGGACAAGCTTCTCGTCAAACCAGAGCTCGCCGCCCGAAGGCCCTGAGCTTGCTTGTGGTGAACCTGTCGAATCCATCGAAGGGCTTTTTCTCAGATCTTTTATCATATCCCAATGAAGTGCAGATTCATTTTTACTTCCTGTTTCCTTATAGCCTTTTCCTAGCGCGATGTGAATACTTCCACCTATTTTTTCGTCGAAGAGAATGTCTTTAGTAAAACGGTTAATTGCAAAGTTATTCCCAATCCCCAGCTCACCAATAGTCCTCGAACCACGATCCATATCTAAGATTTCGTTTAAGTCTTTTTGTCTTTTATCGGCAGTTGCCTTAAGTACTTTCCCATCCTTAAATTCCAAACGCACTTTATGGAATTCCTTCCCCATATAAATAGCAGGAAATGAATAGGTAATAAACCCTTCAGCTTTATTTTCAACCACAGAAGTAAATACTTCCCCATCTGGCATATTGTTTTCTCCCCCGGCATTTTCTGCAGATCTTCCAGTTTTGCCCAGACGCAAATCCGTTTCTGGACCAACTATATGAACCTCTTTGGTATTTGTTAAAAGACCAGTCAACTTTTCTTGCTCTTTAAATTTCTTCTTCCAATCAACATTATTAATCCCAGCAAATACGAAATCCTCATATTCTGAAAGTGACATATCAGCTTCCTGAGCTTGGGCTTCTGTCGGAAAATTCGTAATTACCCAACGGGTTTTCAAAACACGATAATCAAGTAGCGGGCGGATAGTTTTAGCCCGATCTGAAATCACTCTCGGATCAATGTTTGAGAAACCTCGGGTATTTGATTGTGCGTAAAGCCGTATCCAGCAATCAATATTTTTTAGTTCTTCGTCCGCGATTTTAGGATATGCTTTAATCTGAAATGGCTTTGCATACTTGAGAAATGTTTCCGAAAATTCGTTATAGGAACGGCTTACCACTTGCTCATCTACTTCAAAATGAACAAGGATCTCTACTGCCCCAGCAAGAAGTGCTGCTTTGTAGGTGGCCAAGGCTAAAGGGCGGGCTAGCCAATCCGAGACAATTAATATCCTATCGCCTTTCTTTACCTTGGTAGAATAATTAACGAGAATCTCGGCTTGTTTTGTAACTCTGGGATCAACTAATGCCATTCTGGGGTATTGTAACTCAAATCTAGTTTAGTTTGAAGTGTATATTTGGTAAAATACATTATTGATTTGTATTAGCTTTTCTTTCTCTAACTTTCTTTTCAAAAAAGCAAGTCAGAGAAATGCGCCGAGGTGGCGGAATGGCAGACGCGCAGGTCTCAAAAACCTGTAAGCATAAC
>CAZVJU010000010.1:10344-38563 GCA_964627195.1 uncultured Gammaproteobacteria bacterium | reverse complement strand
CGATGATTCCTTACCGCCATATCAACTTCTTTTACAGGAAACCATGATGCATCAATTACATCATCCATTAGTCTCACAACTATCTTCATGACACTCGTTAGTCTTTCAAAATCAAACTTGCCGTTTTCTGTAACAAACTTCACAAAGTTCACATAACCCAAATTACAAGATTCATAGGGAAACAATGGTTCTTCTCCACAAAGATTTGTTGCCACTATGGGCCCTCGTTTCTTCAAAAGTGGATTTGCTAAAGCCGTACCTCTATTTATAGCTGACAAGTTAATAATTCCCGGATCCCCTGTCTGCCAAGCCATTGTCGCCATAAGTTCTAAAATTGACTTTGCTTTTACAGTATTTACAACCTCGCCCGTTCGCGGATTTTTTAAATTCCAGTCTTTATCTTTTAGGGCTGCCTTCATAAATTCGTCTGTGATTCCTACCGAGATATTTGTTCTAGGAAGGTATCCGTCGGTTTGTTTTGCTATAACAAAATTAAAAATATCTGCGTGATCGGCGTTAAGAATAACCATATTCCCCGACTCATACCTACCCTCTTGCCGGAAAAGAGAGGTTGTGAGGTCAAACATTTCAATCATTTTTACCGGGCCCGCAGCGAGTTCAGGAATTCCACCAACCACATCCCCTTCTGGTCGAATTTTTGAAAAATTATAACCACCAGCCCCTCCGTGCTTTTTGATAAGGGTAGACTTGTGAAGAATATCAAAAATGTAGTCTATGTCATCCTCCATCGGCCAGACAAAACAATTAGCAAGTTGCGATGCCTGCTTGCCGGAATTAGCAAGCGTTCTTGTCCCGGGTAAGAATTCAAACTTGCTCATTATTTCGTAAAATTCCTTATACCACTTATTCTGAAGTTTTTTTGTTTTCTCTGTTGCTGAAAGAAATGTTGCAACCCGTTTAATCATTCCCTTCGGGGTTTCCGTAATCTCACCTTTTTCATTCCTTTTTAAATACCGCTGTTTGAGAATATATAAAGTGTTGTACGAAAGCCCAATGTCATCTTTTATTCCCAGACTTTCTTTATCCTGAAGAGCATGTTTTTTGTTTTCCCGGTGGCGGATAAATTCTTTTGCAGTTTTTGCGTGACCTTTTTCAATTAATACTTTTTCAACAATTTCACCGATTTCTGTGGTTTTAATAACTTCGCCATTCGGATATTTCTCTTCCAGGAAAGTTCTAACCTCGGCGCCCAATTGAAAAGAAAGGTCTTTATCTTTGCCGCCGACTTTCTGAGCGGCTTTCCAAATACTTTCGGAGATTTTTATGGAACTAAAATCCTCGGTATTGCCGCTTAACTTAAGAACTTGTTTAACTGGTTTGGCTGGAGTTGTTAACATTCAGAGTATCCGCAGGAAAAACATTTTGCGCAGCCTTCTTCATAGATAAAAGAGCTTGCACCGCAACTCGGGCAAATATCCCCGGCTAATTTTGACCCCGCGGCGGATTCCAGAGAAAGCTGGTCGGCAATGTCACCGACAACTTTAGCATTTGTTGAGATCCCATCAGACGTGACCAAAGCCGTTGTGGGGTCGTCACCCGAGTTAGACCCGGTTCCTGATTGCTCAGGAAGCTGCGCCGACATAACAGCTCCAGCCCCGTCTGACGGGACCTCAACAGTAGTTAATTGTTCCAAAGTTTTTGCATCTTGTCCATTAGTCATAACCGCACCGGATTTAATCGGAATAAAGCCGTTTACCCGAAAACCAAAGTGAGTCGAAATGGCCATCGCAACCGCATCGGGAAGTGATAGAATTTTATTCGGCCCAAAGCCCACGGAGCGTCTACCGCCAATTCCGGCCAATTGGTGAGCAATTTCTTTGGCACGCTCCACTCGACTCAGATTCCCCCTGAAACGAAGTGATGTTGAAATTAAGCGCCCAAGTGCTTCCGCCATTGCAGTCACATCACTTCCTGCTTTACCGACATTAATAAATACTTCCAATGGTTCACCGTTACCGTCCTGGTTTATCGTCACAAAAGCATTGCCAACCGGCGTATTTAGTTTGTAGGTAGCTCCTGTAATCATAAAAGGCCTAAGCTGCATTGGTTCTTTTATCATTTCTTCCACTAGTTCTTCTTTTTTGCCTTTTACTCCAAGATTGAGAACTTGGGCTTCTTTGCAACCGTCACGAAATACGGTTATGCCGTTGCAGGCAGTTTTCCAAGCCAAAAGATATGCGTTTTTAATTTCATCCACACTAACACTCCCTGTCATATTGATAGTTTTACTTACGGCGTTTTCTGTGTACTTCTGGAATGCTGCCTGATGTTTAATGTGCCAATCATGGTGAATTTCATGAGCGGTCCCAAAAACTGCCC
Organism: uncultured Gammaproteobacteria bacterium; assembly: GCA_964627195.1. Classification (GTDB taxonomy): domain Bacteria; phylum Patescibacteriota; class Microgenomatia; order UBA8517; family UBA8517; genus CAZVJU01. The sequence continues at coordinate 36,223 of CAZVJU010000010.1, read as the reverse complement.
GTACATCCTCCGGTATCTCTTTAATTCCTCTTATAACCCCATGCTCCGCAATTTTGTCTTTTAACTCCGCTGTTAAAAAACCCCGGCTTTTGGCAATCTCTTCGAACTTAGGATTAAAAAATGTCAAAGTCCTATCTAGGTGTTTATCTTTGACGATGTGCTGAAATGCAATGGCAAAAAGAGGTTCAATCCCAGAAGTTGCACCTGCGATAATTGAAATCGACCCGGTTGGAGCAATTGTGGTAACCGTGGAATTTCTCCGAGGCGTGTTATTTCTATATATACTTACCGGCCACATAGGAAAGGGGCCGCGTGATCTTGCCAATTCTTCGCTTTGGGAAACTGCTTCTTCCTGAATTGTCTTCATTATTTTTTCACCAAGCTCCAATGCCTCATCGGAGTCATAGGGAATTCCCAAATCAAGAAGCATATCTGCCCAACCGCCTACTCCAAGTCCTATCCTTCTTATCGCAAGTGATATTTGGCGGATTTGGGCAAGCGGATAAGGGTTCATCTCAATTACATCATCCAAAAATCTGACAGCAAGCCGGGTAACTTGCTTCAGTCTTTCCCAATTGACTTCTTTTTTACCATCAGTTTCTCTAACAAGATAAGTCAAAAAGATACTTCCTAAGTTGCATGAGTCGTAGGGATAAAGCGGTTGTTCACCACAGGGATTTGTTGATTCAACCGGCCCGAGAGAAGGAACCGGATTAGAACTGCCGGCATTTATCCTATCGATAAAGATAAGTCCCGGATCCCCTGTCCTCCAGGCTCCTTCAGCAATTTCATTAAATACCTTACGAGCGTTAAGTTTTCCTACCACTTGCTTATTATGTGGATCGACCAAATCATAGTCCCCATCTTTTTCGTAAGCTTCCATAAACACATCAGTAATAGCTACGGAGATGTTAAAATTCGTAATTCCTCCCTCTTCTTTACAGTGAATAAATTCCAGTATATCAGGATGGTCTACTCGTAAAATGCCCATATTAGCACCGCGCCTTTTGCCGCCTTGTTTAATCTCATTGGTTGCAGCGTCAAATATGCGCATAAAAGATACCGGCCCCGACGCGGTTCCCTTACTGGATTTGACAACTGCTCCATGAGGCCGCAGTCTGCTGAAAGCAAACCCCGTTCCGCCGCCTGTCTGGTGAATAAGCGCCTGGTACTTAATTGCATCGAAAATGCCAACTAAGGAATCCTCAACTGGAAGAACAAAGCAAGCGGAGTACTGCAGGCCATTACCGGTTCCTGCATTCATCAAAGTTGGAGAATTGGGAAGAAATTCGTGAGTAAGAAGGAGTTTGTGAAACTCCTTGGCAGTTTTAACTACATCAGCTTTTTTGGCACCCCAGCGAACTTCAGCTGAGGCGATATCCCAAGCAACCCGCCAGCACATTTCATCAGGCATCTCGATAACTTTCCCGTCATTATTTTTAAGTAAATAGCGCTCCTCCAAAACTTTCAATGATTGCTCTGTCCACTCCCCACAAGGTAAATCTTTTGGCAAAGGCAAACGCGCTCCGATCTTGTTATGAATCTCATCAACCATTCCCTGGTAGGTGAGAAAGTTAAATGTCTCTAGTGTCAAATTCGACTTGCCATTGCCATTTGGAGTTTTTCGTTTTTTTGTTTCTCTTGTCATTTTTTTTAAAATTCGTATTGTTATTTGATTGCTCTTGCAAAATCCTCAAGATCTTCAAACTCCAGATAAACACTCGCAAATCTGAGCCAGGCTACTTTATCCACTCTTTTTAATCGTTTCAAAACCTCTCGACCGATTGCTTTGGAACTAACCTCCTCGTTTTCCTTCTTAAGCATTTCCCTCTGTACCGACTCGACAATATCATCTACCAAGTTCATCGAAATCGGTCTTTTTTCAACTGCCCGTAAAATTCCGCGTTTCACTTTATCACTCTCGTAGGGCTCACGGCGACCGTCTTTCTTGATAACCCACAAAGCGTTTCCTCGAACCCTCTCAAATGTTGTAAACCTTTTACTACATTTTGTGCACTTACGCCTCCTTCGAATTGCGTCACCGTCTTCCACACTCCTTGATTCCAAAACGTCAGTTGCAGGAGTTGCACAGAAAGGACACTTCATACTTATTTGATTTCACGAATGTAAAAGAAATTCACTATGCGTAGTGACAGTACAAATCTTCAAACACTACATGTGTAAAGTCAACTGGAAACTTTTAGGTCAAAATATATCAGGCCAGCTTTGACTCAAACCTAATAAAAGAAACTCCTTTCCTATAGTGAAAATGGGGTGTTATTCTTCCGAAGACTTTTTGTATACCTTTATTTATTCTTTAAATTTAACTAGCAATAAAAGGTGTACAAAGTAAGCACTTTTCACCAATCAAATGGGCATTGGTTTACGGCTATACCCTTCCCGAGAAGTGCGTTTCTGGATTCCTCATAAACTCTTTTGGCATAATCTCCCATCTGGTTAACTGCCGGTCGCATTTCTTCGGAAGCCAAGGATTCAATTTTCCCTATAACCTCGTAGTGCTTGAGGGAGGCATTCGCAATCTGCTCAAGAAACTCTGTTGTGTCAATTCCTGCTTTTCTATTGTCAACTTCCTGCCAGGATGCTTCTTCCAAATATTTTTCTGCCCTGGTTAGGGTAGAAAAGCCTTTCTCAGGTTTATTTTGTTCAAATAAATTTAGGGCCATGCCTAACCTTTTATCAGCAAAAAGAAGCTTTAACTCGGCCTTCCTTGTCGGTTTTGTAGTTAGTATTAACCACAATCTGTCACGCGTGGCTTTCAAACTCCATAGCGGACTATCCGGAAGTACGCGACCGGGAAAGGGTAGCGTGTAATCAATGTTTACGGCATCTGCCGCTAATACCTTATTAGCTGTACCTGCAACATAAGGAGCACGAAATTCGTATTTGACTGCGGCGACACGCAGTAGTGATATAAAAAGGATACCAAAGGCAAAAGCCAAAGTGGAAAGAGATACCAAAAATTTTCGCCACATTGAAGTATTTTATATTAATTCCGGCCAAGATCAAAGTCAAGAAATTCATCTGAAAAGTACAATCGGCCAGCTCCAAAGGACATGAAGGAGAATTGACGATACTACATTTTTAGTCCGGGCAAATACGAAGGCGCTCCCTATTCCGAAAATGGTAGTCAAAAAAAGAAAAATGAAAGTATTGCTCGCGTCTAATTCCCACCAAAAAATAGCAACAGGAATGTGAACCAGTGCCCAAATAAAACTGGTCAGCAGATTTGCTGCCCATTCATTTTCAAGCACATACCAGATTCTCTTAAAAAGATAACCTCGGAAAGTTATTTCTTCAGATATAGCTGTCGCTAAAGAAATACCTAAGGCACTAATGAAAGAAAGACTACCTAGATTTGCCGAGAAGTCGCTTCCGTCATAACGGACAAAATTAATAAGCGCTCCTTCAATTGCAAAAATTATGCCGAGTGAGAGTGAAACGTAAATAGCCGGAAACAAGTTTTTTATACTAACCCCCAGTGATGTAAAATCCCCCTTTTCCTTATGTACAAAATATGCCACAGGCAATAGCCATAAAAAGGGTTTTATCAGAAGCTCCTCTATCTCTTCCGGCAGTTTAAAAAGCATTCGGTAAAATCCCCAGACAATTAAAACGTAGGTAGCTAAAATAGTGGCGTGTTTAATTAATACTTCTTTTTTAGGCATAGTCGCTTCGCGCAGAACAAAGTTTAAAGAACAAACAACAAAGAAGGTTCCCTTTGCCCTTTGTGCTATGTTCTATTTATTTTACACTCCTTAAATGCCAAATCCATAGTAGAAAGAATTGAGTCAATTCTTTCTTTCGCTTCACCAAAGGTAACGGCGTTGCGCTCTTGAGGAAACCAATGGAAAAGGAGATTGCGGGATTTTTTCCAGGTTTCCCACAAATTATCGGCTAAGTAAGTTCCTTGACAAAAAGTAACCATCTTATCGTACACTCCCTCCTTTTCCCTCAAATTGCTTTCTAAACTCGGGTTAAGCGCCTTCCCTACCCTGAATCTTTTACCATTAAAATCTTCGTCGTTAATAAATCCAAGGTCGTGGAATAATGTTTTTAAAAAGCCCTCGTAAGATTTAGCCGCAGGAAAGACTATAAAGGCATAGTCATGAAATTCGGGCTGCTGTGAAGATTTCTCTCTGGCTCTGAATATTTTTACCAAGAAAAATGATTGTTTAAGAAGTTCACGTAAATCTTCATGAATATAAGTCCACCAAAGATGTTTGTCTAAAGAAAGGCTCATATGCCCATAGTAACATTGTATAAATTATTCTGCTACCCCTTTTTTGGAATTATAGAAAACTCCCGAGTATAATTTAAGATCATGAAGAAAATAAAAAGGACTATTAGGAAGAAAAGAAATAGCGTTACTCACTTAGTTAAATCAGCACATAAAAAGAACTTTCTGCGAAGGCGGATAAAAAAATTAGCCAAATTAAGGAGGTTTTTAAATATAAAGAGTGCCAAAAGGATTATCTTTTTCGGAACATTATCTTTGATATCCCTGTGGATTTTTTGGGGAATCCCTTTCCCTACCCAATTAGGAAATCGACAAGTCCCGGTTTCTACCAAGCTTTTTGATCGGCAAGGCAATTTAATCTATGAAATTTACGCCGACAAACGCTCTAGTCCAGTTGAGCTTTCGCAACTACCCGATCATGTCTGGCAATCAACTATTGCAATCGAAGATAAAGATTTCTATAGACACTACGGAGTTTCTTTTACCGGGATCGTAAGGGCTCTCTATAAAACTCTAGTTGAACATAAACTCCAAGGAGGTTCCACTCTGACTCAACAGCTTATTAAAAATAGTCTTTTAACACCCGAGAGAACCATTAGGAGAAAGATAAGAGAATTCGCTCTGACTCTTGTTGCCGAAACAATTTATCCTAAAAACCAAATACTCGAGATGTACTTAAATCAAATTCCTTACGGGGGTACTGCTTACGGCGTCGGGGCAGCAGCCGAGCTTTACTTCGGAAAGAATGCCAAAGATTTAAGTTTGGCCGAGGCGGCACTACTGGCAGGCCTACCAGCTTCGCCTTCACGGTATTCACCACTCGGCTCGCATCCGGAGCTTGCCAAAGAAAGACAAGGACTGGTTTTAAAATTGATGCTGGACGATGGTTATATTACTGAAGAGGAGAAAGACACTGCAGAAAAAGCTGACTTACAATTTGCCCAAACCGCAGATTTCAACGCCCCCCATTTCGCTCTTTGGGTTAAAGAACTATTGGCCGAAAAATACGGTGAGGCAGTTGTCGAAAAAGGCGGCTTGCGGGTAACAACGACACTGGACTTGGAACTTCAGGATTTCGCCCAGGCTGCGGTTGCCACTGAGGTTGCCAAATTAAAAAAATCACAAGTTGGCAACGGCGCTGCACTTGTAACAAGACCGGCAACTGGTGAGGTTCTGGCAATGGTAGGCTCAAAGGATTACTTTGCGTCAGATGAAGACGGGAAGGTAAATGTAATTTTGGCCAAACGCCAACCAGGTTCTTCTATCAAACCGCTTAACTACGCTCTTGGCATTAAGGACAAAAAAATTACGCCCGCTACTCCACTGGCTGATGTACCAACTTGTTTTCTTGTTTCCGGCACAACAGCCTACTGTCCCAAAAATTATGACGGTACTTTCCATGGGGGTGTACAGGTCCGTTTTGCACTCGGGAATTCCTATAATGTCCCAGCAGTCAGAGTTTTGGCATTAAACGGGATTGAAAATTTTATCGATTTCGCTACAAAGATGGGTATTACAACTTTTTCCGATCCTTCAAATTACGGTCTTTCTCTAACTCTTGGAGGCGGAGAAGTACGACCTTACGATATGACCGAGGCTTTTGGCGTCTTTGCAAATCAGGGTATCCGACAACCGTTAATTTCTATTCTGAAAGTAGAAGATTGGAAGGGAAATATTCTGGAAGAAATTAATCCGGATAAGATCGAGCTCTCCGGAGACAGAGTTTTACCGCCCGAAGTAACATATCTTATCTCTCACATTCTTTATGATAATAATGCCCGCTCTAGCGCTTTCGGCACCAGTTCGTTCTTAAACGTAAAAGGCCATCCTGAAGTATCTGTCAAAACAGGAACCACAAACGAAAGAAAAGACAACTGGACAATAGGCTATAGTGGCCAGGCGGTCGTAGTTTCCTGGGTTGGCAACAACGATAACACACAAATGGCCGGTGCCGTATCCGGCGTATCAGGAGCCTCTCCGATATGGAATACAATTATGAAAAATGTTCTTGATAAAGCCGAAAAAGGCTATTACAACAAAAATGACGAAGGCCACGCTTGGCCAAGGCAGCCGGAGGGTATAATCGGCGCAAATGTTTGCGCAACAACCGGAATAGTTCCCAAAGAAGGTGAGGCTTGCCCAACACGATTTGAGTATTTCCTGAAAGACACAGTTCCTACAGAAATTAAAGGTGGGTTTCAAGATGTCGGCTATGACAAACGAACAGGGGGCTTTATAAACGGAGAGACTCCTCCTGAGTTTATAGAAAATCGTGGACAAAATGTAATGTATGATCCTTTGGGAACATTTCTTTGCCTTGACTGTCCGGTCCTTCCCTCATCCCAATCGGCAACTATTAAATACCCCATCTTTATTGACAAAGATTCATCTAGTGCGCAACAATCAGAGGATGAACAGTAATAAAGGTTTTGTCCATCTCTTGCTTCTCATTGTAGTTGTGTTGGTCGGAATAGGAGGACTTCTCTACTTCTCCTGGCAGAAGGGATTAATTAAAACTTCGCCTACAAAAGAAGCTTTCCCAACCCCAACTATGGTTATTAATGAAACTGCAAATTTATCCCGTGATGACATTCTACGGAATTGGAAAACATATACTAATACAAAATACAGCTATTCTCTTAAGTATCCTTTAGAATTAACATACAACGAGAATTCTAATGGGGATGTAAGTTTCTTCCTTCTTGGGGATGATCAGAGAAAAGATACACCAAATGGCCTCGGACAGCATTTATCAATTGTTCACAGGCGGGAATCTCCAAATGAGGCGGTTAAATTTGAGCTTCCGAACGTAAGTATAAAACCATTCGAGATCAATAATGCTAAAGGAATTCAAGTGATTGAGGCCGATTTTGATTATTATCTTACTCCTAAGCTAGATACCAATCTAACATTACGACTCACTTTTCTACCAGACATGAATATAAGCTCTAGTGATGAAGCTGAAAAAATGTTAAATATCTTCAACCAAATCCTCTCCACTTTTAAATTCATTGAATTCAAAGATGAAATTAAAACTACTAATGAAACAACTAATTGGAAAACGTATGTAGGCCAGGAATATTCAATTAAATATCCTAGCGCAGAATTGTTCAGCCAAACATTACGTGAAGATAAATCTATCGAGTTAACCTTTTATAACATATCATCAACCGTAAAAACTGAAAGTATAAAAATTTTGGTCTCAAAAGAACCCACTACGTACAAGAGTATTTTTGAAATGGAATCGCCTTTTTCCTCGTATATAAAAATTGGCGAATATTCTACTTTAGTAATATTCCCTGATACAGACCCTCCCGATTTTTGCGGAACATATAACTTAATAAATAAAGGAGAACTTTACACTTTGTACGCTTATAATCCAAACAGCCCCCATGGTGGTAACTGTGATAACACGTACCTTCGGCAAATCCTATCCACCCTCCAATTCTTGGAGTAACTATTTGAAGAAGGCAATATAGGTTAAAATAAGAAGAATCATTGTCAAAGCAAAAGCAATAGCCACGTTTGTGTTTATATCCAGAAAATCTTTCTTCTTTGCCATAGTTATCTTCTTAACAAATATCCAACCACTAAACAAAATATAGCAAGCAAAACATCTACCGTCAACACAAAAAACTTCTCAACTCCTCGTTTTTTTGAAATATTTGATGCAATAAATACTACTCCAAGCCACCCTGCAGATAAATTTACAAATAAGTCAGAAATAACCGAAGACCAGACAGAAATATCACTCATTAATTCAATGTAATTGGTAAAAACCCTACGGTCAAGCCGTGCTACAATCATTCCAGTGAACAGAAAATTAAAAGGTGTTGTTCATCTTTTTCTAATTATTGTAGTTGTAATTATTGGAATCGGAGGACTTCTCTATTTCTCCTGGCAGAAGGGGATAATAAAAACTGGGTCCCCACCAACTTCAAGCCCAGTATACTCATCACAAGAGGACTGTGAACAAAAAACTGGTATGACATGTGCCTTTCAAAACTGTGACTACACAACTAAAGATAAATCAATTGAGGAAGTGTGTGGGAAAGATTTCAAAAAGGGCTGGGTTCCTACTGAAAACGATATACAACAACATGAATTTGCAAACTGGAAAACATATACCAATAAAGAATTCAATTTCAACCTTAAATATCCTAAAGAAATTTACAATTTGGAATTGGACACTTTCCCTGAATTCTCAAAGAGAAATAATACCGAGAATATCCGAAAGGATTTTACTGAGTTTATGTATTATGATCCTCCTAATGAGAAATTTGGATTTTATCTCAAAGATAAAAAAACAGCCACACTTATCCTAGAACTCTGGATTTTCTCAAATCCTGATACCCTATCGATTGATACTTGGTACGAAAAGTATAAATATTATCCGCACTATTTTGGCGATGCGACTCAAGAAACAGTAAACCAAGAACGGCCCAAAAACGATATTCTACTGAATGGTATTACAGGAAAATACGCAATCGTGAGTTTAATGGGAAACCATAAATTTGTATATCTAAAAAGAGATAATCTTATATATCTCATGAATTTGGCAATTGATAGTGATGGAAAAAATAATACTGAAATCCTAGACCAAATCCTCTCCACTTTTAAGTTTATAGAAGTCTCCGAGAATAATGTGGATATAAAGTTTAAGGAAGGGGTAAAATTTGAAACACCAGAAAACTTAATTCCACAGAAGCTGAGGGATTCTATAACCAACATCAAACCACTTTTTACCTTGTCGGAAGCGGAAACTGATAAATTAAACGCCAAAAATCTAAAATTATGGTATAGAGTTGAATTAAAAAAAGACATTGATCCTGACAATTTTATTGACGAACTCAAGCTTTCCAGCAATATAGAAATCGTGGAACTGGCACCTCTTCCCCAACCTCTACCTTAAAATCCAGGCTGCTCATTAATTTTTTTCGAATTCTTTTTAAGCCAAGTGGAAATTTTGGGAAGGGGAGGTTTTGAGTTGTCTACCCAAACCATAAAATTAGCTGCTTCTTTCCTCCCAGCCTTTAAATAATACCCATTATCCCATAAAAACTTATGAGTTACAGACCATGCAGTTCTTTTATTCCCATCAGTAAAAGGATGGTTTAAACAAAGAGACTGAAGTAAGGCTGCTGCTTTATCAAAAATAGTTCGATATAAATCAGTGCCTTCATAAGTTGCTCTAGGCCGTTCTACAGCTGAGTGAAGTAAAGTAAAATCTCGAATTCCGGCCTTAGTGCCGGCTCGCTTAATTATAAGTTCGTGGATTAAATAAACCTGATTTATATCAACGTAGCGCAAGCTCATCTAAAATTTCCGCATTATCTTTTAAAAATGCTCTCCACCATTTTTTAAAATCTTCGTCCACCATTTTTTCTTCTTTTTTAACCCGAGTGACTTTTTTTATTACCAGTTGATCACCCTCAGTTTTTTCGACAGTAACTTTTTGTCCGGGATTTAAACCTAATTCTTTGGAAATATCCTTAGGAATGGCAACGACATTGCTATTTCCCGCTTTAAAGACAGTTTGTATTTGCATAGCTCAGCCCTTCCGTAGCTTTAGCGAAGGAGGGTTATAACTATGTTATTACGGATTACTAACCATGTCAAGCAAGTATTACTATAAACATATAAGTGAACAAAAATTCCTAATCAGGCAAAATCAAGTGAAAATTGGAATATTTATAGCAATATAAAATATAACTACAATGTTAGATATCCTAATGATTGGACATTTGAAGAGGTTAACCCCATCGTATATTTTATTCCGCCCAACACATCTAAAGACGATAGGAATGGTAAAAGTATATATATCGCGGAAAGAAGCAAAAATACAACAGCAAATCCTCTCAACTTCCAGTTTTTTAGATTAATCGCATTCGTAGTATAATAACTCAAATGGTTAAGAAAATTGTCGAAAAAGTTTTAAGATATAACGCAATCTTTGAACCCGCAGAAGAGGGAGGATTCGTTGTGACTGCTCCAAAGCTTCCGGGTCTTGTAACCGAAGGTGACACCTTTGAAGAGGCAATGGAAATGGCAAAAGATGCCATTAAGGGCTATATTGAGGTCTTGCAAGAACAAAAGAAAGAAATTCCCGACCCCGACGATAAAAGTATCACAGCGCTTATCGGCGTTACTCTTCCAGAACACAAATTTGCCTAAATATAAATGTCCAGACTGCCCAGTTTGAAACCGAAAGAGGTTGTTAAAAAATTAAAGAAAAATGGGTTCATCAAAATAAGACAAGCAGGCAGCCACCTCCATCTCTTTCACCCTCAGAAAAATCTAAGAGCAACTGTACCTATGCACAATAAAGACTTGAAACGCAAAACTCTGGTTAGTATTTTGGATCAAGCTAAAATAAAGTTGTAAATCTGCTACAATAATTTTAATGAAGAAATTTTCCCAAGGTATTGTTTTACTAATTCCCCTAATTTTCTTAACCTCTGTTGCAGTAATTATTATTGGGTATTTTGCAATAACAAATTCTCAACAAAAACAACAAGGGTCACAATTCTCGCCCGCTTCAACTGCAAATTTATCCCGTGACGAAGTTTTACGGGATTGGAAAACCTATACAAACAGAGAATATGGTTTCTCCTTTGACTATCCACAAGAAGCAAATCTAACAAAAAATGGAAAAAATAATCTTCTAGTTTCTATGGAATATCAAGATCCTTCGACAGTTGGTAAAGGAGCAATTGGAGTATGGGGATGGCTAGTTAGAATGTACGGAATGGAAAACGCGAAAAATCTATCCATTAATGACTTTTTTGAAGAACAGAAAATCTCAGATGATCCTTATATCAATAATGAGTCAATAGAAACTAAGCAATTTGCAGGAAAGCCGGCAATATACTGGGAAACGAATATGGGAGGAATTGTTAATAACATGTATATTGAAACTGGAAATGGAATTATGCTAATTCAATATAATGTTTACAGTGCAAAACCAGAACACCAAGACACGGTCTACCAAATCCTCTCCACTTTTCAATTCACAGATTAGTTAAGCTTTAAGCCTGTCGCTATTTCGATTACAATGAGTATATATGCAGGAAGAAAAGCACATCTATTCGTCTTCTTGGATTAAAAGGTTTCAGGATAAATTTGATTCCTTGAAAAAGGAAGCTAAGACATACTTTCAGTTTGAAAGAAAACTCAAAACTTCTAAACCAGTAAGTTTTGAAAAACCGGAAGTCACACCTTTACCTATACCTAAACCTCCGGCTCCGATTAGCGAAGTTCCATTAACCATCACACCGATGCCCCCAACTTCTTCAAAAGTTGCCGTTTCCAAAAAGATCGAAGCCTCGCCAAAATCTCCTGAAAGGCCAAAGAAAAAATCCGCCAAAAAGACGTCCACTTTAACAAAAGAATTGGAGGAGAAAGTACTCGTAATCGGACTTGTCTTGGCAATTGGCTTTTTTATAATCCTCGGAATTTTACTAAGTAACAAAAATACTTCCTGACCTAGCTTTTTTAGCCTCTTGCAATTTACTTTATCTAAAAATGGTATCATAAATTTATGAGCCAAAACAAAAGCGGTCGAGGTTTTGTCCATCTTTTTCTCCTTGTCGTAATTGTAATCGCAGTAGTTGCAGGAATTGGATACTATAGCTACAAAAACGGGCAGATAAAAACAATTTCTCCTCAAGAATCTTCTCCCACTCCTACTATAAGTTCGGATGAAACTGCAAACCAGGTACCAGATGATAACCTGACAAACTGGAAAACATATAGAAACGAAAAATATGGATTTGAATTTAAATATCGTCCCGATATTACTGTTGAGGAAGAAAAAGGTGTTATTAGTTTTTATAAATGGCCAGGAAAAGATGAATCCTACGACGTGATGTTTTCCGCTTCATTATATTTTAAAGAAAATGATAAGTTGCAAACGCCAGAACAATACGCAAAAAACGAATTATGTAAAGATGCGATTGTCATACCTAGTATTGGAAGCACAAAGGAATACTGCCTCAATTTAGTAAATGAAAATATCAAAAATTATGAAAATAATAACGTAAAAGGAATTAAAACTCTTTATAATCTATATGAAAATCCTACTTATACAATTATTTTCACCCACGAAAATCTGATATTCATCTTTGTATCTTCCGGAGAAACAGGTTCACTTCCAACAGAGTTAGGAATAAAAACAATTGACCAAATCCTCTCCACGTTTAAGTTTCTGGGACCTGTACAAAGCAAGGTCTCTGTTCAAATAGCGGAACAATCATGTAGGGCGAATCAGGACTGCACTAAAGTAAATACTGAATGTAGTTGTGGTTGTGGAAGTTCTGTTAACAAAACCTACGAAAACAAGTATAAACAACTTTACGAGTCAACATGTGCGAACTATAAAGGTCCAATTTGTGATATTTATTGTGACAATTTAGTTTCCAAATGTATAAATGGTAAATGTACACTAAGTAAACAATGACAGCAAACAACCGAGGTTTTGTACATCTAGTAATCATAGTTCTTATTGCCCTTGTTGGACTCGGAGGGTTTCTCTACTACTCCTGGCAGAAGGGAATGATAATAACATCGCAACAAGTCCCAACCTCACCTAACTCATCTAATTTCCCTAAAGAAAATCCATTAAGAGAGCTCTCTATTGAAGATGCAAGGAAGACGAGTCCAGATACCGACTAGGATGGAATTCTAAACACTGATGATAATTGCATTTCTGTTAAAAATCCCAACCAAGAAGATAGTAATGAAGATGGAGTAGGAGATGAGTGTTCCAGTCTTTCGTTTCAAATAGAAAATGCCATCCAAGATTTGGTAGTAAAACTTAAAGTATCCAAGAGTGATGTCTCACTCGTTGAAGCTAAAGAGACTACCTGGCCAAATATTTGTCTCGGTAATCCAAAACACGAGGGTCTTGATGTTTGCGGCGATACCCCAACTCCTGGATATTTGATAATACTCGAATCAGCCAATAAAAAATATCAATACCACGCAGATAATGCTAACAATATGGAGTTCATAGGTTTGACAAAAGATTAATCTTTCCAATACACCTAAATTCACTTAACACTTTATGGGCTGTTGATTTTCAAAAGCGAAGTTGACAGTTACATAACCAAATTCGCTCCACTTTTGAGATTTAGCAACTATAACTGTCTTAATTAAGCAAGAAGAAAAATTACTGAAAATGTAGTGTGAGGGGTGAATTAAATTTCAGGAAAAGTAACCAATTCTCTCTAACTTTACCAGTTTATAAACCAATACAACAAATAAAACAGTTCCTATTGGAAAGGCAAAAAATGAGGGAAGAAGTAAAAAAATCTGCAATAGCACAGCCCAATGTTTTCTATTCAATAACCCCCTAACTAAAAGAGTAAAAATAACTATACTAATGAAGAAGCCAAAAACAGCTACTTCGTCGTATGCTCCAACACTATCAATTACCATAGAGGAAACTAAGGTTCTCGCCGGAGTAAAAAATAAAAGTATAAATACTGTTTGAGTCAAAACCGCTATCAGATCTAAAATAACTATTATTTTTACAAAAAGAGTAAGATTCCCAAATTTTGTTATCATAATTTAATCTGAACCTAAATATTATCGTGTTTAAAACCAGGAGACAAGCAGTAGACTAAAACCTTAGACACACTTTCCATGGTAACCATTCCTTGCTACTTTCCAGAATGCTAGAATAAATTACAGTGAACAAATATTCAAAAAGGTTTACTGCGGTCAACTTGTATGAACAAGGCTTTGTTCATCTTTTTCTTGTTCTTGTAATTGTACTAGTTGGAATGGGTGGACTTCTCTACTATTCATGGCAAAGGGGGTTAATAAAAACTATTCCTATTCTGAAGATTTCCCCTACTCCAAGCGAAACTCAGAGTGAAATCACAAACTGGAAAACATACAAATCTGATAATGTCTTCTTTAAATATCCAGGTGATTGGATACTTGACGAGAAAGATAAAAGAGTCTTTGCACCAGATAACGAAGGTTTTATCATCTGGATCCACGATGAGCCTGAATACATTGATAAATTCAAATGTATAGATTTTATTGAATCAAAAACTTTAAACCAACTTTTGATACAAAAATATATTCATACTACTGTTGATAATGCTTCTGATGAATGCTGGGGTGCTGGCATGGGGGAAATTGTTGAAGTTTTTATAAGCAAAATATCAGATGACAAAAATATTTATAGAGCCTTATATCATTTTCCAAGGTCAGAGGAAACTAAAGCGGATCAAATTCTCGACCAAATCCTCTCCACATTTAAGTTTCTGGGTCCATCTGACCAAGAAGAACTCATAAAAGCAATTCGGGTAAACGGATCTGCCAGCGTTATCGTCAACTTAAAAACAAACGATTTGACAGATTCAAAAAACAATGACCTCGAGCTAGCGAAAAAGGAAATCAAAAAACTAGTAGATAAGGTTCTCTCCGGCCTAACTGATAAAGATATCAGCAATGTAACCAGATTCAATTACATCCCCGCCTTCGGAGCTAAAATTACAGAATCAGGATACATAAAGCTTAATAACCATGAGCTTGTGGATCATATTTCACTCGATAAACCAGTCGCCCCACAGGTTCCCTTAGGTCAGTAATTCACCTTTTCTTCAAATCCTTAAAAGACATTTTAATGAGAGACTTTTCTCTTGTTTAGTGATTCAAAAACGAATAATATAAATTTAATGGGAATAGAAAAAAGTCATTTTCAGAAAATACTGTTGATCCTTCTAGTTCTTGCTCTTCTTACAATCATTTCACTTTATTTTAATCTATCTCTTTTGTCCGGAAGAAACGGTCTTCTCAGGGTGTGTAAATTTAACGAATGGACAGGTAAAAACGATGTATGTTTTTGGAGGTGGGATAAGTCTTTAAAAGAACCGTCAATTTATTTTTGAGAGGATTAAACACACAAGAATTATGAAGAAATTGCTACTTCTGTTATTGTTATTTTTAGTTTTCCTACTGCTGTTTATCTATCCTTCTTTCTATACATTCCCACCCGTTGATTGCTTGGCAGGTTGTAGAGGCTTGAAAGGATTACCTTTTACTTACTACGAATTTCATGGCAGTGGGGTATTTATTCCGGAACAAAAGACTGCTTCTACAGAGATTGATTACAAGAATCTGGTATTAGATCTAGGTGTCTGGTTTGTTATGTCGTCAGTAATTGTAAATATTGGATTCGCAATCAGTAGGCTTGTAAAAAAAGGTCAAAGCTCAAGTTTGAAATGAATAAACAAACAAGGGGAATTTCAGAGATTTTTGTTTTAATAGCTCTTGCCTTATTTGTTGTAATAGGTATAGGATACTATGCCTACAAAAACGGGCAGATAAAATTCACCCCTACTCAAAAACAAGTTATTGTTTCCCCTACCCCAACTTCGACAACTGATGAAATTGAAAATTGGGATAAATATACAAACAGCGAATATAATTACCAACTGAACTATCCAACAGGTTGGGAAGTCTCAACCTTCGGCAATGACAATGTTAATACCGCTTCCGGAATACTTATTCGGCGCAAGTGCAACTACGATAATGGGGAAAGATGTCAACAACTTTTTATCAACACGGGAATTGCTTATTTTGACACATATGAATTAGAAGACTACCTTTCTATAAATACCGACTCCAAGTGGCCGGAGAAATTGATTAGAAAAGAACAAACAACCTTGGATGAAACCAGCGCCCTAAAATACGAAATATTTTCTAACGAATTTTACGGGAGCGGAATAAACGACTGGGGCTTAGTTATAGTCAAGCTGCTTGCGATAAAAGACAAAAAAGTCTACATGCTGACATACAAAGAAATGGGCAAAGATCAGTCTTCGATAAAAACAAGCAACGACTGGTCTGATAAGAAATCTTTCGACCAAATCCTCTCCACCTTTAAATTCCTTGACTAAAAAAAGTAGTATAATAACTCAAATGGCAAAGAAAAAAGTTAAAATTCTGCAATATAACGCTGTTATTCAAGAGGAAAAAGAGGGAGGATATTCCGTATGGGTTCCTGCCCTTCCTGGATGCACATCCCAAGGAGAAACATTTGAGGAAACGGTAAAAAATATAAAAGAGGCAATCGAACTATACTTAGAGTCAGCTCCTGAAATGTTGGAGTATGGAGATGAAAAGGAAGAAAAGCAATTTTTAATTCCCATCAAGGTTAGATATGCCTAAGCTCCCCCAAATTAGTGGACGTGAAGTTATAAAAGCTCTTCGAAAAAATGGATTTGAAAAAATATCTCAAAAAGGCAGCCATATAAAACTTGAAAGACATAAAGGAAACTTCACTCAAATCATAATTGTTCCAGATCATAAAATAGTAAAGAGAGGAACTCTCCGAAACGGAATTTTAAAACCCATTCCTCTTAAAGTTGAAGAATTTTTAAGTTTACTTAAGAAAAGAAAATGATAAAAAATCAAAAAGGTTTTACGAGGTACCGTATAATACTTGGCTTTGCTCAGCTATTCCTTATTGTAGTAGTTGTAATTATTGGAATTGGTGGTCTTCTCTACTTCTCCTGGCAGAAAGGATTGATTAAAACAACTCCTCCACCAAATTCAAATACTGTTTATAATACGCAAGAGCAATGCGAGAAAGAAACGGATAAGATATGTGCCTTTCAAAACTGTGATTACATACCCCAAGGCAAATCATCTGAAGAGGTCTGTGGAAAAGATTTTAAAAAAGGATGGGTTCCAACCGAGAAAAGTTTAAAAGAAGATAAAACTGTGAATTGGAAAACATACTCTAATCCAGCTATTAAACTGTCATTCGAATATCCATCAAGTTGGCTAGACGCTCAAACCAATATTCTCTCAACCAGAAACTCAATCATAATAAAGGATGGTATAGAAGAAAAATCTTATGTAATTCCCAGGTTCGAAATAACAAGTGGGACATACTACAATCAAACCCTTCAAAGAGAAATGACACTCGACGAATTTATTGAAAGTAACACGTTTGATGAAGGAGATGCTTTGACTTCAGAAAAATATGAGATAGGAAACCTAAGGGGTTACCGTTACTCATACCTTGCGCATGGCCTTGGTTACTTTATGACAAGCATCATACTTGCAAATCCAGACTTTCCAACACATCTTGTAGTTATTGTTTACAGGCATGATGTTACTACCGAACACAAATCAGAAATACCAAAAAATCTCGACCAAATTCTCTCCACTTTTAAATTTATTGATACTAATGAAAGCGGGACTTGTTCAACTGACGACGATTGTAAAGATTTAACATATTGCACCCAAAGTTATCCGGTCACCTGTTATGAGGCTAAGTGTGAACAAGGTAAATGCGTCAGAGAAAAAATTGGCGACTGAACTTGACCATAACCTACAGACATCACATCCCAAGATTGGACTATAAATTATGTGATGTATGCCAAACAAATCATAACCTTAGTCCATTTTTCAAATGTGATTTGTTTAAAGTCCGCAATCTCTTCTACTATGAACTGGTTTCAAAACTAGTTCATATAAGCAAAGCTTGGCCAAAGAGTACTTTGGTAAGCAAAGCTTGGCCAAAGAGTACTTTGGTAAGCAAAGCTTAGCACTGCTAACACATTGTCAGAGCTCGACCTACCTGCTCACCTCAATTCGGCGAAGCGAGCCGGCAAGGCAGGTTCATCTCCGGGCTAAGAGCCCGGAGTTTTCTCGAGATCTGTTATAATATAGGAAAACTACAAGTTAATATAGGTTATGTAGTTTTCGTAGCATATTTCGGCTCTGCTGAAATTTGTAGGTTGAAGTGGGTGCTTTACACTCTTACAATTCCTTAAATGAGAAACTTGCCCCAAAGAAATTTTTAAGAGCCCTCAATTTCGCCTCGGGGTTACTTATTTCTATTGGCAAACCAGTCTTCATTTTTCTTTCTTTCGTATTTCTTGGAGGTGTCTTTCTTCTCTATACTACAGGACTTATCTTAGCTAGGATTTTCGACGCCTCAAAACTTCTTCAGCCGATAATTAAGAATCTCAAGCAAATTAAAATTCTCCCTCCGTGGAAAAAAATTCGTAAAAAGGGGGTAATCTTTATTTCCTCAACAAAAACTGTATCAGATCAACTTCTGACACACTTCTTTAAAGTAATTAAAATTACTATTCATGCATTTTTCAAGCTTAGCTTAACACTTCTCAAAATTTTGTTCCAAGTAGCAAGGTTTATAAGCGATAACTTCTCATTACTTACTCTAAAAGTAAAACTTTCACTTCTTCATACCAGACGGAATTTTACGAGGATTTTGATTTTCTTTTTTGCGTCCACCTTTTTATGGACAGGTCTGGGAATACTCCTTTTTTGGATTGTAATCATGCGGAATCTTCCCTCTCCCAAAACTCTATCGCAAAGGGTTATTCCGGTATCAACTAAAATTTACGACAGGAATGGTGTTCTTCTTTATACAATCTTCAAAGATAAAAATAGAACCCCGGTACCCATTAGTGAAATCCCACCTCATGTTCTGCTTGCAACAGTGGCCATCGAGGACGCGGAGTTTTACTCTCACCCCGGTTTTTCAATTCGCGGAATCGTCCGAGCAGTGTTAAATGACGTCAAGGAAAAGGAGTTAAGCGTTGGCGGGTCGACAATAACTCAGCAACTTGTAAAAAATACTCTTCTTACTCCTGAAAAAACTTTGATACGCAAATTAAAAGAGGTGGCTCTCGCCGTTGAGGTTGAGTTAACCTACAGCAAAGATGAAATTCTGGAGATGTATCTCAATGAGGTATCTTACGGCGGAACGGCATACGGAATTGAGGAAGCAGCTAGAACATACTTTACTAAAAATGTTAACAAGTTAAGTTTGGCAGAGGCCGCATTTCTCGCAGGGCTACCCAAAAGTCCTTCGCGCTATTCCCCTTTTCAGGAAAATCTTGATGGTGCACTCGGACGCCAAAAAGATGTCCTGGAGCTTATGAAAACAAATGGTTTTATTACTGAAGAGCAGCAAAAGGAAGCTGAAAACCAGGAATTAACTTTTACTGAAAATAAAATTGAAATAAAAGCCCCCCACTTTGTTTTTTATGTTAAAGAACTTCTGGAAGAGAAATATGGCAAAGAAGTGGTTGAAAAAGGTGGGTTAGAAGTAGTAACTACACTGGACTACCAAATCCAAGAACTGGCAGAAAGAGCCGTTAAAGAAGAGGTTGAAGCTCTTGCTAAGCTAAACGTAACAAACGGAGCAGCACTTGTCTTACACCCTCAAACGGGCGAGATTCTGGCAATGGTCGGGTCACATGACTATTTCGATACTGAACATGACGGCAATGTTAACGTAACCACTCGGCCACGCCAACCCGGCTCATCAATTAAAGTGGTTAATTACGCTTATGCCCTCTCAAACGGCTTAACCCCGGCAAGTGTAATTACCGACTCTCCGGTCACCTTTTTGGTAGAGGGCCAACCTCCTTATACCCCAAAAAATTATGAAGGCGGATACCGCGGTAATCTCACACTAAGAAGCGCTCTTGCCGAAAGCCGAAATATCCCAGCCGTCAAGGTTTTAGCTTCGTACGGTGTTAAGCTAATGTTTGATATGGGGAAAAAGATGGGTATAACCTCCTGGAGCAATCCGGATGACTACGGTTTATCTTTAACCCTAGGAGGGGGTGATGTAAAACTGCTGGATCTTGCTCGTGTCTATGCAACTATCGCAAATTACGGGGTAAAACCAGAGCTCGTATCGGCTCTTATGATAAAAGATTACAAAGGAAAAGTTTTGGAAGAGTTTTCCTGCAGGGAAGAAAACAGTTCTCATATCGCACAGGCTTCCGGAACCGAGTCAGCTTCGTTAAATATAAAAACCTCACCACAATGTAAGGGAGAGAAGGTTCTTGATGAAAGAGTGGCATTTCTAATTACCGATATCTTAAAAGATAATCAAGCACGCTCTCCTTCTTTCGGAGTAAATTCACTCCTTGTAATTCCAAAACATAGCGAGGTGGCGGCAAAAACGGGCACAAGCAACGACCTTCGGGATAACCTGGCAATCGGTTACACTCATAATTACGTTGTCGCGGTGTGGGTTGGCAATAACAACAACTCACAAATGGCACGCATCGCATCAGGAGTTACCGGAGCAACTCCTATCTGGAATAAAATTATGTCAGCGCTTTTGGCAAATGAAGTAAATCTGGCCACGTCGACAAACAGTAACTGGCCGGTTCCGGCAAAATTAGTCCAAGTTCCGATTTGTCCATACACCGGCACTCTAGCCTGTGACGGCTGCCCGATAAAGATGGAGTGGTTTTTGGAGGAAAATAAACCTGAAAAGAAATGCTCACCTGAATGGTTTACTAAGGATGGAGGATCCGAACCTATCAAAGAGGAAGAAAAAGTTGAGGAAAAAAGAAGTACTCCTGAAATAGTAAGACCAGGCCAATTTTTAGATATCTTGAAAAACCAATTCAGGGGAAAATACCGAAAAAGACAATAAATATTCATATAATACGATGGGGAAAGAAGATAAAACCATAACAGATTTTATATTAGAACCAGGATCGGGTTTAGTTTACAGCACTTCTAAACATATTTTGTTAGAACGCGCGCCGCTATATGAAGAGGCTTGGAAAGCTCTTCTAACTGGTAAAGGTAAATACACTTTAATCTTAGGGGCAGGACCCGCAACCTGGGAGGTTGGATACGCACTCCAGGAGCAAGACTTATCTGGCTACGACTTACCGATAATTCACCTTTATGATATTTCTCCACCCCCACAGGCATTTATTGATATGCATAAAGCATATCCTCAAGTTGAGATGAAGTATCACGGAGACACAGATATCGTGGATTTTGAAATCCAGCCGGAATATATTGACAACACTCGACTTGTCTCACTTCACGGAGTACTGGATTATTTAACTCCTAGTGACATTGCCAGTCTTTTTGAAAAAGTTATTAAAATAAAGCCCGATGTTATTTCTATTAGGACTTGCACAACCCAAGGTGCTTGGGAAAGTAATTTTGCAAATAAAAATCAAGATCATATAAAAAAAGAGCAAGAATCGGTTGCAAGATTACAAGAAGGAGTAATAGATATAGTAAATTTGGAGGAATTAAGAAATAGTATTATGACTTTAAGAATACCCAGAGAAGAAAAAATTGCCAGAAATCTGAGTCCTGATTATGCAGCATCATATTTATTACCGGATAAACTAACGGGGTATCTGATCGGTCAAGGATACGAGAAGCCTCAGTCAATCGTATGCGACGTTCGGGGCACAGAACAACCAACGAATATTATGATTGTTTTTAAGCTAAAGGAAAATACTTCCTAATCTTTTTATACGGATTTACTGCCTTGAAGTTCGGAATTCCAGCAAAATCCTTCTCGTTTGCAGTATACATCTGATTTATCCCATTATCGATGTAAGTTGCGGCTAAATAAAGATCAAATATCTTTTTGCCTTCCTTTTCACTAAAAAATTTGTGGTATCTGTGAATGGTTGTCAAATGAGGCGACACAAACGTAAAATTAAAACTGTCTAATAATAATGAAAGCTTTTCGATTACTATATTCTTATTTAACTCAAAAACCTTAGTTAACACCTTTTCTACCTCCAAAATATTCTGATGAGTTATGTGTGGAATTTCTCTATTCCTTCGTAGGTTTACAAGAAGCTCCTTTGTTCTTTTGTGATACTTCGAATCCGCATCGAGAGCGTAGACAATTATATTAGAATCAAAGCCCCATTTTTTCCTTAAGATAGTCGTCATATAACTCTTCCCGATGTTTATAAGGTTCCTTTCCTCCCAAACTAAATACACCAAGAGTACTCATTGGATCAATCTTTTTCTTAAGTATCTTCTTTCCCTTTATTTTTTCATTAAGAACCTCTGTTACAAAAGAACTAACACTTTTTCCTTTATAAGCAGCAAGGATCTTAATTTGATTATAGATAGATTCGGGTATGGTTATGGTAGTTCTAACTAAATCACTCATACTTTCATATTATCATACTTTATGAGTGTGTCAAGAAAATCAGTGTTTACAATATAAACAAATCACATTTGAAAAATGGACTAAGGTTATGATTTGTTTGGCATACATCACATAATTTACCATAGTACTCTTTGGCCAAGCTTTGCTTATAATCCAATCTTGGGATGTGATGTCTGTAGAATTACTGACCAGTTTCTATTTCATACACACTTCTTGCCAGTTCCGGAAAAATTTCGTCTGCTTCAATTTCAATCACGCCTTTACTCAAAATCACAATTACATAAGGTTCATCAGTAAAGACAATTCCGGCATCATTCACAACGTGTACTTCCCGACCATATTTATGGGCAACACGGACGTCTTCTGGAATGCCCGCCGCTAACCAGTTTTCGTAAATTGTATTTGTCATATCATCTAATATCTCGTCTCGTGATTTATCGTTTACGATATTTCCCTGCCCGCCATCGCTGCGCTCAGGCGCTGGCAGGCGGGCCTGCCACAGTTCTTCGAAAAACGCTCCAACGTCTTTCGGCGTAGTCTCATTTTCTTCCAAAGAAGTATCAAGCATTCCAACTGATTGAATAACCTCAGTAATTCTTTCATCCCCTAAAAGCTTTCGGACTATATTAAAAGCAGTGTTATCAGATTGCTTTCCCATTAGCCCAACTAAATTCCGATAGGTTATCTGATACCCTGCTGGTTTTCCGTATAAACTCCCAGCACCGCTTACTTTATCCGAATTTTTTAAGGTATATTTTTCATCCAGATCCAAATTTCCAAACTCTGCTTCTTGATACATAGCTGCCATTACCGGAAGTTTAATCAAAGATGCAGCTTGAAATACTTCCTTCTCATTCACTCCATACGAGAACCCGTTATCTAGATGAATTACATACAAACCATACACCCCCGACAAAGCGCCAGTTAACTCTTTGAATTTGGAGATCGCTGCCTGGGATTTAGCTCTGTCTTTGTCTAGTGTCTTATCTCCCTCTAAAGTAATTGTCTCCTCCCCAAAAAAGGGAATAGAAATTGAGGGTATTTTTAATCTCGGCATACCCGGAAGCTTCCAGCTCCGTGCAG
Source organism: uncultured Gammaproteobacteria bacterium (assembly GCA_964627195.1). Lineage (GTDB taxonomy): Bacteria > Patescibacteriota > Microgenomatia > UBA8517 > UBA8517 > CAZVJU01. The sequence goes on along the minus strand of CAZVJU010000010.1, from coordinate 12,920 downwards.
ACATAGCCAAAATCCCCGAGGTTCCGACAGTGAGAAGAATCGCTAAAAGAACAAAAAGCCTTTCCCCTTTCCCCCAAGGTTTTTTGGGTTCGCGTTTTTTCTTGTTCTCTGATTTCAAGTCTTTAAAGTCTCTACTCCTGGGGTACTTCCGTCTGCGACGAATCTCTTCCTTGCCCTCCATAGCTTCGGCGAAGGACGGGTCATTCTCATATTCCTCTTCTTCGTCATTTCTTATCCCCTTATTAAACAAGTTCATATAAGTATTCTACCGTGGAGTTAAAAATAAGTTAAGGAGACGTTGTACTTACCTCAAATTACACTAACGGGAGGGTTTATTAATAATTAAATAACTAGTAATATTACTATATGAATGATGATCCGGAAAAAATATTCAAAGAAGGATGTGAATTAATTAAATACAGTACTTCCATTCTGGATTTATTCTTCTACGAAAATATAATATCAGACACAGATTGTCTTAACAAAATTAATAACGATCTCTCCGAATGCCGTTTAAAAGTTATAAATATTATTCAAAAGAATAATTTAAAAGAAGTTGATCTTCTACCATGGAAAGAACTCGACAAACATTTACTTTCTAGGTCTAATTGCCTTACATGGCAGATTAGAAGAAAATGGCCAACTTTAACCGAACATCTTGATAGCTGCTATCTTTCTCTATCGGATTTTGACTGGTTGGGTAATTGGTTGGAAACAAACTTAAACAATGTCAAAAACAGCTACAGCTATCTTATGGAGAAATATCCTCAAAATTCAGGTTTTTTTATAAGCTCACCTAAATTAGAAGCTTTTTGGGAGAAAGAAATACAGAAAAAGTCACAGGTCGTTTTAGAAATATTATCAGACGCTGTAAATGATAGTAATCTAAAGAAGGAAATTTCCAAAATCCATATTATGCTTAGTTTCTATCATAATACTTCATACACCGACTTCAATAATAAACTTATTGGGTTGAAGGCAAAACAAATTTGTAGGCTAGTTGATGGTCAACCGAAAATTATTACAGAAGGATTCTTAAGTCTTTTGTATCACGAATTAGGCCATTATCTAAATAGACTTTGTTCCAATTATGTTACCAAAAATCCATTTATACAACAAACATCAGAGCTTGGTAGTTTCAACAGATTAACAAATATAGCTTCAAATTCTGTAGTCGATGAAGAAATTGCAGAAAAGTTTTCCGAAGTGTTATACGATTTAGTTTATAGTAATGATAAATACCTAAAGGAACTGGGAATAGTAGATACAAGTAATTTCGACAGGCTATATAAAAGTATCAAGTTGTCTAGTGATTATTATTTTAACCTAAAAGCTTACTCAATTCTTGCTTTAGCTCAAAAACAAAAGAAGAACTTTAATGAAGTTGCCGGAAGCATTTCGAAATACTCAATAGATTTTAATTACGCAAACTGGTTTATAGCTTATAACACCTCCGATTGGTTAGAGGATGGAACGCCTCCACCTGAAACTCTATATTCTCTTAGGTACTATACGGGATTAGCCCATAAAATCTTCGCTGGAAAAAAACTGACTCTTAAGAATCCCGAATGGCTAACTGGTTTGTGGACCCCACAAGGTTATAAAGAGTGGCTTAAATTAAGCAATCTGATCTAATCCATCTGACTAATATGCTTAATTTTCCACATAGAAATTCCCTCTCGTCATCGACAGGAAAAACTAATCTGCGGGGTTGAAAGGCATTTCGTTAGGATAAATGCCTTTAAGTTTTGTTAGCGAGCCGACTTCAGCAAAAACAATAGCTATATCATAATCCTTCGTAGGTACAGCAATTTGAAAGATAAATTCATAACCCCGACCTGGCAGAAAATCATGCGAAAGCATTCCGGCTAAATTTTCATACAAAATCCGGAAGGGTTCATACGCAGGAAAGAAAGGCATATAGTAATGGCTAATAATACTTTCATCACATTCTTGACCATCCTGTTTTTTCTTAAGTTCCGCCAAAAATTTTTCTTTTTCTCCCCCCAAAGGTCTTACTATAAAGAACGCGTATAAAAACGGTTCGGGACGCTCTTTATTTGGTCTGAAGCCAGTCAATTTTTTGAGGTAATAGATTTGGTAAGACCTGTCGTCTATTTGATAGGGTTCTTTGATTACCCCGATCTGAGAAAAATCTTGCAAATTAAAGGAGCTGTTGTAGATTTTAGCGCTGATATATTCCTGTGCTTTTTCTAGAAATTGTTTGATATCCATCAGTTAAAAATTACAACAGTACAAATCAATTATCAAGTCACAATATTAATTTTGGTTATATTGAAAAAATTGACTCCAAAAAATCCCGAGTGGTCGATTGGTTCTTGGACGCCACAGGGTTACAAAGAATGAATAAAATTAAATAATTTACTTACTCAGGAAGGTTAATGTAAATCGCACTGATAACATCTTCTCCTTTTTCGTCTTTCTCGAAATTAAACAGGGTTCCGGATTTTGACATAAATTCCCAGTAATCATCTTCGTGATATGCAAGATCTAAACCCCACATCTTTTTTAAGTCATCTTTTTTCTCAGCGAATTGGTAAAGAGTAGCAACTAGA